>NZ_JASEFJ010000020.1 GCF_030019085.1 Methanoculleus sp.
CCCTTGAGACCCTCCAGAGCGACCGCGAGAAACTCGCCACGCTCCTCGATGCCGCTGTCCCCGGATCCTGGCCCCCGCCCCTCCTGGACGACGAGGCGCTCGCCGGTTTCATCAGGATGATGACCGATAAGACCGACCCCCAGTTTGCCATCTATTACTGGGTGCGAAACGAACCCGCCGCCGGAGAACGTCTCCTCATCGGCCTCGGCGGGATCGCCTCTGCACCCACCCCCGGCACCCTCTTCATCGGCTACTCCGTGGTCAGGGAGTGCCAGGGCCGCGGGTACGCAACCGAGGCCGTCCACCAGATCGTCAGTACCGCCTTCTCCGTCCCCGGCATCCGCCGGATCATGGCAACAACCCACCCCGACCACACCGCATCGATCCGGGTGCTCGAGAAGAACGGGTTTCGTCGTGCCGGAAGAGGATTCGAGAGGGGAACCATCGCCTTCCTCCTTGAGAAGAAAGAGACCCACCGGGTCTAACCGCGGGCGGAAACCCCCGGTCAGGTCCTGCCGGCAAAGACAGATCCCACAAGAGATAATAGCCTCCCCTCGATAACCTTACTCTGGTTGTGAAACGAATGAAACCCACCCGCATACGCACCGAACGCCTGGACCTGATCCCGGCAACCCTTGAGACCCTCCAGAGCGACCGCGAGAAACTCGCCACGCTCCTCGATGCCGCCGTCCCCGGATCCTGGCCCCCGCCCCTCCTGGACGACGACACCCGCGACGCGTTCTCCCTCATGATCGCCGAAAAAGGCGACCCCTTCTTCGCCACCTGGTACTGGGTGCGGGACGACCCCGCAGAGGGCGGCAGAGTCCTCATAGGCTGCGCCGCGATCGCCACCCCGCCAACGGCCGATGACGACGGGGACACCGTCCTCATCGGTTACTCCGTCCTCGACGAGTACCAAAGCCAGGGCTATGCAACCGAAGCCGTCCGCCACCTCATCCCCGCCATCTTCTCCGTCCCCGGCATCAAACGGATAACAGCAACAATCTACCCCGAACTCGGCGCAGCCATCCGGGTGCTCGAGAAGAACGGGTTTTTCCCCGCCGGAGAAGGATTCGAAGAAGGAACGATCGCATACATCCTGGAAAAAGACGACTGAAACCGCCCCTACCCGGAAAAGATCGTTGGGGGGAGCCCGAAGCCCCCAACCGGATCGCACGATGCGACATATAAAGAGGTCAGAAGACGAAGATCTAACGAATGGAAAGTAATATCAGATTCCAGGACTTCAATATCTCGCCAGAAACCCTCCGTGCGATAGAAGACATGGGGTTCGAAGAGCCAACGCCCATCCAGGTCAGCACCATCCCGGCGTTGCTCGAAGGCCGCGACGTCACCGGCCAGGCCCAGACCGGCACAGGAAAGACAGCAGCGTTTGGCATCCCCGCGATCGAACGCATCGACCCCACAAAACGGAAGACCCAGGTTCTGGTCCTCTCCCCAACCCGCGAACTCGCCATCCAGATCGCAGAAGAGTTCGCCCGGCTGGCAGCCTACCACAAAGGGATCACCATCCTCCCCATCTACGGCGGTCAGCCCATCGAACGTCAGTTCCGGGCACTGGAACGCGGCGCCCAGATCGTCGTCGGAACACCCGGCCGGGTGCTCGACCACCTCGACCGCGGCACACTCTCCTTTGACTCCGTAAAACTCGTCGTCCTGGACGAAGCCGACCAGATGCTCGACATGGGTTTCAGAGAGGACATCGAGACCATCCTGGACGAGACCCCAAAAGACCGCCAGACCGTCCTCTTCTCGGCCACCCTCCCAAAACCCATCCTTGAGATCTCAAAACGGTTCCAGAAAGACCCCGAGTTCATCTCGGTCGCACGCCGGGAAGTGACAGTCCCCCAGATCGAGCAGCTCTATCTTGAGGTGCGGAGCCGCGACAGACTTGAGATCCTCACCCGTGTCCTCGACATATACGACCCCGACCTCACCCTGATCTTCGCGAACACCAAGAAAGGCGTCGACGAACTCACCTCCCACCTCCAGGCCCGGGGCTACTTCGCCGAAGGACTCCACGGCGACATGAAACAGGTGCTGCGTGACCGCGTCATGGCAAAGTTCCGTTCCGGGACGATCGATATCCTCGTCGCAACGGACGTCGCCGCCAGGGGGATCGACGTCGACAACGTCGACCTGGTCATCAACTACGACGTCCCCCAGGACATCGAATACTACATCCACCGCATCGGCCGAACGGCACGGGCAGGGAGAACCGGCCGGGCCATCACCTTCGTCGGCCCGAAAGACTACTTCAAACTCCGGACGATCCAGGACTATACCCGGATCAAGATCGCACGCATCCCCCTCCCCACCCCCGGCGACGTCGAAGAGAGCCGGACGCGCAAACTCATCGAACGGGTGAAACACACCATAAACGAGGGCGGTCTCGACCGTTACATCAACATCGTCGAGCGTATCGTCGCCGAGGACTACACCTCACTCGAGGTCGCCGCCGCCCTCCTGAAACAGGAACTCGCCGGGACAGGCCAGGGCCAGCCCCAGGATCTCCGGCCTGGAACCGCCCTCCTCCGGATACCTGCCGGAAGACTACACCAGATCCGGCCAAAGGACATCGTCGGAGCGCTCGCCGGCGAGACCGGGATCCCGGGAAACGCCATCGGGGCGATCAACATCTACGAGACCCACTCAACCGTCGAGGTTCCCGAGAGACTCGCCGGCCAGGTCGTAGAGAGGATGAAGGGAAAGAGCATCGGCAGGGTCAGGCTGGACCAGCCCATTGAGATCGCAGGAACATCGAACGAAGAGTGATCCCCCCAACCGGGACGCTCTTTCACAACACCAAAGACAGAACCAGAACCCCCCAAACATGGGGGCACCCGACCGGCACGGTGAAAAAACCCACAACCAGACCGTTTCAATGCACCGAAAGGACACACCCCTCCTCACCACAGACGATGGCCTGACCTTCCGGCAGATGCCGCCAGAGGCCGACGCCATCTACCTCGTCGGCGAGTACCGTTTTGACGACATCCGGAGAGATGAGATCGTCATTGACATCGGCGCAAACGTTGGCGGGTTCTGTATCCGGGCCGCCCAACTCTCCGACCACGTTCTGGCCGTCGAACCCGTCCTTGCAGAAGTCCTCCGCGAAAACATCGCCAGGAACCGTCTCAACGTCACCGTGGCAGAGGGGGCGCTCGGCACCGGCGAACGCACCCGGATCACCTGGGGCGGACGGACTGTCGAGGTGACCACCAGACCCCTCTCCGACTACATCAGCATGGCTGGAGGGTGCGACTTTCTAAAGTGCGACTGCGAGGGTGCAGAGTGGACCCTCCGGCCATCTGACCTTGACGGCATCCGCCGGATAGAGATGGAACTCCACATGCCCCCGATCGGGGGGCCAGTGAACCGGGCGCTCCTGGACTACATCGGGAGACACTACGAGTTTGAGATCGAGAGGACTCCCATCAGCGGCACCCAGGGAGTGATGGGGATCCTGCACGCCACCCGGAAATCCGGGAGGTGACGCTCACCGGCACACATAAATAGGGATCGGCGACAACGCTCCCGGTGGTGATAAAAAGTATGACACTGGCCAGAGAAGGCGACACCGTCAGGGTGCATTACACCGGAAGACTGGAAGACGGGACCGTCTTTGACTCCTCCGAGAACCGCGACCCCCTCGAGTTTACCATCGGGAACGGCGAGGTCATCCCGGGGTTTGAACGTGCCGTCGTCGGCATGGAGCCGGGAGAAGAGAGAACCACCACAATCCAGCCCGAAGACGCATACGGCCCACACCTGGTGGAGATGACCATCACCATCGATCGAGACCAGTTCCCTGCTGATATCGAGCCCGAGCCCGGCCAGCAGTTCCAGATCCAGCAGCCCGACGGCTGGGCAGCCATAGTGACCGTCACCGACGTCACGGAATCTGGCGTGACCCTGGACGCAAACCACCCCCTGGCAGGAAAGCCCCTGACGTTTGAGATCAGGCTCGTTGAGATCGTGGAGACCGCATAAAGAGAGGATTCAGACACGTTCATCTCCCGCTTTCTGGCCACCCCTCCCGCCTCAGCGACGTCTCATGACCGAAGGATCTTCCTCAGTTCAGAAAGCGGCCGGGTGTTGGCTATATCATCCGCGGTGAGCCATCCACGCCGGGCCGTCGCAACCCCTAACTCCATGAACCGCAGGTTCTCCCGGCTGTGAGCGTCTGAGCCGAGCGATAGCCGGAGACCCGCATCGCGGGCCGCACGGGCGTTGACGTCAGAGAGGTCCAGCCTGGATGGGTAGGCGTTGATCTCCAGCATAACCCCAAGATCTGCCGCCGCCTCAAAGACCGCGGCAAGATCGACCCTTGAAGGCTCGCGTTCAAGCAGGATCCGACCCGTCGGGTGACCTATGATGTCGACATTATCGTTATGCATCGCCGCGATCAGCCGTTTCGTCATCTCCTCTTCCGGCTGCTTCAGTCCCGAGTGAACGCTTGCCACCACCACGTCGAGATCGGCGAGGACTCTGTCAGGAAGGTCAAGACCGCCCTCAGGACCTATGTTACACTCTATACCGGCGAGAACGGTGAACCCGCCGTCGCCCTCCCGGTTGATCCGCTCGATCTCGCGTACCTGTTCAGAAAGACGTTCCGGCGAGAGACCGCGGGCGATCCGTAGCGCCTCCGCGTGATCACAGACCGCGATGTAGTCATACCCGAGCGCCCTTGCGGCCTCCGCCATCTCCTCGATGGAGTGAGCGCCCTCGCTCCAGGTGGTGTGAACGTGGAGGTCGCCCCTGATCTCGTCGTAACCTACCAGGTTGGGCAGTCTCCCGGCCCTGGCCGCCTCGATCTCGCCCCGGTCCTCCCTCAGTTCCGGCTCGATCCAGGGGAGATCGAGGGCGCGGTAGACACCCACCTCGTCCTCGCCCGCGATCTGGCGGCCGGTTGAGAGATCCACAAGCCCGTACTCGTTCAACCGCCAGTTCCTGGCGATGGCAAGCTTCCGGAGCGCTATGTTGTGCTCCTTTGAGCCGGTGAAGTACTGCAACGCGGCACCAAACTGCGTATCCTCCACCACCCGGAGATCGACCTGGATGCCGGCCGAAAGCACCACCGAGGTCTTTGTCGACCCGCGGGCAAGGACGCGTTCAACCCTCGGCAGGCTGGCAAAGACCTCCATCACCTCCTCAGGGTTTGTCGATGTTGCCAGGATATCGACGTCTCCCACCGTCTCCTTTCGCCGGCGGATCGACCCGGCAAGGCTAACCCTGCGAACCGAGGGATGCGCCGCCAGTCGCCGCTCGATATCAAGGGCGAGAGGCAAGATCTGCCCGAGAAGCCGCCGTTCCTTAGACTGCCGGCTCATCTGAATGCTCTCAAGTATGTTTCGCTCGGTCTTCTCCCCGAACCCCGGGAGATCGCGGATCCGGCCGGCCTTCGCCGCCGCCTCCAGGTCATCGACCGTCCGTATACCGAGCGCCTTAGAGAGGGCGATCGCCTTCTTCGGCCCGATCCCTGCGATCTGGACCAGGTGAAGCACCCCTTCCGGGAGGTCCTGGCGCAGACTATCAAGGTAACCGAGTTTGCCGGTCTCAACGATCTCCTGGATCTTTTTTGCAATCGCCTTTCCCACGCCCGGGATCTCCTCAAGTTTCCCTGCTGCCGCCACGTCGGCGATATCCTCCGGCATAGTCTCTATCGCCAGCGCCGCCTTACGGTAGGCCTGGGGTTTGAACCGGACACCCTGGATCTCAAGAAGATCGGCAACCTCGCGAAGGATCGCCGCGACCTCAAGGTTGGTTGCCCCCGCATCACCCGGCAGGGGTCACACCCCCGGCATACCCACTGTCCGGGTGGGTGCGGGCGACTCAAAACAGGAGATGGGCGTTGCAGGTCTCACGGTTAAAGGAGTCTTCAGCCTGTGAATTACTTGAACGTTGTGGTGATCCGCACAACCTTCATCACCAGAGGGGTGAAAAGATACACCGACCGAACTCCCGCACGAGAGATCCCATGACCGACGATGACGCAAGGACGCTTGTCCTGGATACGGATGCCGACGACCTGGAGGAACTCTCCGAGTACCTGGACGTGCTCAGCAGCAGCACCAGGCTGAAGATCCTGAAGACCATCGAACGTAGTCCAAAAGACATCCGGCAGATCTCGGCGGCGATCGAGACAAGTTACGAGAACACAAAGAAGCACCTGGACAGACTGATGAAGATCGGGGTCGTCCGGAAAGAGGCCGGTCTATCACGCCCCACCGCAAAGGGTGTTCGGCCGGTCTGGAAGTATTCGCTTGTGCCTGGAGGGCTTGAGGCCATCACAAGAACTCTCGGACTCTTTGCAAACCTGCGGCTGACGCTCACAGACGAGGTGCTGGCAGAGAGGCTGGCCAGCGTCCGCAAGACCTTCTCCGGAGAGTTTGGCAGACCGTCGCCGGCCGTCATCCTCCTCGGCGGCCCGGAGGACGGAAAAGTATTCCCGCTCGACCACGACCGTATCTCCATCGGCCGGGTCGACCCGGCGGCGGGCGCCCCACCGGATCAGGCGATCGTCCTCAGCGAGGAGTATGCAGCGGTCACCCGCGTCTCGCGACCACACGCCAGGATCACCCGGCATCATAGCACCGGCGGCTGGTTCATCGAGGACTGCGGCAGCACCGGCGGCACCTTCGTGAACGGCAGACGGCTCGATAAGGGCAGGCAACATGAACTCCACGACGGTGACCTGATCGAGATTGCAAAGGGTGCATCGGGAGCGACCCTGGTCTTTATCGCCCCCGGGGTTGTGGTGCCGGATGAGACCTGACCTGATCGCCCTGCTCCTGGTCTCTACCATCCTCATCGCCCTCATCCCTCCCGCAGACGCAGCGGGGCCGCCTGAGCATGCGAACGCCTCATCCCGGGCGATCGAAGCGGTCAAAGAGGTGTTGAACCGGGGCCCGGCCGACGCTCCCGGGCAGAACAAAGACAAGGAGACTGCGGATACCGCGACACCCGGGGCGGGCATCTGGCCGGCAATCCTGGTTCTCGTCCTGATCGTCGGCGGGTCTGCCATCCTCGCCCGCCGCCTGAAGAAGAGGGAGCCCGATGCCTACCGCACGGTGGTCTCCCGACCATCGGGGTTCCCGCCAGAACTTGCTGACCGCTACGAAGGGGTCACCTTCATCGGGAGAGGCGGACTTGGAGAGGTCTTCTCGGCACGAAGGCGAGACGACGGCCAGATGGTGGCCGTGAAGGTCCCGCTTGCCCGGGACGAGGTGACCGGGAGAGCGTTCATGAACGAGATGCGGTTCCTGGAAGACCTCAACCACCCGAACATCCTGGCAGTCCACTCGGTCAACATCCTCCCGGTGCCCTTCGTCGAGATGGAGTACCTGCCCCGTACGTTAAACGACCTGGATAAACCCCTGCCCACCGGGACCGCCGCACGGATAGTCGCCGGGATAGCCGCAGGACTTGCCTTTGCCCACGAAAAAGGGATTGTCCACCTCGATATAAAGCCCGGGAACATCCTCCTCACCGAGGACCTTACCCCCAGGATCGCCGACTGGGGGATGGGCAGACTGGTTGAGGCGGGACGGGATACCGGGGTTACCGGCTACACACTGGCCTACGCCGCCCCCGAACAGATCGCCCCCGAACGTTACGGTCGACCGGATGCCAGAACCGACATCTACCAGACAGGCGCCATCTTCTACGAACTGGTAGCCGGCAGACCGCCGTTTGCAGGCGAGAACCTCGCCGGTCTGGCAGAGGCCATCCTGAACGATCGGCCCATGCCACCACCGGCGTTCGACCGGATCATCCTCCGGTGCCTGGAAAAAGACCCCGCAAACCGCTACCAGTCCGCCAGAGAACTCCTGGATGCAATCCAGGCCGCAATTGACGGTGGAGGCGGAACCTGAAAGGTGTCCCGGGCCTGAGACTGAAATTCCAGGTATACACGCCCAATTTTGCGATTGCGCGGTTTAAAACTACGAAAATTCTCGTAGTTAAAGGAAGGTATTTATTTTTGCCCGGTAAAGAACTGATCGATACCATGCAAGGAAAGACAGCACTTCTGGGGATCGCACTAATGCTGGTACTCTGCGCCGCGGTGATCGGGAACGTCACCGCAGCGACGCAGGGAGACTCCAGCGAGAGGGTGATCCAGGTGTCCGGCACGGGTAAGGTGACAACGACCCCCGACCAGGCGATCATAGCCTTCGCGGTCGAGACCGAGAACGCCGATGTCAAGGTAGCCCAGCAGCAGAACGCGCAGCGGATGGACGCTGTGATAAACGCGCTGAAGGCGGCCGGCATCCCGGCAAAGGATATCAAGACCGCCGGATACAGCATCATCCCGGTGACCGATACTGATAGCAGCGGCCTGATATCATCAAAGGTCAGGTACTACCGGGTGGTCAACACTCTCCAGGTGACGTTGAACGACGTCAACCGCGCAGGGGAGGTTGTCGACCTGGCGGTTGAGAGCGGAGCAAACAGGGTTAACTCCGTGGTATTCACCCTGAGCGACGAAAAGCAGCAGGAATACCGGTCTCAGGCGCTGACCGCCGCCGTGGCGCAGGCGCGGGGCGATGCTGACGCGGTCGCCGCGGCCCTTGGAAAGAATATCGTTGACGTAAAAGAGGTCAACGTCGGGGGGAGCTACGTGCCCATGGCATACGACAACCGCTACGTGATGGAACAGGCATCGGGTGCCGCCGTAAAGACCCCGCTTGAGGTCGGCGAGATCGATCTGACCGCAAGCGTCTACATCACATACATCCTCTCCTAGACAAAAAACCCTCTTTTTCTCTGCTGCCCCATCGGGAAGGATAATCATCGCCCTGGAGGAATGGAACCTCACTCATGTTCACCATAACCGAGGTCTACAACAACATCCCCTTCCGGGAGGGACTCACGACCGACTGGGGGTTCTCCTGCCTGGTGGAGGAGGGCGGGCTGCTCTTTGATACCGGGGCAAAAGGAGATGTCCTCACCTCGAACATGCGGGCGCTCGGTATCGATCCTGCGAAGATACGCTCCGTTGTGCTCTCGCACGACCACCACGACCACGTTGGCGGGTTTGCGTCAATCCTGGATGCAAACCCGGGTGTGGAGGTCTTCGTCCACAGCGCCTTCTCCAGAGAGACGCTCGAACGGATCAGCGACCTGACAGCCCCGCAGATCGTCCGCGGCTGGACGGAGGTCACGGACGGGGTTGCCGTGACCGGACCGCTCGGAACGACCGTCCAGGAACAGTCTCTCGTTCTCACAACGCCTGCAGGTTACCTGATAATTACAGGTTGCGCTCATCCCCACATCGCCCGGATCATCGAGAGGGTCTCGCAGGAAGGGAGGGTCCGGGGTGTCATCGGCGGGTTGCACAGCCTCTCACCCCGGGATCTCAAGGAACTTGCCAGGCTGGACTGCATCTCAGCGTCGCACTGCACCGAAAATATTGCGCACCTGCAGGAACGCTACCCGGCCTCGTTCCGGGCCGGTGGGGTAGGGTGTGTGCACCGGGTCTGAAAGACCGGACAAAAAAAAAGTTATTTTTCTTCCACGGCGGAACGCTGCTCCACCTCAATCCGCTCCGGGAACCAGACCGTGCGCTGCGGGAAGGGTATCTGGATACCATTCTCCTCAAACGCACGCTTGATCTTCCAGAGCAGGTCCGTCCTGACCTCCCACCAGTTCCGGGCAGGCGCCCAGATGAATACGGTCAGGTTGACACCGTTGTCCCCCAGGTTGTCGACAAAGACAGAGGGTGACGGGTTCCTGAGCGCAAACGGATGTTTCTCGATGACATCCTTTGCGATCCGGATTGCAAGAGCAGCATCGTCCTGGTATCGGATGCCGATCTGGTATGAAAACCGCCGGGCAACGTTATGGACATAGTTTGTGATGTTTGATGTGAAGACCTTCTCGTTCGGAATCCGGATGTATATCCCGTCAAAGGTCTTTATGACCGTTGAGAGGATCCTGATATCCTCCACCGACCCGGTGACATCGGAGACATTGATGTTATCACCGATCCGGATGGGGCGCTCAAACATAAGGAAGAGCCCGGAGATCAGGTTTGATATGACGCTCTGGCTCGCAAACCCGATGACGATACCGGCGATACCACCGGCCACAAGGAGCCCCGAGAGGTCAACGTTAAGCTGCGGGAGAGCGGCCAGCAGAGCCACGATTGCTATGCCGTAGTAGACCAGTTTAGTGAGGAGTTCGCGCTCGTTCACCGGCAACCTGTCCATGAGGGCTCTCCGGACGTTTATCGAGACTAACCTCGCGATAAGCACGCCAATTACCAGGATCAGGGTGAAGTAGAGGAGACTCCAGATGGTGATACCCCCCGCACCGAGAGGCATCTCCAGGATTGCGGTCACGTTGAACATTACGAGAGCCCCCACTCCATCAGGTAACCCCGGTTGAGCGCCGAGATCTTTCGGGCGGTATATAACTCGATCGACTTCACCATACCCGGCCTCGGCGGTGCGTCTATAAAGTCGGTCTCAGCAAGATTCGGACCCAGGATCCTCATGGTTGCGGTGGAGGCAACAAAGTCGCCGTAGTAGATCTTCATATCGACGCTCTCAAAGACAACCCGGGAGACCTCCACCCACTCGCGGTAGGTGTTGGTGATCGTAAACTCCATCACCCCCTCCCGGTAGAGATCAACCTCAGGGATCTCGGAGTAGACCTCGCTTCCATACCAGCGGGCTATCAGCCCCCGGGTCGGGGTGCCGTAGAGGGTGTACTTCTGGGTGGTGGGAGCAAAGATATCCGCCACCTCGATATCCCGCGCAGACTCCACAAAGACGCCAAACTCAACTGGAAACTTGAGGTAGACCGTACTGGAAACACCGGGCTCGATCATCAGGGGCGGAAACTCTATCATCAGGAAGTTTGTGATATCTTTTGGAAGGTTGACAGGCTCCACGGGATTGATGATAACCTCGGCCATCCTGGTTACAAGGATCCGCTCGAACTTATCCTCCCCGCACCTGCGCCGGTAGGTCAGGAGACCGTCACCCTCCTCAACCTCTATCAGAATTTCCCCGGATTCACTCCTGAACGTGCCCCTGTAGCGCCCGAACATCAGCAGTGATCTGCAAATACTCAAATATTAAACTACGGTATGACCGAAAGCCTCCGGCAAAGAGACAACCCCGGGCATGGAATACAGGTTAAAACCGTCCTATCGATCGAAGACGACTTATTACAGGAGATCCGGCTGGCATGTATGACAGGCCACTCAGGTATATAACCCACCAGTGACTATAACTTACCGCATCATTCCCATTGAGGACAACTTCGATGATAAGAACCCTATCATTTAAGGAACGACGATATATCGAAGAGTTGAGAATACTCACCCGGGCGACCGCGCTGGACTGCATAATCGACGAGCGCTTCGACCGCATCGTATACCTCATAAAAGAAGGAGACATGGGTCTCGCCATAGGCAGGAAGGGGAGCAACATCCGCAAGATGCAGCGGGTTCTTGGAAAACGTGTTGAGATGGTCGAATACTCATCAGAGATCGAGGAATTCACAAAGAACGTCTTCAAACCGGCCGAGGTCACCGGTGTCGAGAGAGGGGAGGACGGGAAGATCACGGTCTACGTCAACAGGGGTGATCTCGGTATCGCCATAGGCAAGGGCGGGTGCACCATCGAGAAGGCGCGAAACCTTCTCTCCCGTTACTTCGATGCCGAACTCGGCGAGGTTCTTGCAGGAGAAGCAAAACATGCGTGACTGGACGATCCTCGAAGAACTCTGGGAGGTCATCCAGGACCGGGCGGACCACCCCTCCGCCGGGAGTTACGTCAGTTCAATCCTGACCCACCGCAAAGGGGTCGATAAATCCCTGGAAAAGGTCGGCGAAGAGGCTGTCGAGTTCATCCTGGCCGCAAAGAACCAGGTGCCTGAGAGAACGGTATCCGAGGCCGCAGATCTCCTCTTCCACCTGCTGGTAGCGTTCAAGGCGTCGGGCGTCGATCCCGCCGATGTGCTCGAAGAACTCGCCGCACGTCGGAAGTGAGAACCCGGGCGGTCAGAGGTAGTCCTTCAGGTCGACCATCCTTGGCAGGTCGTCCCTCTTTACGGCCGCCATCTCAACAACCGTATCCTCGATCATGATCGGCGCCGGGTAGCGAAGAGCAATGGCTATCCCGTCGCTTGGTCGGCAGTCCATCATCTCGGTGTGTGAACCCTGCCGCAACATGAGTTTGGCGTAGAAGACGCCATCTTCAATGGCATCGATCTGAAGGGCGTCGAGGACTATCTCGAAGTTCCGGAAGACCTCGATGATTAGATCGTGGGTGATTGGGCGTGGGAGCACCTCGCTGTTGAGCGCGTTGCTGATCGAGATAGCCTCCCAGAGCCCGATATAGATGGGGATCATGCTCTCTCCGCCGGTATCAAGGAGGACAGTCGGTGCTGCTCCCATCTCGCTCACCGCCATGAAGACTCCCTGTACCCTGCATTTTTGAGGTGTCATCTGTTTATCTCAGATCACTCTCCTGACGTTTATATCTTGACGTCCCTCAACGGTGTCTTCTGGCGCGGGCCATGACCTCACGTCTGACAATCACGAGACCGGGGAGGAGGCCAAGGACGATGTTGAGGTAGTAGAGGATCAGCCGCCAGAGAAGGACGAAGACGCCCACGATCGATGAGGGTACGAAGAGGCTGTAGAATGAGGTGGCGCTGAGCTCCGCAATACCCGAACTTCCCGGCGTGAGCGGGAGCATCATGATGATAGCAACGACGATCTGAACGACGAAAGACTCGATGAGGTGTGGCGGCTGGCCAAGACCCATGAGCAGGAGCGATGCGATGACAAACTCCGAAAGCCAGAAGAGAACGCTGAAGACCACCCCCCAGAAAAGACCTACCTTTCCGTGACCTACAAACCTGGCGAGCGCATTGCTGAAGTTGTCCACCTCACGGTCGATCGCCTCCAGCAGATGTTCAAGCCGCTTCAGGTGCCAGCGGCGGTCTATCCAGCGCGAGCCCCACTTAAGCGCCCTTTTGAGGTAGTCCGGGTTCTTCACCGAGTAGACAAAAAAGAGCACGAAGAGGGTGATGGCGACCCAGGCAACGCCGAGCAGGACGCCCATGCCACTGACCCCTGTGGTCAGGCCGCGCCAGTAGTTCCCGAGGAAGAGAACTGAGAAGACCCCGAGTGCGCCAAGGATTATACCGTCAAGGACGCGTTCCATGATGACGACGGCGGTGGCGTCCCCCACCGGGACACCAGCGCGGTAGAGTTCATGAATCCGGACTGGTTCCCCACCCGCCTGAGATGGTGTGACCGCCGCAACGAGCATGTTTGCCAGAACCAGGTTCATGCAGTGCGAAAACCGTACACGAAACCCGAGCGACCCCGACATCTTCTGAATCCGGAGCGACCAGAAGACCAGGGAGAGGATATGAAGGAGCGCCGCGGCGATGATGTAGAGCTGGTTTACCCGGCGGAGGTAATCAACCGTGGTCTCATCAACTGTAAAGTAAAGGACAATGGCCAGAACGAGAACGCTGAAACCGATCGAGACAAGCAGCCACTTTAACTGAGACCTGTTCATGCTCCATTGCTCCACGGGCGGGCTCTGGAGACCTGGCCCGGAAACCCCTAAACGGGATCCACAGATCGGTTCTGCGGATTTTCGGATAATCCCCCGGGGAAGCACCCGAAATTGAACCAATAGGGTATCGTCAGGATACTATTTTAACTTGCGGTGGTGGTTCACCGCCTTTATATGGTGCAAATACCCGCCGGCGGTTGAAATGGTGAGGGATAGAGCCCCCTGTGATTCCTCATTGATACAGTGCCTGTAGAGCACTCTGAGCGGCGGGGAGGTAGGGAGATGCAGGAGATAGAGGAGGATCGAGCAACCCTGCGTGGTATCAACCCGTTCATGAGAAAGACCGCCTACACGGTAAATAGATCCCGGCTACCGGTCACCCGGAAGAGCCCCGCCCGGATACCAGCATCAAGCCAGGCATACCCGTAACTCAACCTGAGAAGGGCGGCGGTGAGATCGCCAGCATCAAGACCGTCTTCGCCCGCCTCATACCATCTTTGCGCAACCGACCGGAACTCCCGCGCAGCAGCGTGGAGCGGACTTGAGACGTCCGGCGCCTCTTTGACACCCGCCAGAGCGGAATCGAGCATACGGCGGTATCGCCGGGTCTTCTCGTCCAGACGACCGGTCTGAGAGGGAGGGATGCATGCGTCCACGGTCTCTGGCAGATGGACGGCATATGGTTCAAGCAGCCCAAGACTCGAACCGGCATCAAGCCAGCCAAGCCCGTAGGCAAAGGCGGCGAGCGCGTTCACCCTGTCACCGGCCTCAAGAAACGTTACCCCGTCGCTCTGGTAGGCCGCAGCCATCTCCATCACCTCCGCCGCCACCCGAAAGAGCGGTCTTTCCTCCGGGACGGCGACCCGCACCCTCGCGAGAGCACCCTCGAGGAGGATGCCATACTCCTCCAGCGTCATAGACCGGCAAACGTCTCCAGGTACTCCCGCTCCACCGGATGGAGGTCCCCCGGGACGACCAGGACATGGAGCGGCGGTCCAAAATCGGTCTCCTTGAGTTTATTGCCGCTCCCTGCAACAACCACAGGGTGCTCCGACCCCGCTCTGGCGATCCCGACATACAGCACGGGCGGTTCGACCCCCCGCCTCTCCGCCATCTCCTCGATTATCTCAATCGCCTCCGGAACCCGCATGTAGCGGTCGGTCTGGATATCCAGGTATACAAGCGTGTGGAGGTTCAGCCCGAGGTTCATCGCGATCGTCTCGATGGGGGTCGTCGGAAACCACCCCTTCGCCGGAAACGGTATGGAACACGACTTTCCGAACCTGTAGTTCTGCAGCCCGGATAGACCGCAGACCGCGCTTGATATGGAGGCGGCGTGGATGATGGAGGTCTCTATCCCGGCCGCGTCCGCCCGTATCCGGAGATCGGCGTGCGTCGTCGAGACCATCGGATCGCCCCCCGTCAGGAACGCCACCCTGCCGGCAGCGGCACGTTCCAGGATCTCGGTAGCGTCCTGCTCGACATCCTCCCGGGAGAGCACCCGGATCTCCTTTCCGAAGAACGCCTCCATCGAAGCAAGATCCGTTCCCATCAACCGCGATGTGTAGCCCTCAAGGAAGACGACATCAGCGGATTTGACGTACTCAAGACCCCTGACCGATATATCCCCCAGGTCATAGAGACCAAGACCAACAAACGTCAGCACGGGGCACCCGCTCCAGGCAGCATAGGGTCGCCGAGAATCATTCCTCGATCGTCACCATGCCATCGTTGTAGAAGTATCGGATCCAGGGAGTCGTCCTGCCATGGATCCCGATTACCCGAAAATCGTGGTCTGCAGGCACTCTCCCCTCGTCCCTCCTCACCTCGATCACCATGCTCATCAACTGCTTGAGTATGGAGACCGACCGCCTGTCAAACGACTCACTGTTGAGGGTGTAGATCCCGACCCCCTCCAGTTTCTTCACCCGGTTGGTGATGACATGGAGGAACCGGAATGTCACCTCAAGCTGCGCATACATAAGGATCGTCGAGACCGAGTTGAGGCAGAACCTGACCGGCGGAGGCATCGGACCCTCGGGATCAACCATCGCCCCCTCCTTCCACATATCCTCCACCATCCGGGAGAACTTGATCCCCATGCTGGTCAGGTCAAGTGGACTCGTGACGAACTTCACCTTCGGGGTGTCCCTCACGGTCGGCACCGAACCCTTCGTGACAGCATCGATTATACCGACCCGGTTCCTGTCCGCACCCAGTTTGCGGAACGCGTTGACAACATCGGCGGCACGCTCGTCTGTCGATAGGGCAACCGTCCACTCCCCGGGTCTCGGGCTTGCGATCCGGTATGCCAGGTGCTCTGCGTGGGAGAGGGGAGGGGCAAGGAGGAGGATATTGGTCGCGGCATGCATGCCCCCATACTCCCGGTCGATCAGCGGGATACCGGTCTCGTAGATGTACATCCTTACACCAGTTATGAAAATAGATGGTGGATAAACCCTCCGATCAGGAGGCCGAGAGTGACCGTGTATACCGTGACCGCGAGCGTGATCCGCGAACCGACCTCCCGCAGGAGAACCGTGACCGTTGCAAGGCAGGGAACAAAGAGGACGGTCACCACCGCAAATACGTAGAGCTGGAGCGAGGATAGAACCGCCCCGAGGTCTGCAGTGCCCGCCAGGATTGCAAGGGTCTCAAACGCCATCTCTTTTCGGAGGATCCCGAATATGAGCGCTGTTGCCGAGTAGCCGGGAAGCCCCAGGAGCCCCATCGTGTACGGTTCCACTATCCCCTCAAAGACCGTCATGATACCAAAGAACTCGAGCAGCCCGAGGACGACGCTCCCGAGAAGGAGGAGAGGCATCGCGATGAACAGGAACTCCGATAGGCGCGACCAGGCCTTCTTCATCACCAGTCGCGGCTCAGGCCGGCGCAGCGGGACCATCTCCATTATCATACCAAACCGCTCCCCGGGCATAACCCGGGAGAGGATAAGGCCGGTAAGAATTATCAGGATAAATACGATGGCATAGACGCTGAACGCCGCCGCAAGACCCACAAAACCGGCCACGATCCCTGCTATGATCACCGTCCTTGCGGAGCAGGGAACCATCGTTACGAGGAAAGAGGCGATTATCCTCTCGCGACGGGAGCGCAGGAGCCGGATGCTCATGATCGCCGGGACGTTGCACCCGAACGCCAGTGTGAGCGGGATGACCGCCCCGCCGTGCATCCCGAGGCGGTGCATGACGTTGTCGGCCAGGAACGCCGCCCGGGTCATGTAGCCGGAGTCTTCCAGGATTGAGATGATGACGTAGAAGAGGAAGACGTAGGGTAGCGCTATCCCGAGACCTGCCTGGAGTGCAATCAGAACTGAGACCCCTAGTTCTTCAAGAAGCGGGTGCAGTCCAAGCGCGAGGAACGGTTGCACTGCGTAGACCTCAAAGAACTCCACGATCATCTCTTCCAGGAAAGACCCCACCACAAAGACAGAGAGGAGCATCCCGACCAGGACCGCAATCAGGATCGGCATCCCGGGGATGAAACGGGTCAGGATGCTGTCAGGATCGGCGCCGGGGGGTGGGTGCTGCTCCCTCACGGTAAGTTCGGCCAGTCTGCGGGCGAAGTTGTGCCGGTTTGCGGCGATGATCTGGGCGACCGTCATTCGGTGCCGCGACTCGATCTCGTCGGCGATCGTCCGGGCCGCCTCGAGCAGTTCGGGGTTCTCGCCGAACCCCTGGAGCGCCCGGAGACTCTCTTTTCGGTCGACCCCGAACATCTTTCCCAGGCTCCTGATGGCTGCCTCGATGTGATGGTCGTAGGGGATCTCGACCTTTGCAGGTCGGGATGCGGCAAGGGCCGCCGGGATGATCCGGTCGATGTTCAGCCCCTTTGATGCGGCCGTCAGGATGACCTCGACGCCCAGGAGATCGTGGAGCGGGCCGGGATCGATATCGAGCCCCTGCTTTGCGGCCTCGTCGACCATGTTCAGGACGACGACCATGGGAAGGCCGTACTCCGCCACCTGAAGTAGGAGGTAGAGGTTGCGCTCCAGACGGGTGGCGCTCGCGACCACGACGACGGCGTCAACATCCTCCTGCTCCAGGAACCGGCGGACAAGGTCTTCCTCTTCAGAGTTCCCTTCCAGGGAGTAGACGCCGGGGAGGTCCACGATCTCGATTATCTCGCGCTGAAAACAGGTGTTTCCCCGCTGAAGTTCGACAGTGGTTCCGGGATAGTTGCTCACCTCAACCCCGAGACCCGTGAGCTGGTTGAAGATCAGGGATTTGCCAACGCTGGGATTGCCGATCAGAGCGATCCTCATGGGCAGGACTCCACGAATATCGATCCCGCGATCTCGGGGCTGATGGCGATATCACAGCCTTTCACCCTGACAACAACAGAATTATTCGGGAGTTTTCGACGGACCTCCACAATCTCACCAGGGAAGATCCCGAGATCGAGCAATCTCCGGTGCCCGCCGCCCTGGCCGCGCATCAGCGCAACCCTGGCGGTATCGCCTTCGTTGCAGTCGAGGAGGGTGACGGTCTCCCGACCCCGGCGCCGCCTCGTCCGTCCTGGTAAGGGCAGGTCCCCGCCCATGTAGGTAGAGAGACGCTCGATGGTGTCATCGGATATACCGTGCTCGAGTGTGCAGGCTTCCCTGCTTGCAGAGTCGGTATCGACCCCGAGCATCTCGGTCAGGAAACACAGGAGGACGGTGTGTTTTCGCGCTGTCTTCGAGGCCAGCGCTGCACCCTTCTCAGTCAGCCGGACGGCGTCGCCGCCCATCCGCTCCAGGTAGCCCTCCTCCACCAGAGCGGCTATGGTCGATGAGGCGGTCTCCTTTCCGGTCTTGAGGGCAGCTGCAATCTCTTCAAGCGTCGCTGGCCGGCCGCTCTTCTCCGTGATCTCCAGGATCGCTTCGAGGTAATCCTCAACCGTGGAAGGGAGCATGCTAACAACTCTTTCGTTTCAGGGAGTTTATGGATTTGGGTGGTGTCAACGGCCCGAGACGGTGGAGAGGCTCTGCTGTTGCGCCCGGGGCCGCCAGACCACAGATCTTGAGGCTATTTATATCTGGCGCACGAAGAAGGAGGGAGTGAAACTGGCTGTAGAAACCGATGCTCATAGGAGAGATGAGGCTTTCAGGGTGCGCTGCAGCGTTGCGCGGGCGCGCGGGCGTCGGTGCACCAGAACTGACGTTTACAGCACCCCCACGATGCCGCGGCGGATATCATGATCTACCGACTCTACGAGAAGATCCTCCTTCATAACCTCAGCACCCTCCCGGAGCATATCTGCTTCATGATCAGTGAGCAGGACATGCTTGATGCACCTGATAACCTCTACCACGCCGTCGAGTGGTGCCGTGACCTTGGGATCCAGAGCGTGACGTTCCATATCAGCACCACTGACCCGACCAGACTGGAACGATGCCTGCCGCAGATCCGCAGGGTCTCCTCGATCGCACACCTGACGCTGCACTACCAGGAGAAAACGGAGGTTGCCGGTGAGGGGATGGATGTGACGGTGGCGATCGGGAAGAGCGGGCGGGAGGAGATCGCGGCCTGTATCCGGCGGATGGCTGAAGAAGGGGTCGACCCGGTCTCTGTCAACGAGGAGCTGCTTGAGTCCTATCTCACCTTCAGGTACGAGCCGGACCTGGTCATAAAGACGGGTGGGGATCACCTGACCGATTTCCTGATCTGGCAGTCGGTCTACTCCGAACTCTTCTTCCTGGACGTCAACTGGGCACTGCTCAGGAAGGTGGATTTCCTTCGAGCGCTCCGGGACTTTCAGTCAAGGGCACGCCGGTTCGGCCGGTGATGTAGACGCTACCTCAGCCGGTCGTATGCTCTTTGAGCCTCATGCGCTGGTCGTAGACCCGTATAGCCCGCAGGAAATCGATCTTTCTAAACGCCGGCCAGTATGGAGCGCAGAAGTAGACCGCTGATTCATGGCCGTTTGCAAGCCATGGGAGGAAGTTGGACGTCCGGTAGTCGTTACCGGTGCGGATGATCAGGTCAACCGGCGGGACGAGCGCACCGCGGTTGAGGTGGCGCTCGACGGTTCCGGGGTCAATGGAATCCGGGTCGATGACACCCTGCCTGACCTCCTCCAGGATCGACCTGGCGGCGTTAACGATCTCGTTCCTGCCACCGTAGGCAAGGGCGACGTTGATGAAGTAGTTGCTGTGGTGCCGGGTCGCCTCCTCGGCTGCATCGACGGCTTCGAGGAGGTCCGGGGGGAGGAGCGAGCGATCCCCGATCATCCGCACCCGGATACGGTTCCTCTTCACCCGTTCATCATCCAGTACCGCCCAGAACTTCTCTTTGAAGAGCGTAAAGAGCGATTCAAGCTCGTTTTCATCCCGCCGGAAGTTCTCGGTGGAAAACGTGTAGAGCGTTATCTGCTGCACGTCCAGATCGTTTGCCCAGTTGAGTAGCCGTTCAGTGGTGTTCGCTCCGAGGCGGTGGCCGACCGATGTGTCGACTCCCTGTTTTTGTGCATACCGCCGGTTTCCGTCCTGGATCACCGCAACGTGGCGAGGGATGTGCCTGACCTGTCGCATAAGGTATCGTTCGTAGAGGGGTTCAATCCCTGATCGCAGTCTCAGAGTGGCGTCACCTCGACGATCATTCCACCGTTGGGGTAGCGTTCGACAACATACTTCTTTCCGGGGAGGTCGGCGCCGTGCTCGAGGAGCAACCACCAGGCCATCTCGATCCTCCCCTCAGTGATTGCGTACTCATCCTCATCAAGAGAGGCGAGGAACGCTTCGGTGGCTCCATCCGGTTCGAGCACTCCGTACACGATCGTTCCGTCATCTGTCACCTCATCAAACGGACGCGCAGTGTTGGAAGCGATCCGTTTCAGCCGTTCCCGCAGCTGGACGGAGTCTTTGAAGACCGAGGGACAGAAGTGGACTTTGGGGTCGGTGGAGAGGTTCTCCGCCCACGCCCGCGCACCCTTCACGGCGTTGTGCACGCCGTCATCGGGTTCGAATCCGCGTTCACGCATGGCGGCAGCGCAGGTCTCGCCCCACTCCAGTTCGTTGATGTTGAGGAAGTCAAGGAGCGGGAGGGCGGCGGCAAGGTCATCGATCCCGGGGAGGGACGGGACCTCGATCCCGACAAGAAACCCCATCTCCCTGGCAAGACCTGCGGAACGGGCGTAATCGGTCTCCAGGATGGAGGGCCAGGCCTCCAACGGCGGGTGTAACCGGATCTCGTCAACCAGCCCCTGCAACCGTCGGAGCACGGCCTCGTCGGGTGCAAGACCGGTGTAGAGATGGATCTGGTGTTCGGGCCCGAAATGCTCTTTGAGTGCACGGCAGTAGTCCACAACCCGGTCGATCTCGAGCAGCGGTTCTCCGCCGGTGACACCGGTTCCGAGAGCGCTCATGGTCTCCGCGACCTCGATGGCACCGGCCGGGGAGGTGACCTGATGCTCGTTTGCAAAGATAACGTCCTTTCCTTTGCGTTCCCGCGATAGGGGGCAGTACCAGCAGGCACGGTGACACCGGCCGGTGACAAACAGGACCATCTTTGCTCCCTGGTGGCAGAGGACACAGCCGGGGCTCAGGTAGCGCCCTTCCACCGATGCTCCGGACTCCTGCGGCATGATGATAATAGGTATAAGACGCATGAGATGAAAAGGCTTGACGGTAGGATGGTGGATGCCCCGAAACCGCTCCGCCCCGGGTTGCCCGGGAAAAACTATCTCGATCCCCGGCAGGGGGTGAGGGGCGTGGGGGGGTTCGCACGCGATCACAATAATTAGATATACTTCGTGAAGATAACTACCGTGACGATGCCGGTTTCCAGCCGTGAGGACGCCCTCTCCGAAGTTGTCGGGTTTGTACTGCTCCTTGCCCTGATCGTTGTAGCGCTCTCGCTATACCAGGTCTATGGAGTCCCGGCAGCGGGGAGGGAGAACGAGATCGCGCACATGAATCAGGTGAAGGACAGGTTCGTGGACTACAAGATTGCTCTGGACTCGCTCTGGGTTGTTTCCATCAACACCACAACTACTGCGGAGGGTATAACTCTCAGCACCCTCTTTGACCTTGGCACAATGGGGGGCAGCACCCAGGGGGGCGGCCTCTTCTTCCCCGTTCTGGCCCCAATCGCATCGGGCGGGACGTTCTCGGTGAACAGATCCCCGGATAACCTTACAATCCTGGTAAACAACGATAAAAAGGTAGCGCTGGCCCCTATGGGGGAAGTTTCCTACCAATCCTCGAACAACTACTGGATACAGCAGCGCTACTACTACCAGATGGGAGGGCTCTTCCTGGAGCAGGATTCAGGCACCACCGCCCGGCTATCCCCCACGATATCGGTCTACAAGGTCAATACCAGCAATACTGATAACCCGCAATATCGATTGAAGGTAAAGATCGCCGCAATCCAGATCACCGGCGGTCATGAGATCGGGGGTCAGGGAATCGCGAGAGTAAACACGAGGCTCAGGGAGGGGGTGAGCAGAGAGCCGTTCAACGACACAAGTAACGTCACAATTATGGTGGACGCGCATGACGAAAAGGCTGCTGCAGCGTGGAGGCAGGTCTTCATCGATGCAGTTGAGCGGGATGGCGTTGAATGGGGGACTGCGGACGATGCGCGCCCGGTCAGGATCTTCAGAGAGGGGAAACAGGTGTTTATGATCTGTAGACCGGAAATGGGGACTGAACCAACCCGGATCCAGTATGTAGACCTGGACGTCATCCGGGCCAATTTTAAGGTTACACTCCAGCAGACGATCGTGGCCTGATAGAGAGGATGGATGAGAGCGATGAAAGGTACCGGTAGAAGGGCAGTGCAGGCGGTTACTGGCCACAAAGTGCGAAGTGACGAGCATGCAGTCTCAGAGATCGTCGGTATCGCTCTCCTCCTTGCCGTCGTCGTAATGGGGGTGGGGATCGTCGCCGTCACGATTTACTCGCAACCGATGCCGGAAAAGACACCACAGGTCGAGATACTCATATCAGCCAGCAACAGCTTCGTAAATCTGACCCATAACGGGGGAGACCCCCTTGAAGAAGGTTCATTTTACGTCCTGGCCGATGGGACGCGCCTCGCCGACCCACCCACCCTATCCGGTGGCTCCTGGCCGTGGTCGATCGGCGAAGTGCTACAATACAGCGTGGACTCGGCCCCGGGTCAGGTGCTGGTCGTATACGACGGAGGCGGCGGGGCTGTCCTGCTGAAGTCGGCGACCATCTCGGGGGCTGCCGGGACGGCCGGGCCTGATCTGCCGGCCAGACCTGGCGGTGGAGGGGGTAACTACACCTCCCCCACCTTCAACACGGAGGAGGAACTGAACGCCTGGGTGGTCGATCAGTTTGTAGGACAACTGAAGAACAACTCGATCTACCTCGCCCAGGACCTAAAAAGCGATAACGATGTATGGGGAAGCATGGGTTTCTTTAACTTTACCCTCTCGGATAACAATACGTATCTAGAAATTGCCCAAAACCAGAACGACAATCCAAACAGATATAATTTCACGGCCGGGGATCGGATGGGCATCCATCTTGATAACTCGGTTATACGGTTCTTTGCCATCGGACACGAGGGATGGCATATCTCTGCAAGCGGGGTAACCGTCTACAAGAACGGTCAAAAGTTGACCAACACGACTGGCAATAAAAAGGATTACATCAAGGGAGGGAGGATCTACCGTTACAGCAGTTTCAACTCCTCGGTCATCATCACGACCAAAGGGGGTCTCCAGACTGAGTTATACATCAACAACACACCGATCATAAGTGGCACCTGGAACAAACAGATCACCCTTACCAATATCAAGCCGGCTGAACCGACCCTGATGATCCTGGATATCTCGAAGAACGATCCGAACTACTTCCTCGGAATGGTGGATAGCATAGCAGGCTACACCTGATGACTACAGGGGGGACGACGTACCAGAGATGACGCGATTAAACAAACCAAACACGATGGAGAACGAGGGGGGAGTCGCCGAACCCCTGGCTGCGGTCCTCCTCATAGCGGTCATCGCCCTCGGCATTGGAGCCCTTGCCGTAGCCCTCTTCTCCCAGCAGCCTGCTCCTGTCCTCCCATCGGTCACCATTGACGTCAACTACTCCAAAAACGGTAGCGTCGCCATCCGCCACCTTGGCGGGGAGACGATACCCCGTGATCAACTCCAGATCTACGTCGATAACGGGACAGTGGTGCAGGATAAGCGGGCGTTCCAAAAAGGTGATGGAGAAGAGAACTGGGCCAACTGGAGCATAGGGGATATCCTCACCTACACCCCACCCCACCCCGCTGACGCAGCAGAAGGGACGCAAAAAGCAGAGGTTATGATGGTCTACTCAGACCTGTCCGGTGGAGAATACCTGCTCCACGTCTCCGAAGGCTGGAAGGGACAGGTACCAGGAACAACTACACCCACACCCACCGTAACAGGAACACCGACGCCAACACCCACCGTAACAGGAACACCGACGCCAACACCCACCGTAACAGGAACACCCACACCAACACCCACACCGACTACCCTGGTGGCAAACTTCACCGCCAACATCACCAGCGGTCAGGCTCCGCTTGCGGTCGCGTTCACCGACACCTCCACGGGAGGGCCTGTATCCTGGTCATGGAACTTCGGTGACGGCAACACATCCACGGCACAGAACCCGGTGCACACATACACGGCCGCGGGCACGTATACCGTCAGCCTGAGCGTAACAAACGCTCAGAATAACACGGCCAGCCATACAAAAGTGAATTATATCAATGTCACGCCGGGCTCCCTTGACTTCATCATAGACGAGAACGTCTTCATCTACGGCAACACCCTCAAATTCGGAGGTAGCACCATCAACGGACCCGGCGCAACTGCAGTAATCCTCGGCGGGCTGACGACCAACGACCTCAATGGTGGAGCAACCATAGCCGTCTCGAACCTCTACATCGGCGGCGATGTTAACCTCGATGGCGGAGGCGCCAGCCTCGGGTCGGCACAAAACCCCGGATCCATCTACGTCAACGGCGACCTCAGGCTATGGGGAGGAGCCAGGAACGTCTACGGGAACGTCTACGTCAACGGGGACTTCGACCTGAAAGACGCCAGGATCCACGGGAACGTCTACGTCAACGGTAACCTCACACTTGGCTGGACACCCTGGCTCGCGGACAATGCCCGGATCTACTACACCGGTACACTGACAGCACCCGCTAATTACAATCAGACGATCCTTGCAAAGTGCATCCACCAGGCAACCGTGCCCGGATTCGAGATGCCGGACTGGGAGATCCCCCCAACAAAACCCCAGGCCTGGTACACGGAGAGAGGATACATCCAGGGCGGAACCCTGACGAGCAACATGAAAGTATTTGCCCCGTCTTACTCCTCTACGTCCTGGCAACCCGACGCAAACAACGTGATCATCGTCGCATACGACGGCGATATCACCATCACGGGACTTGGGGGAAGCGGCGTAACCGGTGTCTTCATCGCCCCGAAGGGGAAGGTGACCTTCAACGGCGCATCACTTGAAGGCGTTGTCATAGCCCGCGACGGGTTCTTCGTCACCAGTGGTGGAACGACGGTCACCTTCCGGAACCTAAGCGACTTCATCACCGACCCCGCAGACTACCCCCTCTAACCCTCCATTTTTAGCACCCCCTCATCGCAGACGGCGATAAGAGGCACAGAAAGCCACCGGATGGTGGGTGTTCTACCCCAAAGGAGACACGAGTCCAGAGCGATAGGCAGAATAGCGGTCAACCTCCTCCAGATTCCACCATTCAGCCACCTTCTGAGTCTTCGTCTTCTGGTTAACGCCAGGTGTAATGGTCACCCCTACCAGAAGTACACTCATAACAGCGGTATTTTTACAATTATTCAGAGATAGTTGCACAATTCTCGTAAATAGACTGTTTAAACACATTTTGCGAGACCTTACCATAACCTACCCGGGCATTGCGGCAGATGTTCTGCTCCCGGAGCACCACGGTTCAGCAACTCCACATAAAGCAAAGGTTCCCTTTCTCCACCCCCTCGGGGGCGAGGGGCAGAAACAGGATCTCGGGATGGAGTTGTGTTGATACCAGTAGAGATACCTGCAGAGCAGTGTATCCATGGAGAATCGCCCCTTGTCTCATCGTGTCACACAGACACTTTCTTCCCTGGATGGAGAACACCCCCACCTCCAGGCCGCTTCGCGCCTCCTCCCGGACACGGTATCCATGGAGAATCACCCCCGCCGGGGGGTAGGGTTGACAGGGAGGGGGCGGAGCGCCCCTTCCCCTGTCTTGACGTGTTACCCGGAAAAGTATTCGCCGACCACCCCCACCACCCTGTAAGGCCGTGCATGGGTCTTCTCCAGAGCCTCCCATGTGTTTCTGGCAATTGCCCGCCAACAACGCAGATAATAAACATTTTTCACGGTTTTAAACTACCGGGGTCTAATATCAGGCCTCAGAGTGTGTGTAGTTTTGCAAGGAGAGCAATCTTTGAGCCGTGAAGTGCGGATCTAACGGCAAAATAAGTCTGAAGATCCAGGTAGTTCTGGAGGAGGCTAATCGCGATCAGCGGCAGTGGTTCCCGGGTGCCGTGTCAAAAAGAGAGCCCGGACCGGGGCAATTTGGCCATGGAGGCCTACATCAGGTCTTCCGGCTCTCTAACCCTTCCTTCGTCCACAAGTTCGGTGTAGTCATCAAACCAGTAGGCCGCCGGGTTGCTCTTATAGACCATGAACCGCCCGATATCCTCCGGATTTGCCGCCTGGTTATACTTGAAGTAGGTGTAGTCGTCCGTCTTCCCCAGAACCTCAATCTTTCCGGTCGCGTGCGACATCACAAACCTGGCCTGCTTCGCAAGCCCCGAACAGAGCGACCGTGCTCGCTCAAATATCCGGTAAGACTCCTCCACCGGCACAGCAAACGGCCGGTTCCCGACCGTCGGGCGGCACTGGAAGACGTAGTAGGGGACAATCCCGACAAACGAGAGTCTGTCGAAGAGATCGGCAAGAACCTCAGGGTCGTCGTTGATCCCGCGGATCAGGGGCGTCTGGTTCATGATGACCGCCCCTGCCTCCTTCAGGAGGGCGACCGCCTGACATGCCGCGTCGGTCAGTTCCCGTGGATGGTTGAACTGAGCCATGATGTAGATCCGCTTATCCTCCAGACTGTAATCGCGGATCATGTCAAGCAACGCCGGATCGTTGATGATCCTGTAAGGATTGTATGCCGGCATCTTCGTCCCGATCCGTATGATCTGCACATGATCGATCTCACGGACCTGACGGACGATCTCCCGGAGTTTACCCGTCTCCAGGATCAGCGGATCGCCGCCGCTCAAGAGAACGTTGGTGATCTCGGGATGCTCACTGATGTAGGCAATCCCCGCCGAGACATCCCTGTTCACCTCACGCGCATCCTCGATGAAGAGACGCTTCCTGAAACAGTAGCGGCAGAACCCGCCGCAGAGATCGCTTACCAGCAGTAGAGCGGTCTCCCGGTACTTGTGCTGCAGCCCCGGCACCCGGGTGTAACTTTGCTCCGACGAGGGATCGAGCCGGCCCCAGGGCTCAAGCTCCTCAATCGTCGGTATGACCAGCCTGCGGATAGGATCCGCCGGGTCATCCCAGTCTATCAGCGAGAGGTAGTAGCCGTTTGAACGGAACGCAAAGACATCCGTCACCTCCGCAAGACGGGCACGTTCCTCCGGGCTGATACCAGGAACACCATCAAGCGATGTGATGTAGATCGGGTTCCTGGTGCTCCCGGTCGAGTTTTGAAGATCAGACTTTGCAGTCATAATACACCTCCTTGAATGACACTCTCCAATGCAGAACGTAGCCTGAAACGATCGGGGACAGAATGCACGAGAGCAGGGGTCGCGAGGCTGCGATCCACCCAAAGGCTGCTACAAACGTACCATCGAACTCATGCAGGAAATTGTCGCTCCTGGATCGGTCATCGAGTGCCGGGTTATCTTCTATAGATTCAGAGGGACTAATGGTATTTATAAGTTGGGCTAAAACCACAACCACCAAACGGATCAGGGCGATACACTCGCTAAATATAATATACTGGCTTATTCAAACCCCGATCCTGAGGTTCAACAATCCGGCAAATATGTGGAAATTTGATCTCACTGATATCGGACTACTTCTTCTTTTTGGCCATAGAAAGGATATCCACAACGTATTTTCCTTCCTTTTCCAGCCCGAGGACAACCTCCCCTGACGTGGCCAGTTTCTCGATATTCAACTCGTATGACCCGGGGCCAAGGATACGGATGCTCTCGATCCGATCATAGACCTCGACCTCCTTCTTCTGCCGGTCCCCCCTGACCTCAAGAACCTCCTCGCCCTTCTCCCTGGCTATCTCTGCCGGCGTCTTCTCCTTCAGCACATCCTCGTGCCTTTCAACCTCGCGGATGTAGAGGAACTTCTTTCCGCCGCAACTAGGGCACCCCTTCAGTATCTTTGTCGAACCGTCCTCAAACTCTCGCCCGCATTGAGTACACTTATGAGGCATATCCCACCTGCAAGTTGCCTTTCACCTCGACGACGAAACCCAGGCACTGATGAGATCCTTATCCTTCCTGAGCGTCTTGAGCTGGTTGGCAGGCCCGATCACCGTCAAACGGGTCTCAGGGCGTCTCCCACCAAAGAGTTTTCCCAGAAACCCACCCTGTGCCTCCTTAACAGGATAGGTCTCCATCTCTATCCCGGCAAACCCATCCGGCGATATCTCACGCATCGTGACCTCTATGAGTTTGCTCTGCTCCTCAGGCGCAAGACCCTTCTCCAGGACAACGATGTTCCCCTCCATCACCTCGTCCAGGATCAGGTGGATCTTCTCCATCATGGTGAGTTTGTCAAGGCGCTCTGCCGATATCAGGTCTATCTGTACACCCTGCATCATTACCCATCACCCGAAGTAGTCCGCCATCTTCTCATAGAGTTCTTCCATGTTGGTACCCTCAAGACTGGATATAGGGACCACAGGGTGCTGGGGAAACGCACTCTTGATCCGCGCGGGTGATGCATCCGGGAGATCGGTCTTGTTCGCGACGATCAACACAGGCAGTTTCCGACTCTCGATTATCCCGACAAGCATGATGTTCACCTGCTGGAAGGGGTCCTGTGTGGCGTCAAGCACATATATGACACCGTCGATATCCTCACGGAGCCAGTGCATCGCCTCGGCCACACCCTCGGTAGCCTCCCGCGCCCGCTTGATCGCTTCATCCTTCTCAAGACCATACTCCATGAACTCGTTGTAGTCTATCTTGGTCGTCACACCCGGAGTATCGACGATATCGAAGGTGATGGAACTACCATTCTGTCCGGTGATGGTTATATTTTCTTTCCGCCGCACGCGCCTGGTTTCATGAGGAATCTCACTGACCGGCCCAACCGCATCGCCAACCCAGTCACGTACAATACGGTTTGCAAGCGTCGTTTTGCCGGCATTGGGAGGACCGTAGATCCCGATGCGACTGGTCCGCTTCCTGAAGAACGCCTTCAAGAACCGTGAAATCTTCTTTCTGGTATTAACAAAGAACGCCATCAAGCTCCCTCAGGTAGGCAGGTCTGCCTGTACTTAAGTGAGGTGTGGAACTCACAAATAAATATAGTTATATGTTCCTTCCAGCGCTTTTACGGGTTTTAACTGTTGGGGTTGAAGGTGCGAAGCGGGAAGTCCCCGGTCAACAGGTGCG
>NZ_JASEFJ010000021.1 GCF_030019085.1 Methanoculleus sp.
TTTCCGCATTCAGGACAGAAGTTTGGCAATGTAGCACCATCCTGTGAGTATGAGTGGTTATACCGCGAATGGCGATGTTATAGGTTCCGGTTTTGTGCTGCGGGCGTCTCTACTGCATCGGAGCGGGAGATGCGGATAGGGGATCTCTTGTTTGGGGCTGGTTTTCTGTCTCCATCCCGGGGGGTCTTTTGCCGCCCGATTCGATACAGGCAGTCTTTTATGGGTGATTGGTTGAGATATCATAATGACAGGTCTGGATTGCGGGGACGCGGTCTCGGAGGTGTTGAGCACAATCCTGATGGTGGCGGTTGTGATCCTGCTTGCGGCGATTGTTGGGTCGCTGGTCTTCGGGGTATGGCCGCCGGCGGAGCCGTCGATAACGATGGCGACGGCGACCCGCTCGGGGGAGGACATAACGTTCATGGTTCACGGCGGGATGGACCTTGAGCGGGTGACGAACATCACGTGCTGGATAGGCGGCCCGGAAGCAGGGAACGAGGAGGTTCCGCTCGAGGTTAAGGTGGGGTATTCCGAGACCCGGCATGTGCCCGACCCGACCCGGATCGTGATCGTGGGGACGTATTCTGACGGCAACTCGATGGTCCTCTTCGATAAGGTGGTTTGATAGAGCCCCCGGTTCGGGTTCCGGCCGGGATCCTTGACCATCTGGATGGGTGCTGTGGCTTTGAGCGGTTCACGCCAGGGTGACAGCATGTTTTCAGCAGTTGCTGTCATCGAGTAGAACAAGTATCTGGGGTTATTTACCGATTTTACGCCCTATTCATGGGTTTCCACACCTGGATGACAGCAGCGCGGAGAAGGAGCGACTACACCTGAGGGTGACACCGTCTCTGGCAGGTCTTTTGCGGAGTCCTCTCTCCACCTGGCAAGGGATGCCAGCAGGAGACTGAAACTTCTCTTCACCCTGACTGATCATCCTCTTCCTCGGGGGCGGGCAGTGCGGGTGATAGGCCAGGGGAGGCGGTGCACGGGGGTAAAAGAGGATAGCCCGGAGAACTCACCCCTGGCACTGTATCTATGGAGAATCCCCCCTGGGGAGGGGGGCGGGACGTTCCCCCTCCCCTGTCTCTTGCATATCACCCCCGCCTGCCGGCCGTTTTCAGTCTGCTGAAAACTGCTGTCACCGTCATGGCTTCCGGCGCACACCACCCGCTATAGCGGGAAGACGGTATACTGGATGTACCAGATGTACTCCACCACGGGTATCCAGAAGTGGTAGCCCTCCCAGCAGTTAGTGGCGAACCGGAAGTCGACGATGACCTCCCAGGCGAGGGGGAAGAGCATCAGCACCGGGACGGTGTATGCGAGGAGGCGGGGGGAGGCGCGTCTTGCAAGAACGGCGATGTAGAGTATCGCAACGCCGGCGAGGAAGATGCAGGTGAGGGTCGTGATAAACGTGATCTGGCCGCCCGGGTTTTTGCCGGCGATGACCTGGAGGATGACGAAGATTAGCGGGAGGTCGATGACCACGAGCCAGAAGAGGGTTCTCGAGCCCTCCCGGACGCCGTCAGCATCGAGGCCGGCATACTTCAGGGCGTAGACGCCGATGACCAGCATTGGAAGGTAGGCAGGCGAGAGGTAGCGCATGTCGGGGACGATCCCGGGGCTTGCCTGGAGCCAGGGGAGTGAACGGGCGTAGGAGAGCACCACCAGGACGGCGGCGAGGGCGAAGAATGCGAGGAGTCTTGCGTCGCGCGAATCGATTCCGGTCGGTCTCTTGCGGATGAGGGCGTAGATTACCGCAGCGGCCAGGAGGATGGCGAAGAACGAGATGGGGGAGACCTGGAAGAAACCGGCGGATATACTGTTTGAGGGCTCAAAGAAGGCGCCGGTGACCCCTGAGAGGCTATCGCTCCCGCCACGCAGGGTGTAATGCCCGAGAAGGGTGCTCCAGAGGCTCTCCGTGCCGGAGGGGAGGGCTTCTCCGCCGGAGGCGGCATACCCCGCCGTCCAGGGGAGGATGAGGGGGTTGCCGGAGAGCCCCAGGTTGTTTACAAAGAGCGGGAGGGCACCGATGGGGACGCCGGCGACGGCGAGAACGACGCGTCCGGCCTCCCGGCGCCCCCTCTTCGCCGCCAGGATGATGGCGAAGATGAAGAACCCGGCGGCGAGCGCGGGTCCAAGTTCAGGCCGCGCAAACGCCGTCCACCCGATGGCGATGAACGAAGAGAAGAGGTAGAGCGGGTTCTCCCGCGATATATAAAGGGTGAAGCAGTAGATCGCGACCGCGAAGAAGAGGGCGACAAGCGCGTGATCTTTGGCGTTTCCCGACCAGAAGAGGTAGGAGGAGCAGCAGACCGTCGCGGCAAGCCCGAAGACCCCCCAGCCATCCGAGCCCAGCACCTCCCGAAAGATCAGGAAGGCGATGACGCCGAGGAGGGCGAATGCGATGCTGTTTGTGAACACTATGGCGGCAACCTCCGGGTAGACGGAGACGTCGTAGGGGTGCACCCCCCTCACAAACCAGAACTGCCGGTACAGCGCGGCGTTGAGGACGAAGAGCACCCCCCAGGAGATGATCCCGGCCCACGTCCAGGGGACCCCCCGCCAGCGGGAGCAGCGGGGGAACCAGAACTCGATCATGAGGAGCAGTCCGAGCAGCAGGGCGGACCAGAGAAGGATCACGGCGAACCGGAAGTCGTCGCCAAACATGGAGAAGAAGTGGTAGGCGGGCAGCGAGACGACCGGCAGGGCAAGAGTGTAGCAGAGGGTGTTGTGGTGGGAGGCGGCGTAGTCGGAGGCGCCGTAGGGGGTGTAGCCGGAGAGGGGGTCGCCGCCGGTGACGAGGTGGTTTAACTGGTCGGCGGTGATCCACTCGTCGGTGAGGTAGAGGTGGGGGTAGCCGATGGATAATGAAACGAGAAAAACCAGGGTGAACAGGGCAAGGCCGATCTTATAGAGGGCATCCATAAAAAAAGGTTAGAGGAAGGTGTCGAGAAGCATCTGGTCCCTGCCATCCGCAAAGTGGCCGATGATCACGACGTGATCTGAACCGTCTGTTAGGGCGTTATCACCGGATGTGAAGATGCTGCCTACGGTTATTGGGTCGGTAGTGTCGCCGTTGGTAGGTTCTCCTCCTGATGTAAACGTCTTGCCGCTACCCGTAACATAGGCACAGTATGTTTCCGGAGTACCCTCACTATCCGTCACTTCAATCCTCAGATACTCCAGCGTTGAGAGATCCGCTCCGCTCTGAATAGTCACCTGGAGTCGGTCACCCGAAATCTGTTTTGCGGTGAGCGCAACACTTTTCTGGGTCTCAATGTTTCCGGTCATCCCGAATACGAACGCCGCTATCACCGCGGCCAGGATCACCGTGATGGCGACCATAAGGATAACGCCGATGACCGGCGATACCGCTTCTTCATTCTCTCTGAATTTCATCATACATCCTCCGTGACCCCACGCCCCCGTCGCGGGCATGGAGTCGCTAAAGAAACTAATTTATGATGATATATAACGATGTCGTAGTGATCCTTTCCTGAATAATTTATCACCGGCATGCCCGGGTTGCATGAAAAAATCTTTCCTTTATAGGGTGATATGGTGAACAAAATATGCGACCGGCGGATGCCGTTCCCGCGGGGTGGGGTGCGAACCACTCCCACCGGTTTGGTAACAACCACTCGATCGTGGTGTCTACTGTCGAGTTAAACACCCGGGATCAACAATCCGCGGCAGTTTAACGCCCGCGCCTCAATCATCAGATCGCATCCCTGATGCCATCCCTGCCCATTCCGTTCTGGCGGTGGGAGTGTTAGGAAGACCGATCCCTGCCTCCTCCAGCAGCGAAGTGCGTATCCTGCGGTGAGGCCGGGGCCACTTACCCGACAGGGGATGGGTGTGGAGGGATTTCGTGGGATCGAAGGTTGCAGCGCGGTGCGGGGCCTCTGGGTGGAGGAGGTGGAGGCAGGGCGATCACGTCATTATTCATTACCGCTGAAGAGATCGGATCGGGTATCGGGACTGCAAACTCACCACCTCCTCCCGGTGAACGTCTTTCTTCGACAGCACCGCCACCGGAGTGCGGGCAGTGTATGGCGATAGACCCGGAAGGCCGTGCACGGGGGAGAATGAGACGATCCGGAATTTGTCTCCTCCCGGACACGGTATCTATGGAGAATCGCCCCGTTGGGTAGGGGCTGACGGGGAGAGGGGAGCGGGACGTTCCCCGCCCCTGTCTCATGCGTCTCGGGCAGATCTCTCTTTTCTCGTAGCGTAGACCACCCCAGCCTCCCGGCCGCTACCGCGGCCTCCTCCCGCCCCCTCAAGGGTGCGGGCAGTGCGTGGCGATTGGCCAGAGGAAGGCCGTGCACGTGGGAAACAGGTTCTTCAGCGGCATTTTCGCAACCTGGGGCAACCTGGGGCCAGGTGATGAGAATCTGAATCACATTTCTGCCACCGTCTCACTGGAGAATCGCAAGCGTGGGGGGGGTGGGGGGACGTACGCCTTGCCTCTCTCAGGAATGTTCTCTCCCTGGAAAAGTCCCCGCCCTGATAGGGCCCCGGTTGGCTACAATCGTCACATTCATCGCGGGCGCGCCTGCTGGTGTGCCGCCGGACCCCCTCCTGCTGCATGCAGCGCCAGGATTGGCTGTGCTGCCTGTCCCGCTCGACCATGGGCAGGAAGCAGCAGGATCGAGTTACCAGCCTGACAGGTCACCATCAACCAGCGAGGAGAGGAGCCGCTTTCCGCGCTCCTCCGGTTGCCGTGGATGGATCCCGGCGGCGGAGGCCTCTTCACAGACGCTGCCCCATGCAGCTGGACGGTTGTTGAGCAGAAGAAGGCTCTTTCCGGTCTGCGTCTTCTCTTCACGGGGGATGCCCTGAACCATCAGGGCGTCAACTGAGGATTCGACAACCCCGGATTACGGGCCGTATCTATACCCGTAGAACTGGAGTTGCTCTCTCTGGCGATCTTTCTCCGGAGGGCTACCCGCACTTTGAATAGAATCTTGTGGATAGCGGTTTTCGGGAGTTTTAGACCCGGTCGCACCGGGTAGATCTGCTCAATAAGCCTGGAGGCGACTTCGGAGGGGAGCATTTACATTCCTCCGTGGAACGGATATTTACGGGTTTCTTATTGCAGGCGGCTCTATCCATCTATCCCATCTCGAAGACTCGGTCGAGATAGCACCCCCTAATCACTTCTCCCGTGGCGGGAACCGGATCATCACCCTGCCGTGACCCCCGCGCTCGAATACCGCGTCGGGCTGGAGCGCCCTCGCATACCCGGCCAGGTATGGCCCGGCAACCCGTGCGTCGGCGAATGTATCCCTGACCGCTGCCGCCGTACAGTCGATGGTGAGGAGAATCCCCCCCTCCGCCGTCTCCGTCGACTCGGATGGGACGCCCCAGGTCAGGAGGAGCCCCTCCATAAGGGTCGGGGGATCGAACCGCTCCTCGGCGTGGGAGAGGAGCGCCGTCCCGTCCTCCTCGCCGAGCCTCTCCGCGATGGCGGCAACCCGTTCCGTAAGCCCTGGCGGAGCGTCCTTCAGTAACCGCCGCAACAGTGACCCGGCGACGTCGTGTTGCCGCAGCGACCGTGCTACCTTGATCAGCTGCCAGTCCCGGGCAAACGATGTACCGGTCCGCATCTTACCCTCTCAGGATACCATACGCCATCACGCAGAGACCGATGATCACAACCACGTGTGAAAAGATCATCGACCAGGCCAGGATGAACTCATCAAGCGTAAAGATGCTCACAATATCGGCGAAGGTGATCCCCACCACCAGCGTAAAGAGCCCATAGATGAAGAGCAACAGCGTGGGCTGCTTCACGATCCGGTATGCGTTGTAGATGACGCCGATAAGCAGCACTCCAAGACAGAGTGTCACGATCGCAAAGATCTGCTGAATTATATCAATCTGCAATATGTTCATGCCTGCTCCTTTATCTTTCTCACCGAGATTATCGTCTGGATATCCCGCACCCCGGGATGGCTGGAGAGCGGGACCAGGATGTTCCTCTTTAACTCAGATATGTTCTGCACACGCACCCTGGCGAAGAAATCGCCGGGCTCAAGCACCTCATAGAGGTCAAGGACGTCCGGGATCTCCCGCAGGAACTCCTCAACGTCCGATTTCGCTTCCGGCTGGACCCTGATGTTCAGAAAGGCTATCAGTGTATTCTCAAAGAACTTCTGGTTGATGACTATCGTGAACCGCTCGATGATACCTGCTTTCTTCAGTTTCTCGATCCGCTTAAAGACCGTCGACGGTGCGATACCAAGCATTGAGCCAAGTTCGGCCATGGACTTCCGCCCGTCTTTCTGCAGCTCGCGAAGGATCGCATCGTCGATCTCATCCATTGTAAACTGATTGAATGTTTTTGAATATTAAAATTGTGTTTTCTCCGGGAGGGATGAAATGTCTATCCCGCATTTTTGCTGGATTATAGGTCATATGCTGGATGTTCGGGAGATTCTCTGCACGGCTGGGAAGCAGGTTCCCTTCTGGCATTATGGAAAGGATAGTTTGTTTTCAACAGGGAATATGGAACAGATATTCAATATCGATGAAAGATCCTCCCGCCGGGGTTAACCACCCTGACCCCGCCGGGGTCACCAACCGCTCGCCTGATGGCCGTATCTATGAACTCCCGTGCCGCACAGAAACCCTCCCGGAGAGCCACCCCCCTCGCCAGGTATGCCGTCAGCGCCGCAGAGAAGCAGCACCCCGACCCGTGCACCGCGTAGGGATAGCGCTCCCCCGAGACCTGAACCTCCCCGTCACGCTCGACCAGTATATCGACCGCCTCTCCGTCCTGGAGATGTCCTCCCTTCACCACCACGGCCCCGGCACCGAGATCCAGGATCCGCCGGCCTGCCTCGGCCATATCCTCGATCCCCGTGATCTTCATCCCTGCAAGAACCTCCGCCTCCGGGATGTTCGGGGTGACGACGGTTGCACGCGGTATGAGAATCTCCACCAGGTCGCTGATAGCGTCCTCCTCGAGCAACCGGTGGCCCGATGTCGAGACCATCACCGGGTCTATCACAGGCAATGCCCCCTCCGGCAGCCCCTCCGCGACCGCCCGGACGGTTGCGGCGTTCCCGAGCATCCCTGTCTTCCAGGCACCGATCGCAAACCCGTCGGCGACCGTCTCGATCTGCGCCCGGACAGCCTCCGGCGGGAGCGGCCAGGTCGCCCGCACCTCCCTTGTGTTCTGGGCGGTCACGGCCGTGACGACCGTCAGCCCGAAGACCCCGAGTTCCACAAACGTCTTCAAGTCCGCCTGGATCCCCGCCCCGCCCCCGGAGTCGGAGCCGGCGATGGTGCAGGCGGCGACCATCCTTCCAGCCGTCATACATCTGGTGTCGCCCGGGATACGCTTGAATCTTTGCCCGCCATCTCCTTTATCACGTTTCCGCACCGACCACATCTGCAATGGATGTAGAAGAGATCGCCCGCCGGCACCTTGCCGACGGCGTCCCTGATGACGAGATCGTGCGCCTCCTCTCACGGGAGATCATCTCGATCAAGCGAAACCGCGTCACCCCCGAATACGCCGAAGCGTTCGCCCGGGCGGTCGTCACAGAGGTCAGGAACTCGACCGGGCTTTCCGGCGACCTCTTCACCTATGAGCCCTCCGGATCGACGATGGGCGAGTTCGGTGTCGGTTCGCGCGGGGCGGGAGACTTCTTCGCTCACCGGCAGATTGCACGGATCATAGGTCGACCCGCGGTCGCCGTCGGGGTCGAAGAGATGGACGATGCCGGGGCGGTAAGCGCCGTCGGGGACTACATCGTCGTCACAGTCGACGGGATGCACTCACGGCTCTCAGACTTTCCATTCCTTGCCGGGTTCCACGTCACCCGGGCGACGCTACGGGACGTCTACGTCATGGGCGCAAAACCCGTCGCCCTCCTCTCGGACATCCACGTCGCCGACGACGGCGATGTGGCGAAGATCTTCGACTACACCGCCGGGGTCACCGCCGTCGGCGAGGCGATGGGCGTCCCCCTGGTCACCGGTTCAACGCTCCGGATCGGCGGGGACATGGTCCTTGGCTCCCGGATGACCGGGTGCGTCGGCGCCGTCGGGGTCAGCCGGCACCTCACCGCCCGGAAAGAGATCGAGCCCGGTGACATCCTCCTCATGACCGAGGGTGCCGGCGGCGGGACGATCGCCACCGCCGCGATCTACTCCGGGTTCCCCGACGTCGTCGAGGAGACGATCAACCTCCATTTCCTCAGGGCATGCGAGGCGCTGCTTGCAAGCGACGCCCTCTCAGGTATCCATGCCATGACCGACGTAACGAACGGCGGGCTCAGGGGTGACGCCTACGAGATGGCCGAGACCGCGAACTGCCGGATCGTTGTCATCGAGGACGAACTCCGCAGCCTTGTCCGGCCCAAGGTCCTTGCCATGCTCGACGCCCTCGAGATCGATTATCTGGGTGTCTCCCTCGATGCCCTCCTGGTAGTCGCTCCGCCGGAGAACGCGGCGGAGATCCGGCGGGTTGTGGAGTCCGCCGGTGTCACCATAAAAGAGATCGGTTACGCCGAGGAAGGAGCCCCTGAATCGGTCCTCTCGGTCGGGGGCGAGATCCGGGACTTCTCGCCCCGGTTCCGGGAGTCGGCCTACACCCCGGTCAAGAAGGTCGTGGACGAGGACAAAATGGACTTCGAGGAGATGAAGGCCGGGGTCAGGCGGGCGGCGGATGCGGCGATAGCAAAGAAGGAACGGATGCTCGCCCGGCTCCGCTCCTCCTGAACGTCAGGGCGCGGCTTCCTGTTCCATGGAAATTACTGAGGCCTCCTATCCCCTTCTTGCCTTCCTCGTCAGTTCTTTGTAGATCTCGACTCGGTTCTTCATTCGGCCGCGCCACGCCCGTGCTCTTTTCTCCGGTCTCCCGCGGGGGTATGCGGGTGGGGGAGTGCGGCGGCCGGCAGCCGCCCCGGTATTCGTTGCCGGTAGAAGGGGGGAGAACAGTCCCCCGTTCCCCCTCACGGGCCTTCGGGGTTTACAACCCGCCCCATAAACAGGATCGTGCCGTGATCCTTCTCGATGACGAGGAAGATAAACGGGTGGTCTGCCTGGAAGCGGGGTGTGACGCCTCCCCCCGCCACAACACCGGTCGCTGCCGCGGCCTCGGTGCCCTCCTCGTTCACCTCGACGAACGCCTTGTGGAAGATCCCGGTGATGAAGAGGTCTCTCGTGCCGTCCATCCCCGAGAGGTCGGCACCGTCGGTAAACGCCGTGGACATCCCCATCGCCGCAAGAGTCGGGGGAAGGCTGTACTCCGTCTCCAGCGTGAACTTCGGGAAGGAGACCCGGACGTTCTGCGAGACCAGGGATTCCCGCAGGCGGGCAAGTCTCTCCGTGTCCAGAGCCTCCTCTGCAGCCGTCAGGTTATCGTCCTTCGGCAGGAGGACGAGCATCGCGAGTTCGGTCTCGTTCCCGTGCGCGTAGGGCATCTCGAGCACCTGGAGGGTCCCGGTCTCAGTATATGGATAAACGGCATTCCTGTGCATCATCGGAACGGTCACCGTCTCGTTTGGTGAAACACGGAACGCCTCCTCCGTTGTCTCGGCGGGGTCGAACTGTTCGACCCAGGTTCCTTTGAAGTAGATCGCGTTCGTGATCACGAGCCGGGTCAGCGGCCCGATTGAGCCCGGCGGCAGGAGGTCGCGGATCCGATCTTCGGTCTTTTCCTCCACCCACCGGTTGATCGTCTCCCGCGACCCCCCGGGGTTGTTGATGAAATCAAGGCCCGTTGCTTTTGCCCCATACCAGCGGGCGGCCGTCTCAATATACTCCGGGAGGAACGAATGGGTTTCCTCCGCCCAGAGGGCGTTTGCGGTGCGGAGGGTGTAGTTGCCGCTCCCGCTGTTCAGGGCGGCATTGAGGTCGGCGAATCCCTCCCGCCGGAGGGTCTCGTTCGTTGGGAGGTGCAGCACCGCCCTGATCTCGTCGGCGGTCGTGCCGCGGGCGCCCTCATAGGTGATCGCGAGGGCTGATGCGATGCTGTAGGGCGAGAAGAAGAGGTTGCCTTCCGCATGCGCCGGGTCGGTCGCGAGGCGCCGGTAGAGGTCAAACGCAAATTGGTTGTTCCCGGCCGCCACGTTATCGTCGGCTACGGATTCACCGGAGACTGAAGTCGTGTTCAGAGGTACAGTCCCGCAGACAGCCAGTCCTGCAAGAATGAGCGCCAGAACCAGGATGCTTATTCCGGAGATCAATAGTCTTTTCATCGTTCTCTCCCGTGGATCGTATCGGGGTGGCCGGTGACCCGCGAACCGGGTAGTTTCCGGGCATCCACACGGGGTCTTTCTGCAGGAAGACGATAATCCCGGCGAAAGCGTTCGATCCCGGTCGAACGGATCCGAAAACTACCTATAGAGGTTCCGTGACCCCCTCGTCTGCGGAGAAGTCCCCCGCAGCACGTCTGCTCCACCGGACATAGGCATACGCCACCAGGACTCCCCCGATCACCGCGAGCGCGATCCCGGCAACGAGCAGTTCCACGGGAGGTCCCTCAGGGACCGGGAGGCCTCCTCCTCCCGGAAGCGGGGATACCGGCCCTTCCCGGATCGGCGTGGTCAGGAAGGCCACGATGGCACAGACCCCTCCGGCGAGGCTTGCCAGTCCCGTGGCCAGGAGAACCCGGATCCGGGCGCCGCCGTGCGGTTGCATCAGGGCCCGCCCCTCCGGCGTGAGCGCGTAGTACACCCAGGCGCGCCCGTCGTCATCGGCAGCGACAAGACCGGCGCCTGCCAGTCTCTGGAGGTGGTGGTGGACGGTGGACTTTGCCAGGTCAAGGGTGTCCGCGAGCTCCGTGATCGTCATCCTGCGTGTGGACAAGGTCCTTAAAATATCAAGCCGGGTCTCAGATGCGAGGACCTCAAATGTATCCTTCGTCAGGACGATATCGACTGGCTCCATTGGGGAGTTGTTCGAGGGCGGCAGGATATAAGGGTTCTGTCAATCGGTGATACGGGATCACGGCGGGAAACCCCCTCACTCTTCCGGCTTCTTCCCGCTCGCACAGACGTTATAGGCGAGATAGGGGAGTTTCCTCTCGATGAAGGGCTCAGCCTTCCGTGCAAGGGTAAATATAGGCTCGATGAGTTTCAGGTGCGCAAACGAGCACCGACTGGTCGTGACATCTTCAAACCCGGCATCACAAAAAAGTCTCTCCATCTCCGCGTTGGTGTAGTAATGCTCATCAAAATTGCCAACGCCCACACCCTTCAGACCGACCCTCTCTCCCATCCTGTAGATGAAGGGGACGATGCTCGTAAAGACAGTACGCGAGAGCGTGCAGACGGCTATCCGGCCGCCGGGTGCGAGAACGCGATAACACTCATCGAGCGTCGCCTCCGGGTCGGGGACGTAACTGAAGGCAAGCAGACTTGCCAGTGCATCGAAACTATCGTCCCGGAACGGCAGCGCATCTGCCGTCCCCACAAAGAACCCGCAGTCCGGGCAGCGTTTCCTGCCGTGCCTGACCATCCCGGGGCTGATATCTATCCCGACCGCCTGCCCCTCCTCCTGGACGTAGCGCTGCACAAAGAGTCCGGTTCCGCAACCTACGTCCAGCAAGAACCCGCCCTTCGGGAGATACTCCATCACATGGTCGCGGATATGCCCGTGGTAGTACCTCCCCCGCCTGCTGTCGTAGCGCCTGTCGTATACCTCCGCGATCTCGTCATAGTGCTGCTGTACCTTCTTCACCAGACACCTCCAGCGCGATCCGGGCAAGCAGAGCATTGATCTGCACAAAATCGTTTGCGTTGTGCGTGAGTCGGAGATCCGTATCGGCGAGCGCGGTAACAAGGACCGGGTGGTTGTAGTCGCGCCGGATCACCTCCCGCAGTTCGGCTACAACCTCCTGCGCCGAGAGCCCGTAGTCGATCAAAAGCGACTCCACGATCCGGCGTCCAGCCTCCAGGTTGCCGCCCCTGAGCGCCTCAAACGCCGATGCAGCGATGTTGCCGGTCTCCGACCGCGCAACCTCCGCAAGATCGAACCCCTCCTCCCCGGACTCTGCTGCAATCTGTAGATACGTTATCGCCCGTCTAAGGTCGCCGCGTGCCGCATAAACGATCAGGTCGAGATCGTCTTCCGGGACACCTGCCCCCTCCGCTGCCATGACCTCCTCAAGGCGGGCACGTACGAGCGCCGCATCCAGCGGGGCAAAGAACAGGGGGAGACAGCGGGAGGCGATTGCCGGGATCATGGCCGAGGGCCTTACGGTGACAAAGACGAACCGGCATGTGGCGCTGTAGCGCTCCATCGTCCGGCGAAGCGACTGCTGCGCCTCAAACGTAAGGTGTTCGGCATCCTCAAAGACCATCACCTTGAACGCGGCGTCCAGCGGACGCATCGAGGCATACCACTTTACAATTCGCTTGAAGTTGGCGATCAGGCTCAGGTCTTTCCGGTATATATGGCTGAACCGCTCATCCGACTCAAGGACGCTCTTCCCCTTCCCCAGGAGGTCGGCCGTATTAAAGACCGTCGTGTTCGCCTCCCGTTTCTCGCCGTAAAGCCTCTCTGCCAGACACCTGACGGCAGTGGTCTTCCCCGTCCCGTGCGGCCCGGAGATGAGCATATGTGGTATGCTGCCGGAGTCCGCAAACGCCGTCATCTGCCGCACGACCGCATCCTGCCCTATTATATCCTCGCACCGCCGGGGGCGGTATACCTCACTCCAGAGCATGCCTCAGGTTCTCTCTGATCTCATCTATTGCCGCCCGGAGAAGATAGGTATTGTCAAGTGACCCGATCAGGCGTTCAGCCTCGCCTGGCTCAAGGCTGGAACAGGCCGCGGTGATCTCCGGGAGGGCTCGTGTCAACTCATCGACGATCGTCAGGTTCGCCGTTCGGGCCGTCCGCGAGAGCGGGTTTAAGTCGATGGTTATGACGGTCTTTCCCATACTTCGGAGCGCCGCACAGCGGTCTCCGTCCTCAAGCGGCACAAGAACAAGATCTGCGTCCCCTATCCCTCCCGGCAGGCAGAGGGCTCGGTCGTGGGAGAGCGGGATAAGTCGTTCCGTCTTCCCCCACAGAACCCGGACACCGCGGGACTCAAGGAGCCTGGTGATCCGGTCCACCCGCTCTTCCGTCCGGTGGAAGAGGTTCACCTCGACATCGGCGCCACTCGCCTTCTGGAGCGCCGCGATCTCATCCGCCGCAAGCGCCGCGGTGTTCCCGTTCACCGATATAACCGGGTGCCGGGCGGAAAGGAGCATCGCAGCGGCCGTCCGGGCGGCAACGGCCGCGCTCGGCGTCGTCCGCTCGCCGATAAGGTAGTCAAACGCCTCCCCCCGGCCGTGGGCGGCAAGCCCTTCCAGGGCAACTACGCCCTCGCGGGCGCAGCGGGCCAGGCGCTCACGGGCGATTAGAGATCTGTAACGAGGATGGTCTTTCGGTATCATGGTCTCACCTCGATCAGGTATGGGCCCTGGCGTGCGACACCCAGTTTGTAGACCTCCCCGAACCGGGCGAGCACCCCCTCTGCCGCAGCACCCGCGGCAAAAACCCCGTTTCCAAGCATCGTCATGCTTGCCGGGATACCGGCAGCATCACAGGCCTCCAGCACCCGGCGGACATCCGGCGCGATAAGCCCGCTTCTCTCGGCAAACGACCGCGAGAGTCCACAGAGGTCTGTCAGATCGTGCGGACATCGGCCGGGGTATGCGGCGGCGACCCGTGCCATCGTCTCCTCCGATGTGAGGACCGAGGCGGTCGGGAGCGGTCCAAGGCTCACGGCGTATACGGGTTCTTCCGGGTAAAAACGGCTGATCTCTGCGTTGATCCCGGGCGCTTTCCTGCAGGCGACCCCGCCGCCGCGGCATGCGGCGACGTCCCCGAGGCCGGTGTGGTGGACGACCTCGGCCTCGTGGGCGATTGCCGCAACACCGTCTTCGGGGATCCCGAGATCAAACAGACTGTTTGCGGCCGTTAGCGTCGCAAGGAGCGCCGCCGCCGAGAGCCCGAACCCGGCGCCGATGGGAAGCCGGCACTCTGTCGTGACCCGGGCAAAGACCCCGATCCGGTCAAGGGCGTACTCGACCGGCGGCGACCCGGCGCTCACGTGGCCCCGTTGGAGAACCCGGACGCTCGTCTCCCCGGCCACCTCGACCGTCGAGCGCACGCCCTCATCGATCACAACGCCGGCGCCGACACTCCCGGTGGTCGCGGCGTCCCCTCCCTCGATGCGCCTGAAGTATCCGGATATATGACCCGGCGAGAATGCTACAGCAGTTCTGACCATATCGCCGCAGCAACCTCCTCTTTGCTCCCGGTCACGTCCCGCGAACCACCGGCGGTCATGATCACAAACGACCCCCCCGTCGCTCCCATCGTTGCCGGGGTGTTCAGAACGACCATCCGCACACCGGCGTTGAGCATCTCCCTCGCCCGCTCTTCCTCGTCCCAGCCAAGTTTGAAGGCCACCGTAACCGCCGGGTGACAGGTCTGCATGACCTCGTCGATGACCTTCGGGAGCGGGTCAAGCCTGATCGTCATCGGAGACCCGCCCCTTATCTTCCCCTCGTGCCTCTCGGGAGCATAATCCGATATCGCCGCCGCGCTGATGTACACATCGACCCCACCATCCCTGCATACCGAGAGGACGGTCTCGCGCATCTCCGCCGCTGTTGTCGCCCGTATGTTTCGAACGCACGGAAACGACCCGGCGTGAACCACCGTAACATCCGCCCCGAGTCGGAACGCCTCGAGCGCAAGCGCCCGCCCCATCAGCCCGGTCGACCGGGTTGTCAGAACCCGGACATCGTCAAGAGGTTCAGCGCACGCCCCGCTCGTGATCAGCACCCGCTTTCCCGCAAGCGGTCTCCCGGAGACGGCACGTGCGGCGTGGAGCACGATCGTATCGGTATCCGCGATCTTGGCCTTCCCCTCCTCGATCCGGGGGTCGACGAGATCGATCCCCCAGGACCGGAGTTTTTCAAGGTTCTCCACGACCCCCCGATGACGGTATATACTCTCGTGCATCGCCGGGACGACCACCACCGGCATCCCACGACCGAGCGCGGTCGAAGCAAACGTCGTGACCGGTGTATCGTCGATCCCGGCAGCGATCTTCCCGATCGTGTTTGCGGTGCAGGGTGCGACCAGCAGGAGGTCGGCCTCCCCGCCCTCGCCGCAGTAGAGTACATGCTCCACCAGCCCCGTGATCCGTGTGATCGTCTGCCGCCCTGTCGCGTAGGTCAGGGCGTCGGGGTGGATGATACCTCCCGCTGCGCCCGTCATGACCGCCTGCACGGTTGCGCCCTCCCGACGCAGGGCGTGGGCAAGTTTCACCGTCTCGACCGCCGCGATGCTCCCGGTCACGGCGAGCACCACGGTCTTTCCCGAAAGTGTCTTCACGTTATCATCACATCCTGCACCACATGCCAGGCGTGCGGCCCGTATTTCTTAACCCGGCGGCATGTTATCGTCGCCGATAACCCGGCTTCCTTCACCCTTTCCTGGATCGTCGTCGTTGCGTCCCCGATGCTGTGGACGTGGAGGACGCTTCCGACCCGGACATGGTCGAGGGCGTCGGGGAGGAACGAGGGCGCATCGAAATGCCCCATCAGGAGACGGTCATAGACCCCCGAGAGGAGGTCGCGGCAGTCACCCATCATCGGCGTGACCCGGTCGGCGAGGTCGTTTGCCACGATGTTGCGTCTCAGGTATTCAAAGGCCACGGGGTTGATCTCCATCGCCTTGACACTCGCACCGTTCCGCGCCGTCGGGATCGTGAAGTAGCCGATCCCGGCAAACATATCGGCGACCCGCTCCCCTGGCCGGACGAGACCGGCGATCCTTGCCTTCTCCACGCGGTTCCCTTTCGCAAACATCACCCGTGTCGGGTCAAGGATGAACGTGCAGCCCTGCTCCCGGTGCCACACCTCGCCAGCGCTCCCGTAGACCACTTCCGCCTCCGGGATACGCATCGCACCGGTGTAGCCCTTAACCCATACGACCCCCCGGGGGTGGCGGTGCGCCACGATGGCCCCAATCTCCTCCTTTGAAGGCTCATCGCCATGGACGACCGCCACATCACCTATGAGGTGGTAGCCTCGACCGTTGTATCCCCTCCGTTCCGGGAGATCCTCATCGGCCGGGTAGCCATCCCTGACCGGGACCCGGGCGACCCCGTCACGGACGTATGCCCGTCGGTCCGTATCGACCCACACCTCGCCCGCGATACCGGGGAGGACCGATGCCGGCACCTTTCGCACCCGCACAACCCATCACCCCACGATCACCAGCCGGTCATCTTCGTCGTCGCGGAGCACCCTGATGTACTCTCCTTCCACGGGGGTCGTCCAGGGCACAGGGTTGACCTCCCGTGTAACGTAGGTATCCGGGTCCATCAGCCCCACAACACCGGGCTGAACGAAGACGACGAGCGCCGATCTGGCCTCACGGACGTTACCTATCAGGCGTTCCACATCGTCGGTCCTGAGGGTCAGCGACGTGCCGTTCTGGAGATCGAAGACCCCGAGTCGCCGCCCCTCGATCTCGCGCACCTCGTAGTATCTACCCCTCGATACCACCACGTCGCCCTTCTGGTGGTAGGGGAGACGGACGGAGTAGGTGATCCGGTATAGCCCCTTCCCATCCTTCTCGCCGACCAGTTTCGGGTGGGTCGTGAACCGGCCGCCAAGCGCACCAGTGACCTGTTTTGCTATCTCCTGGCCAAGATGCTGTGTCCCGACGGTGATGTCGAGACCGTCCCTGGAGTCGTCGAGGTCCGATATGAACGAGAGGCGGTCGCCCGACTGCTGTAGCGACTCCTCAGTCTGTTCCGCGATGTTTGTGGCGACCCTGCGCTCGTAGGCGTTGATCTTTCGGTCGGTGGCCCGCACCTGGACTATACCGGCGTAGTATCCCCCGGAGATGCGGCTGCAACGGTTGCAGGACTCTTTCTGCCAGCGGATCTCAGTCCTGCAGGTCTCCTTCACCGGGACACCGTAGAGAGTCGCTTCCACCTCGACGGTGCAGGTTGTCCTGTTCGAGGTCGGATCCTCGGACTGGATGGTGACCCGGGCGTCCCTTGCGTCCTGGTGGATGGTCACCGACGATATTGCAAGTTCGGCGATGAGGTCTTCGCGCGGGACCTCAAGGTCTGACCAGGTGTTGCCGCGTTTCTGCGACCCGCAGACCGGACAGTAGACGGCGGTCACATAGGGGTTGCAGGAGAGCAACCGCACGTCCGCCGCCCGGCACTCTGGGCAGACCCCTCCATCTTCGCTCGGTCTCCCGCAGCGGGGGCAGATGCTCGTCTGGGTGGTGGTCATGCCTTCAGACCCTGAATATCTGGGCGTGGGGGACGCCGTCTATCATGATGCAGTCTTTCTCGGCGATGAGTCCCATGGAGACGGCGAGGGCAACGACCTCTTTACCTATGATGTTGGCGTTATCAGCGTCGGCAAGCGCCCCTCGAACCTCATCCTCCGTTGCAGTCTCCGTGCCGTAGAATCCACCGCTGACGTGGATCTTTACTTCTCCGTGCATCAGGGTGACCTCCATGAGGTCGGTGTCGCAGGCGGCCACCACCTCGCCGGCGCCGGGTATGCGGTGCACTTTTAAGTACATTGTAGATTGTTTGATCGGGAGGTCTCAAAAAGGTGCGCAGTTCCGTCAGGGGAGCGAGATCTCGACTCCGTATGTGCGTGACGGCGTCTCCGCGTGGACCCGCCAGGCGTCCTCTTCGGTGATGAGTCCCTCTTCAAGGTAGCGGCGGGTGAACCGGGGGACCGACTTCGGCCCGATGACCGCGCCGGGCCTGGCGTTCTCGTCCATATAGTCGCTCTCCATGCTGAACCGCAACCCGGCACGAGCAAGCGCCGGGATACCCTCGTGCCGCGCGATCAGGGACGGCACGAGCGGGGTGTCGGGGGTTGCGAAGTGCTTTACGACCCGCTCAATCGGGATACCGGCCCGCTCTGCCATCGCGACAACGTCGGTGCACGGCCCGCTCTCCGCGTGGAGCTGGACGGCGCAGCCGCAGTCGGCGCCGAGTTCGAGGGCGTGGTAGAGGACGGTGTTTGAGGCCGCAAGCACCTCCGGGGGGACCTCGTAGTGGGGCCGACCGCTCTTGAGCGCCACGGCCACCCCTTCCCGAACGTAGGTGGCGGCAAGGTCAAGCCCGGCCATCATAACGTTGGCGGCCTCCTCAAGCCTCATCCTCCCGGCAAGGCGGCTGATCTCTGCCGGGTGGACGCCAAGGACGGGGTAGACCACAACCCCGGTCTCCAGGACCCTCTCCGCCACCCGGAGCGTCGCGTCGAAGACCTCCCGGTAATCCTCGCCCGACGAAGGCTCGACGCCGAACGACCACGAGGGTTTTGTGACCAGGAAGATGTGTGTCCCTCCGCTGCGGCGGAAGTCCTTCGCGGCCTCGATCCCCCGGCCGTTTCTCGGGTCGATATGGATATGGTCGTCAGTGATCGGTATCTCGGGGAGTTTCATGGAACTCGACGATCTCCATCATGGGGTAGTCGTCCTTGAGGTGCAGACGGGCGCGGCAGACGGTCGTCCCGATCTCGGTCGTGATCTCGACGTCAAACATCTTCCCGGCAAGCTCCGAGTAGCCGAACCGGTTTGAGACCATCATATCGCGGTCCAGCCGGACGGTGATGCCGGTCACGTAAGGCTGCAGCCCGACGGCCTGCTCGATGGCGGTCTCGACGGCAGCAGCGGTCTCGCGGGTGATGGGCGTCCCGACGAACTGGTGGTAGAGGGCGCCGAGTTTGATACCGGCTTCGAAGGCCGACTTCTCGCGGTCGGTGATCATGGTAGTTAGGTTTGGGGTGCGGGAGTAAGAAGGTGCGCCATCCGGCGGAGGTCCCGGGGAGCGAGAATCGAGGCCCTCTGATCCTCACGCACCTCCCGTTCTCCCGCCGGTGGTCTGGTGGTCGAAGAGATACGCTCACAGGGGCAGCCTGCTGGTTTCCCGCGCCTCCTCTCTTCCTGCCCGCAAGAAGCAGTAACGCTCCCGCCGCCCCAAGATCCAGGAACCTCCCTTTCGGAGGGTTCACGGCACTACCAGAATGCATGCATTAGAACAACCTCTCCACCCTCCATAGTGCCTATCCGGCCATCCGTATAACACCCATACGAACCCCTGCTCCATATAACACCTCCCGGCCGGAGAACTGCTAAACGGCTACCTTACGACTTGGCATAGAAGGTTTATTGGTTGTGGTGACGAACATCTCTCCGAATAAACGAGTATCCATCCAGATGCCATGGCACTCTTTGAAAGGTTACGGACAGATGTTGAAGGTTTGCGCCAGGCGAAGGACTATCCCGGTCTGATCGCGATCCTCGACGGCGATGACCCCGCCGGTCGCACCGAGGCAGCACGTGCTCTATGCAACCTGGGTGTCGGCGCCCTCCCCAACCTCCTCCGGAGCCTGGATAAGGCCGGTCCTGCCTCACGGACCCGGATGCTCGGTGCACTTGTCTCTGTTGGCACCCCCTCCATCCCCCTGCTCCTTGCCCTTATCCTCCGTGCCGACCCCACGCTCCAGACCACAATCGCCCGTGCGATCGCATCGGCGGGGGAACCGATGTTTGAAGCGCTGTTACCCGCCCTCCAGCACGATCAACCGGCGATCCGACGTGCAACCGTGATCTCCCTCCAGGGAGCGGGCAAAAAGGCCATCCCCCACCTCACCCGGGCGCTCCATGACAGCAACCTCGCCGTCCGGAAAGAGGCGGCTCGCGTGCTTGCCTCGCTGCGATGGACGCCCACAGAGACCTCAGATCAGGTAGAGTTCTACTACCTCCTCGAAGACTGGGACGAACTCTCAAAACTCCAGGGAGCGGCCGTTCCGGTCCTCCTTCAGGCCCTCCAGAGTAAAGACCCCCATATACGCTCTGAGTCGGCACGGAGCCTCGGCAGGATCCGTGATTTCCGTGCATTCCCGGCCCTCGCAAAAGCGGCAAAGGATCGCGACGAGAACGTCCGCATGCGGGCCATCGAGGCGCTCGGTTATATGGGAGACCCGCAGGCCATACCTCTCCTGGTCGACGCGCTCAACGACCCCCGGCACGAGGTTCGGATGGAAGCAGCGTGGGCGCTTGACCGCCTGCGCTGGGTGCCGCAGAGCAACCTCCAGCGGGTGGACTACCTGATCGCCAGAGAGCGCTGGAGCGAGGTTGCCGCCATGGGGAGAACCGCCATCCCCTCCCTCATCCAGGCCCTCAAGATCAACTACTCGGGCGTTCGCATCGGTGCGACCGAGGCACTGCGCAGGATGGGGCAGCCCGCGATAAGCGCCCTGAAGGCTGAGGCCTCGTCAAAGGATCCAGGCCGTAGACAGCGGGCAAAGACCGCTCTCCAGTACATCCAGCGGCGCGAGGAAGAGGATACCCTTACCAGGCCTGTAGAGGAAGACCCCTCCCGTTACGAACGTGAACTCAAAGAAGGGCTCGCCATCCAGAAAAGGTTCGAGAAGGTCTTCGGACGCCCGAGATACACCAGCCCCACGGAGGGTGCCGGAAAACCACAGAAACTGGGGGTAGAAGCCCAAAAACCCGCGAATTCCGGTGAAACCGCAAATCAGGCCGCTGAATTACCACGCAAAGATATGAACCTTGATGAGATCATCAGGGAGAGCAGGATGGCGGAAGAGGCATGGGCACGGGTCAAAGAGCGCTGGAAGGCCGAGAGGTCTGTTCCGGAAGGCGGCATCCCGCTGGAAAACCTCATCTCGCACGAGTTCGAGGAGGCGATCGTCGAGATGGATGAGGCCGGGGATGAAGAGGGTTGGAATGCCCTCCTCGCCGATGAGGAAACCCGTGAACCTCAACCACTCGAGATCCCCGAGATCACTCCAGAGACCCCGGAAGAACCGGAACCTCCTGAACCGGTCCCCGAGAAGTCACCCCTGGAACGATATCTTGAAGCCCTCCGGAGCAGCGATGAGACGGTCAGGGCAGCGGCGGTTGCAGCGTTGCAGGGGATGGGGAAAGAGGCGGTCATATACCTCATCCAGGCGCTCAACGACCCTCAACCTGCGGTTCGGATAGCCGCGGCGGAGGCGCTTGGCCAGATAGGGGATGTGGACGCAGTCGACCCGCTGATCCAGACCACCCGCGACGAGAGAGAGGACGTGCGGATTGCTGCGGCCTCTGCGCTCGCGCGTATCGGCAACAAGAAGTCCATCCAGCCGCTTATCCGCCTCTTTGCCGACCGCTATCATGGTGTACGTGTTGCCGCAGCGGACGCGGTCGCGACCTTTGGCCGTGCAGCGCTGGATCCGCTCGGGGAGGCTCTCTCCGATCCGGTGACTGTTGTCCGGGTGACAGCGGCCCGGGCCGTCGGGCTGATCGGGCTAATCGATACGATCCCTCTCCTCATCGATCACCTGGGCGACCCGGCGGCGGAGGTAAGGTGGAGCGTCGCCCGCGCCCTGGCCGGGTTCGGCCCCCCTGTGATTGACCCACTCTCCCTGGTGATGCGGCGTGGGAGCAAGGATATGCGTCTTGCGGCTATCGATGCCCTCTGGGAGATCGAGGATGAGCGCGTGGTCGACATTCTGCGCCAGGCACTCGATGATAAGGATGAAGAGGTGAGGGAGAAGGCGGCAGCAGCTCTCAAGAAACGGCAGGTGATCGATGTCTGGCGGAGCGCGCTCGGCAGCCAGGTTCAGGAGGAGGTGCGGGCTCCAAAGAAGAAGAAAAAACCGATCCGGCTGGAGGATAAGAAGGCGTTTGAGCGTTCCGGGCCACTTGAGGTCGGGAAGCTCATCTCGGCGCTCAAGGAGAAGGACTGGCAGATGCAGCTCAACGTCGCCACACGCCTCATCATGATGGGGAAGCCCGCCGTCGACGGCCTCATCCGTGCGCTCAGGAACGAGGACCCGGAGATCCAGGCCGCGGCCGCCGGTATCCTCGGGGAGATGCGCGAGACCGCGGTCGAGCCGCTCATGGACGCCCTGGAGGACAGTGACCGGTTTGTTCGGATCGTTGCCGCCCAGAACCTGGGCAAGATCGGGAACAAACGTGCTATTGAAGCCCTTATCAGCGTCCTGCACAGGGAGACCGATCCCGAGGTGAGGACGGCGGTGGTGGAGGGGCTGGGCTACATGGGAAGCAAACAGGCTATAGAACCGCTCTCCCTTGCGCTCCGGGACCGGGATGAACGTGTTCAGATCGCCGCCGCAAGGTCGCTTGGCTACATCGGTGACCTTCGTGCCCTTGAACCTCTCATCCATGCGCTACGCGACGTGGATGACCGGGTCAGGTATGCCGCGCTCGAGGCGCTGAAGTACCCCGACGAGACGATGCGGAGTCATCTGATCGGTGCTCTCCGTTCGGGTGACGAAGACTTCAGGGCAGGGGTTGCCGAAGCGCTGGAAGCGGGAGGCTGGGTGCCGGAGACAACGGAGCAGCGCGTTCTCTACCTGATGGCCCTGAACCGCTGGAGCGAGGTGGAAGAGATCGGTGCCGATGCGCTCCCGGTTCTTGCGGAGGTGCTCGACGACCCGCTGGTCGAGGTCAGGGCAAACGCCGTTCGGGCTATAAACAGGATCGGTGGGGAGGGGTCTGTACCTCTCCTCGTCCAGGCCCTCCGGGACGAGACGTTCATGGTCAGGAAGCGGGCTGAACGTGGTCTTATCGAGCTGGGGGAGACAGCGCTCCCGGGGCTTGAGGATGCTCTCGAGATGGCGGAGGATGAGGAGCGGGAGAGGTTGCAGCGGATAATCGATGAGATCCGCGCCAGAAATGTGGTGGAAGAGGCTTAAGGTATCCGCCCGGCCTCCTTCCAGTGGTTGTACTGGTGGGGCCAGCGGTCCTTGTTCGCCGCTACGAGTGCCACCATATGTTCGATCATATCGGCATGGATCTTCTCCTGTTCCGGGTAGGTCTCGCGGTTCTTGATGGCCTGGACCAGTCTCACGCCGAGGTCGTAAGCCTTCTTCTCTGCAGCTGCCATCGCCCCGGTGTCGGTCTCTGTGCCGACGACGACATCGACGCCGCCAACGGTGTTTGCGCCAAGACTCAGCAGCACGCGGTTGAGGTATGCCACGACCTCGTCCGCCCCTGAACCGCCGGCGGTGGAGACGGCGCAGCCGTACTTCCCGAGGAACATCTGACAGTGGATGGCATCAGTTATCCGGTCGAGCATGGTCTTCATCTGGGCGGTGACAGAGTTTACGTAGTTGGGTGAGCCCAGGACGATCCCGTCGCTCTCGAGCATATTCTCGTAGAGTTCGGTGAAATCGTCGTCGTTTATGCACTTTCCCTGTTCGTAGCAGATGTGGCAGCCGTTGCAGTACTCAATCTGGAGTCTGGAGACGTCCACGAGTTCTACATCTGCCCCGGCGCTCTTTGCCCCGTTCAGGACAGCCTGGACGAGTTTTCGAGTCCGGCTCTCAGGCCCCCGGGGGCTTCCATTAATTCCAATTATCTTCATTTTATCTAACCTCTTTGCAGTATACGTGAGTCCGCCACCCCGGGTTTGCACCGAGCCACACAGGCCTTACGGGATGTCGCAGGCGACCTCAACCCCGGCGTGATATTGCCGGTCACAGTTGCCCGGGAGCGGGTCGACCGTGAATATCTTTGTCTCGCCCGCCGGGAACCGGGGGACGAAAACGGTCTCGGTCGCCCGGATCATATCCTCTTCGTCATCGATCAGCATGAACCTGATGACAACGTTTCTTGCAGCCCCGTCCCCCTCGTTGGTCACGCTCCCCGTCACCGTCCAGTAGCAGGATCCGTCGCTTCGCATGCGTTTCTGGAGCGAGGTGATGCTGGTCGAGAATGCGGGTTTCGGCCCAACAGGTGAGTAGGTGGTGTAGGTAGTGGCCGGTGCAGGTACCGGGCTCGGCGTCTCCGGTGTTTGGGAGGTCCCCATACAGCCTGCAGATACAGCGGCGCCGAGGAGACACCCCAGGAGCAGAAGGGTCATGGGGCTAATTCCCGGTGGTGAGAGACCTCCCATGTAGATGCATTCCGTACTGGAAGTATATAAGAGATACGGAGGAGGTTCCCCCCCGCAACTGGCGATTCTCCATTGATATACCCTCGGGGAGCGGGTTCTTCGTCGCTCCCCCGTTTCATGGGGCAATCATCCCTCGCAGCCCCCCACCACGGAGGGGTGTGTCCTGTGAAAGACATTCCCTGGCAGTTGCAGGAGAGATGAAAGCACCCCCTACCACACAGATTTTGTGGGGTCAAGGTGCCAGACCGGCTTGTTGTTGCCGATCCTGACCTGGAGGTATGCGTTTGAAAGGTCGATCTCCTCCGGCACCTCGAAGAAGAGGTATCCCTCCATCGACTCGCTTCTATCGAGAACGATACTGGAGTATGACCCTCCCCGGGATGTCGGCCCCGGCGCCTGCAGCGGTTGGTAGGTCTCACCGTTGTAGTAGAGGGTAAACGCGCTCTCTGCCGGCGTCCTTATGCGGCTGCTTGTGCCCTCTCCCCTGTAACCGAGGTGCGTCACCCGGACCGGTACCAGGAGGTAGACCTTCCCGGGTTCCGGTATATACTCCACCGGTTTTGTTCCGATCGTCTCAAACCCGCCTGACCGGGCTACCCCCCAAACGATAATCGAGGCGGTGTTGTCCCCGCTTGAATCGTCATAAATGAACCGTTCGCCAGGTCTCAGAGCGTCAGGAAACTCCGGAGCAGCCCCGGCGACGAGGTCTGAAGGTGTGGTAGAACCCACCGGTTCCGCGGCAGAAGAGGCTGCTGTGTAGTTCTGCAACGTCCCGGATAAAAGTTCTGTCCCGTGGGCAAGATGCTTTATTGCATCCTCCCTAACGCTTCTGTTTGTGGGAATGCCGTTTTCAAGCATGGTGCCGGCCGTTACAAACTCATCCAGCGCGGTTATGAACCGTGATCGCACCGACTCGTTTTCCGGCGAGACCTCAAGAGCGGCAGCGTCGAGACGGAGTCGCCCCGCAAAAGAGACCATCTCGGCCGCCTGGCTGCGAAGAAAGGAGTCATTATCGGCATGGAGAGCACCTATCTGGCCAACGGATAGTTCAAGAAGCCTTACGCTCCCACCGGCTATCAGGGACTCCAGCATCTCGTCATCGGTTGGAGGCACGATCGCCGGTGTAACGTTGCCCGCCTGAACGCCGTCGGAACCCTGCCCCCCTGCCCGGAGATCGGGAAAGACCTCCGCACCGATCGAGGGGACAAGGAGAAAGACGAGACAGGCTACTCCAATACCGCATGTCACAACGACCATTGCCGCGCGAGACCGTCTCATCGCCACTCATCTATTCCCCGCAACAGGAATATTCTTTGTGCCCGGCCAGGGGGTCTCAACGAGATCAGGCCGTCACGGAGATCCCGGGTATAGACAGAGAACCTTTCACACCTTCTTTCCGAGTGCCCAGGTTGGAGAACCCGCTTCACCCAGGTTGACCCTTATGAAGCACTCGCTCAGGTTGATCGCGTCCGGGACATCAAATACGATGTAGCCATGCTTCTTCTCGTATCGATCCAGCGTCACTCCAGCATACGGTTCGCCAAGCGTCGTTCCGTGCACCAGTTTTATCGGGGAGTAGGTGGTTCCGCGGTAATAGAGCGTGAATGCACTGACTTCGGGCGTCCGGATTGTGTATATGCGTCGCTCTCCCTTATGACCGAGGTTCATGACCTTCACCTCCACCACCAGGAACGCCCGACCCGGTTCTGCCGCGATCTCCTCTCCGTTCAAGTAGTATTCGTGGATTAGATCCGCCGAGATCAGCATTATGGAGATCTCGTTTGCCCCGATCCGGTCGTCGTAGACGTACCGTTGCATCAGCGTCAGCGTATCGGCAGGGACGGTGGAGGGTTGCGCTACCGGGAGATTGATATCCACAACCTCCGCTGGCACGCGCAGGGTCTGCCGGTCAATGCCATCAAGAGCCTCGCGGAGATACCCCGATCCACGTTCAAGTTCCTGAAACGCCGTATCCACCAGCGTTGCGTTAAGTCTGTCGTTTTGCAGAACGATATCGGCGTATGCCACATAAGACTCGAGGGCAAGGGTGTAGGAGGTCTTTGTCTCCTCCATCCCGGTTGAGACGCTAAATCCGGCCGATTCTTTCAGGGCGCTCCTTGCGAACCCCTGGAGTGTTGCAGCGTGTTCCCTGGCCGTTTTTTCATCCCAGGCATAGAGGGCGTGAGCGTTCTGCATTGCAAGCAGCATGAGCGAGACGCTGCTGTTCGCGACGAGACCGATCAGTTCATCGTCATCGTATTCGGGCGTGACTTGCGTGCTGTTCTCATCCTGGTTGGCTGTCTCGTTCTCGTCCGGGACGATCAACCAGGCCGTCGTCTCCGGCATTGTTAGAGGTGTCAGATTGATGGGGTTACCGCTGAGGACTCTCTCGTTGAGACCGGTTAAGACGGTGGCAAGACCCTGCGGTCCCGTGGGTTCCGGTGATACTGGCCAGGCCGTCTCTCCCATGATGGGCCCGAGCACGATACCCGCAAATATCAATAAGGCGAGTGTCATTGTGATGGCATCCGACAGGTCCACGCTGATAGGGTCGATCGTCTGAGGTAAAAAGATTTGCCGGGTTCACCGGTCATGGCGCCGTTCCCGAACCCTGCGATGGTGCACACGCCCGAAACGTTATCCCCCGGGAGCGTTGACCTATGATCCATGACCGCCGGTCCATCTGCCTGGGACGAGGACTACCGGAAGCGGGGGAACCTCTGGGGAGGAGCCCCGGCATCGCTCCCGGAGATCCCGGCGGGCGCCACCGTCCTTGAGATTGGCTGCGGGAACGGGAAGACTCTTGTGGCACTCGCCCGGCGTTCTTCGCACGTTACGGCGGTCGAGATCTCCAGGGAGGCTCTCCTCCTCGCCCGCAGGCATCCCGCGACGGCGGCGGCAGCTTTCGTCCTGGCCGATGCTCGCGACCTCCCTTTCCGGGATTGCGTCTTCGATCTGGTCTTCCTGGTTCATGTCGCCGGCCACCTGCCCGCCCGCGACCGTATCACCCTGGCATCAGAGGTCTGCCGGGTGCTTGCAGATGGTGGGACGCTCATCTTCAGGGCGTTCTCCATCGAGGACATGCGTGCCGGGAAGGGGGTGGAGGTGGAACCAAAGACGTTCCGGCGGGGGAGCGGGATAACCACCCACTACTTCACCGAGACCGAGGCTCTGGAACTCTTTTCGCCGCTCACCCCGGTCTTGCTCCGGACTGACCGCTGGCAGATGCGGGTCAGGGGGAAATACCTGCCCCGCGCCGAGGTTGAAGGGGTATTCCTGAAAGGGTGAATGATCTCATGACCCTTTCGTGTGGGACTCCTCCGCGGTGCACCAGACCTCAAGCAGCGTATCACCGGGTTCAGTCCGGTCGGTGTATGACTCCGGTCTCGTCCCCTCTTCCATCCATATGAGATCGATCAACCGGTCACCGGCAACCCTGTAGAGGCAACGGTGACTCCATGGAGACACCGGTCTCACGTCACGCTCGTAGACCTGCCGGGCAAGCGCGGACGAGTAGAAGATACCCTCATCGGGCTCAAAGAGGACTTCCCGGACGTAGCGCTGGATGTACCACCGGAGCTCGGAGACCAGGGCAAGTGCGCTCCCGAGCGATGCTGTCCGGATACGGATTCCATACGAAAGTCGGTCGGGGCGGTAAAAACGAAGGGCGCGCCTGCTGGTCTCGGATGCAAGAAGCGTCGTATAGAGGTCGACCCCCTCGGACTGGATGAGGAGGACATTCATGGCATATCTGTGCGCGGGTAAGATCGATAAGGGTTCCTAAATACTTCTCCCGCAATAAGAACGGTTGTGGGGGATCTCCGTCTGCTACACCGCCCATTAAGGTGGCCTGCAGGCGTGGTGAACCTCTTGTGGAAGCCCCTCACCTCAAATAGATTCTGCCAGAGAGATCCTGTAGTAGCCCCTTCCAGAACTACCTGATCTTCAGCCTTATTTTGCCGTTAGATCCGCACTCCAAGGC
>NZ_JASEFJ010000022.1 GCF_030019085.1 Methanoculleus sp.
CTTCTTAGACTCCCGAAAAGCCGCCGATCTAAGATCAGCGGCACTTGGGGTCCCCCCGTCACGCTTTCGCGCATTGCGGAGTTTTCGCGCCTGCTGCGCCCCGTAGGGCCTGGATTCGTGTCTCAGAATCCAACTCCGGGCTCTTGCTCCCACAACCCGTACCGATTATCGGCTTGTTGGGCCGTTACCCCAACAACAACCTAATCGGCCGCAGATCCATCCTAAGGCGCCGGAGCTTTCGGTTACAGGGCATTCCAGCATCTGTAACCTATAGGGTATTATCCTCAGTTTCCCGAGGTTATCCCCTTCCTTAGGGCAGGTTATCCACGTGTTACTGAGTAGTACGCCGAGGGCCGAACCCTCTCGACTCGCATGGCTTAATCGAACCCCGATAGCAGTGACCTCTGGCAGGATCAACCAGAATTTGGAAGTATGCACACTACTAAACCTGGGAGGAATTAGCGGTTACTGAACAAATTTCCGCATTGCCAATGCCAACGTCAGAATCAACCCGCGTCAGAGCGCGGTCTCGTTGATTCTCCATCAACAGGGAAACAATGTTTGTTATCTATCTATTTAAACATATGTTTCCTGCATCAGATCCGAGGCCCATTGCTCGAACCTTCATACCAGTCCCGGTCACAGGGAAGACTGCACCTGAACCGGCACAGAACTTCAATCCGTGCAGGAATTTATGTTTATAACACATGGTATATAAACATTATCCCCGCACCGGACTCCCCCGCCAGCCAGACCCACAATCCACCGGCCTGCACACGGGTTCACCCGATGGGTGTAACCTGCCCGCGCAGACAGTCATATGGCTGAACCAGCAGGAGATATACACTGTCAACCTTTTATCAGACCCGATTCGGACGTCGGGCCCTCATAACGGTTGAGGGGAGAGGATCAGACCACCCCAGAGGGCTGCACGATCCCCTGCCCTGACAACACAGCCTTACTATGTTGCCATCAGTGTTATATATACATTTCCCTGCCCCGTCGGATCCAGGCTCATAACCTGGACCCCCATAATGGTCGGGACAATCCCCGGATTTCCGTGTCGATAACACAGATCCCGGTGAAGAATCACTCCCGACCTGACCATCACATATTGATGCCACTGCTATTTATACATTTACCCTGCCGGGGACTCAGGCCTCAGATCTTAATAAGAGCAGTGACCGGCCAGACAGGACAACGGCAGATCCACCTTGCGCGCCGATCTGCAGGGCCACGGATCACGCCAGATCAGGATCACCGCGGGCATCCTCCGGGCCATCGCCAGCAACCCGCTCCCCGACATAGACCTCACCAAAGAACTCGTCCTGCCAGATCTCGAGTTTTCCCTCGAGCATCAGAAATAGCAGCGGGATGTAAACATCGCGCCGCGACTCTCCCATCTCACTCGAAAGCCGTTCAAGCGTGACAGCACCACCGCTCGCGGGTGCGGCGCGCTGGAACCCCTCCATAACGGCCGCCACAGCGCTCTGATAACCCTCATCGTGCGCCACCGAGACGACATCCCCCGCACTGAGGTCAAGATCCGGTTCCGTTGCAAGAGGCGCCCGTCTCCTCTGCCTGCGGCGCTGCTCCTTCTCCGCTGTCTTCAACTGCTTGATCAGCTCATACAGAGTGACGGGAAGACGTTTTCGCAGGTTTTTCCGGCCCAGGCGGCGCTGGATCTCACGTTCCAGACGCTCAACGGGCTCGACCTCCCCCCCATCATCGAGATCAAACCCCGCATACCCCCAGGGCTCCTCGTCCTCAACATCAAACGCCTCCTCAGCCCCATCATCATCCTGCGCGTCCAGATACTCCGATTTGAGGCGCAACAGGCACGCAGCGTAGAAAAGGGTCCTCCCGGAGACCCTCAGATCAAGCCTCTTGCGACGCTCAAGCTCGGCAAGAAACCGATCGGTCACATCGACTATATCGATGTTCCAGGGATCGACCTCGCCACGCTCGGCCATACCGACCAGGATCTCTACAGGCTCCTCATCCATTGTCCTGCACACCGGTCACGTAGGTGCTCTTATCGGCACGGGTCGTCACGCCGAGGATACGGTCAGCGCGCTCGATCATCGGTTTCCTGAGCGAGACTATGATCGACTGTGCGTTCCCCGAGAGTTCGCTCATCATGTCAGCGATCCGGCCGACATTGCTCCCGTCAAGGAACATATCCACCTCGTCCAGCGCGTAGAAAGGCGCGGGCATGTACTTCTGGAGAGAGAAGATGAACGCAAGCGTTGTGAGCGACTTCTCTCCCCCCGAAAGCGCTGACAGGAGGTGAACCTTCTTCCCGCGCGGCTGCACCGCAAACGTCAGCCCCCCGGAGAAAGGATCTTCCTCGTTATCGAGAACCAGCCTCCCGCTCCCATCGGTCAGGCGCGCAAAGATCTCCTGGAAATTCGCATCGATCTCCTTAAACGCCGTCATGAAAGCGTCATACTTCATCCTCTCGCACTTCTCGATCCGCTCAAGGAGCATCTCACGCTCCCGGGAGAGCACCTCTTTCCTCCGGGTCCGCTCCTCAACGCGCGCCGCAACCCGGTCGCACTCCTCGATCGCGAGCATATTGACCGCGCCGATCTTCTTTAACGCCCGCTCTGCCGCCGCGATGCCCGCATCGATGGCGGCAAGATCGAGATCGGTCTCAACACCACCGGCCTGCTCTCTGAGGTCAGCAAGTTCCTGGAGAAGCGAACGTTCCCGTTCTTCGAGCGCCTCAACCTGCATCCGGCTGCGCTCCATCTCAGACGAGATCTTGAATACCTCCTGCTCGAGCGCCCGGATCTCTTCAAGGATCCGATCGCGCGTCTCGTGCAGCCCCGCGAGTTCGTCGGAGAACTCCTTCTGCCGGGTCTCAAGTTGCACGATCAGGCGACGGTTCTCATCTATCTGCTCCTCCGTGGCCTTTATCTCGCTCTCAATCTGCCGGTTCTTCTCCTCCAGGCGGCTCCGTTCCGCCGCAAGTTCCTCAATACGGTTTGAGTAGTGCTGGCGCTCGCGCCGGATATCGGTTATATCGGCATCCTTGTTCCGGAGTCGGCGCTCGATATCCTCAACCGTCCGGCGGTAGTTCTCGTAACGCTCTGTGAGCGCCGGAACCTCGGTATCGTCAAGTTTCTTCTTGAGGTCGTCAACCTCGGCCGAGATCTGCGCGATCTCGGCGGATGTCCGCTCAAGGTCGGCCTCAAGCCGGGCCAGTTCTTCGCTGCCGGTCTTCACACCATCGATCAGTTCGCGCCGGTTCTCCTCGAGCGTATGCTTCTCACCGGCAAGCACCTCGACCCGCTTCTGAAACTCATCAAGGAGCATCCTATATCTTGCAATCTGCTCCTCGATCGAGCTCCGTTCCGCCCGTTTCGCCTCCGCAGCCAGAGCAAGTCTGCCGATGGAAGCCTCGATCTCACCGGCCTCCGCCTCCAGTTCGGCAAGCCTCGCGCGGACGCGCGCTACCTCGTCGTCGACCGCCACACCGAACCCGCGCACCTTCTTTGCCTGGGATCCTCCGGTCATGGCACCGCTCCTCTCGACAAGATCGCCCTCCAGCGTGACCATCTTGTAGCGGCCCATCAACCTGCGTGCGCGGTCAAGGGTATCCACCACGACCGTCGAGCCAAACACCACCCGGAACGCGCGATCGAACGCCGGGTCAAACTCCAGGAGATCGACCGCATACCCGATTATCCCGGGCTCCGCCCCGAGCGGCTGGAGAACCGGCGGCCGGAGTTTGTTGAGCGGCAGGAACGTTACCCTGCCGAGACGGTTCTCCTTCAGGTACTTGATAGCCTCCGCCGCCACCGAGTCGGTATCCACAACGACCCAGCGGAGTCGGCCCATCGCCGCCACATCGAGTGCGGTCGCATACTCCGGCGGAGCGCGCCCGAGCTGCGCCACCGTCCCGTGGACACCGTCCATGCCAAGGACGTAGTCCATCGCCTTCCCCCCCGCATCGCCGTGCGCCTGCTGCTGCGCCTCAAGTCGCATCAGGGTCTGCTCGTTCTCCCGGACCTCTTTCTTCAGCCTATCGAGTGCTGACCGGCGCGCAAACAGAGTGCTCTCCGTCTCAGAGAGATCGCGCTCGACCCGCCGTTTCTGCTCCTCGCAGTCAGCAAGGCTGGAGGAGTAGTCCGCGAGCTGGGCCTGTTTGTTCGCAAGTTCTTCCTCGATCTGGCTTATCCGGGCGTCCAGACGCTCCCGCTCAGACGACCGCATCCGGCTCTTCTCGATGAGGAGATCCTTCTCGCGGAGGATCTGCGCCCTGAGTTCCTTTCTGCTCTCGAGGTCCTGCAACCGGCTAAAGAGCCGATCCTTCACACCCTCAACCTCCCGGCTCTCGGCCGCTATCCGCTTCTCGATCTCCTTCATCTCGTCGCGCTTCGCCGCCAGTTCCATCGCAAGGTTCGACCTGTCGATCGAGAGGTTACGCAGGCTCTCAGCGCATTCCTGGACCTTTGTCTCAGCGCGCTTGCTGTCCATGTAGACCCGCTGGATTGTCCCGGCATTCTCCTCCAGGCTCGCCTTCAACCGCTCTATGCTCTTCTCCCCGAGCCTGATCGCGCCCCGCGCCTCTTCAAGCCTCCCGACAAGTTCAACGTACTCAGGACCGCTCTTCCGGCTGATCTCCCCCTCGATCCCCTGCTGCCGGGTTCGCGCCTCCTCGATCCTGGCCCGCACAGCCTCAATCTCAGCCGTGCTACGCTCCATCGCCGCCCGGTGATCGTGCATAAGACCCTGGAGGGTAACGATCTCCTGCTCCTTCTCCCGGACAAGAGCCGCGCCCCGACAGCGGTTGAGGTGATCGAGTTCGTCCTGCCACCGCCGGTACTCCAGCGCCTGCTCTCGCTCGTGCTGAAGCGTATCCAGTCGCGCTGCAAGCTCGTGCAGCAGGATCTCTTCACGATCGAGTCGTTCGCGCACCACCTCCAGTTCCGAGAACGCCTGCTCCCGCTTCTGATCAAACTCGGCAACGCCCGCAATCTCATCGATGATCTTCCGCCGCTCGGTGTCACTCATCTCCATGATGCGGGTTACATCGCCCTGCATCACAACGTTGTAGCCCTCCGGTTTGATCCCGATCCTTGCCAGGAACTCGATAACGTCGGACTGCTTGCAGAGACGGTTGTTGAGATAGTTGTAACTGTAGTAACCCGTCGGCGTCCGCTTTATCCTGCGGCGGATGGTCGTGCCGTCCGAGAACGTGATCGTCACCTCAGCGGTGTTCTTCCCGGAGTTGACGTTGATGAGATCGGTCAGTTTCTCCGCCCGCAGCCCCCGCGCACCCGATAGAGCAAGGACAAAGAGAATGCTATCGATGATGTTGCTCTTTCCGGAACCATTCGGGCCAGAGATGACAGTAAACCCCTCAAAAAAGGGAATTTTAGTCTTTCTGGCGAAAGACTTGAAATTGTCGATCTCAAGGTGCGTTATGTGCAAGAATGGGGCTCCTTTCACCTGCGATCGAGATCTACCGTGTCGTCCTCTTCGGCCTGGATGAGATCATTGACGGGGCGCTTCCTCTGCTCAACAAAGACCTTCCGGTCAGACGACTTACCCCCCTTCTTCCCGGGCTTCGTCAGGAGATCCCGCGTTCCGGTGCTGGCAACGATGTACTCCGATGAAGTGCGTTTTGGCTCCGGTTTCAGCGTCCCGTCGTTCTGCATGATCATCTCAAAGTCCTCCTCGTCAGGAACCTTTTCCTGCGGAACCGGCCTTGACTGCCGCTTCTCCGCCGGACGCGCCTGGCTTCTGGGTTCGACGGTGCGCGGTTCTGCTCTGAGTTCCTGCGTGGGCCTTGCCGCAGCAGGATGCGTGGGGGGCCTCCTCTCCCGGCGCTCATCCGTCTCCTTTACAAGTTTCATCGCCACAGTCTTGACGTCCAGGACCTCTTCTGTCAGGCCTTTCACCAGTGCATCGAGCTCGCGCACTTTCCGCTCCAGTTCACGCAGGCGTTCTTCGTCAACCCCCGCAACCGGCAACTGCTCCCGTTCCTTCATCATCTCCATCTCCTTCTCGCGCTCCGCAAGTTCCCGCTCAAGAAAATGTATCCTCGCATCCTTCTGCGCCATTATCTCCCTCAAACTAATCCTTGATAATAATTATGTAATAATATTACTATAGATTCCTGAATTGAAGAATTATCTCGCAACTTGAGGACAGTACCACCAGAAAGACTCATGGCTCCGGTGGTGGGGTGAAAACGGCGCTCCATCAATCCGCAAGGTAAAAACTCTGTACAAAAGAAAGAATATTACCTCAACGGAGCAACCCTTTTTCTGCATGTCTAGTCTGGCAAACTTTGATCCAGAGATCGCAGACCTCATCGAGAAAGAGCGCCTGCGTCAGATCAATGGGCTGGAATTGATCGCCTCCGAGAACGTCGTCAGCAAGGCAGTCCTGGAGGCGATGGGTTCTATAATGACCAATAAATACGCCGAGGGTTACCCCGGCAAACGATACTACGGAGGCTGCGAGTTTCACGACGTCGTGGAGAACCTGGCGCGCGACAGGATGTGCCAGGTCTTCGGGGCCGAACACGCAAACGTCCAGCCTCATTCGGGTAGCCAGGCAAACCAGGCGGTCTACTTTGCCTACCTCGGCTACAAGGACCGGATAATGAGCCAGAGCCTCACCCAGGGCGGCCACCTCTCCCACGGTTCGCCGGTAAATATCACCGGCCGCTGGTACTCCATCTTCCACTATGGCGTGGACCCCAGGACAGAGACGCTCGACTACGCTGTAATCGAAGACCTGGCGCGGCTGGTCAAACCGCAGATGATCGTCTGCGGCGCGAGCGCCTATCCACGCGAGATAGATTTCAGGGCGTTCCAGGAGATCGCCGATACCGTAGGTGCGCGGTGCATGGCCGATATTGCCCACATTGCCGGACTCTGCGCAACCGGATACCACAACTCTCCTGTAGGCGTTGTCGATATAGTGACGACTACGACTCATAAGACCCTGCGTGGCCCCCGCGGCGGTGCGATCATGTGCAGCAAAGAGGATGCACAGACAATCGACAAGTCTGTCTTCCCGGGGATGCAGGGCGGTCCCCTGATGCACATCATCGCCGCAAAGGCGGTCTGTTTCAAGGAGGCCATGACCCCGGCATACAAGGAATACTGTGGCCAGATCGTCAGGAACTCGCGCACTATGGCCAGGGTCCTTGCCGAGGAGGGGCTTGATCTGGTCTCCGGCGGCACCGATAACCATCTCATACTCCTCGACCTTACCGGGGTCTCGGCAAACCATGAACACCTCACGGGGCTTGCAGCCGAGACCGCGCTCGGTGAGGCCGGGATCACCGTGAACAAGAACACCATCCCCCGCGAGCAGCTCAGTCCCTTTGTGACGAGCGGGCTACGTATCGGCACGCCGGCCGTCACCTCCCGCGGCATGAAAGAGAGGGAGATGGAACAGATCGCCCACTGGATAGCGACGGTGATAAAGGACATCGCTAGAGATAGAACCTCGAAGAAGGCGATCAACGAGGTGAGAGAAGAGGTCATCGCTCTCGCGAGCAAGTATCCCCTTTACCCTGAAGTAGCATGATACTCGACGGCAAAGCAGTCTCGGAGAAGAGGCTTGAACTCCTGAAGGAGAAGATAGAAGAATCCGGGCTCTACCCACGGCTGGCAACCGTCATCGTGGGTGATGACCCGGCATCACAGATGTATGTCCGGATGAAGCACCGGGCGTGCGAAAGGGTTGGGATCGGATCGATCGGGATCGAGCTCCCGGCGGACGCATCCAACGAGCGGGTGCTCGAGGCGGTTGCGCGGCTTAACAACGACCCGGACATCAACGGCATCCTTGTCCAGCTCCCCCTCCCGGCCGGCGTGGACGCAAGGCGTGTGATAGACGCGATATCGCCGGATAAGGACGTGGACGGGTTCCACCCCTGTAACATTGGCAGGCTGTTCTCTGGAGATCCGCTCTTTGCCCCCTGCACCCCGCAGGGGATCATGACGATCCTGGAGGAGTACCATATCCCGACCGCGGGAGAGCACGCGGTAGTCATCGGCCGGAGCATCGATGTGGGAAGACCCATGGCCGCCCTGCTCCTGAACGCCGATGCGACCGTTACTATCTGTCACTCAAAGACGAGAGACCTGAAAGGCGAGGCACGGAGAGCCGATATCCTTGTCAGCGCGGTCGGGAAGGCGAGGTTCGTCGGGCCCGATATGGTGAAAGAAGGGGCGACTGTCATCGATGTCGGCATAAACCACGACGAAGATGGAAAACTCTGCGGCGATCTCGACTTCGAGGCGGTGAAGGACCTCGCAGGGGCGATAACCCCGGTTCCGGGCGGCGTCGGCCCCATGACCATCGCGACGCTGATGGAGAACACATTCAAGGCCGCCAGGCTGAGAGCATGCAGCAGCATCACTGCCAGGTGAACGGCCTGCGGATCGGCGGCGATGCCCCGGTTCGGTTGATGGGGGTTATCAACTGCAGCCCAGAGTCGTTCTACCGGGGGTCATACGCCCCGGCCGGGAATGTTCGCAACCGTGCTCTTGCAATGGTTGAATCCGGTGCCGATATGGTTGACCTCGGGGCGCGGAGCACCGCTCCGGGATCTCGCCCGATCACCCTTGCGGAGGAGGCTGCCCGTATGGATAAGGCGCTCACGGAACTGGACGGGACGGGGGTCACCGTATCGGTGGACATCCAGCACCCGGAGGTGCTCGAGGTCTGCCTCCGCCACGATCTCCATGCTGTGAACGATATCACGGGGCTTGCCGGGGAGCAATTCGCACGGGCTGTCGCCGACTCGGGGCTACCGGTATTTACCATGGCGAGTCTTCGCCGGCCGGGCGATGCCGTGGGGCTCGCCGCCACCCGCAAGGCGCTTGAAACTGTCGTTGAGCGGTGTTCGCGGTTCGGGATCGAGGACTACGTGCTTGACCCGGGTATCGGCCGGTGGGTTCCGGAGCGGACGAGCGAGGATGACTGGGAACTCTGCCGGAACTTTCAGTCGTTCCTGGACTTCGGCCGGCCGGTTCTTGCAGCGGTCTCCCGTAAGACGTTCATCGGGTATCTTCTCGGAAAGCCGCCGGAGGGCCGGCTCGCTGGCACCCTTGCGCTAACAACGATGCTGGTGGCGGCGGGGGCGTCCGTCGTCCGGAGCCACGATGTCCCGGAGACCGCTGACCTCCTGCGGGTTTACGCGAAGATGAGGCAGGGGAGATGACGCCACCCTCTTTCTCGGTCTACGGGATCGCGACCCCTCTGCTTTACCCCGGCGATGATATCGCGGAGAGGCTCCTTGAGGCCGTCGCACGGTCAGGCGCGGGGGAGTTTAAGACCGGTGACGTTCTCGCGGTTGCGGAGTCAGCGCTGGCAACAGCGGAGGGGCGGGTCGTGAATCTCGCTGATATCGAGCCTTCAGAGGAGGCGCTCCGCCTCGCCCGGGATTACCGGATAGACGCCCGTCTCGCCGAGGTGGTGCTCCGGGAGAGCGACCGGGTCGTGGGCGGGATACCCGGGTTCCTGCTCTGCATGAAGAACGGGACGCTCCTCCCGAACGCGGGGATAGACGCCTCAAACGCTCCCGCAGGTTCGGTCGTCCTCCTGCCCCTTGACCCTGACGCCTCGGCGGCGCGGATACGTTCTGCGATCTCCGAGCGGACGGGGGCCGATCTGGGGGTTATAGTCATCGATTCCCGGACGCATGCGATGCGACTTGGATGCAGCGGGGTTGCTATCGGGTGTTCGGGGATCCCATCGGTGATAGATGAGCGCGGGAGAAAGGATCTCTTCGGCCGCGAACTTCAGGTAACAAAGAGGGCGGTTGCAGACTGTATAGCCTCTGCCGCTGAACTCGTGATGGGGGAGGCTGATGAGTGTGTGCCGGCGGCGGTTGTACGGGGGACGGGGTTACCCATCGGCGACTACACCGGGGTTGCCACAATAGACGCGTCAGAGTGTCTCTTCATGGGGGTTGCGCTTCACGCCGACCCGTCCTTTCTCGTCGATAGCAAGAGAGAACCCTGAGTTCTCCAGGTAATCTCTGCTCTTTCTCCCTTTTCCGTGGATGAGGATCTCTACGAGATCCTCTTTCTCGTCGATATCGGTCGACATCCGGAACGAGTCGATGACCTCGACGGAGAACCCGCACTCTTCTGCAACCCGCAGGTGGTCAAGGAAACTCGCACCGTAGAAGTCGGCGTGGAAGCACTGCGGTTTTTTGAGGAAGATCACGTTCGTCCCTCCGCCGCGCCCGGGGACGATGGCCATGTCCTTCTCCGTCCTGATCAGCCGCTGGATATCCCCGGCCGTCACCAGGGGTATGTCAGCCATGATGATGAGCGCCGGGCAGTGAAACTGGCGGAGCGCCCAGTTGATGGCATCGTTGAGGGGTTCTGTCCGGACAGCGATGAGCGCGTTATCGTGCTTGAAGGGGTGGGTGCAGAGCAGGGTGGCGCTGCACCCCGATCTCCGGGCGGCGGCGATCACGTCTTCAAGCATCGCCCGGGCGAACGCCTCCCGCTCTTCCTGGTTTAAGATGCAGGATAGGCGCGTCTTCGGGTTCACAGGCTTGAAGGGGATGAGCGCGTGGAAGTACATCGGAAAAACAGTTGAGGGGGCAGCATCAAAAAGCCATCGCTATCCTCGAGCCTGGAAAGACCGGGCTCGAGTATTCCTGAATACCAGCGCGCCTGGAAGCAGAGGGACATGGTCTGCAAGGACGGACAATTCCGCTCGAAAGTTGAGACGTCTCGCAAGAGGGGGAGGAAACTTCCACCACCGCCCCCTGTCCTGACGGTTCACCGGAAGGGTGTTTTAACCTCTGGAAAAACCCCATCACCCGGCCGCTTCGCGCCTCCTCCCGCCCCCTTCAAAGGGGGAAGGGCAGTGATCGGTGATAGACCGGATGGCTGTGCCAGGTAGGGTTTCACCCTGATGCTGGAGATGCACTCCCTGGCACGGTACCGATGGAGGATCACAACGCCGTGGGGAGGGGGCGGAACGCCCCCGCCCGGCCATGCCACGGAGCGGCGACAGGATTTTTCCAGGGGGTCTCACCGGGAGATGAACAGCCGCACACCTGCCTCCTGGTCCCGACCGGACGGTGGTTCTTTCCGCCCCGTCAAAACCCCCGCAGGTCTCTTTGCCGTCCCGCGTCTCCTCCCGAAGGTTCATGAAGGAGGGGGGCGGAGATCTATCCATGCACCGGCGCGTCATAACCTTCTCGAAGAACGTTTTTCTTCCCCTGACAACTGTCTGCGCAAACCACTGTGGCTACTGCTATTTCCGCACCCCGGTTCAGGAAGGCTGCATCATGCCGCCAGAGGAAGCGAGCCGGACGCTTGAAGGAGGCGCCGCCCTCGGTTGCACCGAGGCCCTCTTCACCTTCGGAGAACGGCCCGGCGCTGTCCCGGGGTTCTCCGCGATGCTCGAACGGCTCGGCTACCATGACATCCTGGACTACGTCTACGACCTCTCCCTTGAGGCCATAAGGTGCGGTCTTCTGCCGCACACAAACGCCGGTATCCTCACCTACCAGGAACTCGACCGGCTTCGAACCGTGAACGCCAGCATGGGGCTGATGCTTGAGACGACCGCCGACGTCCCTGCGCACCGCAACTCCCCCGGCAAAGACCCGGCGGTGAGGATTGAGATGATCGAGAACGCCGGTAAACTCTCTATCCCGTTCACCACCGGTATCCTGCTCGGGATCGGCGAGACGATGGACGACCGCGAGGAGTCGCTCCGGGTCATCCGTGACCTCCATCGGCGTTACGGCCACATCCAGGAAGTGATCGTCCAGAACTTCTGCCCGAAGCCAGGAACGCCGATGGCGGATGCGCCGGCGCCGGGCACTGACGAGATCTGCGCGACGATATCCCTTGCCAGGGAGATCCTGCCAGCGGACGTGGCCGTCCAGATACCCCCGAACCTGGCGGACGCTTCGCTTCTGATCGGGTGCGGTGTCAACGATCTCGGGGGAGTCTCCCCGCTGACCATCGATTATGTCAACCCCGAACACCCCTGGCCTCAGATCGAGGAACTCAAACGGATTGTGGGGGACGCCGAACTCCGCGAACGCCTCTGCATCTACCCGCAGTACATCGAAAGGGGCTGGTACCCGCCGCTGCTCGAACCCCTGATCCGGCACCTCGCAGAGAGGATTGCCGCCCCCCCTCAGGATGAGGGAGCATAACCTCATCAAGAATCCCGCTCAACACATATCGGAGTTCTGCGCATGAAACAGGTTGACCTGCTCTACAGTGGGAAGGCTAAATCCGTCTACCGCACCGACGACCCCGGGGTCTACATCATGAAGTTCCGGGATGATATAACAGCATTCGACGGCGAGAAGAAAGATACTCTGGGCGGGAAAGGAAGGTACAACGCTGAAGTCTCATCCTTCTTCTTCAGGTACCTGGAAGAGCACGGCATCCGAACACACTACCTGGAGAGCATCGACGCCGCCAGCATGGCGGTGCGGGCACTTGAGATGATCCCGCTCGAGATTATCGTGAGGAACATAGCGGCCGGGTCTCTCGTGCGCAAATACCCATTCCGGGAGGGCGAACCGCTCGACCCTCCGGTGATAATCATCGACTACAAGAGCGATCTCCATCACGACCCGATGCTTAACGACGACCTGATCTTTGCCCTCCGTCTTGCCACGCCCGAGGAACTCGACCAGATCAAGGCAACGGCGCTCGCAGTAAACGAGATACTCCGGGAATACCTTGATGCACGCGGGGTCACCCTTGTCGATTTCAAACTCGAGTTCGGCCGCGAGAGAGGTGATATCGTTCTCGGGGACGAGATCAGCATGGACTCGATGAGACTCTGGGACAAAGAGACCGGAGCGTCTCTCGACAAGGACGTTTACCGGTTCGGGAAGGGCGATGTTATGGAGGCGTATGCCACTGTTGCAAAGCGCATACTCTCCCGGCCCGGAGGTGAGACTGCATGAAGTATACCGTTACAATAACCATCCGACTGAAAGAGGGGATGCTCAACCCGGAGGCACGTGCCATCCAGCATGCCCTCAAGAACCTGGGGTTCCAGACCGAGGACCTGAGCACGGCGAGACTCTTCCGGATCACGCTCGAAGCCCCGGACGCTGAGGCGGCCCGGAAGACGGCAAGGCAGATGTGCGACCGGCTCCTGGCAAACCCGGTCATCCACGAATACACGATTGAGGTCGAGTGAGGTATGAGGTTCGCTGTGGTGCAGTTCGGCGGGAGCAACTGCGACCGGGACACACACCACGTCCTTGTCGACGTCTGCGGGGTCGATACCGATCTCGTCTGGTACAAAGACGGGTTTGCCCGCCAGTACGATGCGGTGGTGCTCCCGGGCGGGTTTTCCTACGGCGACTACCTCCGGGCGGGGGCGATCGCCGCCAGAACCCCGATCATGGCCGAGGTCATCAGGTACGCGAGGGCCGGTGGCCTGGTGCTGGGGATCTGTAACGGCGCCCAGATTGCCTCGGAGGCAGGGCTGGTGCCAGGGGTCTTCACGCTGAATGCCTACCCAAAGTTCATATCGCGGCACGTCAACCTCCGGGTCGAGAATACCACATCGCCGTTCACGATGCTCTACCGGGAAGGAGAGGTGATCCGGATACCGATCGCACACGCGGAGGGGCGTTACGTCGCTCCGCCGGGAGAGATTGAGAGACTGAACCGTGAGAAGCGGGTCGCGTTCCGATTCTGCGACGAGCAGGGGAACGTGGGACCGGAGAGCAACCCGAACGGCTCGATTGAGAGTATCACCGGCATCCTCTCGGAGAACAGAAACGTCCTCGCGATGATGCCGCACCCGGAGCGCGCAAGCGAGGCGGTTCTCGGGTCAGAGGATGGGGTCAAAATCTTTAACTCGATGATAGCCTATATCGAGAAGTACGGGAGAAGAAGCCCCACACGACAGGAGAAGAGAACATGACCGAAGATAACATTGAAGCGGAGCGTAACAGGGCAAAAGAATATGCAAAGGAGAGGGGCTACATCTTAAATCCCGATGAGAGACAGCTGGAGACCGTTATCCGCGGGCTTGTCAGGAACAAGGAACGGTTCGGGGCGGCATACTGCCCATGCAGGCTCCGGAGTGGCGACCCCGAGAAAGATCGGATCATCATCTGCCCCTGTATCTACCACGAGCAGGAGATCGAGGAGCAGGGGGCCTGCCACTGCAAGCTCTTCTTCAAGAAGAAGTCCGAGTGACCCTCTTTTTCCTTCTGGCCCCTGGCCATAAACCGGATCCGGTGCCGATGGAGATCAGGGACGCTTAACCCCGGTCCTGATTATGGGTGGAGGGCAACAGGGTATCAGCAACCTCTCCTATGACGTAAGGAGTCCACCCCTCCGGGATACTGTAACCGCAGGGAGGGGATGAAACTTCAAGGAGGTTTCCCGGCGGCAAGCGGGCGCGTGGATTCAGCCCCGGAAACAAACGGTATCTCTGCCACATCGTCAAACACTCCACGGGAAAGCCGTGACATGGAGACCGGGTTTTCCAGAAGATGTCCACCATGATGCACCCGGAGATGCTCCTCACTCGCACGGGATCTAGTGGAGTGTCGCCACATCCAAAACCACCTGGATCCCGGGCCATATTTTGCCGTTAGATCCACACTTCAAGGCTCAAGGATCGCTCCTCTTGCAAAGGTATACCCGCCCTGAGGCCGGATATTAGATCCCGGCAATTTAAAACCGTGAAAAATGTGTATCATCTGCGTTGTTGGCGGGGGAGACCCTGGAGAAGACCCATGCACGGCCTTCCAGGGTCTATCGCGGCCGGGAGGTGAGGGGGTTCAACTCCCTGCCCGAAAATAGACTGTTCTGTTGAGCCGTCGGGACAGGGGAGAGGAGGGGCCTGGCCCGGCGGCACCCAAAAAGTTCATTTCTGCCGCTTTAACGCCCTTCTGTGCCTGAAAGCATCATAAACCGCGTAGAACCCGATCAAAACCGCGATGACATAACCAAACGTCGCAAGAACCGAGATCGACTCCGGGATCTGGACCTCGGCCACCCCGAGCACCAGCGACGAGCCCACAACTATCGCGGCGACCACAAGCCCGACAAGGATTTTGTCGCTCGTCCGGTCGACGATGCCGGCGATAGCGTTGAGGTCACGATCCTCGATCTCGAACTTGATCGTCCCCTCCGAGACTGTCCGAAGCGCCTCGTTCACGTATCCAGGAAGTGCAAGCAGACCCCCGGCCGCGCCTGCAAGCGACCGCACCGCACCCTCCAGGGTTTCCGCAGAGAACCGCTGCCTTGCCGTAATGTCCGTCAGGTATGGCCGGAGCCGGCGATCGAAGTTGAAGTCCGGGTCAAGCCTGACACCGACATCCATCACCATCACGATCACCTTCATTATCAGCATCAGGTTCGAGGGCACCCGGATATGATACCGCCGGAGGGTATCGGTCAGCCCCCGGATCGCGAACGCAAAGTTCACCTGCTTCAGTTTCGTCTCCCGGTAATCCAGGAGGGTCAGGTAGAGGTCGTCTTTTACGTCATCGATGTCCTCCCGCCTGATCCGAACCCCCAGGTTCTCGAGCGCGGCAAGCACCCCGGCGACGTCCGTCCTGCTCATCGAGAGGAGAAGGTCCACAAAGACCTTCCTCTTCTCCGGCCGGATGACGCCGACGATACCGTAATCCAGGACAGCGATCTCCCCCTGCCGGGTCACCAGCAGGTTGCCCGGGTGGGGGTCGCCGTGAAAGAACCCATCGACAAAGACCTGCTTGAGGTAGGCGCGAAACCCGATCTCGGCAATCTCTACCGGGGAGATACCCATGGCGCGGATGGCCTCCACGTCATCGATCCTGACACCCTCGATGTAGTCCATCACAAGCATCCGGGGGCCGGAGATTTTCCAGTAGATCCGGGGGATCCTGAGACCCGGAACTTCTTTTAAATTCCGCCTGAGACGCTCCGCGTTAATCCCGTCCTGGGTGAAGTCCAGTTCCCGCCGGATCTGGATTGCAAACTCCTCCACCATCCCCACAGCGTTGTAGATCTGGAGGTCCGGGAACATCGACTCCAGCCTGGCCGCAAGCGACTGGAGGATCAGGAGGTCGGTCTCGATCAGGTCGACTATCCCCGGGCGCTGCACCTTGAGGGCAACCACGTGCCCGTCCTTCAGGATAGCGCGGTGCACCTGCGAGAGGGACGCCGCTGCTACAGGTTCTTCCTCGATCAGGTCGAAACAGTCCTCCAGGTTCCCGCAGTAGTCCATGATCACAGGCCGGATCTCCTCAAACGGCAGGGGTTCAACCCGGTCCTGGAGCCTCTGCAGTTCCTTGATCAGTTCGGGCGGGAGGAGTTCACGCCTGGTGCTCATGATCTGGCCGAACTTGATGTAGGTCGGCCCCAGCTCCTCTATAGCAAGCCGGATCCGCTCGTAGATCGATCTTTTCTCCTGGGGACGTTTCTGGAACACCCGAAGCCGGTCGGCCCCAGGAATGACCTCCTCGACCAGGACCCCGAACCCGTATTTGACCAGCACATCCGCTATCTGGCGGTACCGCCGGAACCGAGTGACCATCACGGAAGATTCTGCGCTTCGGGTAGATTAATGGATTGGTGAACCTGAACCACCCCGCGAGAACGACTTCCAGGGGTAGGGGACGGCAAGGAAGAGTAACACCGAGAGGACGATCGCAAGCGGGATTGTCATCAGCCCCACCTGGAGCGAGGTCTGGTCGGAGATCAGGCCCGTGAGCGCGACCCCGAGACCGCCAACACCGACGGAGAGACCGAGCATCAGCCCGGAGACCAGGCCGACGTTTGCAGGGGCGATCTCGTGCGCCATCGCCACGCTGACCGCAAACGTCGACCATAGAGCAAACCCGAAGACCATCAGCGCGACGAGAGATACTGTTCCGCCCGCCATGAGGAAGACCAGGAACGGCGGGACGGCGGCTATGAGACCGAGGATGGTGTAGTCCTTGCGGCCGTAACGATCTGAGAGGGAGCCACCGACAACCTGGCCGACGACGCCGCATATCAGCATCCCCGAGACCAGCAGGTTCGCGGTCACGAGGTCGATCCCCCGGAGGGTGAGGACGGTTGGGAGGTAGGCAACCGACCCGAAGATCGCCCAGGCACGCAGACCCGAAGCCGCGACCATGAGCGCGATAGGCCGATACGATGCCCGGGCAACCGGCGTGGCGGAGGGGCGGACTCCGGTGCGGCGGTCAGGTGGTGGCAGAATACGCCGTAGAACCACCGACATAGCAATACCGGGTACGGCCAGGATGAGGAGCCCCGGCAACCCCATCAGCCCGACGACCACCCCGGCGCAGATGGGGCCCAGCGCGTAACCGAGGTTCCCGCCGATCACAAAGTAGGAGGTGACTCTCCCACGGACGGCGTCCCGGGTCAGGTGGCTGACCGTCCCGAGGGCGCTCGGGTGGAACAGGGCGTGTCCGAACGCCGCGATGGCGACCGACGCGACGATCAGATAGTAGTTCCCGAGCAGTCCAACTATGGATATGAACGTTGCACTGATCAGAACGGTGATGCTGATATGGACGGCAAGCCCCTTATTATCGTAGAACCAGCCTGCAACCGGCTGAAGGAAGGACGAGGTCAGGTTGTAGACGGTGACGATCAGCCCTGCAAGGAGGTAGGAGTAACCCTGCTCTGCGATCAGGAGCGGGAGGATTGCGGGAAGGACCGGCGAGTAGAGGTCGGTCACAAGGTGGGCAGCGGAGAGCCCCCAGACCGGTTTTGTATCGGCAGCCACGGTTAAGTCAGATCCTTCGTAAATGTATGACCTCAACCGTGATATCCACTCGGTCTCTGCGGTGGTGGGCAAACGTCCGCCGCATGGGAAACTCGCAGCGGATAACCTCCTCTACAACCGCCCGGCCCTCCGTATATGCGGCCACAAACGCCGCCGAACCCTGGTTGAAGATGCCGTAGACCTCGCCAGCAAGTTCAAGTGCCCTGTCGATGAACGGCCGGTCGGCATGAACCTTCTGCGCTCCAAACGGCGGGTTCATCACGACGGTATCAGAGGCGAACCGATCCCACTCAAGACTGCTGTCGCGGACGTCGGCCACCAGGAACTCGATATCCAGACCGAGTCGGTCGGCGTTCCGCCGGGCGACGGCTACCGCTGCAGGGTCTATATCAAGACCGGTCACGGCCGACGCCCCGAGGAGCGCAGCGCCGCAGGCCAGGACACCCGTCCCGCACCCGGGGTCAAGGACCCTCCTCCCCTCGATTGCGCCCTGCATGGCGGCGTGATGGAGGAGGCGGGCCGCTACCGGTGCTGGAGTCCGGTACTGCTCAAGTCGAGAGGTCGGCCGCTCGAAGCCTTCCAGGCGTTCGAGTTCCATCTCAAGGTGACGCAGGTTCATCATGGCGCGAGAAACTCGTCGATGGTATAATCGTCCAGGGAACGCGCACCGCAGAGTATCTCAAACTCCGGCGGCGCCAGCACCGGAACGGGGAACCGCACCTGGTCATCGTAGGCGAGCCTCGGGCACGCGGTGTTCACATAGGCCTCAAACCCGAGATCGAGGAGAGCGTCGGGCGTGACCTCGCGCATAACGACGAGGAACGCCCTCTCCGAGAGGCCGACGAGTCGTCTGGCCAGGTCAAGCCGTCTCTGTCCGCTCCTGCTGCTGAGGATGATCCCGTAGTTTGCGGCGTCCCGTGCCCTCTCCATCAGAGCGGCGCGACGCCTGACCAGCCGTTCGGCATCGACCTCCTGCGCCTGGCCGGTGAAGGGGTCGAGCGCCACAACCCTGGCACGGGTCGAAAGCCGGATCCCGATGGGATGGAACAAACCCGTCCCGACAAACAGGATCTCGTCCGCCCCGGTCGCCCGCGCGGCGGCAAAGTTGCAGCCGAGCACCTGCCCCGCGACCGGAGTCCGGCTATCGCCAGGGGCGACCACCGCCTCGACCCCGTGCTCCCGAAGGGCGGCCACCATCCCGTCGAGGAGGTGGGCGTGCTGGATGGTGGTGACAAGACCGATGCGGCGGGCGTTGAGGAGAGGAACGACCGTCTCGAGTACGCCGGGATCAAAATCGATCCGAACCGGTTCGTAGACCACGTCAGCACGCTCCTCCACCGGGGCGTGACCGAAGTGAACCAGAACGTCGGCGTATGCCAGGGCATCGAGCGCAAGGTCGCAGCCACCGTAACAGGGATCACCGCTGATGATCACCTCAAACCCCGCATCACGGAGCGCGGCAGCTGTCCCCGGCGCCTCTCTTGCAAGTCCGGCGGGGAACTGGAGAGCGACCCTCCTCACCCCGCGATTGCGGAGTTGCTCGATGAGATCAGGTACAGGGATCAACAACACGCACCCGGTCTGCCGAGACCTCGATCCTGACAAGCGTCTTGTACGGCCGGCCGATATCCGCGTCGCCCCTGCCGATGACGACACAGACATCGGCGATCTCTGCACCCACCTGCCCGAGGGCGCTGATGAGGGCTCTGAGAGTTCCCCCTGTACTGCAGACGTCGTCGATCAACACAACCCGGTCGCCGGCGCCGACACCGTTCAGGTAGAGTTCTCCCTTCGAGTAGCCTGTGGTCTGGTGGACGGCGACCTCGCCGGGGAGACCGTAAGAGCGTTTCCGGACGACCACCAGCGGTATATCGGTCATAAGGGAGAGGGTGACACCGATGTGGATCCCCATCGCCTCGCAGACGACGATCTTCTCGACCCTTGAGAGGTCGAGGACACGCACCATGGCACACCCGATCTCGCGGAGGAGTGCGGGCTCAAGGAGCGGCACGCCGTCGGTGATCGGGTGGATGAAGTAGTTGTAGTCTCCCCTCTTCATGACGGGAGACGTCTCCAGGGACTGAATAAGGCGTTCAAGCATTCAAATCACACATATCTGCCAGGAATTCTTCGACAACGTCGCGTGTGACGTGGGGCATGCAGACTATCCTCATGTGGCCCTGCCGGGTCGTAGAGACCCGCCAGCCCCGGGGTGCACGCTTGCAGTGGAAGGTCGCCACGTTGACGTCCGGGGTCACGGCCCGCGGGTAGCCAAGCGTCTCCATCCCCTCGATCAGACGCCGGCAGTTCTCCATGCACCCCGAGACCACGGCCTCCATGCCGTCCCTCCCCATATACTCGAGGACAGCGACCGCCGCGGCCACCGGAGCGCCCGGTCGGGTGCCGGCAAGGGTACACTCCCGCTTCACCGTAAGGTAGGGGGTATCGACGTTGAGGGACGAGAACCAGGCCGGGTCGCGAACCAGGAGACAGCCTGCCGGGATGGTGCTCATCCCCATCTTGTGAGGGTCGATGGATATCGAGGAGACGCCGGGGAGCCGGAAGTCAAACGGGATCGGCCGGTCCAGGAACGGGACGACCATGCCGCCAAACGCGGCATCGACGTGGAGAAAGAGATCCCGGTCAAGGGCGATCTCCGAGAGGCGGGCGATGGGGTCGACCATACCGTATTCGGTCGTCCCGACGACACCGACAAGAGCGATAGTGTTTGCGTCGACAAGGTCTTCGACCATCTCTACGTCCATCCGGAACTCGCGGTCGAGCGGCACCGTCCGTGCCTCAAGCCCGAGCATATCGCAGGCCTTTGTGAACGAGAAGTGGCCCGATGCCGGCATCACGACGTTGGGGTGGTTCACCGGTTTAAGTTTCTTTGCTATCCGGAGCGCCTGGATGTTTGACTCTGTCCCGCCGCTCGTCGCGTAGCCTCCGGCATCCGGGTGGTGCATCAGAGACCCCAGGCGCTCGACGAGGAGATCCTCAAGCGCGGACGTCCCGGGGAAGAGGCCGGGGTCGCCCAGGTTCGTCTCCAGGAACATAGCGTGTGCGCGCACCGCGACCGGGTGAGGCGGGGTGCACATCGAGCTCAGGATACGTTGATACCCAAGGTCATCCTGTCGTTTTGATGAGAGAAAGGAGAATAGATCCCCCTCCGAACACCCAACGTCACGCATCTCTTCTCGCTGCATCAAGGAGGATCTGTTTCTCTTTCCGTGCAACGGCCTCGCGGATCCGCGAAACCGCATCTATGTTTGCCGAGACGCTGGAGATACCGTGCTCAACGAGCCAGGTGACCATACGGGGGTCGGAACCGGCCTGACCACAGATGGAGCACTCGACGCCGTGCCTGCGGCAGGCGCTGATGGCGTAGTCGATCAGGCGGAGGACCGCAGGGTGCTCTGGCTGGTACATCCAGGCTACGTTCTCGTTGTTCCGGTCGATTGCGAGGGTATACTGGATCAGGTCGTTCGTCCCGAAGGAGGCGAACCGGATCCCGGCACGGATGAAGTCCTCGATCAGGACGACGCTGCTCGGGATCTCGATCATTATTCCGAGGGTGACGTTGTCGACATCGACGCCCCAGTCCCTCATCATCGCCCGTGCGCGGGTGAACTCGTCAGGGTGGTTTACCATGGGGAACATCACGCCAAGGTTGTCGTACCCGGCCGCCCAGAGCCTCTTGAAGGCCTCTACCTGGAGACGGAACTGGTCAGGGGTCTCAAGGTCGCGGCGGATGCCACGCCAGCCAAGCATCGGGTTGTGCTCGATGGGTTCCTCCTCGCCGCCCTCCATGTTCCTGAACTCGTCGGTCGGGGCATCAAGCGTCCTGACCCAGACGGGTTTTCCGGGGAACGCGTCGAGAACGGTCTTGATGCCGGTGTAGAGTTCGGTGACGAACTCTTCTTCGGCGCCATGCTCGATGTACCAGGAGGGTGTCTTGCCAAGCCCCAGGATGAGGTGCTCTATCCGGAGGAGGCCGACACCGTCGGCGCCCGTGGCGGCGGCACGTGCTGCGGCCTCGGGCAGGGAGACGTTCACCTTGACGAGCGTCGCGGTGATTATGGGAGCGGCCGCGACCGCCGCCGGTGCTGCCTTCGATGCCGCCGGTGCCGGGGCCTCCACAGCTCCTTCGTAGACCAGACCCTTCTCGCCGTCGACGGTGACGATCTGGCCGTCTTTCAGGACCTTTGTTGCCTTCTTGGTCCCCACAACCGCCGGGGTTCCGAGTTCCCGACTCACGATTGCCGCGTGACAGGTCATGCCGCCCTCGTCTGTGATGATGGCGCTGACACGCCTCATCGCGGGCACCATGTCGGGGTTGGTCATGGTGGTGACAAGGATGTCACCCTCTTTGACGGCGCTGGTGTCCTTGACGTCGTGGACGATGACCACCCGGCCGCTCGCGACCCCGGGAGAGGCGCCCTGCCCCTGCAGGATCACGGTGCCGAGAGCACCCCTCTTCTTCCCGGTCTCGCCGGCGCGTCTTGCTTCCGGTTGCTTGATCGTTGTTATCGGCCGGGACTGGAGTATGTAGATCTCCTCACCTACGATCGCCCACTCGATGTCCTGGGGGACGCCGTAGTGGTCCTCGGCGATCTTGCCGAGCATGGCAAGCCGTGCTACCTCATCGTCGGAGAGGACGGGGGCTAACCGCTTCTCTGGGGGGGTCTGGATGGTCTTTGTGCCGTGTCGACCTTCAGGCACGATCATGATCGCCTTCTCTGCGATCAGGCGATCGACCACGCGCTCCGTGCGAAGGTCAAAGACGTAGTTATCGGGAGAGACGCTTCCGGAGACGACGGCCTCGCCCAGCCCCCAGGAGGCCTCGATGATCGTGAGGGGCTCCCCGGTGACCGGGTGTGAGGTGAACATGACACCGGACTTCTCGGACGGTATGAGTTCCTGGACAACGACGGCGATGTTCACGCTGCGGTCGTCGAATCCCTGTTTTGCGCGGTAGTAGATGGCACGCGCACCATAAAGAGACGCCCAGCACCGCTGGACGGCGTCAAGCAGGGCGTCATCTCCGACTATGTTTAGAAACGTCTCCTGCTGACCGGCAAAACTGGCGTCCGGGAGGTCCTCTGCGGTGGCGCTCGACCGGACGGCGACGATCGTATTCTCCCCGCCCATCCTGGCGTAGGCCTCGACTATCTCCTGACGGATCCGGTCTGGCATCGCGGCGTTCAGAACGATCTCCCGCACCTCTCGCGAGACCGATTCCAGCGCAGCGGTGTCGTCGACGTCCAGGTTACCCAGCCTGCTAAAGATCTTGTCCTCGATCCCGGCTTCCACGAGAAACCTGCGGAACGCCTGAGCGGTCACCACAAAAGCCCGGGGCACAGGCAGACCGATGGCTGCCATTTCGCCCAGTGAAGCCCCCTTTCCACCCACAGAAGGGATGTCTTCTTTCTTTATCTCTTCAAGCCACAGAACGTTGGGGATTTCCTTCATGCTCGCACCACACATATACTTCTCACCATTGCATAAAAGATTTAGGAGGAAAAAGCATCAAGACATATGATGTTAAATTAGTATGGGTTGAACCGTGAGATATAGAGTGCTGGTCAGCGATCCGCTGGCAGAGGAAGGGCTTGACATCCTTAAAGAGTTCTGCGACCTGGATGTCAAAACCGGGTTGACTGAGGATCAGCTCGTAGATATCATCGGCGATTACGACGCCATACTTGTGCGTTCGGGAACCGAGGTTACGGCCCGGGTGATCGAGGCCGGGAAGAGGCTCAGGTTCATCGGTCGTGCCGGCGCCGGGGTGGACAATATAGATACCGAGGCGGCGACCCGGAAGGGTATCATCGTCGCGAACGCTCCTGAAGGAAACACCCTGGCAGCCACAGAGCACACTATGGCGATGATGCTTGCGCTTGCCCGCAATATTCCCCAGGCGAACGCTTCGCTCAAGAAGGGCGAGTGGAAGCGCTCGAAGTTTATGGGCATCGAGCTTAACGAGAAGGTTCTTGGTATCGTGGGGTTCGGGCGCATTGGCCGCGAGGTGGCGAAGCGTGCCCAGGCGATGGAGATGAAGTGCATCGCCTACGACCCCTTTATCACCAGCGAGCGGGCCGCAAGTCTTGGCGTGGAGATGGTCTCGCTTGAGGAACTCTTCCGGAGGGCGGATGTTATAACCGTCCACACCCCGCTGATCAAGGAGACGCACCACATGATCAACGCCGAGACTATTGCGACGATGAAGGACGGTGTTCGGTTGATCAACTGCGCCCGCGGGGGCATCATCGATGAGAAGGCGCTCGCCGACGGGATTGCAAGCGGAAAGGTTGCCGGTGCTGCGCTGGATGTGTTCGAGAGCGAACCGCCGACGGATTCGCCGGTGATCGGTCTTGAGCAGGTGATCGTCACGCCGCACCTCGGGGCAAGCACTGTTGAGGCGCAGAAGAATGTCGCCATCTCGATCGCAAACCAGTGTATCAGCGTCCTGTCGGGTGGTTCTGCGAAGTACGTGGTGAACGCTCCTATGGTCCCGGCGGAGCAACAGGCGCTGATCGAGCCCTATGCAAGGCTTGCGCAGAAGATGGGTCGGCTTCTCGTCCAGCTCATTGAGGGCAGGCTTGAGTCGATCGAGGTCACATACGGCGGTGAGGCTTCTGAACTCCCGAACACGAAGTTCATCACCCGGGTCATCCTGAAGGGGGTGCTTGACCCGATCCTGCAGGTGCCGGTAAACCTGGTGAACGCTGAGTTTGTGGCAAAGGAGCGTGGTATCCGGCTGAGCGAGACCACCACGGAGGAGGCGCAGGGGTTCAAGAATATCATCACCATCACGGCGAGGACGGACCGGATGACCGAGACTGTGAGCGGTAGCGTCTCCGGCCCGAACCGGGCGCGGATCGTGAGTATCGGGGGCTACATGACCGATCTGACGCCGACGGGGCACGTGGTCATATCCCGCCACACGGATAAGCCGGGTGTCATCGGGAAGGTCGCGACGATCCTTGGCCGGGCGAACGTGAACATTGCGGGGATGCAGGTCGGCCGCCACAGGCCGGGTGAAGAGGCGCTGATGGTCCTGACCGTCGATTCTCCGGTGCCGCCTGAGGCGATGGAAGAGATCAAGCGGGTCGATGGGATCCATACGGCGAAGTACGCGGAGATCTGAACGCGCCCGGTTCTCCCTTATCCCCACCTTTAGGGGGGCGGTTCTGGGCCGGGCGAATGGTTTTATACCAAAAGAGCCAACCTTGTTAATCGTCAGGCTGATGCGGGCTCGTGGTCTAGCTGGTTATGACGTCGCCTTGACATGGCGGAGGTCCTGAGTTCGAATCTCAGCGAGCCCATCACCGTTTTTAAAACGATTGCTTTCTTGAAGTTCTTTCCC
>NZ_JASEFJ010000023.1 GCF_030019085.1 Methanoculleus sp.
ACAGCACCATCAAGCAGTGGGAAGGGGGATATTAGAAGGTAGGGCGTGGGCAGGGCGAAAGTGGATCGTACGACGGAATCTCCTCAATTCATCGTCACAATTCTCTAACGTCAAATCTACATGTATCGTGTCATCAACGAATGCAATCTGATCCTCTGGTGTATGGAGTTCCATGGTATATCCTTCGCATCCTACAGTTCAACAATCCCAATTATTCTGATCTCCCTTACGATCCTTTTCAGATCCGTCTTCAGCCTCACCGCCGGTTCTGGTAGAGAAACCAGCTATCTATCCATAAATATCAGGAAATAAAACCTAATACTAGATGAATCCGAAAACCGACGGTAGAGTCGAGGTTGTTGAGGAGGTGAAGTTCCACACCCGGATTAAACATAAATTTATTGATACATATTTGAGCATCTGGACAAATAACGTTGCAAAAAACCACATGACCAGTAAGAAGAGAATTCCATCTCTTGAGATCTATGATTTATACGCGGCATCGGGATGGTGTTACTGCGATGAGCTGACACAGTATGGACTGGAAGGCGAACGATGGGAGGGTTCTGCCCTTTTAGCAGCGAGATGTATTGGGGAATATCCCAAGGGAACAAGGTTATTCCTCAATTCCTACCACCCAGATCCCGATATCCGTCAACAGCAACGAGCGACTCTGGAGGAGAGTTTAAAGCCTTATTATGCCAAGTATCCGAGATTGAGGCGTAATACGACAATCACATCACTCCCTGTTGAGAAAGCGGTCGTACAAGCAGAACGGATGGTAAACAGAAATTTCCCCAGCATCTTCATCCTGGACCCCTATGAACCAAAACAGCTACCTTGGCATGTTATTGAAAGAATTGGGAGGATGCAGGGACAATATCAGCTTGGAGGGGCTCCCCGGAAACCGGAGATGATCATCAACCTGATGACCTCTTACCTCCAAAGATTCTCGGATACGCAACCGGAGTTTGCGACTATTGCGCTCGGCATGAAAGAAGACCTCTGGAGGTCACGATTTGAAGCGTATAAGGAGACCTCCAATGCCAGAGATGCCTTCATTCAACTGTATCGGGATAGGCTGGGGGAATTTTACATAAAACCCCCCGTTGTCGCCCTAGTGAGGGATACCTCGAATAGGGCGGTTGTATATGCTATGCTGCTCTGTACAGATTCCGATGCCGGACACTTCATGATGGCCGTGAAGGGGATTCAAGAGCTCAAGCGATGGAAAGTCGAAGTGTGGGAGCCACAGGCGAGGAAGATGACTGTGCTAAAGAAGGACCAAGGGCAGACATTCCTGAATGTCTAGGTATACGCCTGGAGGTCCTTCTTAATGTAAAACGGCTTTTCGTAATAGTTGAGCCGCTTTATGACGTCTTTCAAAAACTTACTCCAATCGATACGATCCTGCCGCTCATTGTGGTTCAGCTTACCCACCTTGAAGTAGTCAACCACGTCGTGCGTTCTCTCGATCAATTCAAGAGATTGATCCGGGTCCCAGACCGGCTCAAGGGATACATACGTGTAGATGCCCATTCCATGCGCTTTCTGCAAAGATACAATCCGCTCTTCTGTATTGGCTGCAAACGGTTCCATCTCTCGCCGCATTCCTTCATCGGAAAAGACGAGACTTACTCCAAAGGCGCTTAATTCCGGTCGTTCGGCAAGCAGATCAAAATCTCTCTCGGCTCGGCTACCTCCTTTCGTCAGAATGAAGACTTTTAAATTGTATCTATGCAGAATCTGGATTGCTTTCCGTGTCAGCTGGACCTCTACATCAAGAGGCTGATAGGGATCGGTTGTAAAAGATAATAGTATTGGTCGCTTTTCATTATATTGTGCCAAAATTCGGGCATCTCTTTCTAACCGTTCAATGATATTCTTTCGGACGCACGGCTGTGAAAACTCGTCCCAGTCCACGCGTATGGCACGGGGCGCGTAGCAGTACAAACAACGGTGGCCACACCCACGGTAGAGATTCGCTGCGAGCTCGGAGTATTCTTTAGCTCTCCCCCGTGGTTCGTAGATGATGGTCGTCTTCATGGTATCGGGGCTATATGAAGCGGTATTCGCACATCGTAGGTAGATCTGCATTAATAATTATCCCTGTCTGTCAATTAACCTATGGGAACCTCCAATAAAGATGCGGTGCGGACCGTGAAAATTAAATTCATATAATAACGATATTATGGATTAGATTGATCATGCGGGCGTGGCAGACCCGTCTGATAGGACACTACACCACTTGGGCAGGTATATGGGCCGCTACACTACCTAGGATTACCAAGGATAATCTGACAGATCGGGGTTTACGATACTTTTTGCGTAGGAGGTCTAAGGACTCCTAGTCCAACATGATGGACCGGTCTACTTTGGGGATTAATTGGGTGTGCAATCACCCATATCATAGTCCAATATCCTATCCGGGCTCCCACACTACTCCGTAGATCCGGTGTTCCAATACGAGTCGAGGGAGGGGTAGTCCCACATGATTGACCGGTCTACATGCCATCTCACCTGTCATGGTCCAATTGGTTATGACGTCGCCTTACCATGGCGGAGGTCTCGTGTTCGAATCTTGAGGGGTTCGAATATCACACTCCCAAGAACAGCCTTAATTATGTGCAGAATGTCAAAATCGTCATTCTAAAAGGTTGTTAAGTTGCCGTTCATTGAGCGGTCTAGCTGGTTATGACGTCGCCATACCAAGGCGACGTTCGAACTGGACCATGGTACTGCCAGCCAGGTGGTGCGCCCGGTATCGCACCGGGAGGTGGCCGGGCGCGAGCAGATGGATTGACCTGTGGTCAGCAGGCCAAAGGTCGGATCCTCGCCATCTTGGGACGATACAATACCCAGCGAGACACAGAGCGCCTTGGTAGTGTAGCGGCCTATCATGTCGGCCTGACAGGCCGACGACTTGATCGATCTCGATTTCGATTGCTTGTGAAAACTCTGCTTAGCCAAAGCGATGGAAAAACTTACGAGATCCCCTAGCCAGGCAGTGCGCCCGGCTGATGACCGGGAGCACCACCCTGCGAAGAGTATGAGGATCGGGTAGCCGGTATTCGGTATAAACTATCGACATTCATATAGCGTGGGTTTCCCCTTCTCATAGACCCATGCCGATCCGCATCGGACACCGAACCGATTCAGGAAGCATCCCTCATTCCTTCAGGAGTTTGGTCGAGGTCCGCATCAGGAATACCCGACGCGACTCGAAATGCGGCGTCTGATGGCCCTGCGCTCGGCTTCGTGGCGATGAGGTTCCTAATTATGGTTAGTACTAATCACGATTAGTACCGAATCCCCCGGCACGATCCGGAGTTGCTCGATCCTGATCACGGAGGCCGGCATGTCGCGTGAGCGGACAAGGCGTTCACGATCGACTCGGTGAAGGTGCGGGCGAAGAAGCGGTATCCGGCTTATAAAGACTCCGGGATGGAGGAGCCGGGAGAGGTGCCGTCGAGGGTGAGGACTGGAAGAGGTCTTGGGGAGGAACTTGCTATGGCTGGTCATCTTTACTCTTTCGTCCACGCAAGGATCTCACCCCTTTTCTGCCGCTCCAGACGATCCAGATCTTTGCCGGCACCAACAAACCTGACACCGACGATCCGCATCCGACCGCCGGCCGAGATCTCACTTGTAAGGAGATAGGAGATCGGGAAGAACTCGCGCACCTTCGCATCGATCTTGTGACCCGAGCATATCATCTGGACATTATTGCGGTCGAGGATCGACCAGATCTTCTCCCAGAGATAGTATGATCCGGTGGAACCAAATGGATTGTCAACAAAGAGCACTTTCGCGGTGTTCCGGTCATGCCTGCCGACGACAATCGCTCTGATTGTTGATATGAGAACAACCAGAAGGATGATGTGCATCGTGTTCTCCTGCCCTTCAGAAGCCTTGATCTTCTCCCAGAGCTGGAACGGGTAGGTATCGATATCAATCTTGCGTATTTTTACGCGGATCCTGACCATATCCATAACTCTACCCACCAGTTGGCCCGGTGCGAGCGCCTTCTCAAGTTCCCCCCGGCTGAGAGTGCCGTCCTGGATATGAGCAGTAAGGTCCTGAATATAGCGGTGCATCTCACCCCGGGCCACCTCGTCACGATAGATGCAATCTTCAAAGTTGATCTGCAGCATCTCACGGGGATTACCATCGATCTCGATCTTCGAGAGTCTGGGAACCATTATGAGGTAGTCCCGGTAGGTTCTCGCCATCCCCAGGGCCTGATCGACAATCTTCTTCTCGACCTCAAGAAGCCCTTCCACCTGTGCCTTCACCGCCTTTGCCCATCCGGTGACTGTGGCAGCATATTCCTCCAGGCTTTGCTGTATGGAGTTTGCCTCGCCCACACTCTCCGCTATGCGGATCTTTCCCCTGACTGTCTCGATAAAGTAGGGAGGAACGTTAATTTCATCGATGTTCCGGAAGAACTGGTCCTTTGCGGCACTGAAGCGCTCTTTCTGTTTCGTCGTACTCCCGACGGCAGCCGCAAGTTCTTCTTGGAAGTAGCGGTAGCCTCTAAGCTCCGATGCCGGGGCAGCACCTTTCTGGATGAAATGGTGAGTGCTGTCAAGCAGCTCGTAGCCACTGCGTTCTGTGATGAGGCCTTCAAGCACTTTTTCGCCTTCCTGGCGCAGATCATCAAGGTGTGCAAGTTCCGCCTTGAGAGTGAGGATTTCTGCCTCTAACCTCTTTTGATCGGCCTCCAACGGCTCCGGATCGATGAGATCTGGATCCCGGACATATGCTTCTGGGGCATGGGCGTTAAATTTCCTCTCTGCCTCCTCCATCTCCAGGGAGAGAAGGTGGTGTTTTCCACGCACATTCTCATACCGGCCAACGGCTTCTTTGAGAAGGCGCTCTGCCTCCTCATGACTACGGTCAACCTCCTGGATATACTCAGAGGAATAACGCTCCTTTGGGTCTCCTGCTTCGATCTCATCGATAGAGATCCGGTAACTTCTGATATCGTTCCAGTCGTCCTCTATCTGCTTTCTGTCACGGGCATTATCTCTTTCGTAACTCTCGCGGTCCTTCACAACCCTGTCGACCACCTGCCGGGCACTTCGGTATTCACTCCTAAGGCTGTCGATGTCTGCATCCGTTAGGATCGGAACATCCTCGCTTGCGTAAGACCTGTACTCTGAGATCTCCTGCTCTATCTTCCGGAGGCGCTCCTTCATCTGGTTGTTGATCTCCTCAAGTTTCTTGAACTCAGAATCGCACCGGCTGATCGCCGCCTCGATCTGTCGCTGTAGCACCGCTGTCTCTTCGGCGTTCCGGCGCTCCTGCTGCAGGTTTCTGAGAGTCTTCTCCCTCTCCTCTGTGACTTTGACGAGATCGGTGAGCAGAGCGAGCTTCTTCTCGAAGAGGACTATTGTCTTTTCCTGCTCCGCCAGATCAGTTCGGGCGCGAGGGAGGGCGGAGCGATCCTCCTGAATCTGATTTCGCAGTGCTGCAAGCCTTGCCGTACCCTCACTCATCTGTCGAAGGTGCTCCCCAAGATTGGCCGCCCTCTCCTGCTCAAATTCCGGTGGATACCGGTTAATGAAGCAGCTGAGGGCTTCGAAGTCGCGAGTTATCGCTACTAACGCCTCATCAGCTTTCTGCATCTCCTCGTTGATTGCGCGGATCTCTTTCCGGAGGTGCTCGGCTGCACGGTCGCTGGCTAACGCTTCAAGCGACTGCTCGGGCGTCCGGGAGGAGATGTAGACATCTCCGAGTGAGAGCGGTCTTCTCTCACGGAGATGGTCGATGCTGGTGATAACGATTGCAGCATCCTGGACCTGTGCCGGAAGAATCGCTGGGTTGCGGACAACCGCCTCGAAATCCCCTTTGAGGAGGAGAACAGCCTTCGGGAGCCAGGGTGCGTTGGCCAGGCATTCTCTCCGTTCGTCATCGGAGATTCCCTTCAGGTGTTCGGCGCCACTTATCGCGGTCGGGTATTTTTCCTGTAATCTCTCAAGAGCAGCCAGGTACTCGTCGCTCAAGGTGACGCCGTACTTCTCCGCGCTCTCCAGATTCCGGGCAAGGCCCTCATGACGGCTCCTGTAGCCTGCCAGCATCTCACGCAACTGTTCCCTCCTGTCTTTGAGGTATGCAGCACATGCTTCGATATCGTCCCTCTCGTAGATCTCGGCGATCTGTCGTGCAGAATCTTTTTCGGCTGTAAAATGGGCGATCTCCCGCTGAAGGGCTTCAATTGCCCGAGTCAGATCTGCCGTCCCCTTTTCCAGCTCCGGCTCAAGCGCCTGGTTCGTAGAGAGTCGCCGTTCGATCTCACCTCTCTCGCTTGCGAGCCTGATGTAAGTCTCTTTTTCGGCAACAAGCCGCTTTTTTGTGGCCTCGATCTGGTCGGGGAGAGAGAACCAAGGGGAGACTTTCGGGCACTGTTCATGCCTTTGTGCGAGTTCTTTCTCCCTGGCCTCCAGTTCAGCTGCTTGACGCTCAAGTTCGGTGATCCGCCTCCTGATACCCTCTTCCTGCTTTCGGGCACCTCCAAGGTCCCGCTGGAGGCTCATGTTCTTGGCATGGATCTCCTTCGCCCGGCTCTGCCCCGCCTCAAGTGCCTCGCTGACTCGCTCTTTCTCAGCAGCAACCAGGGTATAGAGGGTCTTTACCAGGGGGCGAAGCCGGTCGAACAGTTCCTGGTGCTCCACCTCCATCTTCCGCATGATCTCCTCCCGCTCCCGGATCTCTGCTTCACGCTCCCTGATCGAGAGATATTTGTTCACCGCCCGAGCGAAGTCAGCCCTATGCTTCAGCGTATTGACCGTCTGTTCATGCTCTACCTTCTCCGTTTCCGCTCGTTTGAGCCTCTGCCCGGAGAGGTTCAGGCGTACATTCTGGAGTTTGAGTCGGGTTTTCTCGATCTCATTATGCACACTCTCGCAAGCCGCTCGCTTTCCGAGAATCTGCTCCTGCAGTTGCCGGATCTCTTCCTCTTTCCGGGCGATTGCTGCAACATACGCGACATGCTGCGATGCCGCCCGCTGCTTTGCCTCCTCGTATGCCTGGTACGATCTGAGGAGGTGATCGTTTGCCGTCTGGAGGATGGAGATCTCGTTCAGGAGGTACTCGTACTCGTGCAGGCGTTCCTGCTCCTCCTGCAGTTTCCTGAGATCCTCCTGGGATTGATACAGTGAATCGGCGAGCGCTTTCTCCACGGGTTCTTCGTCTCCACCGTGAAATTTGAGCCGTCGCCTATCCCGGAGGCACCGATCTATCGTCTTGATCAGCAGGTCCTCGACGAATGCCCTTGAATCCCTAAAACTGTGAAAGTGAGTCTTTAAGTAACTCTCCTGCCTGTTGATATATTTGATGAGTTCCCACTCCGACTCGATGAGATAGTAGTCCTTGAGCCGCTCCAGGTACTGCTGCCGGGTCTCGGCTATCCAAATATCATACCCTGCTTTTGCTTTTTCCCGGAGCATCCTTCGGGTTTCTGAATAGTCCTGGGTGAAGAAGTCTGCCCCTTCTTCCCTGCAGAGGGGAATATTATCGATGTCGAGGTCGTTTGGCCCGCCATACAGGTGCAAATAGGAGAAATACTTTATCTCATCGCTCTCACCCTCATCTTCCTGATCGGACTTTCGTTTTGCACAGAATCCCGTCAGGAGATATCTTCTCCCATCTACGACCTCGTCCAGTTCCCATTCGGCCAGGACATGGGTTGTGCGGTTGCGATCGCCTCCGGCGAACATGTATTTAAAGGGTTTATTCGGGTCAAGGGCAGCATTCGGGAGGACGCACTGGAGAATGAGCATCAAAAGGACCGACTTTCCCATGCCGTTGCCCAGTTCATAGGTGCCATTGCGGCCATAGAATGGCATGCGGAAGTCCTGATATAACCCCCTTCCCTCGTTGAACTGAGCGTTTACCACCCGTACTGACCGCAGTTTAGGCATCCTCATCGCCCCCCTTATGGCCAAGCCCATCGATGAAGAGTGTGATGGCGTCCTGCACCTCGCGGTTGCTGTAGACCTCACGGATGATCGCCTTGCAGCGAGGGGTGAGGTAGACAGCGTCGTTGTGCTCTTTTACGAGCTGATTCTTCTCCAGGAATGCGATCGTCTCGTTGATCAGGGTGCTCTTTGAGCGGACGCCCCACTGTTTCTTCTCGTCCGGGTCGTCTTTCTTGAACTCCACCGCCGGGAGGCTGTTCCACAGATCGTAGATGACCTTGAAGTTGAACTGGTATTCCTCGCTTGTCTTCTCAAGATCCTGGATCGCTCCCATGGCCTGAATCTTCTTATCGACGGCCTCAAGGAGGTTTGTCTTCGCCACCTTCTCCAGGTAGGCATCGTACGCGGACTCATGATAGAACTCCGTGATCAGAACGTGTATGATGAAGAAGACTGTGTACATCTCGGGATTGTTGAACCCCCTCCCGAGGCTGCTCCGGATCTCGGCGTTTGAGAGGCCAAAGACCCGGTTCTGTACACCGGGGCTTAGGTACAGGGCATCGTTATATCTGCAGACAAGCAGGCCGTGCTTCTCCGCACAGAACTCCAGCGCCTCCCTCACTTCAGCCTCCTGGTCGTAGCGCAGGAACTCCTTTGGGTGGTCTTTGCGTGTAATCGAGCCTTCCGCCAGTATGCAGTGGAGCATCTCCAAGGCGGTCCCAAGGTTCTCCCGGTCAAACTTCATGCAATCGTTCCCCGACAAACGTAAGATAAGAGAGATACACGTCCTCATCTTCCCCGATCAACACCCGCCTTTCCGGCCGGGAAATCACCCGGATTCGATGGAACTCGCCCCCGTTTCGGGCTGCGGCAGATAGCAAGGCCTCTACCGCAGGCTCATTCTGGCCTCGTGGCACGCTGATGTCAAAGATGGTCTCGTATGCCTCGCCATCCCTAGCGCCTTTATTCAGCTCGATCAGGAAGGGGATCAGATCGATGTGGTCTATCCCCTCGTCTCCCAAGCATGTGCGGATCACACTCAGGTAGGCCGGCAGATCGATTGTTTCACTCTCCGCCAGCGCGTCGACCAGCAACTGCGCATAGATCCTGAAATTTTCATTCTGCCGCCCCTCTACGATCTCCTCTATGGACTTCCTATCGCCCCATTCCTCGCTCGTCTTCACCTCCATTTCCTCCACTTTCCTCCCGACAATTCTTTGCGGCTCAAAGATTGAGCAGAGGCCAAACTTCCGGGAAACGTTCGGGAGTAGGAGAGGATGCATCTCCACGATATGCACCTCATTAGGTAAGTTTGCACGGATGTGGTTCTCTAGTGCTTCCTGGAACTGGTATCTCCGGTCAAAGAGCGATTTCATGCGGACCTGGCAGATCCACTCATACTCAGAGGGAAGGTCAGTATAATCTTTCAAGAGGGTGTTGTGGAGCTTATACCCGTAATCAAGTTCGGTCGCAAGTTCCTGGATGGCAATAAAGTCCTCCTCCTTTCCAAACGATTCGGGGGCGTTGGCGATCTGCTCCTGGTCCTTCGAGAGATCGCGGAGCGTCGCCTGGACCTGGGTGAAGAGTTCCTGTTCCTGCTTGAGCTGAGAGATCACCTCCTGCGTGTAGGTGGTAAAGCCTTCAGCCACATCAGGGTCGCCGTACCTCATCCTGTCAAGCAGCGCCTGTTTCTTTCCTTTCTTGCGGAGTACTTCGAGGTTGAGGTTCCGCACCGTCTCCAGGGCATTTCTAAAAGAGCCGCTCTCGATCTGTTTCTTAAAGAGAATGAGGGAGACCGTGATTCTGGACTCTTCGGGGAGCTCCTTGATGCTGATCATGAACTCGAGGCCTTCATCGGTGATTCGATAGCCGTCTTCTGTCACATCATACTCGATCAAGTGAACGTAGTGGTTGACGGGCCTTCCCCTGACTGGATCCAGGTACTGGAAACAGTAGCGTTCTCCTTCGGTATTTGTTTCAAGGAAGCCGAGCACGGTCCGCGTCACTTCCCGGTAATCGAACTCCCGGTCCGGGTGAAGCTCCTTCATCGTCTCTTCGACGTGCGCCCGGATCTCATCGAACTTGAGAACACGGTTCTGGAGCCTGCCCTTCTCGATGAGCAAGGTCAGCACGTCCAGCGCGAGGTAGGGAGCATCATAGTCCTGTTTTTTCACCGGACGAGATGTATAGGCTTTAAAAAATGGGTAGAAGCATTTGAGATGCTCCATCCGCTCGTTGATCTCCTTAAAGCGCCGAAGTGAGTCTCCCATCTCCAAACCTCGATAGATCGGTGGCGTTGAGGACCTCCTGCGGGAGGTACCGCTCTGCGGTGACGATCTGTCTGATCGCGTCTCCAGTCTCCTCATCAAAGAAGTCGAGGAAGGGGAAGAGGTTGCCGGCTCGCTGCGGCCGCCGCAGGGGACGTGCTCCTGCGAATCCAGCCTTCTGCAGGATGTAAGTGTAGAGGCCGGTAGCCGGCCGAATGTCGTACTCAGGGTAGCGTGCGCGGAGCCGATTATAGATGGAGATCCCCTCCCAGTCGATATCGCCGAAGTAGCGGTAGCGGTCATCTGGCACCCCGCCGACGGTCTCGATGTACTCAAACTTCTTCAGGATTGCCTTTCCTTCCCCGTAGATGACCAGGTGAACGCCGGCGAGCACGCCGTCCGTCACTGCCTGCTGCAACGTCCAGAAGGTGTCCTTGTTCTCGACGATCAGGACGGTTCTCTCCGTCTTCCTCTGCAGGTTCGAAAAGTCCTTCTCGATCCAGAAGAAGGGTTCAAAGACCTGCTTTGCCCGGATGTCCTCGAGGGTAAGGCGCAGTTTCTTGAGGATAAGGGCGCCTTTGACCGAAGCCTCATCCGGCATGGCAATCGCTTTTTCGTCGCCGAAGAGCTCGTACGAGCGCTCGTTGATAGTCAGGACCTCACACTCCTCGCGCCGAAGAATGAGGTCGTTGATCCTCAGGATGTAGTTGCGGTCTCTTAGATACTCGTCGCCATGGGTAACATAGTAGTCAATACTGATCGGCGGGGAGAGCGAGAAGAGTTCGTTCCGGTACTCCGGCGAGAGAGGGGCGCCGGCATCGGCAATCACATCGCGGTGGATGGTATATCTATCGGGGAGACCCCTGTACTGCTGGAGCGGCCGTGCGCCTTTCAGGGGTTCCAGGATGCCGCGTGCGATGAAGGTGTCAACCGTTTCAATGAATTTGTGCTGCCTTGATTGATCAGCGAACAAGTTGATCCCGCGCTCTTTGAGGGTTCTCTCGATCTCGCTGAGTTGGATGCGCTTGTTTTTGTGCTCGAGCACGATGGTTCTGAGCAACCGTTCCATTGTTCTATCCGGGACTATATGTGCTATTTGTCAAATCCATTCATCCTAGCGTCAGATGTGGCCATCAAATCCTTCAAAGGATTCAATTGAAGGGCAAAGCATTGTGTACGTGTCAGATTAATTAATGATGGTTATGCCGACTCTGCATAAAAAGATTCGTAACAGTCCCGACAGATGAATGTGTTCAGATTGGATGTCCATTTGCACCTTCGGCTTGCGAATCAGGATTTTGCAGCTTTCAGGATTGTTAGGTAATCCTCCTCCGGAATCACCCGCATCGCCTGTCGTATGTGTCCGGTCCACATTGTCTTGTTAGTGATAAATTTCAACTTCGGGATGAGCGGCTTGAACTCTACAGGAGGGTCGAAAACTGTTATGGGCTTCAGTTTTATCCGGTACGGGAAGACCTCGTCACCCATCTGCTCAGGTGCAACAAACACTTTCGTTCGTTCCTCGTAAGGCTCTGATACAACCTCAAACGCTCCGGTCACGGCTGATGGAAGCAGATTGTCGCCCACTTTCTGCTGCGATACATAGATGAGGACCGTATCACCGGGTTTCACCCGTTCGATGATGCTTTTATTACGCTGAGGAACACCCCAAATATTCTTTGGTGATTAGGTAACATCGACCCCTAACACTCTTTAGTGTAGCATCAATTCCACGAGTACCTCAAATAAATCTTTGCCTCTGTTGTTGTACCGCCATTCCATCTCCTTGATGTAGTAGAGGAATTTATGACGGGAGATACCGTGATGCTTGATCAACCGTTCCTTGGCAAACGACCAGAAACCCTCGATACCATTGATATAGACCTTTCCCTGTTTGAATTTGTACCAGTGATCGATGTTCAGATGTTTGTAGCCACAGAACATGAGAGAGTCGTATCCCCGCCACCTGTCTGTATAGACAATCGATCCACGCCGGACCCGTTTCACCGTCTCGGTCATGAGACTCTGTGCTGAGACGTCTTGGACGATGCTTACCGAGACCTTTCCACCTCGTTCCAGGATCCCGAAGACGATGGTCTTGTTCCTCGCTCCTCTCCCACGCTTCCCTTTCCTCTTACCTCCGAAGTATGCCTCATCCGCCTCCCCCTCTCCTTTCAGGAGCTCGTCATTTTCTGCCAGATTCTCTACGATCGCGTGTCTTATGATGTCGTATCCTTTCAGAGCAGTCTTGTAGCTGATTCCAGCCTCCTTTTCTGCCTTTAGTGCTGAGATCGAGAGCTCGAAGAGCTTCAGAAGGATGAGCCAGGTGCTGCACGGTATCTTAAGAAGGGAGAATCTTGTTTCAGATAGAGGTTGAGTATCCTTCCTGCATCGTTTACATCTTACCCTCTGTCTGGACATGATGTAGTAATCCGGAGAGTGACAGTAAGGGCAGGAATAGTCCGGAAGTTGCCTGAGAAGGTACTCGAAGCATCGTCTCTCATCGGAGACGATCCTTCCGAGTGTCATCAGATCCACATGGTTCATGTGTATGCCCCTTACATAAGGTTAGGGGCAGATTGTACACAATCACCTGATAATTTATCGAGAAAACCCATAGGGAGGGATTTGATACGGATTCATTTAGGCTTTTTTGATTTTATCGAATTGCCGTTATGATCGCAAACAATCAATATTAATACGCTTTCACGCCATCGGATAATTATATGGAGAATTTTCAGCACATCACCAGTTTTATATGGAGTGTTGCAGACGATGTCCTCCGCGACGATTTTAAACGCTCAAAGTACCCGGACGTGATCCTGCCGTTCACGGTCCTGCGCCGCATCGACTGCGTGCTCGCGCCGACCAAGGAAGGCGTGCTGAAAAAATACAATGAGTTAAAAGACGAGATCCAGAACCTCGACGGTGTTCTGAAACATGAATCGGGCTATGCCTTCTATAACGTTTCAAAGTATGATTTCAAACGACTTCTCGACGATCCGGCAAATATCCATAAGAACCTGATCGACTACATCAACGGTTTCTCCGAGAACATCAGGGATATCCTGGACAGGTTTAAGATCCGAAACTCCATCCAGACACTGCATGAGAAGGGATCGCTCTACCTGCTCATCCAGAAGTTCGCCTCCGATACGGTGGATCTTCACCCAGACCGCGTGAGCAACCACCAGATGGGCTACATCTTCGAGGAACTCATCCGGAAATTCAACGAACAGAACAACGAGAACCCCGGCGAGCACTTCACACCCCGAGAGGTGATTAAACTGATGGCGAACCTCATGCTCAGCGGTGATGGGGATATGCTCGCCCACAATCATATCATCAAGACCGTCTATGATCCCGCTTGCGGAACCGGCGGAATGCTCTCGGTCACGAAGGAGCATATTCTCGCCAATATCAACCCAAACGCAGATATCCGGCTCTTCGGGCAGGAGACGAACGACGAGACGTATGCGGTCTGCAAAAGCGATATGCTGATCAAGGGCGACGACCGCGATGCGGACAATATCAAACCCGACTCCTCGTTCTCAAGGGACGGGCATCCGGGGATGAAGTTCGACTACATGATCTGTAACCCGCCCTATGGGAAGTCCTGGAAGAAAGAGGAGGACTTCATCAAGGCCGAGTACGAACGCGGATCGGCCGGGCGGTTCGAGGCAGGTCTTCCCCGCATCAGCGACGGGCAGCTCCTCTTCCTGCAGCATATGATCTCCAAGCGCAAGGCTCCGAAGGACGGCGGGAGCAGGTTTGCGATCGTCATGAACGGGTCGCCGCTTTTTACCGGCGACGCCGGTTCGGGGGAGAGCGAGATCCGGCGCTGGATCTTGGAGAACGACTGGCTTGAGGCGATCGTGGCACTGCCGGGTCAGCTCTTCTACAACACGGGGATCAACACCTACATCTGGGTGCTCTCGAACCGTAAAGAAGAGAGGCGGAAAGGGAAGGTACAGCTCATCGACGCGACCCGATGCTACGTGAAGATGCGCAAGAGCCTGGGGGACAAGCGACATGAGATCTCGGATTCGCAGATCCAGGAGATTACCCGGCTCTTCAATGCTTTTAAGGAGTCGGAGGTGGTGAAGATCTTCGATACTACCGACTTCGGATATCGGAAGATCACTATCGAGCGCCCGCTCCGTCTCAACTTCTGTATATCGGCGGAGCGGATTGAACGCCTGAAGTCCGAGAGCGCGTTTCAGCAGCTTGCGACGAGCAAGAAGAAGGGCGACGCCGGGGCTGCCGAGATCGCGGAAGGGAGGAGGAAGCAGGAGCTGGTGCTCTCCGTACTTCGTGAGATGGTGGACGACGTAATTTATACCGACCGACAGAGATTCGAGAAGGTTCTGACCGCCGGGTTCAGGAATCGCGGTGTGAAACTCGATACTGCGGTGAAGAAAGCGATCCTCTCGGCGCTCTCAGAGCGCGACGAGACGGCGCCTATCTGCCTCGACGAGAAAGGCATGCCGGAGGCCGACCCCGAACTCCGCGATACCGAGAACGTCCCCTTGAAAGAGTCAGTCTATGATTACTTCCAGCGCGAGGTACTACTCCATGTTCCGGATGCCTGGATCAACGAGTCGGTCAGGGACCCAAAGGATGGCCAGGTGGGGAAGGTTGGCTACGAGATCAACTTCAATCGCTATTTCTACACCTACACGCCGCCCCGGCCGCTTGAGGAGATCGAGGCGGAGATCAAGGAGCTCGAAGCGGAGATCCTGATGATGGTGAAGGAGATGATGGGATGAAGCCCTACGTGCCCGAATCCCTGCCCCCGGCTGGCATCGACTGGGAGGCCCATATCCCGCAGATAGCGTCGGCGAACCGTGCCCTCTCTCGGTACGACGGCATTCTCCAAGCGATCCCGAATCCCCGGCTCCTCCTCTCCCCGCTCCTGACGCAGGAGGCGGTGCTCTCGTCGAGGATCGAGGGGACGCAGGCGTCGCTTGAGGACGTCCTGCGCTTTGAGGCGAACCCGAAGGAACCGATAGGCGATGCGGCCCTCGCCGACATTCAGGAGATCATCAACTACCGGGAGGCGCTTGAAGCCGCGGTGGAGTCCCTCAAGACCCGGCGGCTGGATCTGGCGCTCGTCTGCGACCTGCATCGGATCCTCCTCTCCGGCAGCCGGGGTATGGACCGGGAGCCGGGGTGCATCCGCACGATCCAGAACTTCATCGGGCGGGACGCCCACATCGAACACGCGATCTTCGTCCCGCCGGCGCCGGAGGATGTGCCCCGGGCACTCGCGGACTGGGAGGCCTACCTGCACCGCGAGGAGAAAGACGTCCTCGTCCAGCTCTCGGTCCTGAAGGCGCAGTTCGAGCTCATCCACCCGTTCTGCGACGGCAACGGGCGTATCGGGAGGATGCTCGTGCCCCTCATCCTCTACGAGAAGGGGCTGATCGCAAGCCCGATGTTCTATATCAGCGCCTATCTGGAGCGGAACCGGCCGGTCTACTACGAGCGGCTGCTCGCGCTCTCCCGGGACGGGGACTGGAACGGCTGGATCGCATTCTTCCTCCACGCTATCGAGGAGCAGGCGGGGACAAACGGCCGGAAGGCAAAGGCGATCCTCGACCTCTACGACGAGATGAAGCGAACGGTGCCAGAGGTGACCCGGTCGCAGTACGCGATCGCCGCGATCGATGCGCTCTTTAAGGTGCCGATATTCATCCCGTCCGAGTTTTACGAGCAGACCGGGATACCGAAGAAGACGGCAAACCGGCTTCTCCAGCAACTCCGGGAGCAGGATATTATTACCGCCCTTACGGAGGGCGGGGGACGGCGTGCCACGACCTACGTCTTCTCGCGCCTGATCGCCATCACCGAGGGGGACCGGTTGTGAGTATTCTGGTACCAGCAAACAGATTTGTGTGTATCAAAACCCCGATCCGATATACACAAACCCGATCCCGGGAAGCTGTTGTGGGTCATCTACGATCCACAACAAAATTTGTGGGTCACAAAATGCAACATATGACCCACAAAAATATTTGTGGGACATGGGCGACCCACAACGATCGGACCCGGCAGGCCGCCGGGACCGCGGTCTGCGGCGCGGGGGTGGCGGCATGAGCGCGACAACGGACGAGGCGTTCACCATCGACCCGACGAAGGTGCGGGCGTGGAAGCGGTATCCGGCCTATAAAGACTCCGGGGTAGAGTGGCTCGGGGAGGTGCCGGCGGAGTGGGAGATAAAAAGGCTGAAGCACATTTCAACTGTGAACGATGACACTTTGAGTGAGAACACATCCCCTGATTATCGGTTATTATATGTTGACATCAGCAATGTGGATCCAATCGAGGGGATTCAAAACATAGAAGAGTTGACGTTTGAAAAATCCCCTTCTAGAGCACGCCGAATTGTGCGATCTGGGGATGTCATCGTATCTACAGTCCGTACGTATCTACGGGCGATAACGCCTATCGTCGATCCTCCCGAAAATCTAATTGTATCAACGGGTTTCGCTGTAATTAGGCCAAATTCTAGATTTGATAGCAAGTTTGCGGGCTACGCTTTGAGAGACTCGTATTTTATTGAAAACGTTGTTGCAAGATCGAATGGTGTGAGTTACCCTGCGATTAATGCTAACGAATTAGTTAGTTTAGAGATCCCTTTACCACCGCTCCCTGAACAGCACGCCATCGCCGCCTTCCTCGACCGCGAGACCGCCCGGATCGACGCTCTCATCGCAAAGAAGCAGCGCTTCATCGAACTCCTTGAGGAGAAGCGCCAGGCCGTCATCAGCCATGTCGTGACGAAGGGGCTCGACCCGGATGCGGAGATGAAGGATTCCGGTGTGGAGTGGCTCGGGGAGGTGCCGGATCATTGGCAGTTGTCACGGTTAAAGTTCTTATCAACTTTACAAACAGGTCTTACACTGGGTAAAAGATACGAGGGTCAGTCTCTTGTAACTCGACCGTATCTGCGAGTTGTTAACGTCCAAGAGGGTTACTTTGATCTAAGTATAATTACCGAGGTTAAGATTCCTCCCGAAGATGTAAGAAGATATGAACTCCGTCCCGGCGATGTTCTAATGACAGAAGGCGGTGATTATGATAAACTGGGTCGTGGATATGTATGGGAGGGGCAGATTCCAGACTGTTTACATCAAAACCATATTTTTGTTGTCAGACCTAATCAGTCAAAACTAAAGCCTCACTTTCTTGCCGCCATACTGACATCATCGTATGGTAAAAGTTATTTTACCAGTACTTCACAACAAACAACGAATTTAGCAACAACAAATAGTACAAAACTACGAAACCTCCCTGTTCTTTTACCTCCACTAATAGAACAAGAAATGATTATTGCCTTTATTCAAGATTTGAGCGGCACAATGCAGATGCTGTTCACTAAAGTGAATGCGCAGATCGAAAAACTCCGCGAATACCGCACTGCCCTCATCTCCGCCGCCGTCACCGGCAAGATCGACGTCCGGGGCGAGGGGGGGCCCACATAAAGCAGGATAGGGATCTGGTACGGAAGATCCTCCTTTAGGTCGAGAAAAATCCGGGTGCATATGCACCTCTGTCGAACTTAGCATAGATGGCTGCTCTGAGGACCATATCGCCTATAATGTTGCCCTTCTGGTGGAAGCAGGACTCCTAACCAATTTTTTCAACAATGGAAAAACCTCTCCTATCGCGATGGCAACACACATGACATGGGCAGGCCAAGATTTCCTCGATGCCAGCCGTGATGAAGGGATATGGAAGAAAGCGATGGGCGTGATTGAGGAGCAGGTGAATAGTGCTCCATTTGATGTTATCAAGGCAGTTCTCATGAGATTGATTGAACATCGGGTGTATAAGGCAATCACATAGGCTCAAAGCCAAAATATTTCACTTTTTGGACAATCATCTAGATCAGATTCTTTTCCAGCACGGCGAGCAGGTACTCGTGGAGAATTGAACAGATGATGATCCGGTCCTGCTCCAGGAATTCCGTTTCGGCATGGACTGCTTTGTTCCCCATGATTCGGAGTGTATTGAGATAGGCAAGGGCACGGGGATCGAGAAGTTCGTAAGCCTTCACCATCCCGCACATCTCATCAAGGGTCATCCCCTTGACCTGAATGCCATGCCGGGTGCAAACCATCCTCGTAATCTGCTCGACAATCGTGCGACAGATGCTGACCACCGTTGCAGGCGTGGCTTTGGCCAGATCGCTGATCTGGTTAAGCGCTGCATACTCAGGATGACGGAGCATCAGATACTCAAGGTCTGCAAAGACCTGCGGTGCCGGGCTTCGGGGGAGTACCTGCCGAAGGTTCTCCTGCATCTCGACCGCTCCGGGGCGGGGAAGGCGATAACGGATATACAGGTTCGCACCCTTCCCCTTATGTGGCGCCTTGACGATCTCGTCCCCGATCTCCATCGCCTGGTACATGGCGGAGCAGCAGACTGGCATCCGCTGGTTCGGCCCGGGATAGTCGCCCAGAGCCTTGTGCAGGTCGCCTGCCCGGATCGTGATCTCGGTCATGCCTGACGCTTCCGCCCGGGTCAGACATTCCCGGAGTTCTCTCTGGAAATCATCGATGGTGAGAGGCATACCAGAAAATCCGTCCCGTCGTATTCAACAGTATCGATCCTGTTCTGCTATTCAACCGCTGGCCAAAAGCCCGATCAATACCTTGATGTCGTGACAAGACCCATTTCCCATTATCAGCCATATAACGGCCTCCCGCACCCCCAGGGAGGCCGGATAGGAGCCCGTTATGGTCGTAAGAGTATCCGAAGCGGACTTCGAAGAGACGATCGTAAAGACTCTCACCGGAGAGCTCCCGCCCACTCTCGAGGAGGAGAACCCCTTCGTCAATCCGGCATTCCATTATCAGCAGCGGACGAGCGCAGACTACGACCGCGACCTCTGCCTCATCCCGGACGACCTCTGCGGCTTCATCTACGCTACCCAGGCCGACGAGTGGGAGAAACTCAAACGGCAACGGGGGGCCGGGACCCGCCGGGAGTTCCTCAAGCGTGTCAGGTCCGAGATTGAGAAACGGGGCACCATCGACGTCATCAAGAAAGGCATCCGCGACCTCGGATGCACCTTCCACCTCGCCTTCTTCAAGCCAAACTCCAAATTAAACGAGACGCATCAGAACCTCTACCGCCAGAACGTCTTCTCAGTCATCCGCCAGCTCCGCTTCTCGACCCGGACGGAGCAGTCCCTCGACCTCGCTATCTTCGTAAACGGCATCCCCATCTTCACCGCCGAACTCAAGGACCCGCTCACCGGGCAGACGGTGGAGCACGCAATCCGGCAGTACCGAAGGGATCGCGACCCGAAGGAGCCGCTCTTCTCCTACGGCCGATGCCTCGCGCACTTCGCCGTCGACCCCTACCTCGCGTACATGACCACTCACCTGAAGGGAGGGAAGACCACCTTCCTCCCGTTCAACCGCGGCAACCCCTACGACCCCGAGGACCCGGAGAAGAACCCGAATAACCCAAACGGCTACGATACCGCATATCTTTGGGAAGAGGTCTGGAACGCCGAGAGCGTGCTCGACATACTTGAGCACTTTATCAGGGAAGTCGAGGAGCGGGACGAGAACGGGAAGAAGATCGGGAAAATACTCCTCTTCCCTCGCTACCACCAGCTCGATGCCGTCCGCCGCCTCGTCCTCCACGCCCGATCGCACGGCACCGGAGAGAGTTACCTCATTCAGCATAGCGCAGGGAGCGGCAAGAGCAACACCATCGGGTGGCTCGCCTACTACCTGGCCACCCTCTACGACGACGAAGACCGGCGGCTCTTCGACTCGATCATCGTCATCACCGACCGAAGAGTCCTCGATCAGCAGCTCCAGGAGACCATCCGGCAGTTTGAGCACGTCAAAGGCATCGTCTCCACCATCTCCGGCAGGAAGGCAAAGGGACTCTCCGAAGCCTTGAGCGAGAACAAAGACATTATTGTCGTCACTGTCCAGACCTTCCCGCACGCGATAGACGAGATCGCAAAGCGCCCCGGGAACCGGTTCGCGGTCATCATCGACGAAGCGCACTCGTCCCAGAGCGGCCGCAGCGCACGCAGCGTTCGGGAAGTCCTCTCCCCAAAGACCCTCGAAGAAGCCGAGTATCACGAAGAGCCGGAGTTAGACAGCGAAGACCTGGTGAACAGCCAGATCGAAGAATACCTCAGGAGAACACAGCGCCCGAAAAACGTATCGTTCTTTGCCTTCACCGCCACCCCAAAACAGAAGACGCTCGAACTCTTCGGGCGCAGAAACCGCACAGGCGCGTTCGAAGCGTTCCACCTCTACACCATGCACCAGGCGATTGCGGAAGGGTTCATCCTCGATGTCCTCGAAAACTACACCACCTTCAAAGTCTACTTCAACCTGCTCAAGAAGATCGAAGACGACCCGATGTACCCGAAGAGAAAGGCGACCGCCCTCATCCGGTCCTACGTGGACCTTCATGAACACGCGATCAACAAGAAGTGCGAGATCATTCTCGACCACTTCAAAAACGAGGTGATGCACCGGATCGGCGGGCGGGCCAAAGCCATGATCGTCACCCGCTCCCGGCTCCACGCCGTCCGCTACAAGCGGACCATCGACCGGCTCATCCGCGAGAGCCACCTCCCGTTCAAGGCTCTCGTCGCCTTCTCCGGGGAGGTGCTCGACCCCGAACTCCAGGAGAGATTCACCGAAGGCAGTATGAATGGATTTGCCGACCGGCAGACGGCAGAAGAGTTCAAAAAAACGGAGAACCGTCTCCTTATTGTCGCAAACAAGTTCCAGACAGGGTTTGACCAGCCGCTGCTTCACACGATGTACGTGGACAAGAAACTCTCCGGCGTCGCTGCCGTCCAGACGCTCTCGCGCCTGAACCGGATCCATCCGCAGAAGAGCGATACTATGGTGATCGACTTCGCAAACGATGCCCAGGAGATCGAGAAGTCATTTGCACCTTACTACAAAAAGACCCTCCTCGATGAGCCGACCGACCCGAATAAACTCTACGATCTCCAGTATCGGCTCGATCAGGCTGCCATATACACCTCAGACGATGTGAAAGCATTCGGCGATGAGTACTTCTCACCGAAGGGCAGGCAGGAGATGCTTCACACCATTATCCGCCCGGTCGTGGAGAACTACACGTACCTTGAGAAAGAGGACAGAGAAACGTTCAAAAAGACACTTCGGCAGTTCGTCAATCTCTATGCTTTCCTCTCGCAGATCATCACCTTCCAGGACGTAACCCTCGAGAAGTACTATCAGTTCGCCCGCTACCTGCAGAAGGCTCTTCCAAAGGAGGACGAGCGACTCCCGATCGATGTGCTCGACAATATCGATATGGACTCGTATCGGATTCAGGAGACCAGCAGCGGGAAGATCATGATCGACGCGGACGGAACGCTGAAACAGCCCGATGAAGGCATCCTGCATCCGTTGCCGGAAGAAAAAGTGCCTCTCTCGGAGATCATCCAGTACGTCAATGAAAACTACGGCACGGATTTCACCGACGAGGATAAACTCGCCTACTTCGCCGACGACATGGAGAAGCGTCTGATAGGCAATACCACGCTACGGCGGACCTTCAACCCGGAGATTAACTCTAAAGAGAACATCCGTCTCGCCTTCAACAACTTCTTCGAGGATACGCTCATCGAGATGCTCTCCACGAATAAGGAGATCTTCAAAAAGATCAATGATGATGAAACCTTCGCCACCCTCTTCAAGAATTACATGTTCCATCGCATCTACGCGCAAATCGTGCCGGGAACCGGATAAACCTCTCGACTACCAAGGATTTTAAATCTATTTGATAAATAGTGACATATGACCCACTGGATCGCCTCCTCCAACCGGGACAACTGGAAGATCCTCGATGCGAAGCAGATCTGGGGAGTTCCAAAGCGGAACAAAAACCTCATGCACCGGGTAAAGCCCGGCGATACCATCCTTGTCTACGTCCGGCAG
>NZ_JASEFJ010000024.1 GCF_030019085.1 Methanoculleus sp.
CCGCGCTTTCCCTGTCCCCCTGGGGTCTCGGAGATTTTCGTTTCTTTCTCCCCTGCATCGAGGATCTCCCGACACTGTGTCTCAAAGATAGCAAGTCTCTCCGGCATCAGGGTTCTCCCCTCTTCTTTTGCGACATCCACCGCGGCTTTTATCCTGCGGGGGTGAAGGGGGCGTAGCGGGAAGACCCCGCCCGAGAGGCGCGGGGTAGTTCACGCGGGAGTCAAACACCCCCCCTCCAGGGCGGGCAGTGATCGACGATAGACCGGAAGGCCGTGCACGGGGACGGATGCCAGAGAGTTGTCCCCCGGCGCTGTATCGATTGTCCAATCGCCGCCGTTGGGTGGGGCTGCACGCTCCCCTCGTGCCACACGGAGACTCTCTTTCCTGGATGCAGATCACTCCCGCCTCCCGGAAGGCCGTGCACGGGGAGGGTTTCACCACGAACCCCCTGGCGGCGTCCATCAGCCCCTGGAGTTGCCGGTTCGATCGCCGCCCTTCGGTTTTGCGCCGGGCCGTATTCACCATCTCCCGGGGCAGCCCTCAGCCGCCCCCAAAGACCTTCATCAGCACCGCCACCACGCCGCCGACGATTCCGCCGGCCCCGGCGCTGACCGTCGAGACCCTCCGCTCCTCACCCACCCTCTCGGCCTGCCAGCCCTCCAGGGCCCGGAGCCGGGCCTCGAACTCCTCGTCCCGGGCCTCCATCCGCTGGAGCGTTCTGCATATCCATTTTACGTCCCGGTTCGTCTCGTAGACGAGTTCCCGGGTGGTCTTTTCGGGGGTCATGGTTTCATCCTGTGGCAGTATGGGTCGGCTGAGTCGAAAAGCCATACCGTAACGGTTATATTGGTGAATCGGAGCAAGATCTGCCGGTTTTGATACAGTCAGGCTGATACCTTCTCCCGCCCACCTTATATATGTCTGTCATATTCCCGGGAACCCTGGCAGGCAGGAGAAAGAAGAATCCATGGCAGACTTTGTGCCGACCACTGTGAACAGAACGGCGGTCCGGGACCTCTCGGTCCCGATCGCCAGTGTAACGGCGTTTAAGAACCTCGTCCAGTCGGTCATCGACGACAACCCCTTCGGCTGTGTCGGGTATACCACCTCCGACGGCGAGTATATCGAACCGATCGTGCTCTCCCGCGAGCACTACACCGCGAAGGTGAGCTTCATCGACGATGACGGCAAGCGTGTCGGGACGGTCTCGCTCAACTCGCCGACGGTCGCGGCCTTCGAGGCCAATGCCGCCGAAGTGATGAGCAACACGGCCATTGCGGCCGCGATGGGCGGCGAGGCAGTTCGCGACCTGGGTAAGGAGACCTACTACGCCCAGCTCCGCTGCCACGACCCTTCGGGCGACGACTACTACCTCACCTTCACCCGGAAGACCCTCAGGATCTCGTCCTACCAGGATGAGGCCATCCGGAGCAACGTCGAGACCTGGGCCGACTCTGTCGGGATGCTGGACTGAAAGAGAGAGCAGGGGTTTTCACCCACGCTTTCTCTTATTTTAGTGCAACTCTATTTTTTTGCCGGAGACTTCCCGCCACAGTGTGAAACTCCGGAACGGGGCAACTCCTTTCGATGCAGTCCGGGTGCGAGAGAGTCGCACCAGATTCCCTGGAAAATTTCTTCGCGGCAAGACGTGAAGACAGGGGCGGGGGTGATTACACAAAAGGCCGTATTAAGGCCGTATTCACGGTGACATGCAGGAGACAGGGGATGGGGGATGTTCCATCCCCCTCCCCGTCAGCCCCACCCCACGAGGGCGATTCTCCAGAGATACGGTGTCAGGGAGGGATTCACTCACCCGGTTTCACTGTGAGAAACGTCCTGGAGGGTTCATTGCTGTCCCTGAGCACGGCCATCCGGTCTATCGCCGATCACTGCCCGCCCCCCTTGAGGGTGGCGGGAGGAGGCCGCGAGAGCGGCCGGGTGGTGGGGGTGATCAGTGAATACCGCCCAACCAGGCATGTTAAGACATGGGGTGGGCGTTCAACGAATACCGTTCAACCAGAGATGCAGGAGACAGGGGCGGGGGAAGTTCCTCCCCCCTCCCCATCGGCAGGGTTGCCAGGAGATAGCCTTTTTCCAGCGTCGCTGTGAAACCATCCTGGAGATCCTGCCCCCTCCCTCGCATGGCTTCATTGGGAACAGTCATCGAGCGGACCGGACCAGACCGAACGTGCCATAGCGCCATAGAAAGGATTATCGGGTGAATCGTACACCGTTTCATCGGTGAGTTGTTACGTCTTTGAAGGTTGAGATCATCGACAAGATGGCCGCCCTTGTCACGGCGGCATTCGGCCTGATCGCCGCTCTTGCCTGGAACGGCGCTATCCAGGAGCTCTTCAATATCATCTTCGGGGAAAAGAGCACGCTTGTTGTGATGTTTGTCTACGCTATCGTTGTGACGATCATCGCTGTGATCGCGGTCATCCTGATTGGCCGCGCTGCGGCGACGGCAAAGAAAGTGGATGAGGCCGGGAGCGGGCAACACTGAAGACCCAGGTCCTTTCGAGACAACCATTGCCCATCTCCCGGTCTTTTTGCCACCACTACAATCACTTTTTGAAAAACCCCGCGATAAAACCGGGGGCAGTGATCCTTCGCCCGGTAGACCCGGGGGCGTTATCCATCCTCTCACCGCCCGGTGCGCCGTCGTGTGCCCTCATGACCGGGTGCCATCGTCTCCGGGGAGAGTCCTGACATCACCCCCCGGCCACGACCCGGGTTGCGATCATCGCAACCCCGAGCACCGTCAGGACAACCCCTATGATCCGGCCAAGCGTCCTCTCGCCGACCCTGTTTGCTATCCCCGCCCCGATCCCGGCGGCAAGAACCGTGGGGACGCTTGCGATCAGCGCCGCCTGGATATCGATGTTGGAGTGGATGATGTAGCCCGCCGTTCCAGACGCGGCGGTTATCATCATTATGAACGAGGATGTCCCGACCGCCAGGTGGACGGGGTAGTGGAGGACAAAGATCAGGATCAGCAGGATCATCCCCCCGCCGCCGGCGCCAAAGAGCCCGCACATCAGCCCGACGAAGAGTCCGAGGCCGAGGGCGGTGAGTTTCTCGCGCCCTGTCTGCACCGGCAGTCGGGGCGAGCCGGCCTGGTCGTCGTCGTCGGCGGCGAGCCCGGGTCGGCCAAGCCCTTTCACCCAGAGGTAGATCCCGGTCGGGATGAGCATCAGCGCGAAGAGGCCGGTCATCCCGATCGGCGGTATCATATCGGCAACCCTGCTCCCCGCCAGGGCGCCGGCGACCGAGCCCAGCGCGATCCAGAGCCCCGGCCGGATGTAGACGTTCTGGTGGCGGTGGTATATGGTGGCGGTCACAACCGTCGCGATGACGTCGATGAGGAGGCTCGTGCCGATAGCGGTGTGGACGGGGAACGATAGCAGGAGCGTCAGCATCGGCACCACCACCATCACGCCGCTGCCCCCCATGATCCCGACCATCACCCCGGCACCGCTGCCGATGGCAAGTATGAGGACGACCTCAAGGAGGGAGAATGCCATAAACGATGAGATTTGGAGCAGGAAGGTATTAAGGGATCTTTTGGGGCGTGTGGAGGACCCTGCCCCTGTCTTGACGTGTCGGGTTGAACAATTTTCGTGGAATCACCCCCACCACCCGGCGCTTCCAGCGCCTCCTCCCGCCCCCTTTCCGGGGGCGGGCAGTGTGTGATGATAGCAGGGAAGGCCGTGCCAGGGGCAGGAACAGGATCTCCAGGACGTTTCTCCCAGTGAAACCGGGTGAGTGAATCACCCCCGTGGCACCGTATCTATGGAGAATCACCCCTGTGGGGAGGGGCTGACGGGGAGGGGGATGGAACATCCCCCGCCCCTGTCTCTCGGGTGTCACCGTGAATACGGCCTTTTGTGTAATCACCCCCACCACCCGGCCGCTTTCGCGGCCTCCTCCCGCCCCCTTTCCGGGGGCGGGCAGTGATCGGTGATAGACCGGAAGGCCGTGCCAGGGGACAGGAACAGGATCTCCAGGACGTTTCTCACAGTGAAACCGGGTGAGTGAATCCCCTTTGTGGCACCGTATCTATGGAAAATCACCCCCGTGGGGAGGGGCTGACGGGGAGGGGGATGGAACATCCCCCACCCCTGTCTCCTGCATGTCATTGGAAATACGGCCTTTCGTGGAAACACCCCCACCACCCGGCCGCTGACGCGGCCTCCTCCCGCCTCAAGGGGGGCGGGCAGTGCGTGATGATAGCAGGGAAGGCCGTGCCAGGGGAGCGCAAGTGAGTGAACTCTTCGGGTGGAGTGCTTCAACATAATTCCCGGGGAAATCCCTCCCCAGCACTGTATCTATGGAGAATCACCCCCGTGGGGGTGGGGCTGACGGGGAGGGGGATGGAACATCCCCCGCCCCTGTCTCCTGCATGTCACTCAGGCATTCTTTTCCATGGATTGCGATCACCCCAACCCCCCCTGCCGCGCCACACATCTCACCCTTTCCCATCACCCACCGGGACCCCTCCGCCTCCCAAAAACTCGTTCGCTCATCCCCAGATCCCACCACAGACCACCACCCTGGCGCGCACACCGGAACCTGCCCCAATACACCCGTATCACTCCACCACCCTCCACAACCACCCGCCCCGGCGAATCACCAATACCCACAACCTCTCTCCCGCAGAGCCACCTCAAACCACGCCGATATCTCCCGGATTATCTCTTGCCGTGGCATTTTACCCCCCCGGATCATATCAAAACATTTTTCCGCCGCAGCCTGCATCTCCGCCAGAACCCATCCAGATCCCTCCAGCACGCTGCGCTGCCCTCCACCGTTTTCCTCCCGCAACCGGCCGCTCCCGCTGGCGATTCGCGCCCCCTTTATCCCGCCCGCAGATCGATACCTTTTTAGACATTTTCTTCAATAGATATCTCATCGAAAGAGCCACCCTGGCTGCGATCGAACCCCAGGTGCCCCCAATGATCCGATCCTCAGAACCCCAGACACTCTCCCACCTGGAGAGTGTCCCCGCCCCCGGTGAGCCAGGGCTCGCCGCGGTTATACCGGCATACAACGAGGCGCTTGTCATAGGTTCCGTCGTCCTCCAGGCAAAGAAGCACGTCGACCGTGTGATCGTGGTCGACGATGGTTCAACCGACCGAACGGCCGAGATAGCCCGGCTTGCCGGTGCCGATGTCATCAGCATGCCGGAGAACGGGGGCAAAGCCAGTGCGCTGATGGCCGGGTTCGCCCGGGCGCGGGCCCTCGGGTATGAGGCTGTCGTGACGCTTGACGGCGACGGCCAGCACGACCCGGACGAGATTCCGGTCGTGGCGGCTCCGGTGCTCGCTGGCGAGGCCGATCTCGTCATCGGGTCCCGTTTCCTCAACACCAAGGCAGATATCCCGAAGTATCGCGTCGCCGGCCAGAAGGTCCTGAACGGGTTTACGAACCTCTCGACCGACGGCGGTTTCTCGACGACCGATTCTCAGTCCGGTTTCAGGGCGCTCGGTCGCCGGGCGCTTGAGAACCTCACCTTCTTATCGGATGGCTACAACATCGAGTCCGAGATGATTGCCCACTTCGCCCCGCTCGGTCTCGCGATGACCGAGGTTCCGATCTCGGTCTCGTATGACGTCCCTCACAAGCACAAGAAGAACCCGGTCTCACACGGCTTCGGGGTGCTTGCCAGGATCGTGGGGCTGATCGGCTACCGCCGGCCGCTGCTCTTCTTCGGGATCCCGGGTATTATCATCGCGCTCTTAGGGCTGGGGGCGGAGGTCCTCACCTTCTCCCGCTACTACCACACCGCGCAGTTCCACTACATCATCTTCACGGGAGGATTTGCTGCGCTGATCCTGGGGTTGATGCTCATAACGTCGGGGCTGATCCTGAACTCGCTGGTGATGATAACGAAGGGATCCGAACCGCCGAAGGAGTGTGCACCGTGATCGCGATTGTCCTCGGAACCCGACCCGAGATCATCAAGATGTCCCCGATCATCCGGGAATGCGAAGCATGGAACGCTGACTACTTCATCCTCCACTCCGGGCAGCACTACTCCTACGAGATGGACCGATCATTCTTCGAGGACCTGAACCTGCCCAAGCCTAAGTACAACCTCGATGTCGGTTCCGGGACGCATGCCGGCCAGACCGCCAGGATCCTGACCGGCATCGAGGATGTTCTCGTGAAGGAGTCCCCCGACATCGTCCTTGTGCAGGGGGACACCAACACCGTCATGGCCGGGGCGCTTGCGGCCGCGAAGCTCCACATCAGGGTCGGGCATGTCGAGGCCGGTCTCCGGAGTTTCGACCGAACCATGCCCGAGGAGATCAACCGGGTGATTGCAGACCACGTCTCGGACTACCTCTTTGCCCCCACGGAGACCGCCCGGCGATACCTCGAGAGGGAAGGGATCGACGAGAACAAGATCTCGGTAACCGGGAACACCATCGTCGATGCGGTCTTTCAGAACCGGGAGATCTCAGAGTCGAAGGCAAACATCCTCGATACCCTGGGGCTTGAGCCGAAGGGCTACTTCCTGGTCACCTCACACCGGCAGGAGAACGTTGATGACCCCGAAACCCTCCGGAGCATCATCGCGGGGCTTCAGGCGGTCCACCAGGAGTATGAGCTCCCGGTCATCTTTCCAATGCACCCCCGCACCAGGAAGATGACCGAGCGGTTCGGGATCCAGTTTGATGGCATCACCCCTATTGAGCCCCTGGGGTTCCTTGAGTTCCTTCAGGTTGAGGCCAATGCCCGTCTCGTCCTGACCGACTCCGGCGGCGTCCAGGAGGAGACCTGTATCCTGGGCGTGCCGTGTGTCACCCTCCGGAAGAATACCGAACGGCCGGAGACGATCGAGGCAGGGGCAAACCTCCTCGTAGGGACGGCGGCCACCGATATCCTGGCAGGCGTCCGGGAGATGCTCTCCCGACCGAGGGTCTGGGAGAATCCCTATGGCGACGGCACTGCAGGCAGGACGATTGTTACGATCTGCAACGGCCTGCCGTCGCGGAACAAACGCTGGTGAAAGACTACATGGAGACAGAAAGAATTCTTGTCACGGGCGGCGCTGGATTTATCGGCACCAACCTTGTTAACGAACTTCGCGGTCGGGGCCACGAGGTTCTCGCACTCGACCTTATGAATACCGACCGGGAGAACTACATCCGGGCAGATACGAGGAGTTACCGTCAGCTGGAGCGGGTATTTGAGCGCAACAGATTTGATTACGTCTACCACCTCGCCGCGGAGTACGGCCGCTGGAACGGCGAAGACTACTACGAGAACCTCTGGGAGACCAACGTGGTCGGGACCAAGCACATGCTCCGCCTCCAGGAAAAACTGAAGTTCCGGATGATCTTCTTCTCCAGCGCCGAGGTCTATGGTGACTACCATGGCGTCATGTCCGAGGACGTGATGGAAAACAACCCCATCAAGGATACCTACCAGATGAACGATTACGCCATCTCCAAGTGGGCGGGCGAACTCATGTGCATGAACTCGGCAAAGATGTTTGGAACCGAGACCGTCCGCACCAGGCCTGTGAACTGCTACGGCCCGCATGAGCACTACAACCCCTACCGCGGGTTCATCCCCAAGTTCATCTACCACGCGCTCTTCAACAGACCCTACACGGTCTACATGGGCCACAAGCGGATCATAGATTACGTCGAGGACTCCTGCAGAACCTGGGCAAACATCGTGGATAACTTCATCCCGGGAGAGGTCTACAACGTGGGTGGCAGACCTGAGTGGGAAATGGATATAAAAGAGTATTCTGATCTTATACTCAAGGCAGTCGGCAGGGACGACTCGCTCGTCACCTATGAGGAGGCCGAGCCGTTCACGACGAAGGTCAAGACCATGGACTTCACGAAGGCCGTCCGCGACCTCGGTCACGACCCCAAGGTTCCGCCGGAGGAAGGAATACGGAGGACGGTTGAGTGGATGAAGTGGTATTACCGGATGGAGGATTGAGCATGACAGAAGAGACATCCTTTGAAGGAAAGACGGTGCTTGTCACCGGCGGCGCCGGTGCAATCGGCGGAAACCTGGTGCGGAGACTCTCTGACCTTGATGCGGAGAAGGTCATCATCCTCGACAACCTCTCCTCCTCCTACGAGTGGAACATCGTCCGCGCGGAGAACGTCCAGTTCATCCACGGGGATATCCTGGATGAGGAGAAACTGAAGTGGGCGTTCAAGGCGAAGCCCGATATCGTCTACCACCTCGCTGCCCACTTTGCCAACCAGAACTCGGTAGACAACCCGGAGACGGACCTGATGGTCAACGGGATGGGGATCCTAAAGGTTCTCCAGTATGCTCACATCGTGGACGTTGAGCGTTTCGTCTACGCTTCGTCCGGCTGCGGTATATACGGTCTCGACTCCAGGATGCCGTTTGAGGAGCATGACATCTCCATCAAGCTCTACACCCCATACCAGGTCACCAAGATGCTCGGTGAGCTCTACACCAACTACTTCTACAACCTCTACGGTCTCCCGATCGTCAATGCCCGGTTCTTCAACTCCTACGGCCCGGGGGAGGTCCCGGGCAAGTACCGCAACGTCATCCCGAACTTCTTCTACTGGTCGATGAAGGGTCTCCCCCTGCCGATCACAGGCACCGGGGAGGAGACAAGGGACTTTACCTATGTCGGGGACCTGGTCAACGGTCTTGTCAAGATGGCCACCCACGAAGAGGCAGTCGGCGAGGCGATCAACCTCGGCGCCGGGAGGGAGATCCGGATCATCGACCTCGCGAACTGGATCAACGAACTGACGGGGAATGAGGCCGGCATTCTCTATAAGGAACGGCGGGACTGGGACAAGAAGAACCGGTTGCTCTCCTGCATCGACAAGGCAAACAGTATACTCGGCTACACTCCCCAGACTGAGTTCCGGAAGGGGCTTGAACTGACCTACCAGTGGTTTGTGGAGAACTGGGAGAATATAGAGAAGAGTGCGGAGTTCTAAGGGTGTTAGATGTCTGAGTCGGAGTCGAATCATATCTCTGCTGAGGGTACTAAGATACTTGAAAGTGAATCTTGGAGCGGTCCCCTTGATCACGATAACAAAGTAAACTCAGCAAAAGAGAGTTATGCAGATAGATGGGATGAGTTTCTCGTACTGAGCTGCCTTATAAATAGCGATCTGGTCGGAAAAAGTGTAGTCAATGTTGGTGTGGGACATGGTAAAGAAGCTGAGCTTTTGTTGAGTAAGGGCGCGGGATCTGTAGTTCTAGTTGACATCGCCCCAGGTCAGCTGAAAAGTGCACTAATAAGGAAATATCAACACGGTTTAGATAATTTAGAGTTAGTTCGCTGTGATGCCGAGAGGCTGTGCTTTAAGGATCATACCTTTGATATTGGATTTATAAAAATGGCATTACATCATTTCCCTAACCATTGCAGCGCCATATCTGAGGTCTTTCGGGTTGCTGATAAGGTAGTATTTATCGATATTATGAACTGTTCCTTGACAAAATTTTTGAATAAACTCGGACTGTTTAGAGTGGAATGGAATGGTAGTGAACCTAATCGGTTGAAAATCGAAGAAGTGGAGAAAATCTTTGCTCATCATAGAAGAAATCTGACTATTTCATACTATTTTGTTCCACCGTACTATGGTGATAGTGTCGCCTTGCTAAGTATAATCGAACGGATGTCGAGGATTGTAAACACGATGCTACCTCGGAGTCATACCTTGTCAAGGATTTTTGGCAATGTTGCGATTATCTCGGGGTGATTTCGTGAGAATTCTCGTAGTTCAGGAGTCTGACTGGACGGAGGTCGGCCCGCACCAGAGCCATCACCTCATGGAGAGGCTCTCCGTGAGGGGTCATGAGATCCGGGTCGTCGATCATGAGATCCGGTGGAAGGCTCACAAGAGAGACGGTTTCATCTCGCGGAGGCAGGTAATCCAGAACTACCACAAGGCCGTGGAAGGCGGCAACGTCACTGTCATTCGCCCGCCTTTCATCCGTGCCCCCATCCTCGACTATGTGTCTCTTGCCATCTCGCACAGGAACGAGATCAAGAGACAGATCAGGGAGTTCCAGCCTGATGTCATCGTGGGGTTCGGTATCCTGAACGCCAACATGGCCATCCGCCTCGCCAGGAAGCACAACATCCCCTTCTTCTACTACATCATCGACGAACTCCACCGGCTCGTCCCGGAAAAGCTTCTTCAGGCGGTTGCCAGGCTCGTGGAGTCTCAGAACATGGAGGCGGCCGATATGGTGATCTCGATCAACGAGGGTCTCAGAGAGTACACCATAAAGATGGGTGCAGACCCGGCCAGAACAGAAGTCATTCGTGCGGGTGTTGACCTCGGTGCCTTCAACCCTGATGGCCGGGAGGCGATCCGGGCAAACTACGGCATCCGGGACGACGAGTTCGTCCTCTTCTTCATGGGGTGGCTCTACGAGTTCTCGGGGTTGAGAGAGGTTGCCCTCGCTCTCGCAGAGAAAGGGGACACCAGGATAAAGCTCCTGATCCTCGGGAAAGGCGACCTCTGGGATACCCTGCAGGGGATCCGCCGTGAACGCGGTCTGGAGGAGAGGATCATCATGGAGCCCTGGGTGCCCTACCAGGAGGTCCCGAAGTACATCATGGCCGCTGATATCTGCATCCTCCCCGCCCACAAGAACGATATCATGATGAACATCGTCCCGATAAAGGTGTATGAGTACATGGCGGCAGGAAAGCCCGTCGTTGCGACGAGTCTCCCCGGTCTCATGAAGGAGTTTGGCGAGGCGAACGGTGTTCTCTATGCGGCGTCGTCTGATGAAGTCCTCGATAAGGCGCTGGAGGTCATCGAGAACGGAGATATCGGGCCGGAGGGGAAGAGAGCAAGAAATTTCGTGAAATCGCTGAGCTGGGATGAGTTGACGGATATCTTCCAGCAGACGCTGAGCAGGGGGATGCCGGGTGGGTGAGTCGGGAGGTGTCCTGGCCGGTGATTCGCTGGGGAGCAACGGCAGGCGGTACCTGGAGAAGAACGTCGCCCTCTACGAAGAGATCTTTTGTGCCCTTGCCGGGGATGAGGCCCTCGCGAGGAGGCCGATTCCTTCGAGGAGCGAGGATGCGCCTGGGGTTGGGCACCATGGGTTGTAGTTCCCTCTGGATTGTCCGCATTTCTCCGGCGACAGAGCCCAGTTGTGTCGCATATACAGCGTTTAGCGTGGATAAAAGTGTTCAAGACGTGGGGGGGGCACAGGCATACCATATGGAAATATCTTGAGGAGCCATTCTCATACGAAATGTGATTGCATGCCAACATATCGAGAGCGAGGTTGAGTTGCATATGAAAATTTTATTAATCGTTGCTTACTTCATACCGGAGATCGGGAGCGCTGCCCACATCTACTTCGATCTCGCCAGGGCTTTTGCAAAGAGAGGGCATGCCGTTGATGTCATAACGTCGTACCCCCGGGAGTTCAACCTGGATGAAGCAGATCGGGGGAGGGAGTTTCCTCTTGAAGAGGAGATTGAGGGCGTCACGATCTACCGGTGTAAGCACCCGGCAAACCGTGATAACATCTTTGTCAGGGGGCTTGAACACTTTTACCTGCCCTATTATTACTTCAAGAAGTACCACGACATCGGTAAGAAGTACGATGTTTGCTTACTCTACATACCGCCACTCCCCCTGTACTACCTTGCAAAGAAGATCAAGCGGTATGACGGAACCCCCTCAGTCCTCAACTTCCAGGATTTTCATCCCCAGGAACTTACCGATGTCGGGGTCTTGAAAAATCCTGTCATGATCAAGATCCTGGAGCACATCGAGGGTGAAGCGTACAAGCACGCCGACTACATCACTGTCCTCTCAGGTGGGGGTATTGAGTATGTACGGCAGCGAGGTGCTGACCCGGAGAAGGTTGCTCATATCTTCAACTCAGTCTCCCTCTCTGAGTTTAACGATCTCGTTCAGAGGAAGGACTTCAAAGAGAGGGAAGGTATCGAGGATAAATTCCTGATATCCTATGCGGGGATCCTCTCTCCCTACCAGGGTATCGACAACATCCTGGACACTGCAAAGGCCTTGCAGGACCATGACGGCATCATCTTCTGCATCGCAGGTGACGGCGCGGAGAAACGGCACCTCGAAGTAAGGATATACGTAGAAGAGATCAACAATGTCAGGCTGCTGCCGCTTTTACCCCGTGCCGAGTACTTCAACCTGGTTAACTCTTCTGACGCCTCATTTGTCTCGCTCGACGAGAGGATGAAGGCTCCCTGCCTTCCCGGCAAGACGATCAACCTCATGGCCTGCAGCCAGCCGATCATCGCCATGGTTGCGGTGGAGAGCGAGACCGCCGACGTCATACGGGAGGCGGGGTGCGGTATTGTTGTCAAACCAGGGGATGTTGAGGGTATACGCTCCGCGATCCTCTGCCTCAAGGAAGATGCTTCTCTCCGCGAGGCGATGGGGAGCAACGGCAGGCGGTACCTGGAGAGGTACATGAACCTGGAGAAGAACGTCGCCCTGTATGAAGAGATCTTTTGCGCCATTGCCGGGGAAGAGGCCCTCGCGAGGAGGCCGATTTCTTCGAGGAGCGAGGATGCGCCGGGGGTCGGGCACCATGGGTGGTAGTTCCCTCTGGATTGTCCGCATTTCTCCGGCGACAGAGCCCAGTTGTGTCGCATATACAGCGTTTAGCGTGAATAAAAGTGTTCAAGAGGAGTTATTTAGATGACAGATTACTCGGCCTATGTCACCCGGATTTCTGATTTAGAACAGGACCTCCGGGAAAGTCTCGAATTCGTCGGCTGGACAGATGTGGTCCGACCTGATTCCCACGTCTTTATCAAACCAAATTTTACCTATCCTTATTACAAGGAGGGTATCACAACGAATCCTGAGGTTCTTCGAGATCTCTGTGGTATTTTGAGGGATCGTTGTGAACAGGTTATCATAGGGGAGTCCGATGGCGGGAATCGCTCATATACGGCTGATGATGCCTTTAAGGGCCACGGTGTGGATCAAATCTGCCGCGACGTCGGTGCGGAACAGGTCAACCTCTCTACCCTTCCTTCCCGATATGTGGAGGATATGATACAGGGCAAGAAGGTCAAGGTTCAGGTTCCAAACATCCTTCTGGATGACATCGATTGCTTTGTGTCTCTACCGGTTCTCAAAGTCCACGTAATGACGACGATCACCCTGAGCATGAAAAACCTCTGGGGCTGCTATCCAGATACTATGCGGTGCCTTCACCACACCGATCTTGGTCGTAAATTGACTCTGTTAACCAAGGTTATAAACCCCCGATTGGTGGTTGTCGACGGAACCTATGGTCTTGATGGCCATGGCCCAATGTATGGGACTGCGAAGAGGCTCGATCTTCTTCTTGCTTCGAATAATCCTGTTGTCGCCGATGCGCTTGGTAGCCGGCTTATGGGATTTGATCCGCGGGAGATCGACCATATTATCCATGCGGAACGTGAAGGGCTGGGAACAACTGATCTTACCAAGGTGAACCTGAACGACGACTGGAAACAATATCAGCAGGATTTTACCGTCAAAAAAACGTTTGTTGACCGCCTTTCCGGCCTCCTCTTCAGGAGTGAGTTCCTGGCAAAGGTTGTCATGGATTCGCCGCTTTCGCCGCCCATCTATAAAGTGGCCGCGTTGTTGCGGAACCCCCACGAGCAGGAAGTGGTATCTGATCTGGAGAGGGTGTCCCGGTGAGGGTGCTCTTTGAGGATTTTTCCAGAGAGGATTCAGATTTGACGAGGTCGCATGGATGAAGATATTACAGGCCATCCCGTTTTTTAACCCTTCACTAGGGGGGTCTGTTACGGTACCTTATCAATTATCACACTGGCTTGCCAAACGTGGGCATGAAGTTACCATAATAACCACCGATTACGAGTACGACCCGGACTACGCCCAATCCCTCGAAAATGTCGATGTGATACCGTTCAGGCGGGTTGCCAACCTAGGGTTGTTTCTCTATTCCCCGGGGATGAAAAGATGGCTGAAGTCGAACATCTCAAATTACGATGTTGTCCACCTGCATAACTTCAGATCTTACCAGAATAACATTGTCTGCAAATATGCAGAGGAGTTTGATGTCCCCTATATCGTACAACCACATGGCTCATTGCCCCGGATTGTTGAGAAAGAGGGTTTGAAACAACTCTATGATCTTGTCTGGGGAAACGATATTCTTCAACACGCCTCAAAAATCGTCGCCGTTTCCGGGAACGAAGTAGAACAGTTCAGGGAGTTCGGTATCCCCGACGAGAAGATCGCCGTGATCCCGAACGGTGTCAGCGACATTTCGCCCGCATCCCTCCCACCCCCTGGGCAGTTCAGGAAACAGTACAACATCCGTGAAAAGCATGTCATCCTGTATGTTGGGCGGCTTCACAAAAGAAAAGGCGTAGACTTCCTCATACGTGCATTCGACTCGTTTGTCCAGTCCTGGACCGGGGGTGACGTCGCTCTGGTCATCGCTGGCCCGGACGACGGCTCTCAATCAGCCCTCGAGGACCTCGTGGAGCAACTCGGCCTTGCCGGTAGAGTACGGTTCGTTGGATTCGTTCCTTCCCTTGCAGCTGCTTACCAGGATGCTGATGTTCTTGTCTACCCCTCGGTCTACGAGATCTTCGGCCTTGTCCCCTTCGAGGCTTTGCTCTGCGGCACCCCTGTGATCGTGACCGATGACTGCGGGTGCGGCGAGATCGTCAAGGAGGCGGAGTGTGGTTATCTTGTTCGCTACGGGGATGTGACCGGCCTTGGTAAGATGATCAGGTTTGCGCTGGAGCATCCGGATGTTAATGAGAGGATGATCGAAGCAGGGCGGCGGTATATTGAGGAACACCTGGCGTGGGAGAGCGTTGTGAAACAGGTGGAGGAGATGTATGAGGGTTGCGTTTGTCACGTTTGAGTATCCGCCGTTCATCATCGGAGGTGCTGGTGTCTATGCAGCGCGGGTAACAGAAGAACTTGCGAGCCTGGGCCATCAGGTTGTTGTGTTCACACCGGCGATTGACAATACAGATGGCGTCGAGCATTCCTCTGATGTTAACCTCCAGGTCTGGCACGTCCCGGTACGCGAAGCGATTCCGTTCAAGGCGCTGCAGTTCTGGATGAATCTGCCTGGAGCGATCAAGGGGGCCGAGAAAGAACAGGAATTCGATATCATACACATTAACGGTCTCTCCTACTGGTTCTTACCGAGGAGGCTCTCAATGGCCCCGCACCTGCTTACGGTCCATCATCTTGTCCGGGATGCTGCAGAGAATACAAAAATGAGTTTCTTTTCGAGGATAAGGGATATCAGCGGTGAGAATGGATATATTATATCTTTAATTGAGAAAAGAGCCCTGACGTTTGTAAACAATTTCAATAATAAGAATAAGTGCATAGATGAAAAAAACTTCCAATTATATCATCTCTTTCCTGATCCTGAAACGGTCGATACCATAGAAGCTTCGTTGTTGAAGAATAAGCAAATCATTTCTGCACGTAGCATAAAAATTAGAAGAATGATGATTTATTCTCAATTGTATAAAAATTGGGATAGAGTGGTTAATTCTTAAAATGCGGAAAAGAAGAAGTACTATGAAGATACCGGGTACAATTGGAATAGTTACTTTCCCATTGGGAGAAGCCAATGTAATTCCTTTATCTAATCTAGCAAACATAATCAGCCACCTCACAGACCAGGTCTACATTATAACAGGGAATGCGGGGAGCAAAGTCACCCAGAAGTTAAAGAACTCTCATTTCGAATTAATATGCCATGTTTCTGGTTCAAATGCAGTCACCAGAGTTTATAATTACGCCAGGACCCAGTTGGCCATAGCCTTTCGCATGATGAAACTGTCAAAGAATGTTGATATCTGGATCTTTCCCATTGGCGGAGAAGCTTTGCTCCCATGCATCATTCTCGCAAAGATCCTGCGAAAATCAGTAATTATGTTATTAACTTCATCAACTGATTCTATGATGAAGCATCAGCAAGAACCCCTTACGCCGATTATCGTATTTTTCGCAAAAGCTAACTGTATTCTTGCTGATAGAATCATTCTCTACTCCCCAAACTTCATCACCGACTGGCACCTCGAACCCTACCGCCACAAGATCCTCATCGCCCACCGCCACTTCCTCGACTTCGAGACCTTCACCGTCACCACCCCTCTGCCCGACCGTCCTCCCCTCATCGGCTACATCGGCCGGCTGAGCGGGGAGAAAGGCGTCCAGCACTTCGCCAATGCCCTCCCTGCCATCCTCAACGACCGCCAGGACCTCCGCGTGCTCATCGGCGGGGACGGGCCGTCGAGGGATTCAATCGCGGCCACCCTACAGGAAGAGGGGCTCACCGCCCGCGTTGACCTCCCGGGCTGGATCCCCCACGACGACCTCCCCCCCTACCTGAACCAGCTCCGGCTCCTCGTCCTCCCCTCATACACCGAGGGACTCCCGAACATCATGCTCGAGGCCATGGCCTGCGGGACGCCTGTGCTCGCGACGCCGGTCGGGGCGATACCGGATGTTATAATAGACGGGAAGACCGGATTTATTATGGAGAATAACTCCCCGGAGTGCATCGCGGAGAACGTAGTACGGGTGCTGGAGCACCCGGAACTGGAAGAGATCGCGGAGGCCGGGAGGCGGTTCGTGGAGGAGGAGTTCACGTTTGAGAAGGCGGTGGAGAACTGGAAGAGAGTGCTCCAGGAGATTGGATGAACATCATTTCCTGATAGCGTTTTTCATACGCTCACCTTGCCTAATCTCTACCAATGTTACCGCCTTCTTTTCCCTGTAAGAGTAATCTGTCTACCTCTTTTTTTGTGCCAGTACGCCTTACATCTGTTTCCTGCAAAGTAATAATACTCAAAGCGCGTTTGAGCGTCCATGAGTGTGACTCATTTCGAATGATGTTCAAAAATGCTAAGTTTTTAACGTAAATTCTCTTCAAACATTTAATTTTGCAGGGATACCAAAAATCTTTTCCTATACATCTCCGAAATAAATTATATGCTGTAATAAATAGATGCGGTAGAAAACAAAATACAAGTACGTATGCATACCGAGAATAATAGAGTCGAATCGCTAATTCCTGCCAGTATTCCTTATATCTGTCTTGATCTTGAGTAATACCGGATAATTCACTTAAATATGCATTTTTGGCCATTAGTTGAGATGGATCTTTTATAAGTCTAACAGTATCTTCTTCATTGTCCGTTAAAAAAAGTCCAACGCCTATAATGCCTTTTGAATCAAACTGTAATTGCACCATATAGCCCCATTCTGTTTCCGGGCGGCGTAATCCATCACGTGAATCAAAAATAAAATTGCCTGTACTGTAAAAGATGTACCCACCATTATATTTCTCACAACCCTGAGGAACATGCGGATGATGACCAACAACCACATCTGCACCCGCATCAATAAATTGACGCAATTGCACCTGCCTCTCTGGAGGTGGGAGAGGTGTATACTCCAAACCACCGTGTGCTACAACAATGATACAATCGACAGTTTTTGTGTATTTTTTAACCTCAAGAAGAACTGATGGATGCGATATCCACGCTGAACCTGGAATGCTCTCATCAGAGACGCCAAATTCCATCTCACAAAAAGAAAAAACAGCAATCCTCAAACCATCTGGCCGTTGAATAACTATCGGTTGAATGGCATCATGGATATTCAAGCCTGCTCCACATGTAAACAAGCCAAGATCTCTGGCCCCAGAGATTGTATCAATTAACCCCTCCTCTCCGAAATCCATGACATGATTATTTGCAAGTGTAAAGCCATTAAATCCAATTCGCTTAATGATGGGTAAAACACTAGGTTCCATTCGCAAAGAAGGCCCTGACTTTAATATCTTAGTGGGTGACAAAGTAGTTGGTGCCTCCAAATTAACTAGTGCAAAATCCGCACTCTTAATTAGAGACACAAGGGTATCGTCAAATTTATTGATCACTCTCTCCCAACTCCCACCGATTTCTGAAGTATTTATAAAAAGATCTCCACAAATAAGCATTGTAGTGCTAGGGGTCGAACATTCTTGTCTCATAAGAGAATGTAAATAAGGAGACGGACTTGCGTAACTTGAAATCTGCTCGTTTAAGGCCATCGCCATCCTCTTAAAATTGGAATTCTTTCTATTTTAGCCATATTTCTTATATTCCTTTGTTTGGATGTGGGCACTATGCTTCGTTAAAACATTCTAACTTTATTTCCGAACAAGGGATCTTGTGTAGAGGTACTTTCCTGTGGCCGTTTTAGGAATACTGTCGACGAAATCCCATGTAATCTCACAATCTGAACCAACTGCGACCTTTATTTTACTCTCAACATCTTTTCTGTATTCATCTGTTAATCCTGCACCTACGACAGCCAAGATCTTTATTTTATCATAGTCCTCCTGGATCACCTGGAATTGTTTTATCTCTCCCGTATTGCAAACAACACCCAGGAGGTGGATGAAAAATTCTGCTGGGACTGTCGCACCATTCTTTAGCATGAAGTGATCGGTGATTCTTCCCGTGATCTTTTCAAACGTGGGCAATACATTCCCACACGAGCAGTGTTCTGGCCCTAGTACGGCCATATCTCCGATCTCATACCTTATCAACGGCATTGAATAATTAAAGAGGTTTGTTACAACAACTTTTCCCTCTTCTCCCTGCTTAACAGGATGATTATGACCATCTAACAGCTCCTGGTAGTTCCAGAACGCGAAAGAGTGCATCAATCCATCTTCACACTCACCAGCCAGGTTGCTGACCTCTCTTGAGCCATAAAAGTCGTACAACTTTTGTCCGAATACTCTCTCAATCTGGTCCCTCATCTCATCATCCAAGGTTTCTGCGGCGCTGACAATTACTTTGGGAGAATAGATGTCCAGATTATTTTTTTCGGCGTAGCGACAGATTTCGTACAGAGACCCTGCATATCCCCTGATTAAATCCGGCTTATAGATATTTATGGTATGAATGTACTTCTCTATATCGCCCGGAGTCATTCTAAAACTATTTGTAACAGGTCAGGACCCCCTCCATCGGTCCCTTGCTCTTACCCATCACATCACACCCCACTTTTCTGAAAATACGCCCATACAACCGTTAGATCTTTATATAATGAGCGATAAATAGATATTCAGGTTATGTCATCATGGAACGTGACGATATTCTTGCACTGATACAGAACAACCCTGAAGCGATCGTCACGATCATCCAGCGTCTGGAAGAGGAAGTCAAGCAACTTCAAGAACTCTGCTCACTTCAGCAGGCCCGGATCGCTGAACTCGAACGACGTCTCAACATGAACAGTCAAAACAGCAGTCGTCCCCCATCCACCGATGGCTTCAAACGACCTCAGAAAGAGCGTAAAAAGACCGGGAAACGTCCTGGTGGTCAGAAAGGGCATGAAGGCCGGACGATTGAATGGTGTGAGACCCCGGACATCATCCAGACACACCGCGCAGATGTCTGTGAAGAATGTGGTGCATCCCTTGCTCTCGTCCCGGCATCATCTGTTCAGAAGAGACAGGTCCATGACATTCCCCCACTCCGGATAGTTGTTACCGAACATCATGCTGAAACGGTCGTCTGCCCAGACTGTGGTCGGATACATGAAGGGTCATTCCCCGAGGAGGTTCCGGCTTACCTCCAATACGGCTGCAATATCCGGGCGTTGATGGTTTACTTCTGTATCTACCAGTTGCTTCCGTATGAACGTTCAGCGGAGATCTTCACGGACCTCTTTGGGTGTTCCCCGGTCAAGGCAACCCTGATGCAGTCCGTTTCAGACTGTGCAGCAAACCTTGACGGTTTTGAAGAAGAGGTGAAACACCTTCTGCAGGGAGCACCTGTTCTGCATGCTGATGAAACCGGGTTCCGGGTGAACGGCAAACGAGAATGGCTGCATACAGCCAGTACGGATCTCCTCACGCTGTATGGTCATCATCCAAAAAGAGGATCGGCGGCGATGGATGCGATCGGTGTACTTCCCGCGTTCAAAGGGATCATGGTCCATGACTGCTGGTCGCCGTACTTCGGGTATGCATGCGAGCATGCGGTCTGTA
>NZ_JASEFJ010000025.1 GCF_030019085.1 Methanoculleus sp.
AGATCTTACGGTTTTGAATATTCAGAGGAGGGTGAAGATTAATGCGGATAGTCGGATCTAACGGTTATACGAGCATATTTTCAGAAAAGGGGGATTGTGATGTGATGGGTAAGGGCAAGGGACCGATGGAGGGGGTCCTGACCTGTTACTCATTTTTACAGAAGATTCGTTACACTATCTTATCAGCAACAAGAAGTAAGTAATTGTGGTGCTTTTTACGTTTGTGATGCCGCTCATTATTTTTATCACCAGTTATTTTTTTCTTGCTACCAAAACAGACCAAATGCCCAACTTGCTCAAGATCGGGCAAGTCTCACAAATTTTTGAAAAAAAAGAAAGTAAAGTTTCACTTTTAGACCATCTCTGAAGTAATGGAAGTGGGAAAATAATACTTTTTAAATCAATTAACTTAAATGTAGAAGGTAACATTTTTTCGAGTTCAAAAGGTGCAAACTCTGTATGTTTATATCGTGTTGGGGTTACTCCATATTTTTCTACCGCTGGAGTAGTGCTAATCTCATAAGTTTTCTCTACAAGCACAACACTTTTTAAGCTACTCAACACACATTTACACCAAAATGTAGGATTTATTTTTTTAAAAATGTGCAAAGGGTTTGGGGTTGTCACAATCAAAATCCCTTCTGATTTTAAAACTCTATCAAATTCATTTATTGCTCTGTCTGGTTCAAATAAGTGTTCAATAACTTCTGAACATATAAGTGTGTCAAAAGAATTGTTCTTAAACGGTAAATCCACACAATCTCCCACTAAAAAATAGGTGTTTCTTTCAACCTCAAGATCCTTGGCAGTGCTAAACGCATTTTTCAAATTTCCAGAACCTATATCGATACCTACGGCTTTTCTTCCATCTTTCTCTTTAATGTAAGATAATAAAAGAACCCCATTAGAACAACCAGCATCTAAAACTAACCCTCCCTCCTTTGAAAAAATATCTAAATAATTTAACAATCTTTTAATCCTCAATCGACCAACCAGTGAACCCATAACGATTTCGCCCTCAGGGTATTTTTGTGATATTTCCTCGTAATAATCAATGTAGTTTTGGCGGTCAAATGCTATTCTCATTCTTCCTTCACCTTCATAAAAAGAACGCAGGCAAATATTTAAAACTTAGGTAATTGTGTAAGATCCACCACTAACCTTTCGTTAAGAAGGGATGAATGGATAGTATGGATTTTCTGGAAATCGGGAGGCTTGTGTCCAATGATTATAGGAGCCCATCAAATCAACGATCTGACATATAAACCCTCCTCTCTTTTCCGGTAGTATGCGCGCCTCTGGCGCACCTTGCCAGTTTACCCGGTTTTTACCGGAGAGTTACCCGGTCTGCTAATTTTTTGCGCCTCGGTGAGGGCTGTTCCGTCAGGTATATATATCTGGCTTCTAACACCGGGTTTTTGGCAAAAGAAGACAGAATTGAAGAGATTGAACTCGGGTTCAATCTCACGGAGTTACTCAGTTCGAAGAATCCAACGCACCTGAGTGCACTGGTCTGAGGGAATCTGATACTCAGTTGGAGTTGAGGGAACTTCCCCCCGAAATATGGGGGGCATGAAGAGCGGGAGCTGTCTTCAGTTTTCCAGGATCTGCCACAATTTGCTCTCAAGGCTCGAGGTATCGTCTCTATGAGAGGGTGGGAGATGAGGTGGAGGATTCTGATTATACAGAGTGAGGGGGATGAGGAGGGATCTGTGTTGTCGCCGAAAGTTGCCATCAAATTAGCAAGGGCATTGGATTGATGGCCTCAATAGTTACATTTATTTTAAGCTAGAGAAAAACTGTCTGACAAAAAGAGATGCTATATGAACTGCCCCGTTTGCAATTGTGGCACAAAAAATATTAACTCGGTTTATTTACTTGGTTTAATTGAATCTTCAACTTATTATTGTCCAAACTGTGGGTTATATTTTCGAACTCCCTTGCCCAGCATTGAAGCGATTTACAGTTATTATACCAGTAGATACTTCCGATATCCAGAAAGTATTGAAATGGAAATGGCAAGACGACAAGGATCGTTTATTCTGCGAAAATTATCAAATGAACAGATAGACCTCTCAAAGATAAATTATCTCGAATTCGGAGCTGGGCGAGGGTGGGTTTTATCCTATCTTCAGAGTTTTGGTTCAATCAACTCTACTATGGGTATCGAACCTGATGAGGTTTCAGTTCGGTGGGGCAGAGAGAATTTAGAAGTGAACTTAAATAAAGGGACATTAAATGAGGATTTGATTACAGAGATCTCGTTAAATTACCCGGAAACAAATTTGATCTCGTTAATACACGTTTTAGAACATCTCCATAACCCTTTTGAACTTCTTGCTTTACTAAAGAAGAACCTAAAAGAACATTTTTTGTTTTTAGAAATACCAAATGCCGAGCAAGAAGGGCCCGTTATGAAGATTGACACATTTCCTTGGAGTTCTATGGGGCAACACTTTTGGTCATTTTCAGCAAAAAGCTTGCGCTTATCTTTAGAAAATTGCGGATATCAAATAATTTCTCTTGAGACTGAAGGTAATCCCCATTACTGGGATAGATCCATAGAACGCCTTTCACTATGGAATCGCTATTTTAATTTTATCAGTGAAAAGCAAAGGTATGGAGATCTTAATTTAATGGATTTTTTTACTGCTACCTGTAACCTTGTGGCAAGGAATGGGATCATCAAAGTCAAAAGTTTGGTCGCGCCAAAATACACACGACTGGATTTACCTATTATTCGGATACTTGCCAAAAGCGCCTAGGAACCCCTTAACCTCAAGGGCGTTTCTTACTACATCTAATGCCTACTCATTAAAATGCGATACGCAAGGCAAGCAGTGTGCTGAATACTCTGTAAGTACTCCATGTGTTTCAGTGATTTGATCACCTGACTTGCATCCACTAAGTACCGCGGACTTTGCTGCCCATTTATGCCCAATGCATCAATAAGAGGCTCGTTTTCGACATTTTCTGATGCACTTAAGTTGACGCCTATTCGGCCATTCCCAATTTCTGATGCAAAATGTGCATCACTCCCTGCAGTAAATGGTTTATTATATTTCTTTGCCAATTCTAAAGCATTATTATTCTCTTCAGGAGTTGATCTTCCATTAAATACTTCAATGGCATCTGAATGCTCAATGATATATTGGTTAAGCTTATGCCCCCTGAAAGGATGTGGTAATACCACAAATCCCTCTTGGTCTTTTATTTCCTCAAGAACTTCAATAGAAATTCTTGATTTTATTTCTTCATTTAGACATAATCCGATGATATCACCGATCTCAGTCTGTACCTCACTTCCTACGATAACAGTAAAATCACTGTCTTTATTGATATTTCTAACTTCCAATCCGCCTCTGATGGTATTGTGATCGGTCACTGCGATCCCGGTCAGACCCTTTTTCTTTGCCACTTTTAATATGGTTTTCGGGGATAGCAGGGAGTCAAAAGAGTATTTTGAGTGAATATGAAGATCAATCATACACCTGTCTCTGGTTTTCCATGAGGATACTTTAAATCTCCGTTTCTTATACGTCCAATTATTGAGATTCCGGTTTGGTACAACTGGAGCAGGTTTGGTTTTATGTCATCTAATTCGATGTTACTTTTTGCAGTCTTATCGAAGAGCTCCTTGATAACGTTCTTTGATGACCCGGGGTTTGCAAGCACGTGTAAGGTATCATCAGGAAACGGCCACCGAAACTTCACATCTCTGTCATAATCAAAGATCGGCTGGATGTCACCTTCCAGAGCCATCATGACATCAAGGTAAGGAAAGTCTACACCCGATGCGATGGAGAGATCTAACGATCCCCAGAACTTGGGGTTGATCTCCATCAGTTTGTACTTACCGTCCCTTGAATCTTTCTTAAACTCTACCATGGCAACACCATGCCAATCAAGTGCCTTAAGCAGAGTAAGCCCCAGATCCCTCAGTTCCGGGTCATATGTGCTCCGAGCAGCAGTGCTTGCTCCGCCTGTCACAGGATACTCTCTCATCCTTTTATGCATAAAAATAGCACGTTCTTCTCCTTTATTGAATAGGGCGTAAAAACCAAACCCCTCTCCTGGAATATACTCCTGGAGGATATGATCAGAAAGGGAAAGCTGGTTTAACTCCTCCGCTGAATTTATATATCTGACCCGTCCTGACTCGTATATACCTTTTGCCACGACAGGATATGCATTAACATCTTCGATTGAGTTATACTCCAGTGGTGTGGGAATCCCCAGGGTTCTGGCCAGTTTCATTGTCTGATACTTATCACTCGCAATTTGCATGGATTGATAGTCTGCAACTGGTACTTTCGTGTAATTAAGAAGTTCATCCTTATACTTGGAGATGGCCACAGTCGTGAGATAGCCGATGGGGAGGAGGACGTCAACCTTGTTTTTTTCCAGGAAATCTATCAAAAAATCAATAAATTGCATTTCATCTCTGGGATCCGGATAGATTACAGGTTCACTACAGTATTTTGAGTAGAATGATTGAGCATGTTTTCCTGGCGCTCCTGCTATAACATAGAACCCCCTTTTCCCGAGACTTCTCACCGCCCCAAGTGTATGCTTATATCCCGCGTCGGTTATGAAGACTCTATGCAAGTTGATCACCAAACATTTATGTTACCTATTTATCCACAGCATTCAGAATCTCTTCCCCGCTCGTCATCCACGCTCCCTTCTCCCTACAGTATCTTAAAATCTTCTCATAAAACTTCAGCCGCTCCCCCTCCATGTAGGTATTATGCCAGAGGAGGGTAAACACCCCATGGCAGCGCTCGGTTGCGTCGATGAGGTGGTGGGTGACCTCCCAGGCCCTCCCGGCGTCGAGCCGCATGTAGGCATCAAGGGTGCAGTCCATGACCGTGAGCGGGATCTCCAGGATCTCAATCTCGCGGCCGGCCTGGAGGTTATAGGGCCTGAAGGGATGACACATCCCGTTCCTGAACCCGACACAGTCAGCATACCCGAAGGTGGCATCGTAGCGGAACCCTGCGCGGCTGAGGTGCTCCCAGGTCTCCGGGACGCGGAACCGGAGGAAGTGGTTCCGGTAGCCGATGACCGGCCGCCCCAGGACCGCCTCCAGCCGCTGCTTCTCGACCGCGAGGGCTTCCGGGTCGCAGTAGGCACGGTGACCCCCGTGGAGCCCGACCTCCCAGCCAGCATCAGCGATCATCCCGATCTCCTCCTCAAAGTCTCGGACGTCATACGAGTAGTCCTGGTCCCCGGGGGCGAGGGCGAGGAAGTAGAAACTCGACCGGGCGCCGTACTCCTCCTCGAGAGCCATTATCTCCCGGAAGTTGCAGAAGGGGAGCCTCTTTGACCGGAGTTGCCTTGCGCTTGCGAGGGCTCCGGCGAGATTCCCCCTCTTCAGGGCGGAGAGGGTCGCATACCCCTTAGAGAGAGCGGAGCGGTAGACCGCATCGATGTCGTGGGTGAGGCAGACGGCGAACGGCTGACCGTCAGGGTACTCGGGGCGGTAGCCCTTCTCGACGAGGTAGCGCGAGGCGCGAGGTTCAAAGGGCTCCCGGTTGTTGCTCATGTAGTGGGGGAAACGGTCGTAGCCGTCCCGAAATGATCCGTTGTACTCCTCCGCACAGGTGAAGAGGCGCCAGATCTCCGGGTCCTGCTGGAGGATCGCATGCATCCGCATAATTCCCTTCAGAGATTGTTGGCGGGGCGGGTATTAGTTATGTTTGTTTCTGTTGTCGGTGGTGCCGCGGCAGGTGAAATGATCCACGCAGAGCACCCCCCCCCCGGCGCAGCGCCCGATGACGTCATCAGGTCGTGCACCCCTGCACCGGCAAACACGCGCCCCGGCCGCGAGATGATGCATGAACCTGGAATCCCGCGCGGCTTCGAGTGGGACTCCCGCGGCAGGGGTGGAAGATCCCATCATCCCGTGCCACGGACGGTCTCCATTGAGGTGGGTGATGCTCCCCCTCGATGAACATCACCAGGCAGGGAGATGCTCGATCTCCTCCAGGCCAGCGCCCGGTGGCGATGCCGTCGTGGGTGCCCACCTGATACATCTGTAGGGTTTTCTCCCCGGGAAAACCGGGCGATGGAATCCCCGGTGGGCACTGTATCGATGGAGAATCACCCCAGTGGGGAGGGGCCGACGGGGAGGGGCCGACGGGGAGGGGGGCGGCACGTCCCCCGCCCCTGTCTCGACACGTCAGGTTGAACGATTTTCGTGGGACCACCCCCTCAAGGGGGGCGGGCAGTGCGTGATGATAGCAAGGAAGGCCGTGGAGGGGGAGCGCAAGTGAGTGAACTCTTCGGATGGAGTCCTTCAACATAGTTCCCGGAGGGATGCTCCCGGACACCGTATCTATGGTGAATCACCCTCCCGGGGAGGGGCCGACGGGGAGGGGGAAGGAACTTCCCCCGCCCCTGTCTCCTGCATGTCATCGGAAATACGGCCTTTCGTGGAATCACCCCCACCACCCGGCCGCTGACGCGGCCTCCTCCCGCCCCCCTCAAGGGCGCGGGCAGTGATCGGCGATAGTCCGGGAAGGACATGCAAGGAGAGCGTGAGCGAGACGTCCCGGAGGGATGCACTCCCGGACACCGTATCTATGGTGAATCACCCTCCCGGGGAGGGGCTGACGGGGAGGGGGACGGCACGTCCCCCTCCCCTGTCTCGACGTGTCACCGGGAACTCTCTCACACCCCACCCCACCCCGCGCGCCCCAGCGCTCTCCGACCCGGATCGGCCCACCCGGCCAGGAAGAAAGCACCCCCACCCCCCCTGCCGCACCTGCCGCACCTCCATCCGCGCGCGCCACTCTCCCGCCATATCCAGGGCGGCGCCGGCAAGGACGATATCGAGCGAAACCCGCCCCATTTCATCGCCGGGAAGGGGCAGAGCCCGCGCCCCGCCGTCGATGAAGAACCATCCCCCGGCCGCCGGATAATGCGCTCCCGGTGATCCTGGGCGGGTCAAACACAGAGAGGAGGATGAAGACCGCCCCGGGCGATCCCCGGCCGGAAACCCCCGATCCTGCAGGGAAAACGGGATCGGATGATGCCCCGGGGAGGATTTGCAAGACGTTCACCTGTTCACTTTCACCCCGCGCGGCCTTCCATTAATAAGAAACTCCTTCAAGACTCTGATCCATGAAACGTATTCCGCTTCTCAACCACGACCAGACGCTCTTTCGGGACATCGAGGTCTTTGAGGCCTCGTTTGTCCCCGAGCAACTCTGCCACCGCGAAGCCCAGGTGAAGGAACTCGCCTTCCTCATCAGCCCCGCCCTCCGGGGCGCAAGCCCGGAAAACGCCATCCTCCGCGGTCCCCCGGGCACCGGGAAGACATCAACCGTCCACAGGATCTTTGCCGAACTCAAAGAGGCCACCCGCAGGGCCGTTCCCATCTACATCAACTGCCGGCACGACCATACCACGCTTGCCGTCTACCAGCGCATCGCAGGCCAGCTCTTTGGATACAAGACCCCCTCGCGCCGCCTCGAGGACATCAGGGAGGCGATCGCAGCAGCCCTCCGTGAAACAGACGCGGCACTCCTGGTCTGCTTCGACGACGCAGAACACCTCGTCGCGGCAGGCACCTATAACAACCTCCTCTACCAGGTCCTCAGGCTCTACGAAGGCTGGGAAGATCTCAGGGCGCCCGGCGTCATTGTGGTCACAAGCGATCTCGAGATGCAACTCTACGCCGAGGCCGACGGAGCGGTGCGCTCGGTCTTCCACCCCACCGAGATCTTCTTTCCGCCCTACGCGAAGACCGAGATCCGCGAGATCCTCACCGACCGCGTCAGACAGGGGCTCTACCCCGGCGTGATGCCCCCGGCGGTCATCGACCTTGCCGCTGGAATGGCCGGCGATGCCGGGGACATCAGGCTCGGGATCGCCCTCATCAAGGCGGCCGTCCTCCGGGCGGAGGTGGATGGCCGCCGCCGGGTCACAAAGGAGGATCTCATCTCCGTGGCCCCCGGGATAAGGTCGCCGGCGCTCGAGGTCAGGGTTGCAGCGCTCGCGCCGGGCGAGCGTGCACTCCTCTACGGGCTTGCCGAGCGGTCGCTATCCGGGGAGGAGATGCTCTCGGGGGCGGTCTTTGAAGAGATGCGGGACTACATCGCCGTCGGGAAGACAACCTACTATAACAGGCTGCGGCGACTCGCCGCGGCCGGGATCGTCGACCTCCTCCGCGGCGCCGGGGGCCAGCAGGTCGTCGTCCTCCGCTACGACCCCGGGGATCTCTTTGCGGCCTGCGCCCCGGAGAGGTGAACGGACCTTTAACCTCTATTCTTGCCGGGATCTCTCTTTTGGGTTCGATACTCTGGAATTTTATTTTCTGGTACAGATACGTTTATAAAGGGCTTGTTAACAAATTCAGGGCCTGTGAATTAGCCTTTTTACCAAATATGCCCGAATAATGATGTATGCGCCGGGCAGAGCCCCGGTGCAGAGGAGTTATCGAAACGATGAATCACGGGAGAAGAACCCCTGCTGAAGGGGGCGGCAGCCCGGACCCAGAGTACACCCACACTCTCCACCAGGCCGCCTCAGATACGTCACCGCCCGAAGATATAAGCGGATCGTCTGTTCCGCTCTACCTCGTGCCGCAGGCGGTTGCTGCCGAGATCCGGCGGCACGGCTGGGCGGTCCGGGAGATCCGCATCCGCCGGACACGGAACCACCAGTATACCATCGACGTCGAACGGAGGCGGGTCTGATGCCCGCTCCGGGCAGCCTTGCGTCCACCGCGAAGGGCGGGGCCGTCATCAACGTGGAGGCAGAGACCTGCTGGATCCTGCCCGAGGACGCGCGGAGCCTGATCTTCTCAGGCCAGCCGGCGCCGGTCCTCCGCTCAAGGTCGCGGCGGGACAATCAAGGCGCTGTAACGGGCGAGGTCACGATCGAAGGCCACGCTGCTCTCCACCCCGCCGGCAGGGCGGTGGTGATCCAGACCCGCGAGGGCTGCTGGCTCGTCCCGCTGGCAACGTTCCGGCGGGTGGTCAGCGGGGAGGCAGCCAGCGCCCCGCTATTTCCCATTCCGTCGGGGGCGGGGCTGTGACTCCAGAGATCCACCGGGCGGTGGAAATCATCGCCGACGGCGTGGTCGAGGTCCGGGCGCTTGCCGACGGTGCCACGCACTCGGGCTACTTCGACGATTACGAGGCTCTCGCCCGGGCGGTCGAGGCGCTGGACGCAGATCCGGCGGTCTCCGGGATCTATCTGACCCTGAACCCCGTGAACCCCGACCTGCTTGCCCGCCGGGCGAACCGGATCAAGATGCGGCTCTCCCGCAAAGACGCGACCACGGCCGATGCCGATATCGTCCGGCGGCGCTGGTTCCCGGTCGATATCGACCCGGTAAGACCGAGCGGGGTCTCGTCGACCGAAGAAGAGCATGCGGCCGCCCTTGCCGCCGCTGAGCGGGTCGCGGCCTTCCTCGCCGGGCAGGGGTTCCCCGAACCCCTGCGGGCAGACTCCGGGAACGGGGCGCACCTGCTGTACCGGATCGATCTCCCGAACGACGATGCGGCGACCGCGGTCGTGCGGGGGGCTCTTGCAACCCTCGACGCCCTCTTCTCAAACGATGTGATCACCGTCGATGCCGCGAACCACAACGCCGCCCGGATCTGGAAACTCTACGGGACGCTCTCCCGGAAGGGCGACTCCACGCAGGAGCGCCCCCACCGGCGATCAAGGATCATCTCGGTGCCGGCAGAGATGGAGGTTCTCTCCAGGGAGAGGCTCGAGCACCTTGCGGGTCTCATCCCCCGGGAGGAGCCGCTGCCACGGCGAAAGACCGCCGGCATCGACCTTGCCTCCTGGCTCGCGGAGCACGGGATCGCCGTCCGGAGCACCAGACCCTGGCAGGGCGGGACTCTCTTTGTCCTTGCAGGGTGTCCGTTCTCGAGCGCACACAAGGACGGCGCGTTTGCGATCCAGTTCGCAAACGGCGCGATCTTTGCCGGGTGCCACCACCAAAGTTGCGGCGGAGGAGCACAGCGGTGGCCGGAACTCAGGGCGATGCATGAACCGAAGCAGAAGAAAAAGCAGGAGGCGAGGGCAGGGACAAAAGAGGAGGAGAACCCCGCCCCTCCTCCCGCCGGGGATGAGTACCGCGAGCGTGCCCTTGCCATCCTCCGTGACGGCGACCCGCTCGGGTTCATCCTCGACACCTTCAACAAAACCCACGTCGGCGACCGGACCGTTGCGGAGTCTCTCGCGATGTCGGTCGCCTCCCGGTCGGTCGAGAACACAAACGGCCTCCATGTCGCCATCTCCGGCAACTCCGGGAAAGGGAAGACCCATGCCTGCACGACGATGCAGAACCTCATCCCGGAGGACTCGCGCCTGAAGGGCACGGTCTCTGACCGGGCGCTCTACTACGACGACGACCTCCGGCCCGGCACCGTCTTCCTCTTCGACGACGTCTCACTCTCTGACGACCTCCAGGAGGTCCTGAAATCAGCGACCACAAACTTTCGGGAACCGATCGAGCACCGGACGCTCACGACCGAGCGCAAACTCCGGGTCTGCACCATCCCGGAGCGGTGTGTCTGGTGGCTTGCGAAGGTCGATGACCCGGGCGACGACCAGGTGATGAACCGGATGCTCACTGTCTGGATCGATGACTCGGCCGAGCAGGACCGGCGGGTGCTTGAGCACATGAAGGAGCGGGAAGCGGCCGGCCGGGACCCGGCGGCGGATGATACCCTGGTTTGCCAGGCGATCTGGGAGGCGGTGGGGGAAGAGGTCCTCCCCGTCCGGATCCCGTTCGCCCGGCGGATAGGGTTCTCCACAACCCAGAACCGCCGGAACCCCGGCATGCTCTTTGACCTGATCAGGTGCCATGCCCGGCTATTTTACCTCCAGCGGGACCGCGACGACGACGGGGCGGTGGTCGCCCGGGAGGAGGACTTTCGGGCGGCAGCGGACCTCTACGCCGCCCTCTCCGGGGCGACCGGCGGGCAGGAGACGAAACTGACGAAGAACGAGGCAGCAGCGCTCGCAACGGTGGCGAAGATGGGGGTCGAGGTCTTCACCGTCCGGGGTCTCCAGAGCGCTCTCGGCCTCTCCTACCAGAAGACCCGGCGGATCCTCAACGGCTACACCAGCCGCGGGACTCCCTACTCCGGCCTCCTGGAGAAGTGCCCGGCGATCAGCCTCTACGATGCCACGGTGACGGAGGACGGCGGGGCCGGGGTCACGGTCCGCCGCCGGGAGCAGTACTTCACGTTTGATGCTGAGGTCTACCGGGCCTGGAGCGGGGGAACGTTTGTCTGGCTGGACGATGACCCGGATGTTGACAGCAATGACAGCAGTTTTCAGCACGTTGACAGCAGTTGCTGTCAACGAGAAAACGCCCGTAAAAGCGACCATTCCAAAGACGCCCCTCAACATGAGGATATTCATCTATATGATCACACACATGTACAGCAGAATAAAGGAACGGAGAGCACGCACGAGGCGACTCGCAGTGACGAGGGGGGTACCTCTGTTTCCGACTTTGCTGTCACTCAAAATGAGAACGTCCCGGATCACGAGCAAAATCGGGAAACCTCGCAGGTTCTTCGCCCACTCATTGACAGCACCTGCTGTCAACGTGCTGAAAACTGCTGTCATCAGCAGATCGAGGAGGGGTCAGGCTCTGTTCCCGGAGGTGCTGTCACCCAGACCGGGATATCCAGAGATCGGGAGGATAATAAGAAAAGACATCCAGATCCTGCTTCGTTCAGTGACAGCAACTGCTGTAAGTCTGCTGAAGGGTGCTGTCATCAGCAGATCGAGGAGGGGTCGGGCTCTGTTTCCGGAGGTGCTGTCACCCAGATTGGGATACCCAGGGATCGGGAGGATAATCAGAAAATACCCCGAGATCCAGCTTCGTTCAGTGACAGCAACTGCTGTAAGTCTGCTGAAGGGTGCTGTCAATATGGCTGTAACACCCGGGGGAGGATAACAACAGAACCAGGGACTCCCCCGCAGGTCACAGGCATCAATCCGGCTGACTACATCCCCCTCCCGGTCTCAAAGGACGAACCCTGCCACGTCTGCGGCAGGCGGCCGACGTCGTCGGTGAGACGCGACAGCGAGGAGTATCTCTGCTACACCTGTCTCAAGAACGCCCCGCGGTCGACCGCGGCCGCGGCGCCGTCCCGGCGGGTCAGGGTGCAGCCTCTCCCCGGGGTTCTCGACCACCGGGGGTTTGAGCGGGTGAAGAGCGAGATTGGCCGGTGCGATGTATGCAAAGCGGCCAGGGCGGTCTACCGATCCATGGAGGCACAGACGAAGGTCTGCGAGGGGTGTTATGCGAGGCTGGTCCGGGACTGGAACAGGGAGGAGGGTGTGAGGTGAAGGTGCAGGGTCTCGATTTCAGGGAGGCGGCGATGACGCCTACGACCGAACCGGGGTCTTCAATCTCCTCGAAGAGCGAGTGATCCCCCGGGACATATGCCGCGAACACGCCCGGTGCATCAGACGGGGTCGCTGGCAACCACCTACAGAGAACTTCTATCCCCGACCAGGTGAAGTTCCCGGCTGACTATCTGGATTGCGGGCGGTGCCCTGAAAGATCCTCCGGGATCGGGGCAACGCAGCCAGGCGAAACTGTCGAGCACTACTCCGGCTTACAGCAACCAGTGGTACACCGCATTTGCTTTACGCTTCCCCCGGTCGAGCATCGCAACCTTATACCCCGACAGGGCGAGGCCCGCCGGAGGCCGTAGACGTGTTCGACCCCGGGAACGTCCGCAAAGAGCGCTGCTGCCGGGATCCCGACGACCCCGATCCGGCGGATCTGACTGCGCTTCCTGATGGGGCAGCAAGGTTCCTGGTCATTGTGTGCATTTCTGTTCTGTCTTCAAGGTGCAGGCAAGGGTCCGGACAGCGCTTCGCCGGGCGAAGTGCAGATCCGGAGAAACTATTTATGTCCACCATACAGAGTGAAATTGAATGAAACGATTTGCGGCCACCGCACGGGGGCGTGTCCAGCGGGTCGGCTATCGGGAGCACGTGTACAACGAGACGTTTGAGCGGAATATCTCGGGGTACGTGAAGAACCTCGATACCGGGGAGGTCGAGATCGTTGCTGAGGGGAGCGAAGAGGATCTTCGGGGATTCATCAACGAGATCAATATCATACGAAGACCTATTGCAGTCAAATCGTTCACCGTCAGATGGGAAGAAGCAACGGGAGAGTACGCCGATTTCGAGATCGTCCGGGGAGACATCCAGGAGGAGACGTTCGAGTGGCTGGGTTACGCCGGGAACGTACTGCACAGCATGGATATGAAACTAGACCAGAGCCTCCAGGTCGGCAAGGAAACCCTCCAGGTCGGCAAGGAAACCCTCCAGGTCGGCAAAGAAACCCTCCAGGTGGGCAAGGAAACCCTCCAGACCGCCAGAGAGACAAAAGAGGAGATTGTCGGGCTCCGGAGTGATACCAGGAAGCACCTTGACGACGAATTTGCAGAGATCAGAAAGGAGCTTGTCTCCATCAAGGATGCACTTGCCCGGGCAGGCATCCAGGTCTGAGTTCCTCCCCCATCCCCGCGCCGCGCGCGGTCGTGCCTGACTCCCTGCTTCTCGCTCATCGGGAAAAAGGCGTCAGGATGGCGAGGGTCACTGCATCGTACCCGACGACCTTCGCAAAATCCGCGGTGCAGGAGAATTCTCCCCGCACCCGGCGACTACTCTCAGCAACTCTTTGAGCCCGGGCTCCTCGCCCCTGAGCGGGGACTCCCCTGGTTGAGCATCGTGATCCTGTATCCGGAAGAAGCGGAGTCCCGCTGGAAGCCGTAGACGTGCTCGATACCCGGCACATCTATTGTCTGCATCCCTGGTTTGTCTTCAGGGTTCAAATTCTCTGAGGATCGCGGCGATCCGCACGGCGGCATGCCCGTCGCCGAACCGGGCTGAGTGTTGCCGGCACGCATCACCGGCCGCATCAGCCTCCGAGACGATCCGGTTGGCATCCGCGCCGACGAGGACGTTCCAGCCATCCTCGACCGTCTCGACCCACTCGGTGTTCTCCCGCAGGGCACCTCGAGGATGTAGGCCTCCAGAAGGAGGCCGCCGGACGTGGAGTGAGAATCACTCCCTGTCCTTTTGCATACGCTCCATGAGCGCCGTACAATCATCGAGGTCGAGAGAGATCCCCTCCCCTTCGGCCCTGCGCGAGAACGACCGCGCAACGACACAGAAGTACTCGCTCCGCCTGTCGTTGTGCCAGGAGACGAGCGGTGCCTTCCGCCGCAGCCCCGCAAAGACCTCTGCGGCATCGACCCCATCCTGCCATTTACACTCGCAGAACAGGATCCGGTACGGGTTCTCAGCGAGACAGACGATATCGATCTCCTCCCCGCGGTGCCACCAGCCCCCAATCCTGGTGAATACGAACGGCAGGAAACCCTCTCCGTTGATACGATCGAAGAGATCCATCACCATCTCATCGAAGTGTTTTCCGACATACCCCACAAATTGCGGCCGTACGTACTGATCCACAACCAGTGGGGCATTGCCGCGTTCGAGCGTATCAAGATGGGGATTGACGAAAGAAAACCAGAAGTCGAAGAGGTTGTCTGAGAGGAAATAAAGCCCCTTTCTGCTCTTGTGGCCTTCAGTCACGGGAATGCGCCGGTGCACCAACTTCAGGCCGATAAGGATCGAGAGATACTTGTTGACGACACTCTTAGAAAGACCGGTATCATTGCAGATGAGCCCGATCCGGTGGTTTCCCCCTGCAAGAGAGAAGAGGATGGAGAAGTAATACCTCGGTTCGACAAGTTCGGCCCTGAGCACGAACTCCACGTCCCTGAAAAGAAACGAATCTTCTCTCATCACCCTCTCCTCGATATTCTTCAGAATGTCCCATTCCGGATCGGCGGCCATGATGTATGCCGGCGTCCCCCCAAAGACCGCGTAGAACTCGACCGCCTTCTTCATATTCCCTATATACTCAAGCACATGGATGAATCGAAGGGGCTGCAGGAGGATCTGCCCCGTCCTCCTGCCAAAAAGAGGGCTCCCATACTCCATGGTCGCGGACTCCATCATCGATATGCTCGACCCCGACAGAATGAGAAATATCCGGGTTTTCTTCAGGCGCCTGTCCCAGTATTCCTGAAGCATCGAGGGAAGTGAGGGGTCCTCCTTGATCAGATAGGGGAATTCATCGATGGCGATCACGATACGGTCATCTGCGTGCTGGACAAGGTACTCGAAAAAACTGTCCCAGTCTGAAAAACCGGTTTTCTGGAGAAACGGATCTTTGAAATAGGCGCTCAGGTCTGCAGAAAATCTCCGGAGCTGCAGGTGTTTCGACTCTTCCCGTGCGACCAGGTGTATTCCAGTAGCGGTACGGAGGAACTGGTCGATAAGTTCGCTTTTCCCGACCCGCCGCCGGCCATAGAGCACGATGAACTCCGCACCGTCGCTCCCGTACCGCTCATGAAGGTGAGAGAGTTCCCGGCCCCGGTTGAGGAAGACACTCATAAGTAGTATACTATGGAGTGTACTATTTTACAGTTTGTGGAAGATAGTGCCGGATCGGGAGACATCGGGGTGAGCAAAACGCTTGTCCTCACAAAAAGGGAGTTCTTTCACCTGACCTGCCCGGCGGCGAGATTATCGATGACCACGACATCGTGGCGTTGTGATAGATGCGACGGACGGGATGTCCGGAGCTTGAGAAGCCATCAGGCTTTGGGGCGGGAGCGAGTAAACATCAAACGGAGATCAGCGTGCCAGTAACCGGGTGGGAACGATCGTGCAAGGCGAGAGAGATCCCCTCTCTCACCCGCCCATCCGTGTCAGGTACTCCCGCGAAAGCCGGGCGATATCCTCCAGGTCGCAGACCAGGTAGCCGTCCTCTCTCAGATCCTCTTTGCCCTCTATGCTCTTTGCTGCCAGGGCAAAGCGTTCGTTCCTGCTCTCGTTTCGCCATCCCACCATGGAGGCTTTCTCCCGGAGTGCCGCAAGGAGGCCGCGGGCCTGGCGGCGGTTGAGAACAGACCATTTGCATTCGCAGAAGAGGGCATCCCCGGAGACCTCATTCAGGCCTACGAGATCGATCTCCGCCTCCTTCTGCCACCACCGCCCCAGTCGCGAATACGGGGAGCCGGAGAACAGAATCCCCCTGCGAACGAGGTCGAGGCAAAGTTGCTCGAACATCTCTCCGCAATAGGGCGCGATCTCTTCCCTGATGGAGGCGAGCACCTCCCCGCTCTGCCCCGTCTCGGTCTCTGCTCTCCGGGGATACACGAAACGGAACCAGAACCTGAGGTAGGGATCGGTCAGCCGGTAATGCCTTCTCCGGTAGCCGGCATGGGCGGTCACCGGCACCTCGTCGTTGATCAGATGCATACGCGAGAGGACGGCAAGGTACTTGGAGACCAACCCTTTATCAAGCCCGGTCTCCTGACAGAGGGGTCCCAGAGCGGTGTACCCTGCGGCGAGAGCGCGGAGAATAGCCATGTAGTTCCCTGCTTCGCGGAACTCATACTGCATCAGGATCTCGGCTTCAGAGTACAGGTATGCTCCCTTCCGGAGAATCTGCTCCTCCACATTCTCCCAGAACGATCGGTCGGGGCGAAACAGACAGAGATAAGCAGGGATCCCACCGATCACGCACCATGTCATGACGAGTTCCTCCTCATCGTAGGGGAGGAACCGGCGAAGGTAGGGATAGGAGAGAGGCTCGAGCTGCCACTGCCCCGTCCTTCTGCCGTAGAGCGGGCTTGTGTACCCCAGCACCTCGGTCTCCATCGTGCTGACCGATGAACCCGATATGACGAGCATCACCGGCTCCTGCGAGAGCACCGTATCCCACACCTTCTGAAAGACGGAAGGTGTGGCCCGGTCGCGTGCGATGAGGTAAGAGAACTCATCGATGACGATCACCACTTTCTGCCCTGAAGGAGGGGAAAAGTTCCGGTGCCTGACCAGCGCTTTTATGACTGTCTCCCAGTCGGGATACCTGCTCCGCTCGAAATCCGGATCGTTCAGGTACTCCCCTGCATAGTGGGAGAAATCCTGGACATTCCTTGCCGTCCCTTCTTCTGAGGCCAGGAAGTAAAAGCCCGGGACCGTCTGCAGGAATCGGGCAAGAAGCGTTGTCTTTCCCACGCGCCGCCTCCCGTACAGGATCAGGCACTCCGGAACCGGGGAACGATATCGATCGGTGAGGAACTGTAGTTCACCTGCCCGGTCTACGAAAGGATTTTGATTCATAAGTATACTACTTTATAGTCAACAATCACTTAAGGTGAGCGGTAAGCGCCGGTGGTCCGGCCGGCCATGGCCGCTGCACAGGCGTGCATCCACTTACCGGGGTTGATGGTCGTAGCCGGGCGGGATGAGGACGAACTCTCCCGCCCTTGCGGCGACGACAGCGATATCACCGAGAACGCTCCGCTGGAGAGGGTAGAGCCCGGGTTAATCGATGCCCGAGGGGCTCTGCGGGTGGTAGTGCCCTCTGGTCTTGACGTACTCCCCGCCCACGGTGCCCGGAGGAATGGCGGTGATGTCGAACCGGACGTTCTGCTCGCGAAGATACGCACGATCCCCGGCAGTGAGGGCGAGGTCGCGGTATGCAGTCCAGGGGGGCATGCTGCCGGACAGGTCCGGGGTTGGCGAGCACGCATCGCATATCGTCGAGGGTCCGGACAGAGGGTTCAGGGAGGCTGCCGGGCCGGTGATAATTTACGCGATTCGATTCCGGTGCATCCCTCTTAGGGCTGGTGCGCCGCCGACGTTCGGATCGATCTCGTTGAAGAACTGTATCGGGTAATCCGGCGAAATGTGGGAGGGGGTTGCCCCTTCACCCGCACAATCACCGCCACCACCCCGCCGGCCCCGGCGCTCACCGTCGATAACCTCCTCTCTTCTCCGGCCTTCTCCGCCCGCCAGCCCTCCAGCGCCAGGAGCCGGCTCTCATTCTTTGCAGCGAGTCGCACCTCCGGTGCTCCCGCCTCGGCCCGGTGGGCCGTCGCGTCTTGCAGATCCGCTTCACGTCCCGGTTCGTCTCGTAAGACCGGGCTCCCGGGTGGTCTTCTTGTTGGTCATCCTGGTAAGCCTCCTGATGGACGATAGGATGGGAAAGAGAAAAAGGCTGACCGTAACGACCATATCAGGGCACCAGAGGCGAATCCGCGCCCCCATAACTTACGGAGCGGGAAGTTCATGTTCAACGAATGTAGAGGTCACTCCGCCGGGGCTGTTGCATGACTCATCAAATTCCTCCAGGAGTATAAATTTGCGATCCGATTGGGTTCACTGGAGTCATTTTATCGGTTTGGTCTTGAGATCGAGATCAATTTTTATCTTATAGTAGAATGAAGTTTGTTCGTGCAACAGCCCCCGCCGCCCTTCAAAAATCAGATTTGAAACAATGCACAGAGTTTCTTGTTGACACTCTCTCTGTAGTGTGTATCAAGCTCGCCAAGTTCTGCGATAACCAGATCCTTCAAAACAGTAGCTATTTTGTCCAATCTGATCACTGAATCCACCTTTAACCCGGAGTTTTCAAATCCTGGCATATCCTTCCGGATATGGATCTCCGTTTCAGTTGTTTGAGGTCGGGTTTGAGATGAGGTGAACTACCCCGCCCTGAAGGGCGCGGCTTCCTGCTTCATCGAACCCGCCCCGGAGGGCCTTACATGATCTCCA
>NZ_JASEFJ010000026.1 GCF_030019085.1 Methanoculleus sp.
AACAAAAAGACGAAGATTCAGAAGGTGGCTGAATGGTGAAATGCGGAGGGGGCTATGAGGTGATAGAACTCTCCGGGTATCTGACCGCGTTTACCGCTGAACCCTTTGCCCCGTACTGATCCCTTGGGTCTCAGCCACAACTCCTGCAGGTTAAGCGCGAACGACCAGAGGAGGGAGTGTACGGAGACCCTGAAAAATGGCCCGGAGCGCGAGCCCCTTACCGCACCCCCTCCCCTCCTATTCCGCTCCCGCACCAGCCGCGTGCATAACACGCCTCACAGACGTTCGCCTGCCCCTCCCGCGACCGATAACACCGCCTTCCCCTTCCCGCAGACATCGCACCGACCGAGCTCAACCTTCACCCGCTCAAACGTCCGGGGATCCAGCACCCCAGGCAGGGGCTGCACCACCGCCGGCCGCAGACGTGACAGGGTCTGTCCTTTGCCACCGGGAGGGCGATGTAGTCACGGGGGTTCACCGGTGGTGGAGAGTGACAGCAAGTTTCAGCACGTTGACAGCAGGTGCTGTCAATGAGCGGGCGAAGAACCTGCGAGGTTTCCCGATTTTGCTCGTGATCCGGGACGTTCTCATTTTGAGTGACAGCAAAGTCGGAAACAGAGGTACCCCCCTCGTCACTGCGAGTCGCCTCGTGCGTGCTCTCCGTTCCTTTATTCTGCTGTACATGTGTGTGATCATATAGATGAATATCCTCATGTTGAGGGGCGTCTTTGGAATGGTCGCTTTTACGGGCGTTTTCTCGTTGACAGCAACTGCTGTCAACGTGCTGAAAACTGCTGTCATTGCTGTCAACATCCGGGTCATCGTCCAGCCAGACAAACGTTCCCCCGCTCCAGGCCCGGTAGACCTCAGCATCAAACGTGAAGTACTGCTCCCGGCGGCGGACCGTGACCCCGGCCCCGCCGTCCTCCGTCACCGTGGCATCGTAGAGGCTGATCGCCGGGCACTTCTCCAGGAGGCCGGAGTAGGGAGTCCCGCGGCTGGTGTAGCCGTTGAGGATCCGCCGGGTCTTCTGGTAGGAGAGGCCGAGAGCGCTCTGGAGACCCCGGACGGTGAAGACCTCGACCCCCATCTTCGCCACCGTTGCGAGTGCTGCTGCCTCGTTCTTCGTCAGTTTCGTCTCCTGCCCGCCGGTCGCCCCGGAGAGGGCGGCGTAGAGGTCCGCTGCCGCCCAAAAATCCTCCTCCCGGGCGATGACCCCCACCATCCTCCCCGCGGTCCCGCTGGAGATAAAAGAGCCGGGGCATGGCACCTGATCAGGTCAAAGAGCGTGCCGGGGTTCCGGCGGTTCTGGGTCGTCGAGGACCCTATCCGCCGGGCAAAGTGGATCCGGACCGGGAAGACTTCGGCTTTGACTACCTCCCGGATCGCCCTGGCGGCTAGGATGTCATCGTTCTCCGGGTCGTGGCAGGCCGCCCCCACCTCCTTCATGTGCTCAAAGACTCTTTTGTCCTGCTCGACGGTATCGTCGATCCAGACCGTGAGCATCCGGTTCATCACCTGGTCGTCGCCGATATCCTCGACCTTCGCGAGCCACCAGACGCACCGCTCCGGGAATGGTGCAGACCCGGAGCTTCCTCTCGGTCGTGAGGGTCCGGTGCTCGATCGGTTCCCGGAAGTTCGCGGTCGCTGATTTCAGGACCTCCTGCAGGTCGTCAGAGAGCGAGACGTCGTCGTCGTAGTAGAGCGCTTTGTCGGAGACGGTGCCTTTGAGTTTGTAGGCATCGGGGATGAGGTTCTGCATCGTCGTGCAGGCATGGGTCTTGCCTTTCCCGGGGTTGCCCGAGATCGAGACGTGGAGGCCGTTCGTGTTCTCGACCGACTGCGAGGCGACCGGCATCGCGAGAGACTCCGCGACGGTCCGGTCACCGGCGTGGCTCTTGTTGAAGATATCAAGGATGAACGCAAGCGGGTCGCCGTCACGGAGGATCGCGAGGGCACGCTCGCGATACTCCTCCCCGGCGGGAGGAGGAGCGGGGTTCTCCTCATTCGCCCCTGCAATCGCCTCCCGGGTCCGCCCCGGTTCATACATCGCCCGGAGTTCCGGCCACCGCTGCTCCCCTCCGCCGCAACTTGCGTGGTGACACCCGGCAAAGATGGCGCCGACGAGAACGGGCATTCTTCGAGAACGTAGATGGTCCCGCCCTGCCAGGGTCTTCTGCCCTGGACGGCGATCCCGTGCCCCGCAAGCCCGGGGGCGAGGGCGATGCCGCTTGCCTTCTTCCGCGGCGCCGGCTCCCCTGACTACCTCAGTCGCGGCCTCATCATTCGGGAGATCCACCCGGTACAGGAGGTGTGCCCCGTTCCCGGAGTCGGCCCGGAGGGGCTCAGGGAACCCCTGCTAAGAAAGATACGCCGCGATCCGCTCAGCGTCGGCGGAGGATGTCGGCGTCAGCGGTCGTCGCGTCTTTCCGGGAGAGCCGCATCTTGATCCGGTTCGCCCGCCGGGCAAGCAAGCCCGGGTTCACCGTATTCAGGGTGACGTAGATCCCGGCCACCGCAGGGTCGGCGTCGAGCGCCTCAACCGCCCGGACCTCTCGACCACGCCGTCGGCAAGCACGTTGACCACACTTTGAATGTCGGTGCTCATCCCCTCACCTCCGGCAGAAGGGGGAAGAGCAGGTTCTTCACGTCCTCCGCCTCAATACGGTAGGCTCCGGTATCGACGGAGACATGGAGCACTCCGCCGAGGACCGTGGGTGAGGACCCCGGGCTCAGTCATTACCGGCGGCCTCCTGCTCTGTCTGGACGACGGTGATGGAGTAGTAGTGGCAGTTTGTCCTGAAAACGCGGATCTCCCGCAGTCTCCAGCCGCATCTGTTGATCTCGGTAGCCACGAGTCGCGGGATCAGGTAGAGGGGGACGACCCCGACTTTTCTCTCGCTGGTCGCGGGTCTTATTAACCCGGACGGAGAAGAGTTGTTGGTAGTCCCGTGTGAACCGATGTTGGCGCACGCTTCAGCATGGGGGCTACCATTTATTCTGTCTCTGCTTTGCATTCTGTTTCCTCGTTGTGTGGCGTTATCAACCTGACTTTATCACGGGTGATCCGGTTCTCCCAGACTACCTTTGCTATCGGGTCCGGGATGTAGTCGAGCACTTCCGGGGTGATCTCTTCCATGCTGTTCTCCTGTGCAAAGATGCCGTGGTTCTGACATTGGTCGTCGGCGTCCCTCGCACAAAAATAGATGGATTCAAGGTGATATAAGCAAGAACCGCGCAACGTCTAAGTGGAGAGCAACCGTAACTCGCAGGAGATCCCCGGAAACGCTATAAAAGGCGAGTAGAACCGATAAATGGTGGGGGCATCTTAGTAAGGTTGGGTATCGGCTTTCTGCTGCGATTGCAGCAGGCCCCTGGAATTACCACAACGATTTTAGTGAACTACCCCGGCCTGAAGACCGGGGACTTCCCGCTCCGCCCCATTCACCCCGTGAGTTAAAGTTCCTGACGGATAACCCTTTCCGAACGCCGGATCATCACCGCCCCTGCACGGTGCACCATCCACACCCCCCCTACCCACGCCTGCCTACGACGAACAGAGCAACCCCGAGCGCCGCAACAACCAGAGCAACCGGGAGCGGTGTTGCGGTCGGCGTTGGCGTTACCGGCTCAGTCTCTGTCGAAACAGGGGTCGCTGTAGCGGTCTCCACCGGTTGGGTCGTTTCCACCGGTGCAGGTGTGGTGGGCGCGGGTGTGGTGCGGGTCGCCGTCGGTCTCACGGTCGCGGTCGCTGTAGGTGTCGGGGTCGTCTCAACCCCTATGCGGTTTGCGACCGTGAACGTCACAGGTTCAGAGTCCGGGGCGTAGGCATCGAAACTCTCCGGAGTCCTCCACACAGCACGGACGGAGTATACCCCCGGCTCACCGATATCACCGAGCCTCACCGCCCCCGGTCTCCCCGGGTCATCGGTATAAAACCGGGGCGAACTGACGTTTAACCCCGCGTGATTTATCCCACCGATGTTGGTCGTCTCAGCGCCGGACGGGGTTGTCAGCACAAGGTCTATCGTCGCCGGATAGACATTTCCAACCCTGTAGGATGCCCCGACCTCAGGAGCGGATACCCGGAAGGCTATCCGCGTGTTCGGTGAGACCGTAAGCCCTTTAAGAGGCTCGTTGTGGTAGGGGTATGCCAGCACCACGTCCAGGAAGACCTCGGGTTTACGGACGAAGACGTACGTAGTCGCCCCATCAACGGGGTTAAAGGCGTAGTACGTCCCGTAATCCTCGCCTACAAAGAAATCCAGCAGATCGAAGTTGGTATCATCAGCAACCGGTATGGTCTTCGTGATCCCCTCGTCAGGTCTGTCGTTCTGATACCTATGGAGCGCCGTTATGGGGTTATTTGTCGTCGCGTTGCGCAACGCTGAGAGGTCAAGCCCCTCTTCGTATACAAAGATCGTGTCGTAGGGCTGGATGTCGCGGATGGTCGGGCCGCGGGCTCCAGCCGGCCCCACCGAAAGGGCAACGATGCAGAGGACCAGGAGGATTACCCGACCTCGCCCGCGGAACCGCTCTGCTACCATGATACCCATTTTCTGACTCACCCAATATAAAACTGGTGCCGGGCCTCAAGACCCCTTCAGGTTCGGTCGCCGCGGCCAACATGAAGTGACGGCCACAACGACAGGATCGATAGAAAATACTGTGAATTTCATATTTACGCCCTCCGTTGGCGCCCAATTTGATCCATCTACACTTAAATAATTTCCTCGCACATTTATGGCAATGAAACGGGTCGGCTTCATCATAGCATCACTCCTCATCTTCCTCCTGATCCTTGCAATCCCCGTCGATCCTGCTATCCTTGCACCCGAAGCAAAGTCTGTTGCGGCCGTGACCGTCCTTATGGTCCTCTTCTGGGTCACGGGAGTAATACCGCTTGAGGTGACCGCCCTGCTTCCCCTGGTCCTCTTCCCGCTGCTCGGTGTTCTCTCGCCGGTGAAAGTTGCTGAATCTTATGGCAATGAGGTGATCTTCCTCTTCCTTGGCGGGTTCATCATCGCCATGTCGATGCAGCGGTGGGGTCTGCACCGCCGGATCGCCCTCCACATCATCCGTCTCGTCGGTACAAGCCCTAGACGCCTTGTCCTCGGGTTCATGGTCGCCACAGCCTTCCTCTCAATGTGGATCTCGAACACCGCCACCGCGATGATGATGATCCCGATCGCGGTCGCGATCATACTGACGATCATACCAGGGACAGAACAGTCGCTTGAAAACCTGGAAGGGAAGGATCGGGCCCTTGCACGCTGTCTCATCCTCTCCATCCCCTACGCTGCGAGCATCGGCGGGATCGCAACTATCATCGGAACACCTCCAAACGGGATCTTCATCTCCCAGCTTGCAGTGATCTTTCCCGACGCACCCACCATCGATTTCTTCACCTGGATGAAGTTCGGTGTCCCGTTCGCCGCCGTATTCCTTATCATCGCCTGGATCTGGCTCACAATGGTCTCTTATCGGCGGATGGAAGCAAACCTGCCAAGTGCAAAGGGGCTCATCCGCAAGGAACTCGATAAACTCGGTCCCCTCTCAACGGGCGAACGATGGACGCTTATAGTCTTTGCCCTGACCGCACTCGCCTGGATATTTGCGCAGACAAAGGATATCGGGGGATTCATCGTACCGGGCCTGGACATGATCTTTCCGGGGATCAAGGACTCCACAATCGCTATATTCGGGGCACTCCTCCTCTTCCTCCTCCCGGTAGATGCAAAGAAAGGCATATTCACCATGGACTGGGAGTGGGCGGTGAAGATCCCCTGGGGGATCCTCCTCCTCTTCGGCGGGGGCATCGCCCTCTCCAACGGTTTCATCCAGAGCGGACTTGCCGCAACGATAGTCAATTCTCTCACCCCCCTCCACACCCTCCCGATCGCAATCCTGATCTTTGTGATAGCGCTTGGTGTCTCGCTTGCGACAGAGGTCTCATCGAACACCGCCATGGCCGCTGTGCTGATGCCGATCATGGCGGTCATGGCCATCAGTGTTGAGGTAAACCCACTATTCCTGATGATGACTGCCGCCGTCTGTGCCTCTCTGGCATTCATGCTCCCGGTCGCCACCCCGCCAAACGCCGTCGCATACGGGAGCGGCTACATCGAAGCAAAAGACCTTCTCCGCTCGGGTTGGGCGCTTGATGTCATAGGTGTCACACTCTGGACGCTCTTTCTCTTCACCGTCGTAATGTGGGCGCTCGGCATCCCGCTCGACCTCCCCGCCTGGGCGCTCTGAACCGGGGAACCTCTTTTTTACCGCCGCATCAGGATGACAGCAACTCCTGCCGCAATAAACGCAGAGAACGGAAACGCTGCCACAGTGGTGGGGGTCGCCATCTCCTGTGTCGTCGTCGGCGGGGTTGTGGGATCCGCGGTTGTTTCCGGTATCACGGTGACCTCTGCCGCCGCGATCACGCTGAATGTGGTGCTTGCACTGGCATCGCCCTCGACCCATTCCACGACAACAGAGTAGTCACCGGGCTCAAACCCTGTTGTATCGATCTCAAACGACCAGGTGTTCCAGGTAGCGTTCCCCTCCTCCACAACAACCGTCCCTGCCGCACCTCCTCCAGCGGCAGGAACAGACTTGTTCCCGGGCCAGAACCCGATCGGAGCCACCGTGACGAGCAGACGGTCGCCCGGAGCAAGGTTAGTCGTCCCACTGATGGTGATCCTCTCGCCGGCAACGACGCTCCCTATCTCATCAACACTCATCTCCTGCGCGGCGGCAATCCCGCAGATAGAGACTGTAAAGACGATTATGGCCATGAACCCAGCACAGATTCCGGACTTCATTCCACCCTTACCTCAATCAGGTCTCCTCTATCGCGGGATAAGAATCTTACCCTCCCACGGAGCGCGGTCTGACGGTAAAGTACTTACCTCTGCTGCTCGTAGTAGAACCCAATGGAGGAAACAGTGTGGTAGAGATGCAGTACGTGCCCGGTGATGACAACCACAAGGTGGTGCTCTATGCCCTGAGCACCTGCGGTTGGTGCGCCCGGACAAAACAACTTCTAACCGACCTCGGCGTCGGGTTCTCCTACGTCTATGTTGACCTCCTCAGAGGCGATGACCAGGGCATCGTGGTAAGAGAGGTCGAACGCTGGAATCCCAGGCTCTCGTTCCCAACAATCGTCATCGACGATTCGAAGGCGATTGTGGGGTTCAGGGAAGAGGAGATCCGCAAAGCGGTGGGTGCTTGAGATGGTAAGCGATAAAGATGTTGACCGACTCGTCCAGGACCTGGCGCGCGAGGCCGAAGCCGGGGGCTACCATCTCAATCCGGACCGTGAGTTTACCAGGGGGCTTGTCCGCGGCCTGCTTGCAAATCGTGAGCGATATGGCTACATCTCCTGTCCATGCCGGCTCGCTTCGGGAAACAGGGAGGATGACCTGGATATCATCTGCCCCTGCGACTACCGTGACCTGGATCTCGCCGATTACGGTGCCTGCTACTGCGGCCTGTATGTCACCGCTGACGTGGAGGCTGGCGTGCGCACCCCCGAACCCGTCCCGGATCGCCGGCCATCGCCGGTAGAGCGCCGCAAGAAGAAGGAGGAAAACGTCACGGTAGCCCGCGCACCTGGAGACCTGAAATACCCCGTCTGGCGGTGCCGGGTCTGCGGTTATCTCTGCGCAAGGAACGAACCGCCTGAGACCTGTCCGATCTGCCGGGTCTCCCGCGACCGGTTTGAGCGGTTCGTGTGAGACCGCCAGAGACAGCGCCCCAGTCCGTTTCCCGATCAGTGTAGCTGCAGCAGCGCGAGGATATCCATACTGCCGGGGATCAGAGGTCTCATATAGCCGGGAGGACGATTATCCAGGTATATGCCGGGCATAAGGATAAAGAATGGAGACCTCCCCTCCGGGGCCGGTGTGGAAGGGGGGCGGAAGAAGCGAAGAGACGAGAGCCAGGGCTCCCCCGCTGGTGAGGATGAAACCGCGCAGGCAACCGCAAAGAAAGAGGAGAAGCCGCGAAAATCCCGGGGCCTACCACAGTTTGGGGATAGCGGGAACGCTGATATATTCTATACGAAGACAAAATAGTCAGTCGAGCACCTCGAGATCTCCAGCGGCGTTCACCACCACCTCACGTTCTCCGCGATAGGTCTGGACGATCCCATACAGCACCACACTCTCGTTCTCCTGAAGGTCAAGACCGGCGGCCACGTTCGAAGGGATGAAGACCCGGGTCCCACTGACGGTGAGGATCAGGTGACCGCCGGTCGATGTCTTTGTGATCGACTCAATCTTACCTTCAAGGAGCACCAGCGCTCCATCCGGCACTTCTGGTGAGTAGGGTTTTGCTACCAGCGATCGCCCGCCGATGTCAAAGAGGATTTGCACCGCAAGCACGACCACGACAACACATACAAGCAGTGCAAGTGCCCATCTCTCCTGCCGCTCAAACATAGTTATACCTTCGACGCCCGGAGAGATAACTTCCGTCAGTTTGATATGTTAACAGCGTTAACCATCCTGTATGGATGATATTATAAACCTGCCCCCCTCCTCGCAAAAGATCCTGCATCTGCTCGAGAGTGGAGGTGCGCTGACGCACAAGGAGCTCGTCCATCTAAGCTCTCTCGCCCCCCGCACCGTCCGGTACGCGTTAAAGAGGCTCAAGGATAACGACATGATCGTGGAGAAGTTCAACTTCAGGGACGCCAGACAGATTCTCTATGAGTACAAAGACCCCCAGATGGTGTCCGCGCGATGACAGAGCCTTTCCACTGCGACATAATGCGGTGTGATAACCTTGTCAGGCGACTGCTCCCCGCCATGCGTGCCGAGATGGTATACCGTCTGGTGAACGAGCGGGGAATCAGCCAGAGCGAGGTCTCAAAACGTCTCGGCGTCAGCAGGGCGGCAATATCCCAGTACATGAGCCGAAAACGTGGATGTAACCGGGGAGAATTCCCCGAGAAACTTGAGATGATCATTGAGCAATGGGTCTCCGCCATCGCCTCGGGAGAGGGCAGGATAACCATATGCGACATCTGCCGCTCCACCGATCCATCCGACCGGCGCTGAGACCTCAGGTGCGTCTCGACCGATAGAGGTACAGCACTGCAAGCACGGCGATGATACAGACCGCAAGCACCGGTTTGAGTCGATCGGGCTGGTATACCCCTGCCGCTCCCGCCTTATCTGCGGCGTTCCAGTCGTCGTCAAAGACTGCCAGATAGTAGGCAGCGATGGCCGGATGCTCGATGATCACGCCTGCCTCCCGGTTGAACGCTGGAGAGTTAGCGTTCCAGTTGATGCTGCTGACGAGCACAGCCCGGTCATCGACGATTACGCCCTTGTTGTGGACTTTAACCAGGTTGTTTGCCTCGAGATCGACGAGTCGCGCCTCGAGCGGCAACCCCTCGGCCGTGGCGATCCGGTTGATCACCACCACCATCTCATCGTTGTCAGCCTCATCCTCGATGTTAAACCATGCAGAGTCCAGGAGCACCCTGACATCGACACCGCGCCGTGAGGCGTTGATCGCGGCAGCAAGGTAGGGGTTCAGGACAGTCCCGGTCTCGTTTGTGATGTAAGCCTGCTCGATCTCGATACTCTCCTCCGCCCCCTCGATCAGCCCGATGATGAGGGAACTCGTGTCGGGTGATATCACCGGGGTCACCCGCGCCCCATCCACGCGGCAGGGGGCGAACTCAACCCTGTATGAGGATGACCAGATGTTCCCGAGTTCAGCAGCTGTGACCTCGACCGGGACTATATCTCCGCCCGCAACATCGTGGAGGAAAACCTCCCTGAAGTAGGCCGCAACCTCTGGATCTTCAAGCCAGACACCCCAGCCCCGGTTCCCCCTCAACCCTGGTTCCGGGTAGCCGTCGGGTTTGAAGTTCTCGCTCCCGAGAAAGACAGTATTCCCATCGATCACCAGATACTTGGCGTGATCGTAACGGTACTTCGCGTGAGCGGCATCCGTCGTCGTCATCGAGAGAACCGGGATACCGCTCCGGTTGAGCGCACCAGCTACCGCTCTCCCTTCCGATGAGAACCCTCCCACAGGGCCACCCTCAAGGAGAACGATCACGTTAACACCCCGTCCCCTGGCGCGAATTAGGTCTTCTGCCATCTTACTGTCGGTGAACTCGTAGACGTTGACCAGGATCTCGCGCTTTGCGCCAGCAACCGCTTCGGAGAAGACCTCATACGAGCAGTCAGGAGCGACAAACGCGGTCACGGCCACGCCATCGAATGTCGCTGGCTCAAACCTGGACTGACCGATGAAGAGCGGACGTGGGTCCCAGACACCGTCTTCAAGGTAGTGGATCTGCCCTTCCCGCGGCCGGACGTCGGCGGGCCAGGCAACCTGCTGCACAAGGGTTGTCCCGTGGTAGAGGAGGAGTTCGTCCGCCCGATTCGCCATAAGGAGGTTCCCGTTCTGGATCACATCGGGGACGGCCGGTGTACGCTCCTCGGTCTCAAAATCGGGCAGGTAACCGTGTACCTTCTCAAACGCCGCCCCGCTCCTCGCAACAACAAGCCGGCCGTCGATACGTGTTCCGGGCGGGAACCGGTAACCCCCCTCTCCATCCGAGATGACATAACCATCAAGCGACCCCGTCCCCTCCAGCACCAGGTACTCATCCGGGTCGCCGGGCAGGTAGGGGTCTGGGCAGAACTCAACGATCTGAATACCGGCTACCGTGCCGGCAAGGAGACAGAGGATCATTATTGCAGCGGCGATCCGGCGCATGCGCAATATTATGTCTCCCCCGGTTAAATAGCAAAACGATATGACTCCGCCATCAGATCCGCTGGTAGTCAAGGTCGGCGGGAGCCTGTTTGACCGGGTCAACCCTCTGATCGAGATCTTCCGGGAAGCGGATAGACCAGTGCTCATCGTGCCCGGCGGCGGCAGGTTTGCCGACCTCGTCCGCGACCTCGGCGTCTCCGGGACACCCGGCCACTGGATGGCGATCGCCGGCATGGAGCAGTTCGGGTGGTACATCGCCTCGCACGGCGTCCCGCCTGTATCCTCCATCGCGCCGCCGGAGGGAGTTGAGGTTCTCCTACCCTACTCTGCGCTCCGCGAGACCGACCCCCTCCCCCACACCTGGGGCGTCACCTCCGATACAATCGCCGCCTGGGTCGCGCAGCGTCTTGAGACCGAACTTCTCCTCCTGAAATCGGTCGACGGCATCCATCACCGCGGGAGGCTCCTGCCCGCTGTCCATGACCCTTCCATCGTCTGTGATGAGGTCGATCCACACTTCCTTCCATTCGTCTTCGAGCACGGCCTGCGAGCACAGGTGATCAACGGCAGACGCGACGAGCGCGTCAGGCATGCGCTCCGCGACGAGAGCGTTCCCGGGACGCTCATTGATCCGAGATTTTAACTTCCCTGACGGCGACATGATAAGATAAGATTCGAGGAAACAACGATGACAGGAAGAGATCGATGTACCTCCTGCAACGCCACACTGGCCGAACCGGGCTCAACCTGGTTCCCCTGCCCGATGTGCGGCTACGAGATCAACCGGTGCCACCGCTGCAGGGAGCAGAGCATAGAGTATGTATGCCCGAAATGCGGGTTCAGGGGGCCATAACAATGGGAAACGTGGCTCTCATACTGAAGGTAATGCCAGAATCACCCGACGTCGACCTCGAAGCGCTCAAAAATGCCATCCAGGCGGCTGTGGCCGTCGATGACATCCAGGAAGAGCCGATCGGGTTCGGGCTTGTGGCGTTGAAAGTCGCCGTCGTTGTCCCCGATAGGGCTGGAGCGCCCGATGAGGTCGAGACAGTGCTCCAGAAGATAGAGGGCGTCGGAAGCGCCGAGATCATCGAATCCACACTTGTTTGAGTGCGGGTTCCCGAAAAACCTATTTTAACGGTTGAAGGTCTAACTCAAGCCGCTCCATCACCTCATTGGTGAGACTGCGGATCTTCTCGACGGAGTCGCGGAACCCGGCAACCTCTTCCTCCTCGATCCTGATAGGAACTGGAAAGACGCCTTCGCGGTTCAGGCGAGCAGGGACACCTATGCAGACGTCACCGATCCCGTGGATCTCACTTTTGATGTAACATGAGACGGTGAGGATACGGTTCTCGTTCCCGAGGATCGTCCTTACAAGGGTTGCTATTGCTTCTCCGGGCCCGTAGACTGTGGCGCCCTTGTCCCTGATAATTGCTTCGCCGCTTGTCCGTACGGTCTCGATCATCTCCTGCTTCGGTAGGCCGGAAAACGTTGGCAGGTTACCTATCTGGATACCGCCGATCGTCGTGGCCGACCAGAGCGGAACCATGCTGTTGCCGTGCTCGCCGATGATACGCGTATGAACCTCGCTGACGTGAACCCGGAAATAGTGTCCAATTAGCGATTTCAGGCGCATTGAGTCCAGGTGCGTTCCGAGACCGAAGACCTGCCTTGGCTGGAGACCCGAGTACTTCAGGGCGACAGCGGTCATGACATCTACGGGGTTTGTGACCAGGAATAGGATGGTCTCTGGCGATGACCGACCGATGGTCGCGGCAGCTTCGGCAACGATCCTTGCGTTCTCGAACGCGAGATCGGTTCTGTCCTGACCGGGGCGGCGAGGCATCCCCGCTGCACAGACGACTATATCCGAACCTTTTGCATCAAAAAGGCTGGAACTGTATGAGATACGGACATCGTTTCCCCGCGCAGCGAACGAATCAGACAGATCGCGGCAACACCCGGCCAGGAAGTCTTCACGTCCGGGCCTCCCGACAAGCAACATCTCGTTGACATACGGGATCTCGGATATGGTGTGGGCCGCAAATAGACCGACGTTCCCTGTAGCCCCAAGAATCGTTACTTTTGCCATAGAGATCGCTGCTGGGGACACGTCCTCGGTCGACCGTGCGCGCAAGCATTCACCGCTGCATCCCTTCTCCACCCCGCAACCCCATGGGCGCCGAACGTCCGCGGTAAGTCTGCTCCCTTCCGGGCCTGGACCGGTGCCCGCGGCAAAAGGTCGCCGCCCCCTCCGGGACTTTGATCCCTTTCCGCCGACCTCATGGGACGAGGCTTCTACGTCGGGACACAGCGGATCCTGCAGGCCGCTGCGGCCTTCCTCGGACTTCGCCCCCCGCTTGGCGGCGGTTTCGGGTAACAGGTGACGCCGAACCACCCGGGCTAGTCCCCGTAGGTAGTTGTGTCTACGGGATAAAAATACCTCCGCCCACCCGGGTCTGCCAGGCGTGGGCAATCCGCGCAACCCTGGCGGAATCCTCTTTACCGAATAGATCGAGGGCGGTAAGATCGATCTCTGGCGGCAGGACGGTCGGAAGGCATCTGAGATCCCCCTGGTAGACCCTGGCACCTTCCGCACTCGCGACAGGGACTGGTTCCCTGGCTACAGGAGACCTCCGGAGGTCATCGTAGGAGCGGTAGAACTTAACATCCCCGCTCCCGAGACTCTCGTGATTGACCTGGATGTTGCGGGCAGTCCAGTAGGCCGCGGCGTACCAGGCATCGTTGTAGATTACGCACTCCACACCCGCCAGTGCGGCGGCGAGCCCAAGTGTCCCGGCACCGGAACAGGCGTCGACGAACGTCCGGGGGTGTTGACGGCCGATCTGGCGCTCAAGCGAGAGAATCTTCTCGTTGCGACCACGCGGAAACTCGATATGCAGCACCGACTGCTGTTTGTAGACAACTATTGGTCCCGCCCGGGTCTGGAAGACGTCTGCCCGGACGTCGCATCCTGCAAGAAGGGTGTGCTCAAGAGGTTCCGAATCAGTGTCCCTGACTCCCGGTGTCCCGTCCACCGTCCGGACAACTCCCCGAACCTCCGGCACACCGGATACCAGGCGTCTGGCCGTCCGCTCTCCAACCCGTCGGGAGAGGAGGAGCAGCGAGTCCGGCGGGAGGTAAGGCGGGTTTCTCATGGCAAATCCCGGGTTGACGAGCGGGGTTCCGACAGCACCGAGTGGCTCGGTCCCGGCAAGATCGCCCTCGTCCACCATCACGCGGTAGATGTGGGCAAAGACCTCATCAATGAACCGTCGCCCGCAGGTCGGGCAGGGTTCTGCCGTATCAATATCCGGCGGCGGGATCCTCTTGTCGTAGATGAGGCCCATACAGTCGAGGCAGGGGTCAAACCGCCCGGGCAGTTTCGCAAGAACCTTCGACGCGTCTTCGACGCAGTCGCGCCCGCATACGGGGCAACTCATACCGATGCATTAGAACTCCGGGTATATAGGAGTTTCAGGGATGAGTCCGCGGCGCGGGTATAGTTATACATCCAGAGGAATAGATAGATGGAAGAATCCTGTTCCTACAGGGGGCCTGTGAGTGGATCTATCACTGTTGGGGTGGGTTATCCTCCCCCTGAACGTCATATTCGCCGTCATCATCGTATTCTTCGAGCGGAAGGAACCGACGGAGGCAATAGCCTGGCTGATAGTCCTCTTTCTTCTGCCCCCTGTAGGGTTCGTGCTCTACCTGCTGCTCGGGCAGAACTATAACCGGCAGAGGATGTTCGTAGTCAAGGAACATGAGGACCGCACCTTTCTCCGGGAGATCTTCGCGGAACAGCAGAGGACACTCGTCGGAGGACACCATCGATGCAACACAACCGAGACAGAGAGGTTCCACAAAACGGTATCCCTCCTGCTACAGAACAATCAGGCCTACCTGACAGGGGGGAACCGGGTGGATATCTTCACGCGGGGAGAGGATAAGTTCGAAGCGCTCTTTGCCGCGATCAGGGAAGCACGTCACCACATCCACCTTGAGTACTTCGTCATCAACAACGATGGCCTGGGACGGGCGGTTATCCACGAACTTGCTGAGAAGGCACGTCAGGGGGTTGAGGTCCGTCTCCTGATCGATACCATGGGGTCGCTCCGGGGAGGGGGGTCACGGGCCGCGTTCAGGGAACTGACAGATGCAGGCGGGAAGATCGGGGAGTTCTTCCCCTCAGTCTACCGTGTCAACTACCGTAACCACCGCAAGATCGCCGTCATTGACGGCGTTACAGGGTTTATCGGGGGGTTTAACATCGGAGACGATTACGTGGGGGAGGGGCCGCTCGGCTACTGGCGCGACACGACGCTCCAGATCAGCGGCCCGGCGGCCTGGGCGCTCCAGCTCCGGTTCGTCCTTGACTGGAACTACACCACCGGCGAGGGGGTGAGACTGAACTCCCGTTACTTCCCCTCACCAGGCGCTCCCGGCAGGACACCGGTCCAGATCGTCTCCAGCGGCCCGGATACACGGTGGAGCCCGATTAAGGAGGGTTACATCAACCTGATCAACTCCGCCAGAAAGTCGGTATACATCCAGACACCTTACTTCATACCGGACGAGAGCGTCATCGATGCGCTCAGGATAGCAGCGCTCTCCGGGGTCGATGTCAGGATCATGATCCCCTGCAAACCCGACCATATCTTCGTCTACTGGGCGACCCTCTCTTTCATCGGTGACCTCCTTGAGGCGGGGGTGCGGGCCTACACCTACGATGCCGGGTTTTTACACGCAAAGACGATCGTCGTCGATGGGGAGGCCGGTTCCGTCGGGAGCGCAAACTGGGATATCCGGAGTTTCCGACTGAACTTCGAGGCTAACGCGTTCTTCTACGACGCGGCCGTTGGTGCCGAACTTGCAGGGGCGTTTGAAGCCGATCTCAACGTCAGCACTGAGATCACGCTGGAGGACTATCTGGCGCGCCCCCTCGGTGTCCGGTTGAAGGAATCGGTCTCACGTCTCTTCTCGCCGCTGGCATAAGATGCCGCTCAACGACCCAATCGACCCTGGACGAAGTTCCGGATCCTTGGAAATTCCTGCTCCCACCGGGCCCGGAGGATCGGGACGGTATAGGGGAGGTGGTGCGGGAGGACAGCGGTCGCCATAACCGCTTTCTCGGCGAGCGGGCGTTCGCGCCCGATGACGACTGTCTCTCTCTTCCGGATGGCGTCAAGGAACTCGTCGACGGTATCGGCCTCGGCACAGGTGACGACCCCGCCAAGTTCGTGGAGTAGATGCCCGTCAGTCCCCCCTGTCCGTCCGAGACCATGGGTTGCGGCAAGCCTTGCGGCCTTCAGGTTATGTGTCCGGGCCATCCCGCCGCAGATAACCTCGAACGCGTCCAGACGAGAGAATATCTCTTCCCCGATACAACTGCCAACCACACAACGTTCGACCCCCCGGTTAAGGAATGAGTAGCCGCATGGGTGCGCCTCGGCGGCAATACAGGCGTAATCCTCGTGGCGGTCCAGGATCTCCTGCGTGTCGAGGCGTATGGCGGTGAAAGGACCGTCTCTCCGGTTTCTCTCTATGTGCCGCTGATAGAAGTCCTGGAGATCGGGTACCGAGTAGAAGTAGAGGAGGATGTGGGGGCCGTCGTTGGCGCTGACCTCGATCCCCGGGATTAGGGGGACGCCCATACCCTGCCGCTGAGCCTCGACGACGCCACCTATCTGGTTGTGGTCGGTGATCGCAAGCCCGATCCCCTGCTCTGCCGCAAGTCTCAGCGCATCCTGCACACGGGTGGCGGAATCGGAGTAACAGGTATGGAAGTGGAGGTCTGCCGGCAGAAACCCGAGACGCTGGATCTCGTGGGGCTGAGGTCTTTCGAATACGATGTCCCTGTAGTAAAGCATGGGCGGTCTATCTGATCAGCGGTAGGCACTCCAGGACGAAAAAATGTTCCCCTGATACAGAGTGGAGGCGGGGCTTACACCCGAACCTCTCAATCGGTCTGAGAATCTTCAGGGGCCACCAGTTTCTCTGTGATCTCATCCTTTGATGACCTGGAGAGGTAGCGATCCCCGGCAACCGCCACGATGATCGCGCCGATCAGGACAAAGATCATATCCAGCATGGTGTCGTCAAGCCCATGCTGGAGTTCTGTCCCGAGGAAGGTGTCAAAGAGCCATTCGTAGATCTCCCAGAACGCTCCCATCGCCATCGCAGCGATGACTATGAACCCGACGATCATCCAGTGGGAGAGGTTCAGCCTGCTGAACCGGTCGAGCAGCAGAACGGCGACAAAGGCGAGCACCGAGACGGTCATCCCCGAGACGAAGTGCGCAACCTTGTCGTAGTAGGGGTAGTAGAGCATGTAGAACCCCCGGATCTCGCCGGCGATATGGAGGTAGAGCGAGATTGCTATGAGGAGGTTTACCTGCCAGGGGAGGGTGATGCTCAACCGGCGGGTAATGACGGTTGGAACCAGCGTTAAGCCAAGCCCGATGGCGCCGGTGAAGACCTGCGAGTATTCCCCGAGCGAGAGAGCTATGAGGATGTTCACTGCTATGAGGGACTGGAAGAGATAGGCAAGGTATAGCCCAACAGGCCTCCTCATAAAGATCAGTGTTGGACGGGTATCCTAAAAACATCTTCGCCATCCCGAACCGACTGAATCTACCACTCAACGAACCGGATATCGATCTCCGCAAGTTTCCGGTAGATGAGGTACTTTCGTAACTCGCGCCGGTAGTCGTAGACAATGTACTCGTAGGTGTCCCAGATCGTCACCCAGTTAAGGATCGTAACAAGACCGGCGAGCATGGTCATGAAGAAACCATGGAAGTAACCTATAAAGAAATAGAAGAAGAGGAGGGCAATACCGGCGTTGATCGCGGCGATGAGGATACTGGTCTTACCCTCGCGGCGTGACGCTCTTCTCTCGTTCTCGAGGTCGCGTGACCTGAATGTGTAGTGGCGGCGCACCGCCTCCGGGATCAGGGAGGCCTCTTCCGGGGAGAGAGAGCCCCGCGGGAGGCCCACAGCTATACCGGCGACTTTCCTCGGGTCGTGGCCGTCGATGTAATTGGCGATGAACGATTCCGCAAACGCGGTGAGTTCCCGCTCGGGGAGGGGGTACGGGTCGGCAGCGTCAAGGAGCTGGTCTTTTGACTTGAAATGAAACTCTATCTCTGCATCCCGACCCCGCTCATTCGTGACAACACGGACTTCCTGCATCCTCCACCCCGGGCACCGGTGATCCCGGCAGAAACTCTACCCGAAAAAACTGAGTTGTTATCGGATATATCTATGATTCTGGACAACGCTGCCCGGGGGGCAGCAGAAGAGATTCTCACCTGACCAGACATGATTGAACCTTGAGCGCGCGCACCATATCCGGACGGATCCCGTCAACTCAAAGATCAGGAGTGTGACTGCTCCCCCCTCCTTTCGTCGGGGGCATCCAGGGTTTTTCAGCCCAGAGATTGCAGCC
>NZ_JASEFJ010000027.1 GCF_030019085.1 Methanoculleus sp.
GCAAAGGGAGCGTACGCGTTCTGCGTACTTAAACGTGTGCCTCTTTTGCCTCCGGAGAAAGAAACTGGAGGAAATGAGCATGAAAGAAAAAATTGGAATGCGGGCATTCTCCGTGCTCCTAGCAGTTTGCTGGTGAGCGTGGTTGTGGTGTCGGCAATGGCAACAGTGATTGTACCAACAGCAAATGCAGGTGAACAAGCCACTACTGCTCTCCTATCTCAAAACCAGGAATCCGAAAAGAGTATCTATACCATGTTAGGGCTAGAGAAGCCTTCCAGAGAAGAGGGTTGTCAGTGGCAAACATATAGCGAAGCGAAAGATCAAGTGGATAAATTGACCCGCGGATCGGAATCAAAGGAGAACATTAAAAAAATAATTGGATACCTAGAAGGAAAAAGTGAAAAAATTGTTCTTTACTATGGGACGGACGGATACATTTACGGTTTACTCGACAGTCAGGGTAGAGTATCCAAAAGCAAAGTGAATCCGTTAATGCTTGGTTCGAAAACAGAACATTTCGAAACTAGTTGCACGGCATGCTCGGTTAATGATCAGAGTGGCAATTATTCAGTCAGCTATGAATTGAGCAGAATTGAGCTTTCAGCTCTGGGATCAGAAGAGTTCAGTACAAGATATCTCGATGGACTTCGCATCATAAGAACAGATAAATGGGTATATTTGGGTGTTATCAGTGCAACTCTTTACACCGACGGAACATTTGAATATGACTATGGCAACAGAATTCTAAGCATCGAAGATAATACTTATACCTCTCAGGGTCCTTGGTTTGATCGTTGCGTATTTGGACATTCAACCCGGGAAAACGGATATACGGGATTTGTCGAATCTAACGTTATTTGGGCATATAATGCGTTCAGCCCACCCAAACATTCAGTTGATGCTTGGATCAGTTGTAATATCTACGGTTCAACAAATGGGAACTCTCAAACCTCGGACTGGGTATCTGTAGGATATGGATGTGGGGCAGCTCCATAATTTTTAGGAAATAATTATGTCGCTAAAAACCGCTTTCAGCAGCTCCCGTGCCCTACTTCGGCAGTTGAACGTGAAGTCACTAGGTGACGATCTCAAATTCTTTTTTGTGATAGTCCTGACTGGATCACTCCTTTTTACGCTGGCGTCTTTCCTTCCAGCATTGTACACGGGAAATGAGTCTGGTAGTAGCGGATTGTACTTAATCGGGCTTGTTTTATTAGGCGTATTTATCGGCTTGATACAGGGTCTGATAAATGGAGTTATCATACTACTAGGAGTAAGCCTCATCGAGCACTTTTTCCTGCTTTTCGTCAATGAACATAAGGGATTTGAAAAAACGATGAAGTCGGTGATCTATGCCCTGTCACCCAGCATTCTTCTCTTCTGGGCGGCTGTGGTTATAGAAAGCACTTTTGTAAGATTATTGCTTCTCTTCTGCTTTGGTTTGATATCCTATTTTGGTATACAGACATTTCACGAAAAATCAAAAGACCGAGCTGCATTTGTCACTCTCGCAACGAGCGCAGTTCTCTTGATGTTCTTCTCCAGATGGATATTCAATCAGGGGTTGTTATGGTGATTGCTATCCCAGTAAGAAGTTTAAAATTGAGGGGTTCGTTATCCATGGAAAGGGAGCGTAAAAATTCCCAATACATCCTTCTTCCTGGTGATCAGCGTAACCAACATTGCTCCATCACCGGTTTCTGGCTGGTCTGGGGATCATCACGCTGATGTTTGTTGAAACTTTTGCAAAGGCGGCCTTAAATCGCGGATGAACGACTGAAAGAAGGGGAATCTGGATGTTTTAGAGAGAACTCAGCCCCGCACTGTGAAGAACACCCACCTGCTGCTATCGATCTAGGCATTCCTCATCGGCATCGAAGAGTGGGTCAAGACACTGGAAAAACAGTAGAAAATTTGGCTCCACCCCAAACGTGGAGTTCCCTTGGAGGATACACCTTGAAAAAACCGGGTGGCTACAGAAAAGTGGATATTCACATCAGTGTGGTAGCGCCGTGCATCATCCTGCTCTTGATCGGATTGATTTCCCATGCAGGCGCAGTTCCCATAACCATCGAGTATTATTACCTAGAAGGCTGCTCCGATTGTGATTATATCAAGCCTTTGATAACCGGGATCGAGCACGATCTTGGTGAGGCTGTCTCTCTTACATATGTCGACGTTCGTACACCCGAAGGTCTGGAGTGTTTTCGACACTACGGATTTGCCGAAGTCCCGGCCGTGGTCGTGAACGGCACCTTCAAGATCCCCAAGGAAGAGATCACCGAGGAGAGCCTCAGGGCAGCGATCGAGCAGTCCCTTGCTGGCGCTGAGCCGCAGGAAGATTCACCGCCGATAAATTGGAATATCCCGTTTGCGTACTCCTTAGGCCTTCTCTCCGGGTTCTCACCCTGTCTGATGGCAATCCTTGGATTCATCCTGGTCTACGTCACCGGGTCGGGCAAAGGGTTGAGAAGCAGCCTCCTGAATTCTGTAATATTTGGCCTGGGGCTGGTCGCCGCGTATATCGTCATGGGGTGCTGCTTCCTCCTGGCGGGGACGTCGCTCGGCGGTTTCGGTCCGTACCTTGCCGTTGCGGCGGGACTGATCACGATCCTCGCCGGGGTGAACCTGCTCGGGTTGATACGGCTCCCGATCTCCACCGACGACTACGTTAAGTCATCCATACGGAAGCACGCGACCACCCTTGCCGGGTTGTTCGTTCTGGGCATGATATTTTCGATCGTCAAGGCCCCGTGCGCTGCGCCGATGCTTCTTGTCCTGCTGAGCAGAATCCTGATCGACGGCACTGTGCAGGATCTATTGCTCCTGCTGGTCTTCGGGGCCGGGGTGCTCACGCCGTTTCTCGGCGTCGGGATCCTTGGGGGGTATGCCTCGTCAAGCAGGATACGGAAGTACAGGGATGTCATTCGAGCCGGCAGCGGGATCCTGTTGATAGGATTCGGGATCTGGATGCTTTTCTGGGGATAAACACTGCTGGACCAGCAGATACCCATCCTCCGGATCGACTGGCGTACCTTGCACGACCTTCCTTGCCGCGAGAATATTCGTTCTCCTGCGCCTGCGTCATTCTGGATGAGGCTGAATGCCTCGTTTTTGTAAACAGCCGATGGATGTGTAAAGAGAAGGGACAGAAAACATAAATGGCCTGACACCTATGTCCCTGTGCGGATGCCCGGAACGCGTTCGCAAAACCGCGGAGGCTCACCCTATCCGTCCAAGACCGGATGAGCCCCCCACTGCCCGAGGGCGAAAGAATGGTTCGCATTCCATGTACTTAAGAATGTGCCTCTTTTGCCTCTGGGAATGTTACAGGAGGAAAGTAAATGAACGGAAAGATTGGAATGCGGGCACTCTCCGCGCTATTTGCTGTGTTGCTGGTGAGCGTGGGCGTTGTGTCAGTGGTGAGTGCAACGAACAACCCTCAGGCAGAACCCCATAATACCACGTTTCGATTGGTTGATAATGTCCAACCTCCCCTCTTTGACTGGAGCGGTGTCGAGCCAGCGTCGCCAATGACAGGATCCGACCTAACGACGATCATCCTATCCGAAGCATATGTTACAAAGCAGGTGGGACCGCAATCCCCCGGAATCGTTGAATTATCTCTTCCCTTTTCCGCATTCGGAGAATCGGATTGTTCTGTAGAGAAATTTCCAGACTACCTGATACAGGTAGGAATTGCTGAAGATGACCCTGTTATGGTTTTAACAATACCCGATACGATGTTTAGGTCATTGAATGGGGATCCTAACCGCATCGACCTGAGTTTCCCGCTGGAATATTTTTCACATTATACAGATATCAGTACTTACTACCGACAGCACCCGGAGAACACCGCAGACAGCTCTCGATCTAAATTATCAGATAGCGATCTGGAAGCGATTAATTCACTTGAAGTTAATATGGAACGTGATGGGCAGCAATACCTCTCCAGAGTAAGGTTTATGGCTGATTTAGGAAATGAAGTTACGTATCTTACAGGGAAAATTAGGCCATACCACTATTCAAATTCCGGAGCTAGATACACGATTTTCCAGGAGAGAGAAATAAATTTAAACCGTTTCGATGTATCAGGGGAACCCCTTGACACAATTGAAATTGTTGTCGAGTACGAAGACGCCCTTCCCGGAGTGGGGAACATCAAGTTATATCCGGTAGTGTATGACGACAATTCTAATGCAATTTATCCAGGCCCCGACCCGTATATCGACGTATCCAGATCATCCCTCCCTCATGAATATAATTACTATGTGTCTATCGGTAGTGGTTCTACGTTGGGGAAATATGAGATCTGGCTGCAGGATACGACAACCGAAGAATGGCTGGGGTACTATTATTACGATGACGATAGCGATCCGAGTCAATTTATCAAGCGAAGTGTAGGATCTTCGGAGTTATTGCTCTGGGACGACTCGACCTTTTCCTTTGATGCACGCACATCGCCGATAATGGATGAATGGTGCAGGCAGGGAAGTACCTGGGACAGACCGGCAGACGTATTCTCGTACTACGACCGACAATACGATTCTTATGTGAGCACGTCGTATTCAACTGGGTCGGGGATAATCTATACACACACCTACTGTAGTGGAAGTGGTTCATCTATAGATCATATCTATTTTTTAAATTATGGAGGGGAAATCGCGTGAAACCCCACTATATCATCATATTGCTCCCGTTTCTTCTCCTCACCGCGGGGTGCATCGAGCCCGTGACTATCGATCCCGCAGAGGTTACGCCGTCGCCCATAACCGAACTTCCCCCCGATAATGCACCGTCACTCCGGGATTCCTTCTTCTTCAGGTTCGACGGGTGGGAGGACCCCGCCGAATACACAAGTTTCTCCCCGCCGTCATACATCCCCAAGGAGTATACCCTCTACGACCTCCAGATTTTTACCGTCCTAAACGAGACGGAACCTCACGACCACCGCACAACGATCGGCGAGACCCTGCGCTACGCACGCAACGATACAATGCAGAATGCGTCAACTACCGATATGACGCTGCTCGAAATCTCCTGGAGCAGATACGGATATAACCCCTATGCAAAAGATCGGATTGTTCACAGTGAGCCGGAACCCGTTAACATAAACGGGTATACAGGGCTGATCTACGAGACCGAATCGGAACGGCTGATCGCCTGGACAGCGGCCGAGAACGCTACGTATCACGTGCGTGGGTCTCTCGACCGCGAAGAGTTGATCCGGGTGGCGCGGTCTATTCCCTGAAAACCACCACCATCTAATTTTACAGGGAGGGGAGTCGGACGACAACTCCGTCTTACCGTAGACCACAAGCCCAGCCACCACGATTACCGGCGGCAAGAAAACAGTATTCGGAGCCGGGATCGAGCTCGGCGCCCTCGCCCACCGGCTCGTCGGCCAACACCGCCGATAAAACAACCCTTCTTCTCTGCCCCCGTCCTCCAGAGCAGGATCGAGCGCTGTGCTTTTGTGAATGACCGGCAAACGTGTAAAGAGATCGGATTCTCGGTATGTACCTGGCATGGGACTGGAGTGCAACGCGGAGAAAGTCTCATGCAAACGCAGGACAGGAGTAAGGGATCCAGCGAGGTACTTCTATCCTCAAACCCCATTTACCCAGACGTTGCCCGCTGTATCGGAGAGTTCGCCCCAAAACTCCTCAACCGGGAGGGGAACGCCCAATCGCACCTGATGGTGCTCACGCTCCGGACGAAAAATCCGAAGAATCTGTTCGACCGATTTTACGTTGGTAAAAACCCTCGGCCAATCCAAAAAGAGGGTTACTTTCCCCTCAGCATCGCGTTGATCGCCGCCGCCGCCTTCTTCGCCGAGCCCATCGCCTCGATCACCGTCGCCGCACCGGTGGCGATGTCACCGCCGGCGTAGACGTGGGGGATGGACGTCCGGCCGTTCTCGTCGACGACGACGTTGCCCTTCCGGCCGCGCTCGAGCCCCGGGATCAGGGAGACCAGGAGCGGGTTCGGGCTTGTGCCGATCGCCTGGATGACCATGTCCACGTCGATGGTGAACTCGCTTCCCTCGATCGGCTCTGGAGCCCGCCGGCCGCTTGCATCGATCTCGCAGAGAGACATCTTCACGCACTCTACCCCGGTGACGCAGCCATTGCCCAGGATCCGGGTCGGGTTTGTGCACGTGAGGAACTCAACCCCCTCCTCCTTTGCGTGGACGACCTCCGCCCTCCGTGCCGGCATCTCCTCCTCCCCCCGCCGGTAGATCAGGAAGACCTTCGACCCCAGGCGGCGTGCCACCCTCGCGGCGTCCATCGCAACGTTCCCACCACCGATCACCGCCACACGTCCGGCGTGAAGGACGGGTGTATCGTATTCAGGGAAGGCGTCGGCGTGCATCAGGTTCACCCTCGTGAGGAACTCGTTTGCGGAGTAGACGCCGTTTAAGTTCTCGCCCGGGATGCCCATGAACGCCGGGAGTCCTGCCCCCGTTGCCAGGAAGACCGCATCGTAGCCCAGGAGTTCATCGAGACTGACGCTCCTTCCCACAAGATGGTTCTTCTTCAACTGCACACCCAGGGCAAGCACCTGCTCGATCTCCGCCCTGACGATACCCTTCGGGAGTCGGAACGCCGGGATGCCGTATGTGAGGACACCCCCGGCCTCGTGTAGCGACTCAAAGATGGTTACGGCGTGACCGGCGCGGGCCAGGTCTGCCGCCGCGGTCAACCCTGCCGGGCCTGAGCCAACAACCGCAACCCGTTTTCCGGTCGGTCTCGCCACGTCGGGGAGGGTCGGGTTGTTCTCCCGTTCCCAGTCGGCGACGAACCGCTCGAGGGCGCCGATCCGGATCGACGTCTCTTTGTTGCCGAGGACGCAGACCCCCTCGCATTGGGTCTCCTGGGGACAGACCCGGCCGCAGATGGCCGGGAGCATGTTCTGATCCTTGAGAGCCCGTGCGGCCGCCAGGAAGTTGCCCTCCGCAACCTGATGGATGAATACAGGGATATCGATCCCGACGGGGCAGCCCTTCACGCAGAGAGGTTTCTTGCACTGGAGGCAGCGTTCTGCCTCGGTGATGGCCTCATCGGGGGTGAGGCCGAGGTCCACCTCCTCAAAATCGTGGACCCGGATCTCGGCCGGCCTGTCACTCATGCTGCTCGCCCCCCTCGCCACAGTGGCACCGGTGTTCTGCGAAACGCTCGAGCGCGATCTTCTCCTGCACCATGTAGACCCGCTGCCGTTGCATCAGGTTGTCAAAATCGACCTGATGGGCATCGAACTCGGGGCCGTCGACGCAGGCAAACTTCGTCTCACCGCCGACGGTCACCCGGCAGGAACCGCACATCCCCGTCCCGTCGACCATGATCGGGTTGAGACTCACGTACGTCTTCACGCCGGCGGGCACCGTCACGGCGGAGGTGACCTTCATCATGATGGCGGGGCCGATGATCCAGACCCGGTCGATCGTCCTCTCCCCGAGCAGTCTCTTCAGGACATCGCTTGCGAAACCATGGACGCCCTTGCTGCCATCGTCGGTTGTGATGTAGAGTTCGTCGCAGATCTCGCGCATCTCGTCCTCCAGTATGAGAAGTTCTGCGTTCCGCGCTCCAATGATCCCGATGACGTGGTTTCCAGCGCTTTTCAGTTCCGCTGCGATGAGGGGTGTGCTTGCGATACCGACGCCGCCGCCGACGACACAGCATGTGCCGTAGTTATCGATCTCGCTTGGTCTTCCAAGCGGTCCTGCAACGTCCATTATGCTTTCGCCGGCCTGGAGGGTCGCAAGTTCCTCGGTGGTCTTGCCTACGGTCATAAAGACTACCCGGACTGCATCTCCCCTGACAGCGGAGATGGTGAGGGGTATCCTCTCGCCCTTCTCGTGCAGCCGAACGATGAGAAACTGTCCTGCCCGTGCGTGCCGCGCCACCTGTGGCGCGTGGATCCAGTACTCGTATACCCGGTCGGCGAGTCTGGCCGCTGATTCTATCTTATACAACCGCTTCACTCCTGGTTGACCTGCCATCAAAATGCAGTTAACGCTTCGTATACATTGTGACTCCAGCCTCTTTACTGCAGCTACCAGGTACCCCACCAGAATCGCTCCCTGCAGCCAGAGGGGTCTGGGTGCTGATGCCTCCTCCCCTGTATCTGCATCTCCTGATAACACCTCCCTCATTGACCTTACACCCGCCATCAGGCAGCTGTCCCGGGTAAAGATTCACGAGACCGCGACACCGCCAGAAGAAACCGGTCATATGACTTCTCCGGGATGCGGAAAAGGGGATAAGCAAACGGTTATCCCTTAAAAGCGAGAGAAATAGGGTTATGCAAAGCCAGATAATCTGTGGTCTCGCCCTGACGGTCATCGGCGGGACGATTGCAGGCGTGGCGATTGCATGGTTACCTGTTCTCCTGATATACGCCGTCCCGCTCATCGTTATAGGGGTTGCACTGCTCATCTGGCGGGGGCGCGAGGAGATCATCGAACCAATAAAGGAGTGAAGAGAGAATGATACTGACAACGACTGCAGATGTGCCGGGCTACGAGATCGGGGAGATCCTGGGTGTGGTCTCCGGCAACACCGTAAGAACAAAGAACCTGGGCAAGGATATCATGGCGGGGTTAAAAAGCCTGGTCGGCGGCGAACTCGAGGAGTATACCACCATGCTCACCGACGCCCGGGCAGAGGCTTACAACCGGATGGTCAACGCTGCGCGCGACCTCGGGGCCGATGCGGTGGTAAACATCAGGTTCACGACATCGCAGACAATGTCGACGGCGGCAGAACTCCTGGCCTACGGGACAGCGGTGAGACTTGTTCCGAAGAAGTAGTTTCGGGGTCTTACCCCTCAGGTCCTCTTCACCTTCCGAACCCTGACCGCCACACCGCGCTTTGACCGGAGCATCTCGTCTGCCCCCATCATCGCCCTGCCGGTGGCAAGTGCGAGCGGCCCTTCCACCAGAACCTCGTCGCCCTCCCTTATCCGGGGGTCACAGTCTACGATCCCGGGGGCGAGGACATCACCCTGTGGCACGAATCCGTCTATCCTGACACGGTATCCCTCCGGGATCAGGTCCCAGCCCGCAAACGTCGGGCGCAACAGCCCCGTTCCATCGTCGATGCTGAAGACCTGTTCCCTCCCTCGGAGGACCGCCATCTGCATGCTTCTTCCCCTGACCTGGAGACCTTTTGTATTTATCTCCTGCGCAAACTGCCAGGAGGCAATGCCCCGGACGGTATCGGTCTGCATCCGCCGTTCGCCCGCGAGAGCTTCGTCGAGCGCCCGGAGCGACTCTGGCGACGTTGGGTGACCGCGACAGGTCACCTCGATCTCAAGCCCGCAGGCATCCGCCGCCGCCTCCGCGACGCTGAGGGCGCCGCCGTCCAGATGGGCGATAACCCTGCCATAGGTGTGCGCGGCAAAGTAGCGGGCCAGGATGTCGGCGATGAACGCGCACTCCTCACGGTCCCAGTAGCCAGTCACCGGGACGTCGTAATGGCCCGCCGGGTAGACCCGTTCGAGTTCCCGTGGCACAAGACCGAGCGGCGAGGTGACGATCAGTTCGTGCGCCCGCCGGTTGACAGCGTTCATGAAGTGTTTGTGGCTCCGGGAGAGCGAATAGGGTTTCTTTGCCGAGCAGGGGAGGAGGACGGCAACGTCGGTCCTGCTCGGGACGAACCTCTCGATCAGACGATCGGCAAACCGCCTGATCTCCGCCCGGTTCTGTGACTCGGCGGTGTTTGCATGCATAGGCACAGCCCGCGCAACAGGGAGGTAACGTTCCATGAACGTGTAGTTCCGGTCGAGGAACCGGAGGGTGGCCACCTCTGCGGCGTTTGCACGGCACCGCTCTTCCATCAGTTCTCTGAGCCTGCCCGTCTCAATGTGGTGACGGACAAGGGCTATCTCGCGGTCGAGCGCGAGACGGTTATGCCGCCGGAGGTCGCCCTCCCGGCACCCCTCGCAGCCACAGACACCGCTATCCATCAGACCGGCGGGGAACTCGCCCTCGGGCAGACATAACCTCTTCTGCGCGGAGGCGAGGTCGACTCCCTTGTAATCGAACAGGTCAAACCCCGAGTATATCAGGAGGCAGACGGTCGATGGAAGCGCTGCACCCGGAGCATACCAGGCGGTGTCGGGGGGGAGACGCTCTTTCAGCCCGGCAACCCAGGTGGCGTAGTTCCGTGGGTTTGAGAGGGCGGCATGCCAGTTCGCGATGAGGACGCAGTCACCCGATTCTGCTGATGCTGAGAGCGGGTGGACGGTAACCGGCTCCCCATCTCCGGGGGAGAAGTATCTCTCCACGAACGCCTGATCGGCGGTGAGCGGGACGTTTGAGAGGGCTCTATCAGAGAGGGATGGAAAGAAAGTATCAGCATCGAGCGCGGCAGGGAGGGATACGGTCTTTCCCTCGTGCTCGTAGGTAGAAGTCCGTGCAAGACCGTCGCGTTTTCCAGCCTCATACCTGCTCATGGAGCACCTCCGCGCCCGGCACCTCTTCCCGGACAATCCACGCCCATTCATCCGTGCACCGGACGGCAAACTCTTTTCCGGGGTTTGCTTCCATCAGCGACCTTATACCGGCGCACCCCGACCGAACCATATCCTCATCCCATCCGGGTGTCTCGCTCTGGCCTATCGGGAACGTCTCCGCGAGTTCCGCGGGGTATGGGCCGAACGGCGGTTTGAAGTTCAGGACGGTGTCAAACCCTGGGACCTCGCGGCCGTCGAACGAGACCAGCACCCGCTCGCCGAGGGGTATACGGGGGATGAGCCGGTGGTATCGGAGCACTTCCGTCCGCCGGCAGGTCTCCGTGCCCCGGTAGAAGAACCGGCGTTTTGAGACAGGGTCGTCGACCTCCAGTTCGGCCGCATGTCTCAGTAGTTCACGGTAGCCGTCAAGCAGACGGGGGTGGCCCCGGCACCTTTCGTCAACCAGTTCCCATAGCGTCCCGTCCTGGACCGCCTGCCTGATACGTGCAATCTCCGCCAGGGTGACGTGGAGGTTGTGGAGAGCGAGCAACCGTTCACGGTCACCGGACTTCCGAAGTTCGTCGGCGGTCATGGAGCGGCAGACCTGGCATGGGCAGGGGAGTTCAGCAAGTTCTTCTATCTTGAGGCTCCCGTGGGTGGTGATGTAACGGCCTTCCCTGGCAAAGAGGGCGTATGCGGCCGAGTCGAAGAGGTCACAGCCCATGGCAACGGCGAGGGCGAACATGGATGGGTGGCCTGCGCCGAAGAGGTGAACCGCGGTCGCGGGGGAGAGTCCGCGTTTTGCCGCGAGTACGACCTGGACCAGGTCACGGTACCGGTAGGTCTCCATCAGCGGCACCACGGCCCCGATCGGGCAGAACGTAAACCCGAGTTCCCCTACAGCGCGTCCCGCCCCCTCGCGCAGGTCGGTGAAGATCCCGCCTTGAACCGGTCCGGCCAGGTTTGAGTCGGGGAAGAGGTCACGCGCCTCCCGGATCCGTTCTATCGTGACGCCGAGATCCTGTTCCGCCTGCTCCCGTCCTGCATCCGGGGGTGTGGGGATGTCCAGGGGGACGATGATATCGCTTCCTATCGCCTGCTGGAACTCAAGCGTCTCCCTGTTGTTCACCTCAACCTCACCGTAGACGGAGAGCTGAAACGAACCGGAGTCGGTCATTATGACGCCGTCAAAGTCGAGGAGACGATGGAGTCCTTCCGCAACCGCCCGGTCGCAATACTCCTCGCTCCGCCTGAATATGTAGGCGTTTGTTATCAGCGCCTCGACGCCCATCTCCTGCATCTCGCGGGGTGTGACCAGGGGGAGGTGGGGGTTTACCACCGGCAGGAGCGCGGGCGTCCGGACGGTCTTTTCGTTCACCCTCAGCCTGCCGACCCTCCCCGCGATGTCTTTATGGATGACCTCAAACGTGATACTCATCTGAATTAAACCGCCTGCTCTTCGATAACCTGGCCCTCGAACGTCAGCACGGCCACATCGCCACGCCTCCAGCACCCGGGCGGGAGTCCGGCCTTGAGACAGGTCTGGTCGAGGAACTCCCTGCTGTTCCAGCCATACTCTGTCGCGACCTGGGGGAGGAGAAGACCCGTTCTCCCGAGGCCGCTGACGATCAGACCGTGCCGCCCGACCTCCACATGTTGCGGGCGTTCAAGTGGCGGGCACTCTAGCGGCCTTGGCGGTGTCAGCACCGTCACTTCAATCTCGAGGTCGGCAACCTCCGACCGCGATACCGGCGGGAAGCGGGGGTCCTCGAGCGCTGCCGAGGTAGCTGCCTCTATGATCGCCTCGCCGAGCGGTTTGATCGGGTATGGGAGGCCTATACATCCGCGTAGAAGTCCGTGCCGTTTGATCGTGACGAACACGCCACGTCTCTCCTCGAAGACCGGAGGGAGGGGGGGTAGTATCATCCGTTCGCCGTTGACGGCTCTCTCGATGGTCATTCGCGCCAGGCGAACCGCCATTCTGCCTTCTTCAGGGGTCAGCATTTCCATCAGAATGGGTTGTATGAGGTTGAATACTTTTAGCATTTCGTGGGGGTGGTGATGTGGGATACGTTGCATACAATCACCGGCGTAAGCCCGACCGTGGCGTCGTTGTCGATAAGGGTTTTCCCAACTATAAACCGGGAGGCATTATCGTCTCTCTGTGACCCGCCCCCTCAAGAGGTTCGACCAGGATCCCGCGCGGTCGCGCGGAAGCGCTTACGCTGTGGTTTTCTATTTCGGAGGCGGCACACCCTCACAGATATATACCCACAAGACGAAACCATTATAGGAGAGAGGGAAAGCGCGGCCGACGGTGGCACATCCTGTGCCGCTGAGGAAAGTCCTCCCACCGGCCAGACACGCAGCCGCACGCAAGGGCGGGTGGCGAGAGTCACGGCAATGACACAGAAACGATACGGCCCGCCGTCAGTGATGAAACGATCGAGCCCCCACACCGGGGCGAGCGGCGCAGGTTCTTCCTGTGCAACTCGTTGAACGTAGCGGCGGGAAACGATGAAACGGTGAATCCCTGCGGGTGCAAGCCAGAATAGGGCATATGGACGGTCTGGCGTCCGCCCGGGTATGGCGCTTAGCTGAATGCCGCACCAAACAGAAGGAGGCTTACTCCTCCCACTCTCCTTTTACATGATCTATTCTCGCTCTCACCAGCCTCCTGCCGTTGATACCCTCTGCGGAAACTCCCTCTCTGAAGAGGATGCCGTGCGAGAGATTGGGGGGCTGACTGTGAAGACCCATGTGCTCCGGCGAGACACCTTTCAGTCAGAGGAGATAACTCAGAAAGAGAAACAGCGGCGGGAATTGAGTGTTCAACGGGCCTGAAGGGATTTGAACCCCTGGCCTACGGATTAAGAGTCCGTCGCTCTGCCAGCTAAGCTACAGGCCCACGTATCTGACCTAATCAAATGGTAGTGGAAAGGGTATAAGCCTTATGGATCGGTCCTGGATATCGCCGTGATAGGGGATCCATTAATACCATGGGACGTTACACCATTGTACGCATGCCTGAGGCGGTCCAGAACGTTTCGAAGGAACGTGTCAAGTACATCATCCTTGGGTGCGGGAGCACCGGCTACAACGTCGCCGAGGAACTCGCCAAGGAGACCGAGGATCTCATCATCGTCGATAGGGATGGGAAACGGGTTGAGGACCTTCGGGACCAGAAGTACAATGCACTCGTTCGCGACCTCCGCGACCCTCGCTTCATGGATGGGCTGCCCGTACCCGAGGTTGCCTTCATCATGGCAAACGACCGGGAAGCCAACCTGGTCGCTCTCAAGACCCTCAAGAGCCGATACCCTGCAACCTACGTCATAGCACGTGCCACCGACCCTGTCAGCATCGACCTCCTCCAGCAGGAGGGTGCCGATATAGTCCTCTACCCACAGGAGGTGGTGGCACGAACCGCCATCTACCATATCAGGAAACTCCACTCGTCGCGGCTTGCTCTGAGGCTTTACGATCTGATTGCCTCATGGGAAGGGACGCTCTGCATCGTCACCCACATCAACCCCGATCCCGACTCGATATCGAGTGCCATGGCTCTCTCTCTGATAGCGCGTCATGCAAGCCACAACAAACTCAACTGCCGTATCGTCTACGATGGGGATATCGGGCACCAGGAGAACCGGGCGTTTATCAACCTCCTGGACATCAAGATGGAGCGTCTTACCCCCCAGATGCTGGAGGAGTGCAACTACGTCGCCCTGGTCGACTCCTCCGGGCCTGGCGTGAACAACAATCTGCCAAAATCGACCCGGATCAACATAATCATAGACCATCACAAGAACAACACCGAACCGCCGTCTGTCGTCGCAGACTTCGTCGATATCCGACCCGGAGTTGGGGCGACGGCGAGCATCTTGACCCAGTACCTGATGGAACTCGATATCCCTGTGAGCAAAACTGTGGCCACAGCGCTCCTGTACGGTATCAGGGCCGATACACGAGATTTTAAGCGGAATGTAACCCCTCAGGATCTGAACTACGCGGCGTTCCTCCTGCCCCTGACAGATGCGGATCTCCTGGATAAGATTACCTCTCCATCGGTCTCTCTGGAGACGATCGAGATCATTGGCAAAGCCATCCAGAACCGGAAGATCCTGAGCGGTTACCTCTTCTCGAATGTCGGGTATATCAGGAATCGGGACGCTCTCCCCCAGGCGGCCGATATCCTGATACACCTTGAGGGTGTGAACACAGCGCTGGTCTACGGCATAACAGACCAGAACATCGTCATATCGGCCCGTAACAAGGATATCAGAATCCACCTCGGGAACGTTATGGCCGAGGCGTTCGCCCCCATCGGCGAGGCTGGCGGGCACGCCACGATGGCTGCCGCCATGATCCCGCTGAGTTATTTTTCCATGGCAAAGGATAAAGAGAGCCTCCTCGCCCTGATCATCGACCCCATTCTCAAGCGCTTTTCAGAGATCGTCGGGCTGGACGACGAGGAATAAAAAAATGAGGTTTGAGGACTGGGCCCCTCACTACACCGCGATTTTAGAGTATTTCGGGTTCGAACGCGAGGCAGACGAGGAGGCGGCCCGTGTGCTCGCGGAACTTGCCGGTGGCAGGGATGATATTGTTCTGCTTGAAGCGCTGATCCGGGGAAGGAAGGTCACGGTCTGCGGGAACGCCCCAACTCTCCCCGCAGAACTCGACCGGATCGAGGGGACGGTGCTTGCCGCTGACGCGGCAGCGGAGGTGCTCGTCGATCATGGGGTGCGACCGGAGGCGGTCTTTACGGACCTTGATGGGGCGACCGACCTCTTCATCGACCTCTCTCGCCAGGGGACGGTGATGGTTGTGCACGCCCACGGTGACAACATCCCGCTCCTCCGTCACTGGGTCCCCCGTATGCCCGGGCCACTTGTAGCGACCACGCAGGCAGCGCCCATTCCGGGCGTACACAACTTCGGGGGGTTCACCGATGGTGACAGGGCGGTCTTTGCTGCCGAAGAACTTGGAGCGGCACGCGTCCGGATCATCGGGTTCGATCTTGCCGACCGGAATGTCGACCCGCTCAAGAGGGGGAAACTCTACTGGGCTGGCGAACTCCTCAGGTTGATCGGGTATGACCTCTGAGGCCTTTATCATTGATGGTTACGTCGATGAACCCGCGTGTCTCGGCGTCCCGCCATACATCTCCCCATACATCCGTGAGGTCGCCGGCGTCCTGGTCGCCCATGGCCACGCCCCCCGATACGTCACCATTGATCAGGTTCGGGCCGACCCCTCTCTCCTCGCCGGTCACGGCCGTGGCGACCTGGTGGTGATGATCGCCGGTCTGACCGTGCCCGGGGCCTACATGGGGGGTAGACCTGCAACCCTGACGGAGATCCAGCAGATCGGGATCACGCTCCGGGAACCGACCACCGCGATCGGGGGGCCGATCAACTTCGGCTACGCTCCCGGCGGTGGGAGGAAGGCAATCCGGCAGGCGATAGCCGGGTTTGATCTCATGCTCCGTGGTTCGCCGGCGGTGGCGCTGGACTCCTGGCTTTCGGGGGGTGAACCTGAAGGTGAGCGGGATTACGCCCTGAGCGACCCCTGGTGCGTTGCTGGTGCCGGGATCATAGCGCAGCACCCCTCGTTTCCTCACGTGGTCTGCGAGCTGGAGACCGCAACAGGTTGTCCCCGTGCAACGGTCGGTGGGTGCTCTTTCTGCACCGAGCCTTTCTACGGCCTCCCGCGCTACCGGGGTATCGAGGGGATCGCGGATGAGGTGGCGGCGCTCCACGCGGCCGGTGGCCGCCATTTCAGGCTCGGTCGCCAGCCGGACCTCCTCTCCTATCGGAGCATCGGTGGCGGTGAGTTCCCCGTCCCACGTCCCGGGGCGCTCGAAGACCTCTTTTCGGCAGTGAGAGAGAGCGCGCCGGACCTTAAAACCCTCCACATAGACAACATCAACCCTGGCACCATCGCCAGACATCCGGACGCGGCACGGGCGGCGCTCGAGGTGATAGTGGCCGGGCACACACCCGGCGACACCGCGGCGTTCGGGATGGAGACCGCGGACCCGGCGGTCGTCAGGGCAAACAACCTCAAGGCCATGCCGGAGGATGTATTCCGCGCTATCGAGGTCGTGAATGAGGTCGGGGGGAGGCGGACCCGCGGCATACCCGAACTCCTGCCGGGTCTGAACTTCGTCATAGGTCTTGCCGGTGAGACGCCGGCGACGTTTGATGCAAACGAGGCGTTCCTCCGCCGCGTGCTCGACGCCGGGCTGCTGGTGCGCCGGGTGAACATCCGGCAGTTGATGCCGTTTGAGGGGACGGCCGCCTACGAGGAGAACACCCTCGGGAGGCACGATGCCCGGTTCCGGGCGTTCAAGGAGTGGGTCAGGCGGGAGTTCGACGAACCTATGCTGCGCCGGGTCTTCCCGGTCGGCAGCGTCCTCCTGGACGTTGTTATCGAGGTCTCCGGGAAACCGTCGTTTGGGCGGCAGATGGGTTCCTACCCCATCCTTGTCGGGATCCCTCTCAAACTTCCTGTGGGAACGGTCATCGACGCCGTCGTGGTCGATTGGGGGAGTCGGTCGGTGACCGCCCTCCCCTGTCCCGTGGAGATAAACACTCTACCCCCGGCGGCGCTCCGCTGGATCCCGGGCATCGGCAGGAAAAGAGCCGCAAGCATTGCCGCCCGCCGGCCATTATCGAGCCTTGAGGAGTTCCGGGCGATCGCAGGAGAGACGGGGCTCGATGATCTGATCGTGTTTTAGGACCAGGCATTGACCGTACACCGGTACGGTGAAGGGTGTCCTGATCACCCGTTCCGGTGACAAATGGTATGTCATCATCCAGGCGGAAC
>NZ_JASEFJ010000028.1 GCF_030019085.1 Methanoculleus sp.
GGGGTCGGGGTGAAGTCCTGGACCTGCTCGGTGTAGAGCCCGGTATCCCGGACGTATTCGGCGAGTTCGATCATGTCTTCGATCCGGCACGCCGGGTGGCCGGACATGAAGTAGGGGAGGAGGTACTGCCGTCGTTCCCTTCCCTTCTGGATGGCCTCGAACCGTTCCCGGAAGGCGTCAAAGACCTGGCGGGGTGGTTTTCCCATGCAGGCACAGACCCGCTCCGATATGTGTTCTGGAGCGACCTTGAGGTGGCCGGAGATGTGTCGGGCGCAGATCCGGGCGAGGTAATCGTCCTCCGGCGGGATAAGGTCGTAGCGGATGCCGGAGGAGATGAAGACCCGTTTCACACCCGGGATCTCCGAGACCCGCTGGAGCATCTGGAGTTGTTCCCGGTGGCTGCGGTCGAGGGAGGGGCAGTCGATGCAGCGGCGGTCGGGGCAGGTGCCGGCGGTATCCCAGCGGTTGCAGTGGAGGGAGTACATGTTTGCTGTGGGGCCGCCGATGTCCTGGACGACCCCCCTGAACTCCGGCATCTCTCTCATCCGTTCCACTTCGCGGACGATCGAGTCGATGCTCCTACTCTGGATGATCCGGCCCTGGTGGTGGGTGAGGGCACAGAAGGAGCAACCGCCGAAACATCCCCGGTGGCTGACGATGGAGAACATGACGGGTTCGAGCGCGGGTATGGGTTCTGTGTAGGAGGGGTGTGCCCGCCTGGTGTATGGGAGTTCGTAGACGTGGTCGAGTTCGGCGGTCGAGAGCGGCATCGCTGGCGGGTTCTGGACGATGACGGTCTTTGGGTGCGGCTGGGCGACCGGGCGGCCGCGGATGGGGTCCTGTTCGGCGTAATGCATCGCGAAGGCTCTGGCGTAGGCGTGGCGGTCGGATCTGACCTCGTCGTATGAGGGGAGGACGATGTGGTCGGAGTGGTCGGTGCTCCGCCATGTGGCGAGGTCGAGGCGGTGGGCGGTGCCGGGGATCCCGGTGAGGGGTTCTCCGGCGGAGATGCGCTTTGCGATCTCGACTACCTGGCGTTCTCCCATGCCGTAGACGAGGATCTCGGCGGGTGCGTCGGCCAGGATGGACTGGCGGACGGTGTCGGACCAGTAGTCGTAGTGGGCGAACCGCCGGAGGCTTGCCTCTATCCCGCCGATGACGATGGGGGTGTTCGGGAAGAGGGCGTGGACGCGGTCTGTGTAGACCAGGGTTGCACGGTCGGGCCGGAGGAGTCGGCCGCCGGGGGAGTAGACGTCTGAGCGCCGGCGTTTGAGGTTCGGGGTGAATGCGTTCACCATCGAGTCGACGTTTCCGGCTGAGATGGAGAAGAAGAGGCGGGGCTCGCCGAGACGTCGGAGGTCTGTCTCGTTGCGCCAGTCTGGCTGGGCGATGACGCCGACGGTGTAGCCGGCGTCAACGAGCACCCGGCCGATGATGGCGGTTCCGAAGGAGGGGTGGTCGACGTAGGCGTCGCCGGTGACGAGGATGATGTCGAACCGGTCTGTGCCCTCCGGGGTCATGGGGAGGAACCCGGGCTGCTGGCCGGTCATTGGAGCGTCCGGTCAAAGAGGGGGAGGTTGACGCCGGTCTTTTCGTCGAGGATCCGTTTTGCGGTGATGCCGATGAACTCGGTGATGATGGCCTCGATGACGAGGTAGACCTCTGCTCTGTCCCGGAGGCAGCCGGTGAGCGAGTGCATCCCCCTCCCTGCGGCGGTGTGGAGGTGGATGGATGGGGCTTCGTCGCCGGGGTAGATGGTTGCAAACCCGAGGACCTCCCAGCCGCCGAGGATCTCCTCGCGGTGGGGGGACGGGGGGATGACGGGTTCTTTTGGCCCGGTGACGAGTCTTGCCGACCGGACGGCGCCCAGGAACTGGATGGTGCCGCACTGGATACCCATCGACGTGACAAACTGCTGGATCTCCTGGAGGAAGTCTTTGCCGTCGTCGATCCGGACGGTAAAGACCCTGCCGACCTTTCCTTCTGAGTACTGCATGGGATCGATCAACTCTTCTGATAGGTGGCATCGGGAGGTATTAGTTCTGACTGAAGGGATTGCTGCGGTCGTCCTGCTCTCGATCACACCCACACCGGGGGTGCTGGAGGGTCGAGACCTCTGCCCTGTCCATGCACGGGGTCGGAAGAGATAAAACCTCAGCAGGGAAAGACCCCTTGCATGGTAACCTGTGCCATCGGACGCTGGAGGTGGAGCGGGGCTATCCCGGGAGCGCTGCTTATCGGTGTAGTCTTGCTTTCCGGCGTGCTGAACTACCTTCCCGGGCAGGTAGGGATGCTGGTCTTTCTCTTTGGTGGAGGGCTTGTCGCCGGGCTCCTCACCCGGGGAGCGGTGAAGGACGGTGCCATCAGCGGTGCCGCCTGCGGGGTGATTCTGGCCGTGATCGTGGCCGCCATAACCGCCCTCATGAGCCTGAGGGCGCACGATCCCCTGTATCCAGCGCCCCTGGCGACGTTTGGCTTCTACGCTCTGTTCCTCATCGTACTCATGCTCCCCTACAACGCCATCGGTGGGGCTGCTGGAACCCTGGTGCGAAACGGTATCCGGGGAGGCGGCACCCCGGCCGGAACCCCGTGGGCCGGGGTCGTGATCGGCACGATCGTCATCGTCGCCTTCTTCATCGCCGCTTCAACTCTATTCGTCACCCCAGGGCCGTTGCTCGTCGCCGCACCAATCGCTGGCGGGTTCATAGCGGGATTTGCTGTCGTGGGAGGGACAAGGGACGGCCTCGAGGTCGGGTTCGTGACGGCGCTCTTCGGGACGGGGCTCTGCTCGATCCCGCTCCTCTGGACGGCATCGTATGGCGAGGGGTTCGTCGCCGGGCTTGCGGGGATGTTGATGATCGCTCTCGGGTATCTCTACATAATCCTCGGGACGGCCGCGGGGGCCGCCGGTGCGGTGGTGCGGGCGAAACTCCGGAAGGATGAGGTTGCCGGGGGAGAGGGGTGAGGGGATGGGGGACGGGCGTCCTTCCCCCCGGTGGGAACGGGTTCGGTACACCGTTGCCGGGTTGAAGTTACTGAAAGAGGAGTGCCCCCGCTACACCCTCCGGGACATTAGTGTTTCCTGTAGTTCTTCCCCCTCTTTTTGAAAGTGTGTTGCCCCCCAACGACGGGGGGATCTTCCTTCCGGTCTCCTCTACTTCTATACGGATTGTTTGCGCATTACAGAATATTTTTGAAAAGAAAGTGATTTACGCCGGAATTGGTGTAGCTTGGCGTCTAAACTTTCCGGGAGTTATGGTTCTACAGATCTGACCGGGGAGTTGCAGTCCTTGTTTTGCTGGAAGACCGTATGCAACTCACTTTCTGAGTCTCGATATACTTCTGAAACGACCTCTCTTGTCGTATCTCCACACGTTCCGACATAATATGATGGATTCCAGAGATAACCATTCCATAACTGTTTTCGCAAGGATGGATACTGTTCAAAGAGTTTCTTGGCGGTGATCCCCTTTCACGATCTTGACGATGGTTGCAGGAGCAAATTTGGGATGGGCGATGACAAAGAGATGGACATGATCGGGCATGACTTCCTGAGTGTTCAGGACAAATCCTTTGATACGCACCCTCTTGTACTTATCCAGTGCCCTTGCTTAAACATTTCATAGTCTCATAGGGCACAATATGCTGTTATAGTTTCTGGTGGACGGGCTGTATCCCGCCATTGAAATGGCGGGGATTAGCCCTGACTTGATCCTAAATTGTGGTCATGGCCTGGACGTTATGCAGTGGCAAATAGGGAGGGAGATCGGGTTTCTGGAGTATGACAATGAATGGCTACACTTATCTCCTCTTTGTCAAACATTATGATTCAGTGACCCGCGTTATGTATTATGCACACTCTACGGCCAACCCCGACAAGAGTTGCTGGCAATTGCTTATAGTTCACCTCCAGAATGTGGCCGACATATCTTCGGCGTTTGCAGATCGTTTCGATGCCGGTGATCTCGCCTATGCCGGTGGTCTACTGCACGACATAGGGAAGTATTCGATTGAATTCCAGCGGCGTCTGGAGGGTGCCAATATTCGGGTTGATCATTCAACCGCTGGCGCACGGGAGGCCAGGGCGCTGTACAACCGTCATTTAAGCCGTCTACTGGAGTATATCATCACGGGGCACCACGGCGGGCTCTTAAATTACGGCAGCAGCGAGAGTGGACTTGAAGAGCGCCTGGCAAACAAATATCTGCCGGATTATTCAGCATACCGCGAGGAGATCTCTGTCCCGGATCTAACACACTTTCGCCTGGAGTTATGTCCGACTACGAAAAAGAGAGGCTTTTCAATAGCTTTCTTCACCCGAATGCTCTACTCGTGCCTTGTTGATGCAGATTCCCTCGACACGGAATCTTTTGCAGATCCTCGCTCAGCTCATGCACGTGGGCATTACGAATCGTTCGAAAACCTTTCGAAGAAATTGGATGACTATATGGATTCCCTCCACTCAAAAGCAGAGGATACCGCGATCAACCGATATAGAAGGGAGATTTATGAACAGTGCAGAGCGATGGCCTCTCTCCCACAACAGATCTTTTCCCTCACCGTTCCAACCGGTGGGGGAAAGACGCTCTCATCGATGGCGTTCGCACTTGACCACCTGAGGCACCATAACCTGGAGAGGATCTTTTATGTAATCCCCTACACGAGCATCATCGAACAGAACGCTGCAACGTTCAGGAAGATCTTCGGAGATCGAAATGTGCTGGAGCATCACAGCAACTTCGACCCCGGGGCGATAGTTGACGATGATGTTGGTTCAGTGGAGCACTTCCTGAGACTCTCAGCCGAGAACTGGGACATGCCAATAGTTGTAACGACAAACGTCCAGTTTTTTGAATCTCTTTTTTCTAACCGGCGGTCAAGATGCAGGAAGATCCACAATTTAGCCCGCAGCGTCATCATACTCGATGAAGCCCAGATGTTACCAACGGAATACTTAATGCCCTGCCTGCAGGCTCTCTCTGAACTCGTCCGGAACTACGGCTCCACGGTTGTTATCTGCACGGCAACACAGCCGAAACTTGGCGATCTTCTGGACAGTGATCTCAGGCCCGTTGAGATCATGCGTTCGCCCGCGGAACTCTATGAAGCATTTCGCCGGGTGCGTGTAACCGATCTTGGACATTTGAGCGACGAAGAACTCTCTGCAAGGCTGAAAGAGCATCGTCAGGTGCTGTGTATTGTCAATACCAGAGCCCATGCACAGCACCTGCATGCTGCACTCTCGAAACATGAGAAATGTTTCCACCTGAGTGCCCGGATGTGCCCGGTTCACAGGAGAAAGCAGCTCGGCGAGATCAGGAGACTGCTCAGGGAAGGTGCTGACTGCCGTGTCGTCTCAACCCAGTTGATAGAGGCCGGTGTGAATATAGATTTTCCAGTGGTCTATCGGGCGATAGCCGGTGTTGACTCCATTGCCCAGGCAGCCGGGCGGTGCAACCGTGAGGGGAAGATCGAAAGGGGTGACGTCTATATCTTCCGATCGACCGAGCGCTACGGTCAGGCTACCAGCTGGCAGCGCATGACTGCGGAGATCGGCCGGATGGTCATCGACACCAATGAAGATCCGCTCTCTCTTCAGGCTGTTGAGGCGTACTTCCAGAAACTTTACTCGTATGAGGGCGAGGACGGACTCGACAAGAAAGGAATAATAACTTTGTTTGAGAAGAGGGCCCATGACCTCGCATTCCCGTTTGAGGATGCCGGGTGGAAGTTCAGCATCATCGAACAGGCTACAAAGGATCTCATCATTCCCTACGGTGAAGAGGGCAGATCACTCCTCAAGGATCTCAGGGCCAGCGATAAACCATGGAAGTATGCACGGCGCCTCCAGGGATATACGATCAGCATCTACCCGGATGAGTTCAAGGAACTGGAACGGGCAAATCTAATCGATCTGCTGGATGAGAGGTTCTATGTGCTCAATGACATGAGCAAATACTCCGAGGAGATTGGACTTGCAAGCAGAAAAGATAATGAAAGCGAAAAGTCACTACTGATTGTTTAGGGAGGTGAGAGCAATTGGGTATGGAGTAAGACTGAAGGTCTGGGGCGATTACGCCTGCTTCACCCGCCCGGAGATGAAGACGGAACGGGTGAGTTATGATGTCATGACCCCGTCAGCTGCCCGGGGGATTCTCGAGGCAATCCATTGGAAGCCTGCCATCCGCTGGAAGATCGACAAAATTCATGTCCTCAACCCGATCAAGTTTGATAACATCCGCCGAAACGAGAGATCCGGCAAGATCCCCGCTGCCAAAGTTAAGACTGCGCTCCGCGGCGGGGAAGTGGCACTTTTCCAGGATGCGGCAGATGGTGCCGTTCAACGGGCGTCACTGGTGCTGCGCGATGTCTGTTATGGTATTGAAGCGCATTTTGAACTGACCGACGAGGCGGGTCCTGAAGATACCATTGAGAAGCACTACAACATTGCGCTCCGCAGGATGCGGAAAGGTCAATGTTTCTACCAGCCTTACTTTGGCTGCCGTGAGTTCCCGGTTAGATTTGAACTCGTCGAAGGGGAGATGCCAAAGTCATACTACACTGGAGAGAAGGGGGGAGAAAAAGATCTCGGGTTCATGTTATACGATATCGATTTCTCCGACGGCATGAAGCCAATCTTTTACAGGGCGGTCATGGTGGACGGCGTTATCGACGTTGAGCGGTGCCTTGGGTATGGTGGTTTGTCATGATCATACAGTCTCTCTGCCGGTATTATGATATTCTGGCAAAGGATGAGGGTGCAGGGATCTCCCCGCCGGGGTATAGCAAAGGGAATGTGTCGTTTGCGCTGGTCCTCGATCCGGATGGTAAGTTGTCGTACATCATCGATCTCAGGATTGATGACAACAAGAAAAAGCGGCCAAGGGTTATGGATGTCCCCCAGCAGGGTGTTCGCACGGTGGGCATAGCACCCAACGTTCTCTGCGATAACGCGAAATACATCTTTGGTGTCGAGAAGCTCAAACGAAGTGAGTTCAAAGAGATGCTCGTGAAATCTTCCGGAAAGAGTGCGTCGTCTGATTACAAGATCCTTGCTGAGACAGAGAAAGAGGTGGTTCTGGTTAATCAACGATCACGCGATTCATTTGAAGCCTTCAAGAACCTTCATCACAGGTTGTTTGACTCTCTGGACGATCCAGGTGTCCGGGCCCTCCTGAACTTTCTGGACACCTGGAACCCTGAGGACTTCGCCCGGCACCCGAAGATTGTGGAATACATGGACGAACTCCTTGATGGTGGGAATTGTGTCTTTGAGTGTGAGGGAATATTCCTGCACACGAAACCTTCCGTGATGGAATTCTGGGAGAATCACCTCACCCCGAAGGGTGATGATACGGTTTTTACCACGCAGTGCCTTGTAACAGGCAGGACCGCTCCTGTTGCACGAGTGCACAACAAAATCACCGGAGTTGTTGGTGCGCATAAGGCAGGTGCGTCGCTCGTCACGTTCAATGACCTCTCATTCTGCTCTTACGGAAAAGAACAGAGTTTTAACGCTCCCATCAGTGAATCGGCGATGTTTAAATACACCACCGCACTGAATTACCTGCTCGCACATCAGGACTACCGTATACGAATTGCCGAGACAACTGTCGTTTTCTGGGCTGAGACAAGTGGAACAGCCTGCGAAGAGGTTGCCAATCTCCTCTTTGCCCCACCGGATGTCTTCGAGGACGATACGGGCGGGGAAGGTCCTGACCCGGAGAGGGTTCAGGACTGGGAGAAGATAGAGCTGATCCGGGATATCCTCGATAAGGTCCGGAGTGGCCGGAAGATCCACCTTGAGGACACCGGGGCTGACCCGGAGACGAATTTCTACATGCTTGGTCTGGCCCCCAACAATGCGAGACTTGCGGTGCGGTTCTGGCATGTGGACCGTTTTGGCAATTTCGTCACAAAAGCGGCGCGTCATCATCTGGATATGGAGATTGTCAGGGGAGATCGCGATCCGCGGTACGTGTCGTTGTACCGCCTGCTCAGGGAGACTGTCGCACAGAGTGCTGATAATAAGGCCCCTGCTCCGCTTCTTGGAGGCCTTGTTATGAGGTCGGTCCTGAACGGTACACCGTATCCTGTTCAAATGTACGGTGCGATTCTCAGCAGGATAAAGGTTGAGCGGTCGATCAACTCTGTCAGGGCAGGCTTCATTAAGGCCTACCTGCTACGGCTTTCAAGAGCCGGTTTGATGAATTTAAAGGAGGATTTGATTAGCGTGAGCCTGAACAAAGATAATCCGAATGTGCCGTATCGCCTCGGGCGGTTGTTTGCCATACTTGAGAAGGCACAGGCCGATGCAAACAGAGATGTAAAGAGCACGATCAGCAGCAAGTACTTCAGCAGTGCGTCGACGACGCCAGCTGTGGTCTTCCCGGTTCTTTTGAAACTTGCACAGCATCATATAGCCAAGTCCGACTGGGGGTTCAAGACCGCCAGGGATATTGAGGAAGCGCTGGATGGGGTGGACGAGTTTCCCGCCTATCTGAGCCTTGAGGAGCAGGGGATGTTTATGCTTGGCTATTACCACCAGCGGAAGGCGAATTTCACCAAAAAAGAGGAAGTTGTGAGCGAGGCGGCGTAATTATGAGTGAACCTATTAAAAATCGGTATGAGTTTGTACTGTTGTTCGATGTGGAGAACGGCAATCCGAACGGCGACCCGGACATGGGGAATATGCCGCGGGTCGATCCCCAGACGGGGCATGGCATCGTTACTGATGTCTGTCTCAAGAGGAAGGTCCGGGATTACGTTGAACTGGTAAAGAGTGATGTTCCGGGCTATGAGATCTACGTCAAATCTGGTGTGGTTCTGAACAACCAGCACAAGAGGGCGTGTGAGTATCTTGGCATCGAACCAAGCAGCAAAAAGCCAAAGGATAGCCGACTGACGAAGTTCATGTGCGATAATTTCTTTGATATCCGGGCGTTCGGGGCCGTGATGACCACAGAAGTGAACTGTGGACAGGTTCGTGGGCCTGTGCAGTTGAACTTCGCCCGAAGCATTGATCCGATATTTCAGCAGGAGGTTACGATTACCCGGCAGGCGGTTGCGAACGAGAGGGATATCGAGAAGGGGCAGACAATGGGGAAGAAACAGATTGTCCCATACGCTCTGTATCGTGCTGAGGGCTACATCTCCGCTCACCTGGCCCAGAAGACGACGGGTTTCTCCGATGCTGATCTGGAACTTTTCTGGGACAGTCTGGTCAACATGTTTGAACACGATCATTCGGCCTCAAGGGGGAAGTTGTCCGCCAGGAAACTTATCGTATTCAAGCATGATACCGCGCTTGGGTGTTGTCAGTCCCATATCCTGTTTGACAAGGTCAAAGTGGAGAGAACCTCCGGTGATCGACCTCCACGTTCATTTGAAGATTACCGGATCGCCATCGACAGAAATGTGCCTGCTGGAGTAGAGGTAGTCGAGTTATTATGAGTGGGGTGCGATACACCGACGACGAACTTCTGGCGCTGTCGGGTATCCAGCATTTCTGTTTTTGTCGCCGACAGTGGGCGCTTATCCACATCGAGCGCCAGTGGGAGGACAACCTGCGGACTGTGGAAGGCCAGGTGGTACACAAGCGGGTGAACGATCCCTTTTTCGCCGAGAGCCGTGGCGATGTGGTAATTTCACGTGCGTTTCCACTGGTTTCATACGTTCTTGGGCTCTACGGTGTGGCGGATGTTGTTGAGTACATCCGCTCTGAGGAAGGTGTTGCTCTTTCTGGTCATGAGGGGCTCTGGACGATGAGGCCGGTGGAGTATAAGCGGGGGAAACCGAAGATTGATGAGCGTGATGAGGTTCAGTTGTGTGCGCAGGCGATGTGCCTTGAGGAGATGTTTGGGATCTATGTCGATCGTGGTGAGTTCTACTATGATGAGATCCGGAAAAGAGTGCCGCTTTTGTTCTCTGCTGAATTGAGGGACCGGGTCTGCTCGTTATCGGAAGAGATGCATGCCCTCTTCAGAGAGGGTGTCACACCACCTGCAGATCCATCTCGTAAGTGTAGTCTCTGTTCTCTTCAGGATGTCTGCATGCCAAAAATAACCAGGAAGAATCTCTCGGTCCGCAGATATGTGCGCAAACACATTAAAGAGGCCTGTGTGGAGGATGTTTGAGGTTTCAGGATGTCTTTGGGGTTGCTCCCCCAGGGAACGAACTTTGTCTCCAGGGGCGGTCTTCACATGAGGAAGTTGCTGAATACCCTTTATGTGACAACACCGGATGCTTACCTGACCCGCGATGGGGAGAACGTGGTGGTAAGGGTCAATAACGAGGATAAATTCCGTATTCCGATCCACAACCTCGAGGGTATCGTATGTTTCGGTTATATGGGTGCCAGTCCTCAGTTGATGAGGCTTTGTTCTGAGAATAATGTTGGCCTCTCCTTTTTAACGCCGTCAGGGAAGTTTCTGGCCCGGGTTAGCGGGCGTGTTCGTGGTAACGTTCTGCTGCGGCGGACGCAGTATCGGAAGGCGGACAATTGCGAGGAGGCGCTGGAGATTTCAAAGTCTTTTATTATAGGCAAGATTGTGAACTGTAGAACGGTCCTCGGGAGAGGCATCCGCGATCACGGTGCTGTTATTGATTGCGATCGGGTCAGGGAGGTGGATGCGCTGTTGATCGAGAACCTCCTGAAGATCGAGGATTGCGATTCTGCCGATACCCTCCGCGGGATTGAAGGGAATTGTGCAAAATTCTATTTTGTTACACTTGATGATTTGATCCTCAAGCAGAAGGACGATTTTTACCTGCATGAACGAAATCGGAGGCCGCCACTGGATAATATGAACACACTCCTCTCATTTTTATACACGCTTCTTGCTCACGATGTTGAGTCCGCACTGGAGACGGTCGGGCTTGATCCATATGTTGGATTTTTCCATACTGATCGTCCAGGACGCCCTGGACTGGCGCTGGATATGATGGAAGAACTGCGGCCGTTTGTGGCAGATCGTCTCGCGCTGAATCTTGTAAATTTAAAACAGGTCAGCGGGGACGATTTTTATAAGAAAGAGAACGGGGGAGTTATCCTGACTGATGACGGCCGGAAGACGGTCATAGCCGCATGGCAGAAGAGGAAGCAGGATACGATAACGCATCCATACCTGAACGAGAAGATACCTGTCGGTCTGCTTCCGTATGTGCAGGCAATGCTGATGGCCCGTTTCCTCCGGGGTGATATTGATGGTTATCCGCCGTTCTTTATGAATTGAGGTGCCTGTATGATGGTCCTGGTAACGTATGATGTCAACACAGAGACTCCTGAGGGAAAGAAGCGGCTACGAAAGGTGGCGGCAGAGTGTGTGAATTATGGGCAGCGTGTGCAGAACTCTGTATTTGAGTGTCTCGTTGACCCTGCACAGTTCGCCAAGCTTAAAAGTTCTCTGTGCGAATTAATTGATGAGGAGAAAGATAGTCTCCGGTTTTACTACCTGGGGAAGAACTGGAAAAACCGGATGGAGCACTTCGGTGCGAAGGGAGGATACGATCCGGAAGGGCTATTAATTGCATGATTCTGCGAACCTTAGGTGAACATTGATTCCCGGGGAGGTTCGCAGGATTTTCTTTAACGTGCTATATTACCTTTGTGGGGGTGGTCACTCCGTGTCGGAGGTAAGTTCTTTGTGCTGGCTGACGGAGCACTGCCGGGTTTTTATCCAGGTATAAATATTTTTTATATTAGATATATCGGGATTTACTCATTTTGGTGGGAACAACATTTATTGTCCTGTGGATTAAGTACCAAATGATCCGGCATCATCCCACGCTCCCTGAAATGGGCGAACGGTTGATCCGGATTGTTTGCAGTCGCACCCTTCGCGGGTGCGTGGGTTGAAATATGGATGTCGGCGAACGCGCGGCGCCATTTTTCGTCGCACCCTTCGCGGGTGCGTGGGTTGAAATTTGCCGGTCGAATACTCCGAGAGCGACACCTCGAGTCGCACCCTTCGCGGGTGCGTGGGTTGAAATCTCTGAATATATCTGCAAGATCGCCAGCCAAAGGTCGCACCCTTCGCGGGTGCGTGGGTTGAAATCGATATCCGGTTGGTGAAAGGCGGCACCGTGGTGGTCGCACCCTTCGCGGGTGCGTGGGTTGAAATTTCCTCTCCTTCATCGTCTTTCCTCGAAAATCCAGTCGCACCCTTCGCGGGTGCGTGGGTTGAAATCATGCCGTGTTTGCAACGTATCCTAATTTCACGAGGTCGCACCCTTCGCGGGTGCGTGGGTTGAAATGTGACCGTGCCCGGTCGGGGCGGGGCGATCGCGGGTCGCACCCTTCGCGGGTGCGTGGGTTGAAATAGAACGAGGACGCGATCCGGCTTGGATCGTGCATTGTCGCACCCTTCGCGGGTGCGTGGGTTGAAATCCGTCGCGCTCGATGCTGCCGACCTCGACGTCATGTCGCACCCTTCGCGGGTGCGTGGGTTGAAATAAGACCGGCGGAAAAACGGATATCGGGTACGTCGTCGCACCCTTCGCGGGTGCGTGGGTTGAAATGGGACGTTTGACATCCAGACCGCGCTCGGAATGGGGAGTCGCACCCTTCGCGGGTGCGTGGGTTGAAATTGGTGCGCTCTCCTGAGGTTATCAATCGATACCAGTCGCACCCTTCGCGGGTGCGTGGGTTGAAATAAACCGCGTGCAGAAGGATCACCGTCCCGTCCCCTGTCGCACCCTTCGCGGGTGCGTGGGTTGAAATCATGATCAAACAGTTTTGTTTCATGGTCTCGAGTCGCACCCTTCGCGGGTGCGTGGGTTGAAATATGTAGGATCTCGTACATGGTTCGCGCCTCATCCTGTCGCACCCTTCGCGGGTGCGTGGGTTGAAATCTGGGGAGACCGATCCCGGTTCCCGCCACCGCCCGGTCGCACCCTTCGCGGGTGCGTGGGTTGAAATATCTACCGCGCAGAGACCTCCATCGGCCAACACCGTCGCACCCTTCGCGGGTGCGTGGGTTGAAATTCGATTTCAAGCGAGGTCAAAGCAAGTTCAAGGAGTCGCACCCTTCGCGGGTGCGTGGGTTGAAATACTGTACGCTGCAGTCTCTGCAGCACGTCTGCCATATCGTCGCACCCTTCGCGGGTGCGTGGGTTGAAATGACCAGTACTTGCTTGCAGCCACAGCGATCTCTCGTCGCACCCTTCGCGGGTGCGTGGGTTGAAATTGGGTTCGTTGGGGGCCTATCATGGTTGGTTGAGTCGCACCCTTCGCGGGTGCGTGGGTTGAAATTATTTTCCATCCGTGCCGGTGGGGACCTTAGATATGGTCGCACCCTTCGCGGGTGCGTGGGTTGAAATTTCTTCCGCCCAAGGGGATCCTCTCGGAGCCCGCGGGTCGCACCCTTCGCGGGTGCGTGGGTTGAAATTGAAGGCGTTTTCGCAGAAAGACACGATGACAACCGTCGCACCCTTCGCGGGTGCGTGGGTTGAAATCTCGATGCCTGCGGCAGTATAGACCCGCATAATGTCGCACCCTTCGCGGGTGCGTGGGTTGAAATATCTCGAAAACATCGACCGACGCACATATCTCGACCGTCGCACCCTTCGCGGGTGCGTGGGTTGAAATCATATCTTTTCGCCTGGAATTAGCGTGAGTAGAAGTCGCACCCTTCGCGGGTGCGTGGGTTGAAATATCATCCGGTATATCTGGAATAACAGCGCATACTGCGTCGCACCCTTCGCGGGTGCGTGGGTTGAAATTTATATCTAAGCGTATTAAGAAAAAAAAGTACAGTCGCACCCTTCGCGGGTGCGTGGGTTGAAATAAGTCCGACCGTCCGCTGGTTGATCTGGCTCCAGTCGCACCCTTCGCGGGTGCGTGGGTTGAAATCATCAGTGCAGATCACTACAAACTGGTCTGGAGAGTCGCACCCTTCGCGGGTGCGTGGGTTGAAATACGATCAACAACGCCGAGGGGTATGGCGAAACGCTGTCGCACCCTTCACGGGTGCGTGGGTTGAAATCATTCCACACCGTAGATCGCGGTGTCGGTGGGGGGTCGCACCCTTCACGGGTGCGTGGGTTGAAATCGGTTGCGGTCGTGGATGTGGCAGGATGTCTGGCCCTCTTGAGACAGGTGTAGCAGGTATACCCTTCCCTTCTGCGCCTCGCCGGGGGGATGTCGGCCGCCAGCTGCAGACGTGGCAAGGGCTCGTTTCTCTGATATCAGGAGGGCGATGTAATCGGCAGGGTTGACGGATTGGGGGAGAGCGGGTGATGTCATTGAACTGTGCGGGAGCCCCTGGTTTCTGGTTATCATCTCCCGGGTGACATCACCCCGGGAACGGAGGTAGTGACAGGTCTACCGTGTGACGGATCAGCACTCTCCCCTGAGTGACAGCAGTTTTCAGCAGACTGACAGCAGTTGCTGTCACTGAACGGAGCCTTATCTTTGGGTATTTTCAGGTTCTCTGGGTGATATGCGTGTACCCTCCCTTCAATGACAGCATTCCCGGGAACGGAGGTAGTGACAGGTCTACCGTGTGACGTATCAGCACCCACCCCTGAGTGACAGCAGTTTTCAGCAGATTGACAGCAGTTGCTGTCACTGAACGGAGCCTTATCTTTGAGTATTTTCAGATTTTTTGGGTGATATGCGTGTGGCCTCTCCTTAATGACAGCATTCCCGGGAACAGAGGTGGTGACAGGTCTACCGTGTGACGGATCAGCACTCTCCCCTGAATGACAGCAGTTTTCAGCAGATTGACAGCAGTTGCTGTAATTGAACGGAGCCTTATCTTTGGGTATTTTCAGGTTCTCTGGGTGATCTGCATGTACCTTCTCCTTAATGACAGCATTCCCGGGAACGGAGGTAGTGACAGGTCTACCGTGTGACGGATCAGCACCCACCCCTGAGTGACAGCAGTTTTCAGCAGACTTACAGCAGTTGCTGTCACTGAACGGAGCCTTGTCTTTGAGTATTTTCAGATTCTTTGGGTGATATGCGTGTACCCTCCCTTCAATGACAGCATTCCCGGGAACGGAGGTA
>NZ_JASEFJ010000029.1:0-9813 GCF_030019085.1 Methanoculleus sp.
CTTCTCCCGGCGCTGGATCAGTTCCTGCCCGGTCTCGATGTTCGCGATGATCCGGAGTCCCTTCGCCCCCGCAGCCTTCGCCTTCTGCTGCCACTCGTCGGTACGGGCGAGATCGATGAGGGCGAACCCGAGGAAGGGTTCGTGGCCGTTCGGGAGGATGTTGACGTAGTCGGGGTCGAGCACACCGAGGTCGACCCGCATCGGGTGCGGGCGGGGGATGCCGTAGAGGATGTCCTGGATGTACTCGAGGACGATCTGGCTCTGGTAGGCCATCGCGACGCCGAGACGCATCGCCCGCATGGCGTGGCTCGCGAACCACCCGTCGACGTTCGTGAGGCTGGCCGCGGTAACGACGGTCGTCTCCCCGTAGATCCCGCCCGGGAAGAGCCCGAGGCGTTTCCAGGCCTCTCTTCGCTCAGGAGGTGCGAGCCGCTCCACGATCCGGCTCGGCTCGTAGGTGAACCGGTGGAAGTCCTCCTCCACGAAGTCGCAGAGCCGGAGCGCGACCTCGGCGTCGCTCCCGCTCGTGTCGATCCCGAGCCGCTCGGCAAACGTCCGGAGTTTCTCCGGCTCCGCGATCGAGAACGGCGTCTTCCCTTCCGCGGTCGCCCGAAGGGTGCGGACCGCCTGCTGGGCGTGGAAGTGGTAGTTCGACGCGCCCATGACGTTTCGGAGAAGCATCATCCGCATTGCCATGCCGTCGGCGTTGATCCCGCAGACGCCCCGGTGGTTCCGGCTTGCGTCGGCCCGGCAGGGGCCGTTCGAGCAGAAGTCGCACCGGGCGCCCGACTGGCAGAAGCCGCAACGCTTGTCGGGGTCGTTCCCGAAGCCCTGGGCCTCGTAGCGGTCCCAGACGTTCGACATGCCGTCCTTCTTGAGCCGTTCGTAGACGGTTCGGACAGAGTCGTGGTAGGATATCCTGTCGCTCTCCATGGTCATGTGGAGGGGAACCGGGTTGAGGCGTAAAGAAGGTATCGGTGCAGGTTACTCCTCCTCGATATACCGCTTCAGCGCCACGGCGTTGTTATGGGTCTCGTCTTTTGCGGCGTAGAGGAGCGTGACGGCCCCCTCCTCCCCCTCCCGCCTGAGCCGGGCGAGTTCCTCCTCCTTCCCCGCGAGTTCCGCCCGGTAGCGCCGGAGAAACTCCTCCCACTTCGACGGGTCGTGCCCGAACCACCGCCGCAGTTCGGTCGAGGGCGCAAGGTCCTTCTCCCACCGGTCGAGCGACGCCTTCTCCTTCGAGATGCCCCTAGGCCAGATCCGGTCGACGAGAACCCGGGTGCCGTCGTCCCCGGAGGGCTCTTCGTAGATCCGCTTTGTGCGTATCATGGACGGGGATACGGCGCCGCCCCATTTAACCCTGTCCCCCCGGGGAACCGGCGGCGCATGAAGGAGGATTCCTGACGGGGAGGGCTATCCGGGGCGCACTGGGCGGTCTTGCGAAAGGTATATACGACCTGCATCCATCTCCCCGGCCCGCATGACGAGACTGTTGAGACTCCTGATCCTCACCCTGGTGATAGGGTGTGTGGCTCTCTTCTCCGGGGTGGTCGCCCAGGAGTATGGGAGCAGCCAGACGCCGGCCGCGGCCGGGAACCAGATGGGTGACCCAAACGTCACCATCACGTCGCCGGAGGCGAACGCCAGCATCGCTGTCGGGAACGTGACCGTCGAGGTGAACGTCACGAACTTCACGCTGGTCGAGCCGACCGGGCAGCCGAACGCGCCGGGCGAGGGGCACCTGCACTACTACCTGGACGCCCCGGTGCCGACGAATGAGAGCGAGCCCGCCATCCCGCCGGTCGGCGGCTACGTCATCTCCACGAACCTCTCCCACACCTGGGAGAACGTGACGCCGGGCGAGCATAACCTCTCGGTCCAGCTGGTCAACAACGACCACACGCCGCTCATCCCGCTCGTCTTTGAGACGATCAACGTCACCGTCGGCGAGAACGCGACGGGGAACGTTACCGGAAATGCGACCCCTGCAGCGGGCGGCGGGACCACGACCGTCGATCTGACAGCCCAGGACATTCGGTTTGACGCAAGCACGATCACGGTGCCCGCGGGAGCGGAAGTGACGGTGAACTTCAACAACATGGACGACGGTGTCCCGCACAACTTCGCTGTCTACGACAGTTCTCTCCGATCTGAGCAGATCTTCGTGGGCGATATCATCACCGGGCCGGCGATGACCACCTACACCTTCACGGCACCGGAAGAGCCCGGAACCTACTACTTCCAGTGCGACGTCCACCCCGACATGAACGGCGATTTCATCGTTGAGTGATGGGAACAGGTGTACGAGGACGGGAACGGGCAAACTCGTTCCCCCCACCTCTTTCCCTGTTACTGCCGGGGCTATGCGCGCAGGACGCGATGGAGACCCGGGTGCGTTCATCGAGATGTTGCCCGACGGCGCGTGTCTTCCCATGCCGCTTCCATCATGCCCCCGGGAAAGGTTAATACCCACGGCGTAGAGAAACGGCCCGGCATGAGAAGCATGGGGAAGGAGGCGAAGATTGCGCGAGTTCTCATCATCATATCGGTGATCTTCGGACTCTTTGCGGTTGTGACGCTCCTCGCTATCGGCATCGGGTGCCTTCCTGCAAGGCCCGGCATGCCCGGCCCCTTTCCGGCGGGGGCGCTCCTCCTTGCCGCAGTCAAGGCCGCCGGGACCGGGTTTGGGCTTGCGGCGTACCGGACAATTACCCGGGGCGACCTCCGGAGGGCCGGGCGCTATGCTCTTGTCGCAAGCTTCCTTCCACCTTTGGACCTGATTGCGCTCTTTGCCGGGCTGTTCGTCCTCTTCCCGCACAGGGAGGGCGGGGCGGGGTGACGGGTAGGGACCCCATATCGTATCCGGGCGCGTCACATCCCGGTGAAACCTCATCTGCACACATGCTATCTCCGGTCCGCCGGGCCCGGCCAAAGGGGGTAACTTATAAATATCGCGTATGGCATGGTCTCCCGCATGAGGCCTAACATAATCCTTCTTGTGGCGCTCCTTGTCGTGAGCGCTGGAGTTCTGGCCGCGGGGTGCACCCTGCCGAGCGGGAATGTCACCCCGCCGACGGCCCCACCGACCGGAACCGAGACGCCGTCTGTTACGGAGACGACGGTCGCCGGGACCGGAACCCCCGCCGCCACGGCGACGACGGCAGGCACAGATGTCACAACCACGACGACGACCGGTGTAGCGGGCGGCGGGGCCACGACCATTGACCTGACCGCCGAGAACATAGCATTCGATACCAGCACGATCACGGTGCCCGCGGGGGCGGAGGTGACGGTGAACTTCAACAACATGGATGATGGCACCCCGCACAACTTCGCGGTCTACACCGACTCTTCGGCGGCGGAGGAGATCTTTGTGGGCGACACCATCACCGGCCCCGATACGACTACCTACACCTTCACCGCACCGGAGGAGCCCGGTACTTACTTCTTCCGGTGCGACGTCCATCCCCAACAGATGACCGGGGACTTCATCGTGCAGTGATCGGTCAAACCCACTCTTCTTTTCGTCTCTGTTCCGGGGCAACGTTTATCATTTCACGATCCGATCGGTGCCCGCTATGAAACCTCTGTCGCTTCTGATAGTCGCTCTGGCAATTGCGGGGATGCTCCTCCTCGCAGCCGGGTGCGTGAGTCCCGGCGGCAACCAGACCCCGACCGGCACTGAGACCATCACTCCGACCGTGACCCCGACGACCTCCACGCCGGCGGCAACCGTGGCAGCGAACGAGACCCCTACCCGTACACCCGGGGCGGTTCCCGGAGCCGGCACGCCCCGGGTCACGATTCTCTCACCCCTCCCTTACTCTGCGGTCACGACGACGGACGTCACCATCGAGGTGCTCGCTGAGAATTTCACGCCTGGTAGCGGGTCTGCTTCCGAAAATGTCGGCAACATCATCTACAATATGGATCTCGCCCCGCTGACGGCGCCGGGCGTGCGGACGAACATGACGCTCTCCGGGGAGGAGGGCGTCTTTGCCGTCTCGACAAACACCTCCCACACCTTTACCAACGTGAAGCCCGGCACCCATACCTTCTCTGTTGAACTGGTCCACCCGGACAACACGTCGTTCGAGCCCCCGGCGGTGGCTATCTCTGAGATGGTAGCGGTCGGACCGAACGCAACGCCGCCGACGCCCGTGCCCGGCGCAGTGCTCACCCCCGGCACCGTGACGGGACTTCCGGCCATACAGCCCTCGAACACGACAGCCGCCGGGACCGAAACCCCTGCCGCCACAGTGGCGACGACAGCGGCAGCAAACATTACAACGGCAGCGACTACCGGTGCGGCTGCAAATGCCACAACCGGAGCGACCGGTGCGGCGGGCGGGGGGACTGCGACCGTTGACCTGACAGCCGAGGACATAGCATTCGACACGAGCACGATCACGGTGCCCGCGGGGGCGGAGGTGACGGTGAACTTCAACAACATGGATGACGGCATCCCGCACAACTTCGCGGTCTACACCGACTCCTCGGCGTCTGAGGAGATCTTTGTGGGCGACATCATCACCGGCCCCGATACGACCACCTACACCTTCACGGCACCCTCCGAGCCCGGCACCTACTTCTTCCGCTGCGATGTCCACCCCCAGCAAATGACCGGCGACTTCGTCGTGCAGTAGGTGTGCCTACCGGCGGGAGATCCCCCGGATCTCCCCGTCCTTCGCTCCCGATGTCGCCCGGCATTGACGTCCGCGCTCAAGGATCTCCATGCCGGAATCGAGGGAGAGCGCCGTCAGCATCCCGCGAGTACGATACTCGCGGTGATCCTTCCGGTATCGCCGGGGTCCCGATCACGCCTGCACTCTCCATCCACCTCATCTAGACGGATGCATCACTGCAGGGCGGGCGGAGCCCCCTGACCCTCCGGTCGATCGGGCTAGGGTCACGGTCTGTCGCCCCGCCGGGGAAGAAGGCCTCAAAAGAGCGAGCAGGGCGGTCGTATCCGTGTGCAGCCGCCTGGGATGCCTCGCACCCTTGGCTCCCGGAAAGTATATATCGTATCAGACCCTCGCCCCCGCCCCGTATGAACCTTCATACACAATGTATGGCTTCCTTGCGATAGCAATCTGCCTCTGCCTCATTGGAGGTGTTGCAGCTCAGCAGGAAGGGACGAACACCATTGCGTCGCCAGCGGCGACGACGCCTGCCGGCGAGGCGGGCAGTCTCGACCTCACCAATGCGAACGCCCCCCAGGCAACGAAGTTCACCAACAACACCTCGGTAACGACGTTCGGAGATGTTCCCGGATTTGTTCCGGAAGTGAGCCTGGAACTTGTAGTGGACAACTTCACCACCGCGCCGATGATGGTTACGACGGCGCCGGGCGACGAGACAGGCCGGTTCTTTGTCGTCGACCAGATCGGCGTGGTGAAGATCGTGGATGCAAATGGGACCGTGCTCCCCGAACCGTTCCTGGATCTCCGGGACAACCTCGTCGGACTCGACCCGACCTACGATGAGCGCGGCCTGCTCTCCATCGCGTTCCACCCGAACTTCACGGAGAACGGCAAGGTCTACGCCTTCTACAGCGCGCCCTTGAGACCGGAAGCCCCCGAAGGATGGAGCTGCACGAACCACATCTCTGAGTTCCAGGTCGACCCTGAGAACCCGAATGTGGTGAACAACTCTTCCGAGAAGGTCCTGATGTACATCGACAAGTCGTACCAGAATCACAACGGCGGTGAACTTGACTTCTCCCCCGCCGACGGATACCTCTACATATCGGTCGGCGATATCGGTAGAGCAGATGATACCGGGGACGGGCATACTCCCGGTATCGGGAACGGCCAGGATCTTACGAAGATCTACGGCAAGATCCTCCGGATCGACGTGGACAACGTCACTGCCACCAATGTGACGGTTCCACAGAATGTGACCGGGATGATGAACCAGACAGGCAACATGACCGTCAACCGGACGGAAAACCCGCCCGAGCCGACGTGGACGACGTTTGCCGGCAGCCTCTACGGCATCCCGGACGACAACCCGTTTGCCAAGACCCAGCCTGAGATCCTTGATTCTTACGCCTACGACTCCGTCCCGCCCGAGATCTACGCCTATGGGTTCCGCAACCCGGCCTACATGGCCTTTGACTCCGGCGGCAGCAACGCCCTTTTCATCGGCGAAGCCGGCCAGAACCTCTTTGAGGAGGTTGATGTCGTCTTGAACGGCGGGAACTACGGCTGGCACATCCGCGAGGGCACGCACTGCTTCGACCCGAACGCCACCACGGCTCCCGGTGCGTCCTGCAACTCCACCGGACTCCAGGGCGAACCGCTGATCGGCCCCATCTTTGAAGGTGGCCACGACCTCGGCGTCGTCATCGTCGGCGGCGACGTTTACCGCGGGACGGCCGATGTCGGGCTTCAGGGCAGGTACCTCTTCGGCTACTGGAGCGACAGCCGGACTGTAGGAAACGGCACTCTCCTCGCCGCGACACCCCCGACGGGATGGGCCGAGGGTGCATTGCCGGAGACCGCCGCGAGCCTGACGCCTGACGAGAACGCGATGTGGGAGGCCCAGACGGTGAACGTCACCGCCCGGAACAACGAGACGCTGGGCGCGTTCCTGCGCGGGTTCGGCGAGGACGCAAGCCAGGAGATGTATGTGCTGACGAACGATGTGGGTGGCCCTGACAACACCACCAGCACCGGCAAACTCTGGAAGATCGTGCCGCCCACCGCCGTCACACCGGCCCCGGCACAGAACCAGACTCAGAACATGACAGGGAACCAGACCGGCGCCATGGTCGGGGGGCAGGGGATGGGAGCGGGTGCGACCCTCCTCTCCTCCCACTCCTCGCCGGATCCCGCCGGGAATATCATGGAGGTCCTTCTATCGACCGAGACCAGCATCCCCCTCGAGGAGAACCCGGCGTTCGGAAACTTCACCCGGTTCACGGGCCTCCTTCAGTCGACGGGCGTTGCCGTCACGCTTGAGAGTCCCGGACCGTATACCATATTCGCCCCGACCGACGCCGCGTTCGACCGTATGAACCCCGGCACCCTTGAGTCGGTCCTGAACGGCTCCTCAAACAGCACGGAGGTCGTGCTCTACCATATCGTGAACGGCTCCTACACGCTCGACGATCTCGGTAACGTCTCGACGCTCCGAACCCTGCAGGGCGAAAATCTTACCGTAAACGCTACCGGCACGGCCGTCATGGTGAACAACGCCACGGTCGCGATCCCCGAACTTTTAGCCGACAACGGCGTTATCCAGGGCATCGATACCGTCCTGCTGCCGTCCGGGGCCTGATCTTCTCGCCTCCATTACGACCCCGGATAATCATACCCGAAGCATTTATGCCGTTTGTGCAGTTCTTCTCCCCTGTTTTTGCATGATGTATCAGCAGGTCTTTGTCGGTGTGGACGGATCTCCCTGTTCCGACCTGGCGGTTGACGCGGCCCTAGCCTTCGCCTCCGCCGCCGGTAAGGGCAGGTGCACCGGCTGCCACGTTTATGCCGCCCGGATGCACCAGCGGCGCTTTGAGGACATGGAGCCCGGCCTCCCGGAGCGCTACCGGGAGGAGGAGCGGCTCGGCTCCCTGCGGGCGACGCACGACGACCTGATATCCGGCGGGATGGCGCTCATATCGGACGCCTATCTCGCGCCGCCGGCGGCGAAGGCTGCCGCACGGGGCATTCAGTTCGAGCCGGTTACGGCCGAGGGAAGGGGCTACGTCGAGATCCTCCGCCTCATCCGGGAGCGCCGGCCGGATCTTACGGTACTCGGCGCGACCGGGCACGGGCAGACGCCGGGGCTCCCCCTCGGGAGCCTTGCCGAGCGGATGCTCCTGTATGCCCGCGAAGGGGATCTCCTGCTGGTGCGGCGGCCCTGGGACCTGAAGAACCGCCCGGTCGTCGTGGGCGTGGACGGGAGTGACGGAAGTTACGCAGCCCTCGCGCGAGCGGCCGCGATTGCCGCCGCCTTCGATGCGCCGCTCGAGGCGGTGGCCGTCTACGACCCGTTCTTTCACGCCGGCGTCTTCCCGGTCATCGCCGACGCCCTGCCCGAAGAAGCGCAGCGGAGGTTCAATTTTCCGGCCCAGGAGCGCCTCCACGACGAGATCATCGATCGGGGCCTCGAGCACCTCTACCGGCGGAATCTGGAGCGCGGGGCGGCCCTCGCGCGAACCCTGGGCGCCCGGGTCCATACGGCGGTCGTCGCCGGGAGGGTCTGCCCGCAGGTGCACCACTACGCGGCGGTCAGGGGGGCGGGGCTCCTCGTCCTCGGCCGTTACGGGCTGCATCGTGAGGAAGAGTCGTTGATCGGGTCGAACGCCCAGAACCTTGCCCGGATAAGCACCACGAACGTCCTCGTCGTCGCGCCGCCAGCAAAACCGGTCGCGGTACCAGACCTTTCTGTCGACGCGATACCCTGGACCCCGGAGGCGGAGAGCCTTCTTTTGCGGGTGCCGCCGTTTGCGCGGGGGGCGGCGCGGACGGCGATCGAGGAGCACGCCCGGGCCCGGGGCCTCTCCCGGATCACGGAGAGCACCGTGCAGGACGTGGCCCGGCGGTCCGGTATGGGGGGCGGTTAGCGTGCAGGTCCCCGACGCCCGGGTGGTCGTCTTTTCTCGGACGAAGAGGTTAGCTCCCGATTTTCACCGGCATATCTTGCGCGGGAAGGTCATGGGGCAGACCGTCCGCCCGGGCGACCGGATCCTCGTCTACGAGGTCGCCGAGACCGTCCCTTCGGGGACGGTGCGGGTCACCCGGTCCACGCTCCTTGAGTTCCGGTGAGGGAGAGGGATGGTTGTCGCCCTGCGTGACGTGACGAAGCGGTTCGGCTCCGTCCTGGCGCTCGATGGGGTCACGCTCGACGTGGGGGAAGGGGAGATCCTCGGCCTCCTCGGCCCCAACGGGTCGGGGAAGTCCACCCTGCTCAAAGTCGTCGCTCGCCTCATCCCTCCCGACGAAGGGACCGTCACGCTCCCGGCGGACGGGAGGGCGATGATGCTCCGGACAGGAATGCTCTTTGACCACACCGTCCACTGGGAGACACTCACCGGCTACGAGAACGCCCGGTTCTTTGCCCGCTCCTACGGCATGGACCCGGAGGCGGCGCATGCCCGACTTCGGGTCCTCTTTTCGCTCTTCGGGCTCCGGGACCGGTGGGACGACCCGGTCTCTACCTACTCCTACGGGATGCGGCGGAAACTCGGCCTGATCGAGGCCCTGGCGCACGAACCCTCCCTCGTCCTGCTGGACGAGCCGTCGATCGGCCTGGATTACCGGGCGAGGGGCACCCTTGCCGGCCTCCTGCGTGCGGCGGCCCGGCGGGGTGCTGCGGTCGTCTTCTCCACGAACGACGTGAACAAGGCGGCCGGGCTTGCCGACCGGGTTGCTCTCTTTGACCGGGGCAGGCTGCTCGTATCCGGGGAGCCGTCCGCACTCGTCCGATCGCTCGGTGCGAAGGTGACGATCGATCTCCGGCTGGCGGCGCCGGTCGCGCTCCGGCCGCTACGCGAGGTTTCCGGCGTCGAGGGCGTGGATGCAGAGGGGCGGGAGGACGGATTTTGCGTAACGGTGATAGCCGCGCCGGACGGGTCCGGCCCGTCGTCTCTTCTCGCCCGGGTCGTCCACGCGGTGGCGGGAGAAGGCGGGGTGGTCGTGGGTGTCGATCTCCGGGTTCCGGGGCTCCCGGACGTTGTTCTCGCGTATACGGGAGGGATGGCTGATGTACCCTGACTCGTTCTTCAAAAAGGAAGTCCTTGAAGACCTCCGGGACCGCCGGGGGCTCTTCCTCAAGTTCGCCCTGCCGGCGGCGCTCTTGCTGCCCCTC
>NZ_JASEFJ010000029.1:9823-11535 GCF_030019085.1 Methanoculleus sp.
CCCCTCATCCTCGCTGACGTGCCCGCATCCCTCCAGGCAGCCGGCATCACGGTCGCTGTGATCTTTTCCGGTGTCTTCGGGTCGTCGATCGGGCTCGTCCGCATTCGCGAGAGCGGCATGCTGGACCGGATGGCCCTGCTGCCCGTCTCGCCCCGCCGGCTGACCGCTGGATACGTCTTCGCGAACGCCCTCCTTGATCTGGCGCAGGTTGCCGTCCCCCTCGTCGTCTTCCTGCTCGTCCACCCGCCGGCCCCGGTGGGTGTTGTTTGTGCGGTTGTATCGTTCGCATCCGCTGTGGTTGCGGCGAACGCTCTCGGCGTCTTGGTGGCGGCCGTCCCGGGATCGTCCGGCGAGGGTCACCTCTACGCGATTGTTGCGGTCATGGCTGCTATCATGCTCTCGGGGCTCGGCGCGCCTGCCCCGTACACGCAGGAATTCCTCCCATTCTGGTATCTTTACGCGGCGCTCGTCGCCGCTCCCGGGACATCTGCTCTTGCCCCAGTCCTCGCCGCTCTTCTCCTCGGGGCCGTGCTCATGGTCTCGCCATGGCTGTTTGGCAGAACCGGTGCGTGAGAAGACCGAAGGTCGGGCGGGCAACCATTAAGCCATCTGAAAAAGGGTAGGGTTAGTTCTTCCTTCTCCTCCAGAGGAGGAAGGCCAGCGGTGCAAGGAAGGGCGCGTAGACGAGCGGTGCCGCAGGCGTCGTCGTCGCCGCGACGGTCGGCGCGGTCGTCATCGTCTCCGTCACTTCAGGCGTCGCGGTAGCCTCCGTCGTGACATTCGTCTCCGGCGTCACGGTTTGGTTCTCCGTCATCGCGGCGATGGCGAAGGTGGAGAATCCGGGGGTTGTCGCGCGGAAGAGGTAGTTGCCGTCCTCCTCACCGACGACCTCGGTCTCCAGGATCTGCCAGCCGCCGTTGACGTAGCGCATGAGCCTGACATCCTCCGGGAGGATCCCGTGCTCCTCGAGCCACTTCGCCGGAATGGTGAAGGTCAGCGTTGCGCCGCCGATCTGGTCAGGGTTCGCCCACGAGACGGCGATCTCGGCGTACTCGTAGGTGCTGCCGCCGGGAGGCTCCGCCAGGTTGGGGCACCCCGCCTCCTTCACGGTCAGCATCAGCTTCGGGATGTTGTCGGCCGCCGTGATGGCGACGCTGCCGATAGACGTGACACCGAAGCCCGAGAACGTGTGCGTTGCGCCTCTCTTTAGATCCTCGCAGATCCCTGCGAAGAAACTGGGGCCGGGGTCTCCGCCGCCGTCACTGTAGGCGCGGTAGGTCGATCCGGGGTTATTCGGGGTCTGTGTGGGACCCGGTGTCGGATCGGTCGTGGGCGCCGCCGTGACGGTGATCGTCGCCGCCCCTTCAACGCCGCCGGCACACGCCGTCACGTCCGTGGAGCCCTGTGCGAATGCTGCAAAGAGGCCCAAGCTGTCGATCGTGCCGATATCGCCATCGGAGCACGACCACCTGACCCTGACCCAGTCCATTACGTTCTCGCACTGGTCGTATACCGTGGCGGAGAACTCCCGGGTTTCTCCGGGCGCGAGCGTCTCTTCGGGTGGGTCGACCTCGATACAGGCCGGGACCGGAAGCGAAGGCTCAATGGTCACGCAGGCGGAGCCGGAGACCCCGTCGGCCGATGCGGTGAGCGTCACTTCCCCTTCCGTAAGAGCAGTGAAGGTGCCGCTGCAGAGATCGATCTCGCCGACG
>NZ_JASEFJ010000029.1:11545-14977 GCF_030019085.1 Methanoculleus sp.
GTACTGGTCGAATGCGGTTGCGGTGAGCGTCAGGCTCTTCCCGGCAGGGATGCGGAAGTCAGACGGGCTGACCTCGATCCGCGTAAGCACCGGCTCCGTCGACCGGACGGTCACTGTCGCGATCCCGTTCTCTCCGGCAACCGTTGCGGTGACGGTCGTGCTGCCTTCGCCGCATGCGGTGAAGAGGCCGCTGCAGGGATCGATCTTGCCGACGCACGGGTCGTCGCAGGACCAGGCCATGGTAGAGCCCGCGTTGTCCTGCAGGTCATACACGGTAAACCGCCATGTGTCCCCGCAGTTCAGGATGATCGCCGACGGGGAGACCACGACACCCGCGGACTCATCGGTGACCTCTACGTCGGCCGTCCCGATAACGCCGTTTGCCGATGCGGTGACGGTCGCCGTGCCCGCGGCGAACGCCTCAAAGAACCCGGTTTCGTCGATCTCGCCGACGCACGTGTCGCTGCAGCACCAGTCGATCTCGACATCGGGTATCTCGCAGCCGTCCGGGTCGAGTACGGTGAACGTTGCGGTGCCGCCGGCGGCGAGGGTGATCGCGGCCGGGGTGACGACGATGGACGTCACGGCCGGGCTGTTGCAGGTCACGGTGACGGTTGCGGTTCCTTCGGCGCCGTCTCCACAGGCGGTGATGGTCGTCGTGCCGCTGTCAAGGGCGGTGAAGACGCCGCTGCAGGGATCGATGGTGCCGACGCACGGGTCGCTGCACTCCCAGGTGACCTCTGCGCCCTTGACGATATTTCCAAACCTGTCGAACGCGACGACCTCAAACTGGAGGTCTTCGCCGACCTTGAGCGTGGCCGCGGACGGCACGACCGCGATCTTTGCGAGCAGAGGCCATTCGTTGACGGTGATGGTTGCCTGCGCGGAGCAGTCTCCTGCCGTCGCGGTGACGGTCGTCGTTCCTGCGGCGAGGGCGGTGAAGAACCCGTCCCCATCGATGGTGCCGACGGTCTTGTTGCTGCTCGACCAGGTGACCTCACCGGCGGGCATGACGTTGCCGTCCCGGTCATAGACCGTCACCATGAATCTCTGGAGATCCCCGACGTCCAGGGTGGCCCGGGGCGGCGTGAGCGAGATCTCTGTCAGGGCCGGGTCACCGGGCTCATATGCGTTGACCGTGACGGTTGCGGTTCCGACGACATCGCCGGCGGACGCGGTGACGGTCGCGGTGCCCGCGGCAAGGGCGGTGAAGAAGCCGGTATCGTCGACGGTTCCGACGGTTTCGTTGTCGCACGACCAGGTGAACTCGATGCCGGTCATCTCACCGCCGTTCTCATCGAAGACAACTGCCGCGAACTGTTCTGTGTCGCCGACATCCAGGATGGCCGTGCCCGGTCTGACCTCGATGCGGTCGAGAGCCGGTTCTGCGGGCTCATCGGCGTTGACGGTGACGGTTGCGGGTTTGGAGAGGTCGCCCGCTGTTGCGGTTACGGTCGCCGTGCCTGCGGCGAGAGCGGTGAAGATGCCGCTGGACTCACCGATCGTTCCGACGGTCTCGTTGTCGCACGACCAGGTGACCGCGACGCCGGTCATCTCGTTGCCGAACTGGTCGAGGACGGTTGCCGTGAACTGTTCTGTGCCACCGATCGCGAGCGTGGGAGAGAGCGGTGTGACCTCGATCGTGGTTGCGACCGGCTCTTCGTCCGTGACGGTGACGGTCGCCATTCCAGATTTGCCGCTTGCCGTTGCGGTGATGGTTGTAGTGCCCGCGGCTTTCGCGGTAAAGAGGCCCTTAGATTTGTCGATGGTTCCGACGGTCTCGTTGCTGCACGACCAGTTGAACTCGACGTCGGTCATTTCTTTGCCGAACTGGTCGTAGGCGGTTGCGGTGAACTGTTTCGTCGCGTTGAGATCGAGCGTGAACGTGGACGGGGTGACCTCGATGCGGTCGAGGACTGGTTCTACCGGTTCGTCGTCATTGACGGTGACGGTTGCGGTTCCGGTGATGCCTTCGGCAGTCGCGATGACGGTCGCCGTGCCCGCGGCCTTCGCGGTAAAGACGCCGCTGGACTCACCGATCGTTCCAACAGTCTCGTTGCTGCACGACCAGGTGAACTCGATGTTGGTCATCCCTTTGCCGAACTGGTCGTAGGCGGTTGCTTCGAACCGCTTTGTCTCGTTGCGGTCGAGTGTGAACGTGGACGGGGTGACGACGATGGACGTCACGACCGACTCGTTGGCGTTGACGGTGACGGTCGCGGTTCCGGTGATGCCGCCCGTCGACGCGATGATGGTCGTCGTGCCGGCTTCGTAAGCGGCGAAGTAGCCGCCGGGGTCGATGTATCCAACCGTGCCGTTGCCGCACGACCAGGAGACTTTCAGGTCGGGTATGACTTCGTCGTTCTCGTCATAACAGGTGGCATTGAACTTCAGTTCGTCGCTAACGTTCATCGTGGCCGAAGATGGTTCAACCTTGATCCTCGCGACCACGGCCGGCGCTCCTTCGGGGTTGTATGCGAACGCGTAGATATCCGAGTAGGAGCCGCGGGCTTTCTGCCAGACGATCATGTTGCCGCTGGCGGCGGGGTAGAGCTGTTCACCGCCGGCGGTGGGCACGGCCATCTCTTTACCACTATTGCGGTCGTACATGTAGATGCTTCTCGGCGCATCCCGCTTGTCCTCCCAGGCGAGGATCTGGCCGGTGATCACCGGCGAAACCTGGTCGGAGTTGTCGAAGGTGATCCTCTGCTCTCCACCGGACGGGTCGTCGAGATCGATCATGTAGATGTCGGGGCTCGCGTGCCGGTTATCCTCCCAGGCCACGACGCTCCCGTAGAGCGAGGGCCAGGACTGGGCCGCCGTGCTCGTGGATACCGGCCCTTTCATCTTGCCTTCGGCGATGCTGTAGTAATGAACCCTATCGTCGGCCGCTTCGACCCAGGCGACGTACTTCTCCGAGAGTGCAGGCTTGAACTCGGTGCTCCCACCGGGGATCGTCGTCTTTGCATCGCATTTGATGGTATCTTTCACCTCACCGGCTGCGATGTCGTAGAGGACGATCCTGGTATCGCCGCTGCTGCTATCGTACCAGGCAATGTAGTTCCCGCGGACGATCGGCAGCCACTGTTTGCCCGGGTCGGTTGTGAGCTGTGTCTCTTCACCCGTCGAGCGCCGGTAGAGGTAGATATCCCAGTTCCCGTTCCGGTTGTCCTGCCAGACGATGTAGTCCCCTGAGATGGACGGTCTCTCCTGCGAGGCGGAGTTCGTTGTTATCCTGGTGCCGGAGGTGCCCGGACTGTTCGAGAAGTAGATCTCTTTGTTTCCGTCCCGGCCGTCTTCCCAGACGACCATGTTCCCGTCGACGTCGGGGTTCTCCTGCGACCCGGGGAAGACAGCAAACGGTACCAGATCTCCCGGAGCAATCTCTGCCGCCATAACCGGCGGGCTGGCTTCCGCTCACCCCATGATAGG
>NZ_JASEFJ010000002.1 GCF_030019085.1 Methanoculleus sp.
CACAAGGACGGCTGGTCACGTCTCGGGTTCTTCGGCTACGACCTCCAGGACCAGTGTGGTTCCGCGAACTCGCTCTCCATCGAACCCGATCGCGGTCTGATGGGAGAACTGCGTGGGCCAAACTACCCGAACTACGCGATGAACGTCGGTCACCAGGGCGAGTACGCTGCGATCGTCGGCGGTTCACACTACGGCCGTGGCGACGCGTTCTGCTACAGCCCCCTCGTCAAGATCTGTTTCGCCGACCCGGCACTGAAGTTCGACTTCGCCGAACCGCGCCGCGAGTTCGCAAAGGGTGCAATCCGCGAGTACATGCCCGCCGGCGAGCGTTCGCTCATCATCCCGGCCCGGTAAATCTAAACCAACTTTTTTTTCTTTAGTGCAAATACTATAGAGTAAATAGAACGTTCTGGGCGAATTTTTACGTTTCGTCGCGATATCTGCGAAACTTTTCGAAACCTTTAATTAAATCATAAACAACTGTTAAATGAACCAAAAAGGTTTTAACTCATACTTCGGTGCGTGTGCACTGGAGGAGGATGCTGAATGGAAGAGATCATATTTGGCATCGGCATTACCGCATTGGCAGGTGCTCTTGCAGCCGTAGCCGGCGCTGCGGAAGACACTGAATCTGATATCGGGTCGCAGGGCGACCCTAACTCACAGGTTCAGCTGGCTCCGCAGATGGGATACGTTCACCGCATATTCAACAAGGCGATTGCCGGTGAACCTCCCGCGTACGGCCTCTGGGTTGCTCTGGGTGCAGGCCTTGCCTGGGCATTCATGGCGATGCAGATAAACCCGATACTTGCAATCGTGCTCGGAAGCGCTCTCGCGGTCTTCGTGCAGGGTGTATATGCGACAACCGCATATCTGGGGCGTACTGCAAGTCTCTCCAAGTTCGAACAGCCGGTCTATATCGATATCCTGAAATCGATGACGACCGTGACCATGGCGCACGCATTCGTAGCGATCTTTGCTACTGTCACGGTGTGTCACCTGATGAACGGTGCGCTCGGTCACCCCTTCCCGCTTCCGTTGCTGGGCCTTGTGTGGGGTATCGCGCTCGGTGCGGCCGGATCTGCAACGGGTAACCCGTTCTACGGAAAAGAGCGGCAGTACCAGAATCAGGCGTTTGGGGCTGGTGTTCCGATTGCCGCGTCCGGCAACATCGTTCGCTATGCTGAGGCCGGTCAGCGGAATTCGATCGACAACGGTTTCTTCAGCGCCAAACTGGGTGGCCCTGCGTCAGGTATCTGTTTTGGGCTGATCGTCTTCTTTGAACTCTGGCGTACCGTGGTCTTTGAACCGGTCGCCGCCGGATGGGGAGCGATCATAGTCGGTGTTGTTGTGATTCTGATCTTTGCCATAATTGACCGCTACATTGAGGTCTGGGCAAGGAAGACCTTTGGTCCCTACACGACTCCAGAGGAGGCATCGTCATGACCGCACTCGGTGCGCCCAAACAGGCGGGAGGTTTCCAGCCACCCACAGCCATGGGTATCGTTCTCAGTGTTGTCCTCATAATCGTTGCACTCGCGCTTTCCTTCCTACTTGTACAGACAGCCGGGCTGGTAGCCCTTATCGGTATCATCATCGGCGGTGTCCTGATCGGGTTTGGCGTCCATTTCGTCCCGGTCGGCGGTGCGCCAGCTGCGATGGGGCAATCCCCGGGTATCGCAACCGGTGTTGCGATGCTCGCCGCCGGTGCCGGTCTGGCCGGACTCTTTGCTGGCGCTTGGGCTGCTCCACTCGGACTCGCTATCGCTGCAGCCAGCGGTGCGATCGGTGGCGGGCTCCTGATGGCGATCACGTGTACCATGGTCAACGTAATCTACGTCTTTGGCATGGGTATACCGGCAGCTTCGGGTAAGGTCGCAAAGGATCCCATCACGGGCGACACCTTCCCTGAGTACAAGAGCCAGGGTACCGAGGGGCACGGCCTTCCGTTTATCTCCTGGGTTGGTGGCGTCATCGGCGGTGCACTCGGTGGTCTTGGTGGGACGCTCATCTACCTTGAGCTTCTCGGAATCTACCAGGCTCAGCTACCGGTAATCCTTGGTGCGACGGTCGAGCAGATCGCACCCGTTGCCGTCTCGCTAGCGGGCATCTTTGCGATCGGTATGTTCCTGGTCAACGCTGTGCTTGCGGCATACAACATCACCGGTACCATCGAGGGGCCGCACGACCCCAAGTTCAAGCGGTTCCCGAGGGCGATCATCGCAGCTGCCGCGGCATCTGCTGTTGCAGGCGTCATTGCACTCGGGCTGTTCCAGCTGCTGGGGGTATTCTAAATGACAGTAAAGGTTGAAGTTGGGGCAGGCGGCGTCCCGCACAACAAGGTCATGATCTACGGTCTTGTGGGTTCGTTCATCTTTCTCTATCTCACGTACCTCAACACCTACCTGCAGGCTCCGTATCTTGCGTTCTTTGGCGGGCTTGCCGCAGTCGCTGCGCTAGTCTGGGGTGCCGACACGATCAAGCACCTCTGCAGTTACGGTCTGGGTACCGGTGTCCCTTCAGCGGGTATGATCGCGCTTGGCTCAGGCGTTCTCGCTGCGCTCTTCGGAGCAACGACCGGGGTGCTGACGCCCATCGTTACTATCATCCTCGCTGCGATCATCGGGGCGATTACCGGATTGCTGGCCAATCATGTGGTCAGGATGGATATCCCGGCCATGGTGTCCTCGCTGACCGAACTTGCGATCGTCGGTGCGATCACAGTTCTCGGTCTTGCAACGATGGCCTGTGGGACTTTTGAGTTCCTGGGTATGATCACCGGCACGTTTACGTTCCTCGGATTCACCGTGCAGACCTACGGGATGTCTGTCATCGGTGGCGGCGTCATCGCCGTGATCTTCATGCTCGGTGCTATCGCCATCCAGCACGCGTTCAACGCCTGTCTTGGACCCGGGGAGAAGCAGGACCGGACGCTCATGCTCGCCGCGGAGTGCGGGTTCCTAAGCATGATAACCGTCGCGATAATCTCGTTTGCGTTCATCGAGACTTACGCCGCTCTCCTTGCGTTCCTGGTCTCCGTAATCGGGTGGATTTACACCTACAAGCGATACATCGACCTCTCGAAGCGTGACGCATACGCCTGGCTTGACGCCAAGCCTATTATCGAGCCCAAGGGAGGTGCCTGAGAATGGCTTACGTTCATGTGCTGCCAGAGTATGGGCTGGTCGTCGACCCGATGGTCGGTATAGTCACCACCGTTGGCGTCTCGTACACGCCAGTACTCGAGCAGGTAGCAGAACTCGAGAAGATCACCGAGGACCTTGTTGATATGCTCTCCGGAGAAGGCAGTTTCCTGTCTTCGTTCCCGAACAGGGGAGGTGTCCTCAAGATCGCCGGAGGTGTGACCGCATTCTGGTATGGCATGGCAATTGGTTTTCTGATTGCCGGTGTCGTCGTATTAGGACTGCTGTGAGGTGAAAGAACATGGTTGAGAAGAAATCACCGGCCAGTGGCTGGCCGATCGTCAAGGGCGACTTCCATGCGGGGGATCCGCAGAGTTGCGTTGCCGTCGTCACCATGGGTTCCCATCTCGACGAGCAGGCCATCTGCGATGCCGGAGCCGCGATCGCCGGGTCATGTAAGACGGAAAACCTTGGCCTTGAGAAGGTCATCGCAAACGTCATCTCCAACCCCAACATCAGGTTCGTCCTCTGCTGCGGTACTGAGGTGAAGGGGCATCTTGCCGGGCAGAGTTTCATCGCTCTGCACCAGAACGGTGTCTCCGGTGGAAAGATCGTCGGTGCTCAGGGTGCCATTCCGTTCATCGAGAACCTCTCTGAAGAGGCGATCAAGCGTTTCCAGGAGCAGGTTGAGATCGTCAACATCATGGAGACGGAAGACCTGGGCGCTATCAAGGCCAAGATCGCGGAACTGAAGGCGAAAGATCCGGGTGCCTTCCCCGCAGAGCCCATGATCGTCGAGGTCAAAGAGGCGGGCGGTGTAGAAGAGGAAGCGACCGGCGAGGTCCAGCCGCTTTCCGGCGAACTGGCACTGATACACGCACGGATGAAGGTTATCGAGCGGATGGTCACCGACATAGGCTATCGCAACAGGTTTGCCGCCGGTGTCTATGCGGGCAAGATCGAGGGGCTCATGATCGGTCTGATCGTCTCGTTCGTGATCCTGGGGTTCATCTTGCTGGGGTGAGATAAATGGTAGAAGAAACTACAAAGGCAACCGGCCCCATCCGGATGACCGCAATCAACAAGATGATGGACTCTATCCGGTACAAGGCACAGATCCTTGCCAGAACGAACAAACTGGATTCAGGTATCATGGATTCGGGGATCATAGGATTCGCGATCGGGCTTGCTCTGGTCTTGATCTTTATCCTGGTTCCTGCACTGTTGCTGGGAGGGATCTAACATGGTTGAGAAGAAATCACCGGCCAGTGGCTGGCCGATCGTCAAGGGCGACTTCCATTCGGGGGATCCGCAGAGTTGCGTTGCCGTCGTCACCATGGGTTCCCATCTCGACGAGCAGGCCATCTGCGATGCCGGAGCTGCGATCGCCGGGTCATGTAAGACGGAAAACCTTGGCCTTGAGAAGGTCATCGCAAACGTCATCTCCAACCCCAACATCAGGTTCGTCCTCTGCTGTGGTACTGAGGTGAAGGGGCATCTTGCCGGGCAGAGTTTCATCGCTCTGCACCAGAACGGTGTCTCCGGTGGAAAGATCGTCGGTGCTCAGGGTGCCATTCCGTTCATCGAGAACCTCTCTGAAGAGGCGATCAAGCGTTTCCAGGAGCAGGTTGAGATCGTCAACATCATGGAGACGGAAGACCTGGGCGCTATCAAGGCCAAGATCGCGGAACTGAAGGCGAAAGATCCGGGTGCTTTCCCCGCAGAGCCCATGATCGTCGAGGTCAAAGAGGCGGGCGCTGGTGCGGCAGAAGTTGCCGTTGCAGGTGTAAACCCGCAGTTCCTTGAGATCGAGGAGAGACTCGACGCCATCGAGGAGAAGATCGAGTTCGTGGACTCGGAGATTGCCCAGCGCGTCGGAAGAAAGATCGGGCGCGACATTGGTATTCTCTACGGACTGGTCGCAGGTTTGATTGTGTTCATGATGTTGCTGGTATTACTGCCCAAATTGGTTGAGTATCTGTAAGGAGGATTGACGAATATGTTCAAGTTCGAAAAAGAACAGGTGGTACACGACTTCAATGGTACCAAGCTTGGCGGGCAGCCTGGAGAGTATCCGACGGTGCTCGCCGCATCCATCTTCTACAACAAGCACGAGATTGTTCTGGATGATCATACCGGAAAGATCGATAAAGAGACAGCTGAGGCACTCTGGAACCGTTGCCAGGAACTCTCGGACATTACCGGGATTCCGCACTTCATCCAGATCATTGCGGAATATGGTGAGGCGTTTGAGAGTTACATCGACTGGTTCTGCAGCATAGATGACAAGACGGCCTTCCTGATGGACTCGTCCGTCCCGGCGGCGCTTGCACACGCCTGTGAATATGTTACGCAGGCCGGTGTTGCGGACCGTGCGATCTACAACTCCATCAACGGTTCGATCCAACCCGAGAACATGGAGGCTCTTGCAAAGAGTGATGTGAACTCAGCCATTGTCCTTGCCTTCAACCCCGCCGACCCATCGGTCGCTGGTCGTGAGAAGGTTCTGGTCGAGGGCGGTGTCGCCGGCCAGGAACTCGGTATGCTCACGATCGCAGAGAAATGCGGGATTACCCGCCCGATCCTTGATACCGCAGCAACCCCGCTAGGGCTCGGTTCTGGCGGCGCATACCGTGAGATCCTTGCTTGCAAGGCGATCCATGGCCTCCCGACTGGTGGTGCCTACCATAACATGACTGTCTCCTGGACATGGCTGAAGCGCTGGAAGGGGACGAAGAAGAACCCCTCGGAGCAGCTGGCTGGCCTGGAGGGTAAGGATGCGCTGGTCAAGCAGCTCCTGCACCACTATCTTGGTGGACTGGATGGAATGCGCCAGGCGGCCTGGTCTGCGCCCGATATCGGTTGCAACATGATCGCAAGCACACTCGGTGCGGACCTGATCATGTACGGCCCGATCGAGAACGTCGAGGCGATGATCACCGCGCAGGCCTACACCGACATTGTCGTGATGGAAGCTGCGCGTGACCTCGGTATCGAGCCGCAGGCGGAAGAACATCCGTTCTTCAAGTTAATCTAAATAAAACCACCTTTTTTCAAACGGTTTCTGTCCCCCACAGGAGCGAGGTTTAGCACACGCGTGAACCGCGGGCAGCCTGTGTGGATCGACCTGCCAGGTGAGGTAAGGTGGGGTGGCCCGGGCTAACGCCTGATCCCTGGCAAACCCCGGGAATACACTGGGCATCGCTTCCGATATTCTGGGTGATGAATTGCTCTGGATGTCAGCGCTGGCGGAGGGGGGGCGCAGTCACCAAATGTTATACATTACCCAAATCCATATCAAAAGAACAACACCATGAAGTTGATTACAGTTGCAGGTCCGCCATCTTCAGGTAAGACCTCTGTGATACTCAAGACAATCGAAGCCCTTGGACAGCCAGCAGGAAGTGTGGGTGTTGTAAAGTTCGACTCGCTCACCTCCTTTGACCACCAGCGCTACGATGAAGAGCAGATTCCCAACCAGACCGCTTTTGCAGGAAAGATCTGTCCGGATCATTTTTTCGTAAGCAATGTTGAAGGTGCGGTCGAATGGGGTTTAAAGAAGGGGTTGTCGGTTCTTGTCACAGAAAGTGCAGGTCTATGCAACCGGTGCTCGCCATATGTGAACGGGATTTTATCGGTTTGCGTAATTGACAATCTCTCCGGTATCAACACGCCGAGGAAGATCGGGCCAATGCTGAAATACGCCGACATCGTCGTTGTCACCAAGGGGGATATCGTTTCTCAGGCGGAGCGGGAGGTCTTTGCCTTCAATATCCGTGAGGTCAATGCATCGGCAACCGTTCTTTTCGTCAACGGAATTACCGGTCAGGGAGCGGTTATGCTTGCCCGCCACTGGCAGGACGCCCCTGAGATCCAGACGCTTCGCGACCGCAAACTCCGGTTTACCATGCCTGCTGCCATCTGTTCATACTGTACCGGTGAGACGCGTATCGGAGAGATCTACCAGATGGGGATGGTCAGGAGAGTGGAGTTTGACGACGTATGAAGCCCATTGATTATGTTGCAGAGGTTTCTTCTGTTCCACTTGGTGAGATCCTCCGGCGCTATCCTCTTGTGGCCGATTATCTCGCCAACATCCGGTTGAACGGGGTTGACGAAACCAGAACGTTACCGGAGGTCCTTGAGGATATCGATGAGGATATGCTTGAGGAGTTCGGGCTTGACCGTGAGGAGGTCATATACCATCTCTCTGCATTTCTTGCGGCGTTCTCTCCCGTGAAGAGTTCTGTTGACGAGATATCCTCCATCACGATCCTGGGTGGACGGGACAAGGTGGGAAGACCTGAGATGGTCGAGTTGACTGTTACGCCCGGTGAGGTGGTAAGTATCGTAGGTCCGACGGGGTCGGGGAAGAGCAGGCTGCTTGAGGATATTGAGTGTCTTGCTCAGCGTGATACGCCAACAGCAAGGCAGATTCTCATCAACGGGTCGGTTCCGGACGTCAATAAGAGATTCACCTCAGGGGGAAAACTGGTGGCCCAGCTCTCGCAGAACATGAACTTTGTTGTGGATCTAACCGTGCAGGAGTTTCTGGAGATGCATGCAAAAAGCAGGATGATCTCAGATTCTGCACCGGTTGTGGAGAAGTGTTTTGCGGTTGCAAATGCTCTCGCAGGTGAGAAGTTCACACCCGGGACGAAGGTCACCCAGCTCTCCGGCGGGCAGTCACGGTCGTTGATGATCGCCGATACCGCTCTTTTGAGTTCCTCCCCGATCATCCTTATCGATGAACTCGAGAACGCCGGACTCGATCGGCGGGAGGCAATCAAACTCCTTATCGGCAACGAGAAGATCGTATTCATATCAACGCATGATCCGCTGCTGGCCCTCCGTGCCAATAAGCGGATCGTCATCCGGAACGGTGGTATTGCAAAGGTTATCGAGACGACCGCCGAAGAAGAACAGACGCTTCGAAAGATTGAAGCAATCGATTCCATACTCCTTGATATTCGAAATCAAATCCGGGGAGGAGGGTTTGTCACAAAAGATAGTGTCCCGGAATTTCAGGAGAGATGATCATGTGGGAATTATATGATGCACTGATTGAAGGGATCCCAGACGACATCATCGTTGATGGTATTGTTGTTGGCGGGGAGATGACGTACGTTGAGGCAAACGGTGGCATCGGCCTTACCTCGTACCGTGATTATGTCTAGCGTGCCCCGATGATTACCGAAAACAGGATTGGAAAGCCATTAAAAGAGGTGGCCGGGTGTGTGAAGTCATGGAACTTTCGGGAGGCTTCTATCGGTCATGCGGCGATCAACGCCTGGTACAATCATCCGGATACTGCCAGGGTGGCAGGGATCGAGATCGCGGAGAAGAAGCGGGTTGAGGAACGACTGAAAGACCCGTTCATAAAGTCCCAGAACGTTGTGAAGGGCAGGAAGGTCTGTGTTGTAGGTCATTTTCCGTTCCTCGAGAAGCTGATTGCCCCGGTCTGTGACCTGAGTATTGTTGAGTGGGACCCGGAGGAAGGAGACTATCCGTATTCTGCCTGTGAGTATCTGCTGCCGGAGTCTGATTATGCGTTTTTGACCTGTGCTGCCGTCGGTGACAAAAGCATGCCGCGACTCCTTGAACTCTCAGAAAATGCAAAGGGTGTGACGATCGTGGGTCCTGGAACCCCGCTATCATCAGTATTCTTTGATTACGGTGTCACCGATCTTTCGGGTTTTGTGGTAACAGATGTTACACTTGCCAGACGGATCGTTGCAGGAGCGGAAAGCCGGCGGATATTCGGGGCGGGGATGAAGGTGGAGTACCTCCGACCGGAGGTTTGAAGGGGGTTGCGGCATATCTTTCGGTCTCATTGTCTTTTTTGAGACCCCGCTTCGTCTCTCCGGGACGGTTTTTTGTGGGCAATCATCGCACACTGCTCTCACCCCTCATTTGAGCGGCATGGCGGTGGGACGATCGCCGAAGGGCATTAAATGGCGTGTGATTTGAGGGTTATTGGGTGTAACTTACGGGAAAAGGTGGAGAGTTTGTTGTTCATATCGTTGTGTTACCGCCGCTCAGGACAGCTCTATATGCCCGGCGATCCTGAGTTTCCCGCCCTCGAGATAGTGTAGCACCGCCGTATCACCGGGGAGGTAGACGAGGTCCTTCTCAAGCGCGAGCGTGAGCGTCGGTCTCCGCCTCTCCCCGTCGTCCTGCACCGCCTCGACCCGTGCCGGTATGAACTGCATCCAGTGGCCGAGGTGGAGCACCATCCCGGGCGTGATAGGCGCCGGCCAGTACCTGACCAGCGTTGCCCGCGCCTTGATCCTCCCCCCTACGCATATGGCCGGATCATTTGAAAGGACATACCCGCGGTCGAGGTCTTCGGACTCGATGTTCTTGAGCGCGAGCCCCACACGGTCGCCCTCTGCGGCCCGATCAAAGTCGTCGTCATGCTTCTGGATTGAGCGCACGGCGACAGTACGTTCTCCAGGATAGACCGTCAGGATATCGTGTTTCCTGATCTCGCCCCGCACAACGCCGCCAAGGATGACAGTTCCTATGCCGCGGACGTTGAAGTGGTGATCGATGGTTACCGTTCCCCTGGCACCGGCCTCTGGAGGAACGGCTTTACGGGCGTGTGCCCGGGCGATCAACCGTTCACGAAGCGCTATAGGGTCGTCGTCGATGAACTCATAGCCTTCGAGCACCGTCCCCCGGAGTAGCGGCGCAAGATCTGCAGGGGTGAGGTAGTTCTTGAGTATTATGCTGCCCCGCTCTACTCCTGTTTCATCGAGCATAAGCACCCATTCCCCGAATATCGGGGTGATCTCGTTCAGAACGATGATGGCCTCATCAGCCATCGATGCAGCATAAAAGAGCGGAGCCAGTCGCTCCGGGTAGCGCGCAGGCTCGATAAAGGTTACAGTATCCTCGCCCTTCTTCAGGTTATAAAAGATGATATCAGACTCCGTGCCCTTCTTCCCGAGGTCTTTTGCATAACCGGTGGGGCCGAGCACGGCAACATTCAGGTTGCCCATATGCCAGATCTCTTGGTTTTCGCGGGGTATGAGGTTTGCTCCGTTCGCGAGGGACGGGCATCTCCCGCACCTTAATCCAAATAATTTTAACAAAGTAAATTTAATTTTTATATCTGACTATGCGGAGGACAGCACCGCTAATTATCCTGGCACTCATCTGTGCACTTCTAATCAGCGTGGGCTGTGCAGTCACCCTCGGACCGGCTGGCATCCCCATTAAGACCCTCCTATCTTCACCAACCACCCTGATGATCTTCTGGGACGTTCGTCTTCCCAGGGTGATCACCGCGGCGCTGGTCGGTTGTGGGCTTGCCGTGGCGGGCACGGCGATGCAGGGGCTCTTCCGGAACCCCATGGCAGACCCCTACATCATCGGTACCTCATCTGGCGGGGCGCTCGGGGCCACGATCGCCATAGTTCTCTTTGCCGGCAACGGCCGTCCCGTGCTGGCGTTCCTGGGAGCGATGGCCGCAACCTTCACCGTCTACTTCATCGCCAGGAGCGGGGGAAAGATCCCGGTCGAGACGTTGCTCCTCTCCGGTGTCGCACTCTCAACGCTTCTTTCAGCTCTCCTCTCCTTTCTGATGTATACCGCGGGGCGGAGCCTCCACCAGATCATGTTCTGGCTGATGGGTGGGTTCTGGAACGTATCCTGGAACGACTTCTTCATCGCTCTCCCTATCCTGATGGGGTGTGGAGGGGTCTACCTCTTCGCACGGGATCTCAACGTCCTCTCCCTGAACGAGGAGGATGCGATCCATCTCGGGGTGAACGTCGAGCAGGTAAAAGGGATACTCCTTGCTCTGAGCGCGTTCGTGACGGGGATAGCCGTTGCAGTAGCGGGATCGATCGGGTTCGTAGGGCTGATAACCCCTCACCTCATGCGTCTTATCGTCGGGCCAGACCATCGCGTCCTCATTCCAGCAGCCGCACTTGCCGGGGCCATCCTCCTTGTGTGGTCAGATACCCTCACCAGGACGTTTACAAACGATATGCCGGTCGGGATCATAACAGCATGTTTCGGTGCACCGTTCTTCATATACCTCCTGAGGAGCCGGATGAAAGCATGAAGCCTATCGAGATCATCGGGGTCGACGTATCCTACGGGGCAAAGAAGATCCTGGAGGAGATCTCGTTCCACGCGGATAAGGGCGAGATCCTGGGGATCATCGGACCTAACGGTTCGGGGAAGACGACACTGCTCAAGGCGATGACCCGGGTCGTTGCCAGGGACTGCGGGGAGATCCTTCTCGAGAGCCATGACCTGGATACCCTGGGGCACCGTGAACTTGCCCGTCGGGTTGCGGTCGTTCCACAGGATATCTCGATCGGTTTTGACTACACGGTGCGTGATATCGTCATGATGGGGAGACACCCCCACATCGGGAGGCTTGCCTCCGAGACGGCACGGGACGTGGAGATCTGTGAGCACGCCATGCGTCTTGCAAACGTCGCGCACCTTGTCGATACATCGGTGCACGATATCAGCGGTGGGGAACGCCAGAGGGTGCTCATCGCCAGGGCGCTTGCACAGGAACCAGAGATCCTCCTCCTCGACGAGGCTACCTCAAACCTGGATGTCAGTCACCAGGTCGAGATCCTAAACATCATCAGAGGCCTTACCGGGAGGATCACGGTGATCAGCGTCTTTCACGACCTGAACCTGGCTGCATACTACTGTGATCGACTCCTCCTCCTCAAGGAGCGGAAGGTCTACGCCATCGGGGCACCTGCGGATGTCCTTACATGTGAGAACATCCGTGAGATCTTCGGGATGGAGACGCTCGTCAGACCACACCCACTGACCGGGAGACCCTACGTCCTGCCGGTCTACATGCAAACCACTGATGTCGGGGTGAACAGGCGGGTGCATGTCATCTGCGGTGGGGGGACGGGGTCGGATATCCTTTACCTGCTCCGTGCTGCAGGGTTCACTGTCACCTGTGGTGTCCTGAACGTCCTGGATACGGATTACGGGACGTCCATGCACCTGGGCATCTCCACCGTTGCAGAACCCCCTTTTCATGGCATAACCACGGCATCCCTTGCGGCTGCCAGGAAGTGGCTTGACCGGGCTGATGCCATAGTCGTGACGGCAATGCCTATAGGGCCCGGGAACCTCGATAACCTTCGTGTGCTGCTCGATTACCCGGGAAAGCCCATCATCATCTACGCCGGGAACGGCAGCGCCCGGATGGAGGACTACACCGGGGGCGAGGCAGATGCGGTTCTGGCTGAGATTGAGACTCGGGGGGCGTTGAGGGTCGAAGGAGCGGAGGATCTCATCGCCCTCCTCTCGAAAGGGCAGTTCGGTCGTGAATAGGCCCCGGGTCCCATGTGGGAGAAGACGGGGTCGCCGGTCTGAGAAGTTATTACGCTCAATGAGATGCCTATTATGGTTATGCGATCCATACGCCTGACAATCTCTGTTTCGTTACTCGTGGTGTTCTTACTTCTTGCCGCTACAGCGGGTGCTGTGCCCGTAACTGCCGGGGCGCCACCGGTAGCGATGGCAACGGCCGATGGCGGGCGCAGCGTAACGCTGACAGACGCTCTCGGGGAGACTGTCGTCATCCAGGGAAGGCCGGAGAGGATCATATCGCTTGCACCTTCCAACACCGAGATACTTTATGCCCTCGGGCTTGAGGACCGGGTGGTCGCCGTCACCGATTACTGTGACTACCCGCCGGAAACAGCCGATAAACCTACGGTTGGTGGATTCAGCACTGTCAACATCGAAAAGGTGATCGCGATGAATCCGGATCTCATCCTTGCCGCGCCCGCCAATACGGAGGATCTCATCGACCGCTTGCGCTCGCTCGGGCTGACCGTCGTCACCCTCGACCCCCAGACGATCGAGGACGTCCTGGATGAGATCGAACTTCTCGGCCGGGTGACCGGTAATGAGGCGGAGGCCTCGACGCTTGTTGCGGAACTGCAGGCGCGCATCGATGCGGTGGTTGCAGAGACGGGAAACCGCACAGAACGCCCGTCTGTTGCTCACGTAATATGGTATGACCCGATCTGGGTCAGTGGCAGGGATACGTTCCAGGACGAGGTCATCACGCTGGCTGGCGGGACAAATGCGTTTGGTTCGCGTGAGGGCTGGAGTATCGTCAGTCTCGAGGAATTTATTACCACCGACCCCGACTACATCCTGGTCAGTTCTGGCAGCGGTATGGGTCAGGAGGGTTACGATGCCGTCTACAACTACATCGTGAGCGAACCCCGCCTCCAGAACCTTGATGCTGTCAGGGAAGGCCGTGTCTACGTCATCGATGCTGATATAGTCAGTCGCGGGGGACCGCGGATTGTGGACGCGCTGGAAGAGGTGGCGGCCATCCTCCAGCGGGAAACCCCGGCGCCGACCGCCCGGGCGACCACTGATGCGGCAGAGTCACCGGGGTCTGGTGTGGTCACGATAGTCTTTGCTCTGTTTGTGGTATTCCTGCTCTGGAAGGAGCGGTAGGATCGAAAAAGTTTGACCCGGGCAGGGGGCCAATATTTACCGCGAGATTTCCTGAGCGAGGGTTGCTGCCACAGCCCGCAATTTCTCTTTTTATAAACTTATAATAAACCATAAAAATGCCTGGAGGTCTCCAGAAACCAGGTTGAGACTCGGCTACATAAGCAATTTATATATAATTATATAAAATTAATTTTGTAAAGTTTTATTAATTTAGATAAAGTATATTTGTACTATGGCATCAGAACGGGTGCTCCCCCTTGCGGGATCTATTATCCTTTTGATACTGCTCGTTGGAGTGGCGAGCGCATCATATCCAATGTTCCACCACGATCAACAACGGACTGGCTACGTCCCCGAAGAGGGGCCGCAGACAGACGCCATCCTCTGGGTGGTGGAGACCGCTGAATGGGCTGATGGTTCGCCTGCGGTGTATAACGGAAAAGTCTTCGTCCCCACATGGCCTGATATGAACTTCGGCGAAGCCAACCTGATGGGGCTTGTCTGCTATGACGCGGTCACCGGTGTGGAGGTCTGGACGAATGAACTCGGCGGCGCCAACGTTGGTTCCGTCTCAGGGGTCGCTGTCGCTGACGGTTGTGTCTACCTCGGCGGGACCGATGGACGACTCTACTGCATCGATGAGGAGACGGGGGATACGCTCTGGGTGAGCGATCGGATTGACACCACCGGCTATTTTGGGCTCTCATCATCACCTCTCGTCTACGATGGAAAAATCTACGCCCTCTCCGCTTCAGATGGCGTGCTGCACGCCTTCAACCCTGATGGTACCGAAGCCTGGAGATTTGAGACCGGTAACGGTGTGATATACTTCACCTCTCCTGCCGGTTACGATGGAAAGATCTACTGCGCAGGAAACAGGAGCCAGATCTTCTGCATCGATCCTGCAACGCAGACCGCCATCTGGACATTCAATCAGGGGGGATCGGTAAAGTCTTCGCCGGTCATCGGCGGGGACGGAACAGTCTATTTCACCACCTCGTCGCGGTGCTATGCCCTCGACAGCACCACGGGCACAGAGCGCTGGAACAGTTCGGTGACCGGAACGATGTCGACCCCTGCCCTTGCCGGTAGGTATATCTATGCAGGGGCATATGATGGCCTCCACTGCCTTGACGCCTCGACCGGCGATGAGGAATGGCATTTTCCAGCAAAAGAGGTCAATGTTGCACCGATCGTTGCCGGTAACCTCGTCTATGCCGCGACAAATGAGGAGACAGGAACCCTGTATGCGGTGGACGCCGGGACCGGCGAACCGGTATGGTCGTACTCCCTCGAGGCCCCGGGCGACGGGACTTACTCCGCGTTCTACACATCATCACCCGCCGTATCGGGCGGTGTTCTCTACATCGGAGCCGAGAACAACCACTTCTACGCCTTCGGGGAAGGAGAGATACCTGGAGATACGTTTGCCGGATGGAGCGGAACTGTCGGTCTAACAGACGGTCAGACCTTCCGGGTCACTCCGTTCAACAACGATAGTGCCATCTACATCATCAACCGGACCTCAGCCCTCGGGGCTCTGGATGCCGCCGCAGTGAAAGGCGGGTTCAATTACACAGTCCAGGAGACGGAATGGGGTCTGTTCCTCTACTCTATCGGCGGTATCGCCTACAACGAGACCTCCTGGGACTCCTGGCTCTATTCAGTCAACGGCGTAGCCGCTGAGGTCGGGGCAGCCGATTATTCTCTCAAGGATGGGGATGTCGTCACCTACTGGTATGGTCCCTGGGGTTCATCGCCAGAAACCGCCCGTGCGGTAGTCAACATCACTGTCTCCATCCCGCTACCCCCCGCACCGGTCACCACGTTATGGGACGGAACGGTGACCCTCACAGAAGGAGAGACCTTCCAGTTCGTCCCCTCGAACAACGAAAGTGCCTCGTACACGATTAACCGCACCACTGACCTCGGGGCGCTCGCTGCCGCCGCAGTGAGCGGCGGTTTCACCTTCAACGCCTCCGATGCCTGGTATGCCTCCTACGGGTCGTTCCTGCTTGAAGATATCGCCGGCATTTCAAACGAGGACTGGACAGAGGAGAATGCACGCACATGGTCGATCTTCATCAACGGTGCGGCAGCTCCAGCCGGACTCGGAGCGAACTCTCTCGCGGACGGCGACAGGCTCGCCTTCTATTACTGCCCTGCGGATCCATCCACGTATGCCCCGCTCACCGACCAGGCCGACTACGCCGTCATCATCACCGTCAGCCTTCGCGACTTTGCGTGGGAGGGATCGGTCAGTTTAACAGACGGTCAGACCTTCCAGGTCACTCCGTTCAACAACGAGAGTGCCATCTACATCATCAACCGGACCTCAGCCCTTGGGGCTCTGGATGCCGCTGCAGTGAAAGGCGGGTTCAATTACACCCTTCAGGAGACGGAATGGGGTCTGTTCCTCTACTCTATCGGCGGTATCGCCTACAACGAGACTTCCTGGGACTCCTGGCTCTATTCAGTCAACGGCGTAGCCGCTGAGGTCGGGGCAGCCGATTATTCTCTCAAGGATGGGGATGTCGTCACCTACTGGTATGGTCCCTGGGGTTCATCGCCAGAAACCGCCCGTGCGGTAGTCAACATCACTGTCTCCATCCAGAAACCGGGTGGTGGTAGTGGCGGAGATGGCGGTGGCGGCGGTGATTCGTCACCCGCCTGGGTCAGCGTCACCCTTGCAGCGGGCACATTCAATCTCACCGCGACGAACAGTGGAAAGACCTACACGGTCGATCGGCAGACCGCGCTGGGGGCCCTCGATGCGACGGGGATCGCATACACCATCAACGACGCTTATTACCAGGAATACGGCTCGCTCTTCATTGACTCCATCAGGGGCAGGGCGAACGAAGGGGCCGCGGGCTGGATGTACCAGGTGAACGCTGAAAGCCCTGCCGTCGGTGCAAACGTATATACCGTCCAGAACGGCGACGAGGTTGTCTTCTTCTGGAGCGAGAGTATGACTTCAACCCCGGCAACATCGCGGGATGCCATCTTCATCAAGGTCGTGACCCCGGCGTCGTCCGGTGGTTCTGGATCTGGTTCATCAGGAAGCAGCTCCGGCAGATCTGGTTCCACATCAACCACCGCGACCACGGGAACCGGTGGATCAGGAGAGATCCTCTCGTTCTCCCTTGGGTTACCGGCAGGAGCCACTGTCAAACTCGGAGAGTGGGGTCAGAGTATCTCGGTTGATCTCACCGCGGGAGATAGATCCACGGAACAGGTAAACATATCAGGAAACACCATCATCATCAACCGGGAAGGTGTAACACTGGTCATCACCGCCCGGAACATCGATGAGAAGGGTGACCTGGCCACGGGCCTGATCGAGCATGTCACGGCATCGGTCGGGCCCGTCAGGGCCAATTTCAGCACGACGGGCGTTATCGCTGCATCAGTAAACTTGAACCTCACGGGCCTCCCGGGGGACGGCCAGATCAGGATCTCACTGAATGAGACCACCGATGCAGACACAGCGCGCGCATTCCATCTTGCCTCGGCAGAGAATGGCGAAGATATCACCGCAGTTGCCTACAGCATGACCGTCACGCGGATCAACCTTGAGAACGGTAGAGATATCGCCGGAGCGGTGATCACGATGGTCATAAACCCTGCTTGGGTGGATGAACATGGTGGTCTGGATGCTATCAGGATCGTGCGGTCTGCGGAGGACGGTACCTGCACTATACTTGATACCCGGCCAGTCGGTAGCGATGCAGATGGTAACCTGATCTTCGAAGCCGTATCTCCTGACGGTCTTTCCACTTTCGGCCTTCTGGCGGTCATGGCGGTTCCGGCCGCCGGAGAAGAGGAGACCGGGGCGATCACCCCGGCAACCACTCCTGGTAGCCTTACCACGCCGGCGATGCGCACAGCGGCAACGCTGTCCCTCTTATCACCGCACCTCATTATCGGTGTGATCGGTGTGTGCGCGATCCTGCTTGTGGGGGCGGCATCCATCCTTATCAAGCGGAGGAGAACCCGATGAAGCGGATCGGTCTCACCCTCCTCATCCTCCTCCTCTGTGTCGCCTCGTGCGGCGCTTATCCACTGAACACGGATGACCCTAGCATCCAGGTCTCGATTGATTATATCCGCGGTTGCCAGAAGAGTGACGGCGGTTTCGGGGAGATCGGGCGTGAGAGTAGTCCCGGCACGACGTCGTGGGTGATAATGGCAGCTGTCGCTGCTGGCGAAGACCCGCGGAACTGGGCGAACGGAGGAAACTCGACCATTGACTACCTCCGCTCGATGAACGACGAGATCCTGGCAAAAGGAGGAACCGTAGATATCGCCCGCACCATCCTGACTCTGGTCGCGATCGGAGAAGACCCCCGCGCTTTTTGCGGGACTGACTACGTCACGGAACTGAAATCCCGGGTAAAACTCGATGGCCAGGCAGGAGATCACGTTTACACGACCATCTGGACGATCATAGCCCTGGCTTCGGTCGGCGAAGATACTGATTCATCGGCTGCATGGCTGATAGCCAGACAGAACACCGATGGTGGATTTCCCTGGACGCCGGGCGCTGAGAGCGACCCGGACGATACCGGTGCCGCGCTTGAAGCCCTCGCAGCGTCTGGCGTCCCCAGTAATGCGACTGTGGTGCAAAAGGCTCTCGCCTACCTGAAAGGAATGCAGCAGGAGGACGGTGGGTTCCATTATGGTGGGACGAGTGCTACAAACGCTGCCTCCGATGCCTGGGTTATCCAGGGTATCGTCGCCTCAGGAGAGAATCCCGCCGCGTGGATGGTGGGGGAGAGGGGTGTGGTTGAGCATCTCCTTGGTTTCCAGAACCCCGACGGATCGTTTCGCTACACCGCTTACGTGACCGACAGTCCCTGCCGGATGACGGCAAGTGCGATACCTGCACTCCTTGGAATGCCTTACCCTATAACATCTGCACAGGTTCAGCAGCCACAATCCTCCACCACGGAACCGCACGAAACGATCGCTCCCCTGGTCGCAACCCCAACCCCAACCGTTACAACCGCTTCGGTGGTGACGGATAGCAGCCAGAGATCCGTTACAGTGACCGATGACTTCGGGGAGACCGTCACCATCAGGGGAACCCCACAGAGGATCGTATCGCTTGCCCCATCAAACACCGAGATCCTGTATGCCCTCGATCTGGATGACCGGGTGGTCGGCGTCACCGATTACTGCAACTACCCGCCCGAAGCGGCCAGTAAACCGCGGGTTGGCGGCTACAGCACCGTCAACATCGAGAAGGTGATCGCAGCGGAACCAGATCTGGTTATAGCTGCGTTCGGGAATACCGAGGATGTTGTCAACCGTCTGCGGTCGCTGGGGCTAACCGTTGTCTCCCTTAACCCCCTGACGGTCGAAGACGTCCTGCACGACATCGAACTTGTCGGTGTGGTGACCGGCCAGGAGGAAGAGGCCTCAACGCTCGTTGAGGAACTCCGGGCCCGCGTAGAGGCGGTGACCGGGAAGACGGAGACACTGGAGGAAAAACCATCGGTCACCCATGTCGTCTGGTATGACCCGATCTGGGTCAGCGGCCAGGATACGTTTCAGGACGAGGTGATAAGGATGTCCGGGGGTGTCAACGTATTCGATCAGGTCTATGGATGGGGTATCATCAGCCTTGAAGAGTTTATCGTCACGGATCCGGATTACATCCTGGTCAGTTCCGGAGATGGTATGGGTGAGAGGGGGCGCGATATCGTCTATGATTACTTCATGAATGAACCACGGTTGCAGGAACTCACCGCAGTCAGGGAAGGCCGCGTCTACGTCATCGATGCTGATGCCGTCAGTCGTGGGGGACCGCGGATTGTGGACGCGCTGGAAGAGATGGCGGCCATCCTCCACCCGGACCTCTTTGAGGCAGGCAGCCCGAAAGAGACCACCGTGGCTCAGTCGCCGGGTTTCAACGTGATCACTCTTGCCTGTGCGTTCCTTGTTCTTCTCCTGGTCCATGAAAGAGGCAGGAAGTGATGCAGCGTGCGGCAGAGCCAAACCCTAACCCTACTTTTTGCTGTTGTTGCGCTCGGCAGTCTCGCCTGCCCGGTCGCCGGGCAGGAGGTGTCTGGCAGCGAGGTCTGGCGATCCGGGGTTGGAGACCCGGTTATGGCGGTTGCGCTCTCAGAGGACGGTATATGCGGTCTTGTCATCACGGAATGTAATATCTACGTCTATGATCCGAACGCCACGGTTATCTGGCGTTACCCGGTATCCCACGGCGAGAGTGTGGCCATCTCATCTGACAGCGAACGCATCGTTGCCGCTGGGGACCATCTTCTGCTGTTTGACCGGGAAGGAACCATCATATGGCGTTATAAACCGGATTCCCGTATCCGGGACGTTGCTCTCACCGCTGACGGAAGGACCATCTGCACGGCAACCGATGTCGGCCTCCGCGTCTTCTCCCTGAACGAGGAGCGAACGGTCGCCAACGTCTCCTGGACGTTTGATGCGGGAGACCGGATCAAAAGTGTATCGGTTGATGGCGAGGCTACGGGTATCGTTGCCGGCGGGGCCGCGGGTGATGTATACTTCCTCAGCGGGGACGGGCACCTTCTCTGGACCTACAGAGCGGGTAATAGCGGCATCAAGGTGGTCATCTCCCAAGACGGGTCGACAGTTGCCGCAGCATCCAGCCAGCAGGTGATCCTCCTGAATCGAAACGGACGGCTACTCTGGAAGTCTTCGGTGTCGGGGAGGATCGCCGATGTTGCGATCTCCAGAGACGGTTCGACTCTTATCCTGGCAGATGGAGGTGTTGCAGTCTACAACCGGAGCGGAGAGAACATATGGACATACGCAACAGAAGAGGGTATCAGGTCTGTCTCCGCTCCATCTGGGAGTATGAAAATTCTAACCGGTGCGTTTGACGGGAGTGTATCGTTATTTGATCTGCAACCAGAAACCATGTCGGGCGGGGCACCAGATAATACTTTATCTAACGCCACCACCGCTGCCGCTGAACCATCTCAAACCAGCGGTGCCCTCCCTAATGGGCAGACAACCTCGCAACATGAGGCGAGGGTACTCTCCCCGGCAACGCCGGTTGCTGTGGTCGCATGTGTTGCCGCCTTGATGTGGTGGCGAAGAGAGGGACGGTAGGCCATATTTTCTATGCCCACACTGAATTCTATCGGCTGCTCAACCTGGTGCCTGATGGATCGGTCACTTGAGGAGGCGCTTGACCTGATCTCCAGCCACACGTGTCGTGCGGAGATCCTCTCTGACAGCCTTCACTCCCTCTTTATATCTGAAGAAGCCTGCCATTCATTCGACCTCCAGTATACGGTTCACGCCCCTACAGCTGATATAAACATAGCATCCGAGAACGAGTGCCTCCGGAAGGCGGCCATCCAGGTCATCGGAGACCTCGCGGAGGTCTGCGACCGTATCGGCGCTGTGAGGCTGGTTATCCATCCCGGGCACCTATGGGATGGGGGAACACGCGGTGCCGCACAACAGGCCCTCGATCGGTCGCTCGACGACCTTGCCGTGATGCAGCAGGAGGTAAACGTACGGTTTGCTGTCGAGAACATGGGGACGTGGGAGGTCTGTTTCTTCAGGGAACCGGAGTTCCTTGGTCGTCTTGCCGATACCGGACTGGGATTTGCCCTCGATGTGGGCCATGCCCACGCAAACGGCAACCTGGAAACATTCCTGGAACTGGGGGGAGCGATCCACGTTCACCTGCACGACAACTGCGGTAACCGGGATGACCACCTGGCATGCGGTGAGGGGAACATCGATTTTCGTCGCGTGCTGGCAGCCATCCCGGCGGGCGCCACGAAAGTTGTCGAATCGGTCTCGTTTCAACAGTTCGAGCGAAGCCTTGATTTCCTGGAGCGTATCACCCCATGAACGCTCACGGTTCCAGCCCGATCAGTCGTTTCACAGCAAGAAGGAACTCCCGGAACTCTTTTGAGACCGCCGGCCCACTTGAGGCCGGGTACGCGTCTGCGCCCCGCGCGACGATCTTTTGGCCGTCTAACTCCAGTCTGAGATACCAGTAGACCACATCGCAGCAGGAGTGGGGGGAGTGATACTCCGGTTCCCACTCCCTGACACCCAGGCGGTCGACGGTCTCCCGGAACCGCGCCCACTCCTCTGGTGTAGGAGACGCCTCCATCACGACCCCCGAGTAGCCGCCGCCACTCCCCCGCTCGTAGAGTAGCCGGCCGTCCACGAGCCTGACGTAGAGGGAGGGGCCCGCACTCCCGCCAAGGTAGAACTCGAACGTCCCTGGTGGTGCAGCACCGTGCATATTCAATCTTATACGATCAGCACGGCCAAATACCCGACTGCCGCAGCCCCCATGCAGCAGATCCCGGCATAATCAGCCCTGCCCGGGGAGAGTTCACGCATAGGTGTTCGTTTCCCCGAGCGGTAACCCCGCAGGTCAATGGTCAGCCCGAGAACCGTTGCTTTCCCCAGGGTATTCGAGACCAGGGGGATGATGATGGGGAAGAGTCCTCTCACCTTCCCCGCAACCCCCTTCCCGGGGTTGTAGGCGCGGGCAAGTTGCGCCTCGTGAATCCGTTTTGCCTCGAGCTGGAGGCTCGGGATGAACCGGAGCGCGATGAGGAACATGAGCGTGTAATCGACCGGCATCCTGAGACGGTCCAGCAGATGGACAAGGTCGCGTGGCTGGGTGGATATGACCAGGAGCTGGAATGCAAATAGCATCGCGGCGAACCGTAGCGACATCGCAACCGCGAGGTCGATCGCTCCCACGGTGACGGGCAACGCCCCGCCTATGACCGGGACAGACGGCGGTATAAGGTAGCAGAGGGTCTCGCCGCTCCGTATGGTAAGGACGGTGAGGATGAGAAGGCTCACCGCAAGCGAGATCAGCAGCGGAACCTGGCGGAGGAGGTCGCGGGCAAGCCCGCTTGCTATCGCTACAGCCACGACCCCCGCCGCAAGCACCGTGAGCATCATTGTATCGGCTGTCAGCACCGCAAGCGCCACAACGACGATCGCAAAGATCAGTTTGGTGAGAGGGTGGAGCCTGTGAAAGGCGCTCTCCCGTGTGACATACTGCATAATCTCGGACATGTATCCTCCTGATAAGTTTCTCCATCCTGGACGATTTTCCCCTGTTTTAGCCTGACGATGCGGTCGGCACAGGTCGCGCCAACTCGCATATCATGTGTAACCATGACGATCGCGTGCCCTTCCTCTCGCAGGCGTTCAAGGATCTCCATGACCCTGCCGGACTCGCGGGCGTCAAGGCCGGTTGTGGGTTCGTCAAGCACGATTACGTCTGGTTTCATGGCGATGACACAGGCGATTGCCAGCCGCTGGCGTTCTCCCCGCGAGAGTGAGCGGGGGTAGACCGTTCTCCGGTGCAGGAGACCTACCTCGTGCAGGGCAGCCTCGATCCGTTCTCCGGAAGCGCCGGGGTAGATGTTCTCGAGACCAAACGCTACCTCCTCCTCCACGGTATCCGCAAAGAGCATGGTGTCGGGGTTCTGGAATACGAGTCCCACGTGGCGCGCGAGTTCCGATATCGGGGTTGTCGCGGCGTCGAGTCCGGCGACGATGACGCTGCCATCTGTGGGGCGGAGCAGACCGTTGAAGTGTTTGATGAGCGTCGTCTTTCCGGACCCGTTCTCCCCCACCACCGCCACGATCTCGCCCGGTGATACCTCAAAGTCGATACCCGCGACGGCCTCGATCCCATCGTAGCGGTGGACGAGTCCATGGACAGATATGATTGGGGAAGCATCGCTACAACGGGGAATCATCCTCCGGTTGCCCGTCAATGGGGTGCTGGAGGCTCTCTCATTCCGCATCACCTGCCCCGGCGTGCCGTCGGCGACGATCGTTCCATCCTCGATGATTATCATCCTGTCTGCGATGGCTGCAAGTTCGCCGATCTTCTGCTCGACGACGAGCACAGCTGTGCCCTCACGTGCAAGTCGCTGGAGGACGGTGGATACCGCAGCGGTCGCTTCTGTATCCAGTTCGGCGGTGGGTTCGTCCAGGATCAGGATCTCTGTTCCCAGGGCGAGGGTTGCAGCGATGGCAACCCGCTGCTTCTGTCCGCCGGAGAGGGTGTGAGGCGCGCGGTCCGCCAGTGCTGTGATCCCGGTCGATTCCATCACCTCCTGTAACCGCCGGCGCATCTCATCGCGCGAAAGACCCAGGTTCTCAAGCCCGGAGGCCACCTCCTCCTCGACGGTCGTGAAGATGAGCTGGGCATCGGCGTCGTCAAAGACCACCCCGAGATGTCTCCCGATCTCGCTCATGTCCCTGTAGTCACGGACGTTCCTGCCAAGGATGCTGACCTGTCCTTTGAGCGTGCCCCCGTAATCGTGGTAGAGGATCCCGGACGCCGCAAGAGCGAGGGTTGTCTTACCCGCACCTGTGGGTCCGGTGACAAATACGATCTCTCCCTTAGCGACGGTCAGGTTGATCCGCTTTAGTGCGGGAGTCTCCGACCCTGGATAGGTATAGGAGACGTCCTTGAGGGAGAGGGCGGTCTCAGGACTCATCTGACGGCCTCGCCTCCCGGTCGGGGGTTGCATGCCGCACGCCGCTTTGCATCAGCGCACGAGATGCCGGTACCTGGAGCGCCTGCACAACGACCGCGTTGACCGCTGCCGTTATGAGGACTATCGGCACGGTGACCGCCAGGAACGCGCCAAGGGTTCCGAACCGGTCAAGGACTGTCGGGGCGACGGCAAGGATCGCGATGAATATGAAGGAGAACCCGCTCGCGAAGGTGGCGAGGAGGGTTGTGGCCGCCGGAGCAAGGGGGACCCGGTCTCTTAGCACCCGATAAATGGCGAGACAGACGACGGCACCGATGGGTTCGCTGATCAGGTTTGCTGGCGGGAAGATCGAATGGCTTAGAAGCGCACAGACGATCCCGGCCACGACCCCGATCCCGATCGCTTCCCGGAAGGTGGGCACGATCAGGATGATGGCGAGGCTGTAAAAGGCGATCACAAGGTTCGATACGATGGGTCCCGGAATCAGGAGGGAGAGGTACCTGACTATGGCCCCTATGGCAAGGAGTATGCCTACGATTGCAATATCTCTCGATTTCATGGTATCAATCTCATCATAATTTGGGTCTTCGACGGACGATCGGGCTTATATGTTGCAGTAATCAGTATGGACGCCAGCGTGGCTGTGGCATGGGCCAGAAGAACTCTCCAGCATAATCGCAGGAGGGGATGCTGTGTTCAGGAGGCGCGATGAGCATCATATTCATTGTTGTACAAAGTAATACATTCATGTATATATATTCACCTGAATCTATGCGGCTGTCCTGCTGGATGCTACCCGGTATGAACCAGATCGGGGTCATAAAATCGCCCCCGGTGAACGTTTCTCATCGCTCCCCCCTTACTTCGCGGCCGCTCAATGAGAGGTGTGGGCAGTGCGTGGCGATTGCACCTGGTATGCTGTGCCAGGGGGTGAAAAACTGGGTCTCAGGGACCCTTCTTTGAGACCGCAAACTGGTGCCTCCTCCTGGCAATGCATCGATGGAGAGTCACCCCCTCGGGAACAGGAAGACGGGGACGTTAACTTCCCCTTCCCCTGGCCCACACAACATGGGTTCCGATCGGTCTGTTACCACCTTTTATAAAGAGTAGAGGCATCGGTCGGGCGGAGGTGGCAATCCCGATCATCCTCCTCATGGAACGGTGTAGCCGGCACTGGCACTCGCTTCAACGAGTTGCCGGGTGGTCTCCTTCGGTTCACCCGGCCACGGGTTGAATGGTGCTCCATTAAGAGCGGCTATGATCGCCTCTACCGCCGCTGCATGCGAGACACTGTAGCCGCCCTCGAGCACGAGAGCGAGCGCCCCACCGTATACATCAAGGAGCATCCCGGTCAGCGCCCCGAAATCTTCTGGCCGGAGGAGCAGCGACGCGAGCGGGTCATCAAAAAGCGCGTCCTGCCCTGCCGAGACCACCAGAGCGTCCGGTTCGAACCTCGCGAGTGCCGGGATAAAGACCCTCCGGAACACCAGGGCGTAGTCGGCGCCGGTTGAACCTGCCACAACCGGCAGGTTGATGTTATACCCAACACCCTGACCGGCGCCCCGCTCCTCCGGCCATCCCGTCCCGGGAAAGATCCCCGCCTGGTGAACCGAGCAGTATAACACCCGGTCTGAGGTGTAAAACGCCGTCTGCGTTCCGTTCCCGTGATGCACATCCCAGTCCACAATAGCCACCCTGTTGACCTCATGGAGCGCCTTTGCCACGGCGATGGCGACGTTGTTGAAGAGGCAGAACCCCATCGCTCGATCCGGCGTGGCATGATGCCCCGGCGGGCGGACGAGAGCAAAACAGTGCTCACCCTCGAGCGATCGTTCCACCGCCTGCCACGCGCCCCCCGTCGCGTAGAGGGCTGCATCGAACGATCCGGCGGTTATGTAGGTGTCAGGGTCGAGGTAGAGGGCGCGGCGGGGAGGGACCTTACAACAGAGTTGCCGGATGGCCTCGATATGTCGCTCTGTGTGCACCAGGGCCAGATCGCCTGGTGTCGCTCTCACGGGTCTGATACGGTCTGTTCCGGCCGGCACCCCGGCCAGCGCCGCATCGAGGCGTGCCTGCGACTCGGGATGGCCGGGGTCATCGTGGCCAGAGAAGACATCACCTGTCACGACCGTGCAGGGCATTGTGGATCGATGGTGAGTTGGCGGCCCCGGATATGAATCTTATCAGCCCGGAAGACCGGGTGTTTCAGATGCACCGCGGATACGTTCCGGGCCGGTGTAGATGTTCATCTTCCTGCTCCGCACGAACCCGACGATCGTTAGCCCGCCTGCCTCTGCGGCCTCGACCGCTGCGGTGGTTGTAGCTCCCCGCGAGACGATAACAGGGATGTTTGCCACCAGGCATTTCCTGACCATCTCGGATGATATCCTGCCTGAACTGACCGCAAATGTTCGTGAAAACTCAATTTCCTCCAGAAGCCCGTGGCCGATGACCCGGTCGAGCGCGTTGTGCCTGCCTATGTCCTCTGCGATCCGGATTGCCCGTCCTTCCTCATCAAAGAGCCCGACGAGGTGGATGCCGCCGGTGATCCGGTGAAGGTCAGAGTCCAGCGTCTCCTTTGTTGCCGCCCTGATAATCTCCGGGGTGAGGCTGATATCAGAGTGGATCGATGGGAGTCGACCTGCATCAAGGAACGAGGCGTTCCCGCCGCATCCAGAGAGGACGGTCTTATGGGATCTCAGGATTGTGAACGGATTCCTGGTGAGGACGCTTGCGGTGTTCCCATCTATCCGGATAGACTCGATATCATCGAGTCCCCGAACGATCCTCTCCGTATACAGGTAGCCCACTATAAACTCCCGCAGCATCGCGGGGCCTGTCATCGCTGTGAGGGCGTGGCGACCGTTAACGGTCACCGAGAGTGGTATCTCCTCTACGACAGGGTGCGTGGCGGGGACGAACGTACTGTCCTCCACCCTGACTATCGGCAGTTCCCGGTAAAGCATCAGGCCACCCTCCGTGCGATCTCCTCGACGGTTGCTATCATGGTATCGATCTCCTCTTCTGTGTTGTAGATGTGGGTGCTTGCCCGCACCGTCCCCTCGGGAAGACCGAGGTGCTCCATGAGAGGCTGAGAGCAGTGGTGCCCCGATCGAACCAGGACGGCAGCGGCCTCGTCCAGGATCTGCGCCACCTCGTGCGGGTGAAGACCATCGACCGTGAACGAGACAACTCCGATCCGCTCCCCCTCAACCTCCGCACCGAGGACCCTTACACCCTCAACCTCCGATAGCCCCTCGATCAGTCGGGCAGACAACCGTTCATCGTGCCGGTGCACCGTCTCCATCCCGATCTCTCTAAGGTATGCTGCTGCTCGTGCAAACCCGATGGTGCCGGCGACCGGCGGCGTTCCTGCCTCGTAACGCCCTTCATCGGGAGCGAGGGTGTAGTCGTCGGCGGTCACGTTCGCGATCGAACCGCCGCCGACGAGGAGAGGTTCGATGTCAGGCTCGCGCATCCATAGCGCGCCTGTCCCTGTCGGACCAAGCATCTTGTGGCCCGAGAAACAGAAATAGTCGCACCCCATCCGGGAGACGTCGACCGGGAGATGCGGGGCAGACTGGGCGCCGTCTACAAGGAGTCTGGCACCGTGGTCATGGCAGATCGCGGCAATCTCGTCGACGGGAATGACTGTACCGAGAACGTTCGAGGCGTGGGTGATGGCAACAAGCCTGGTCCCGTCACGGACGGCAGCCTCCAGGTCGGCGATCTCGAGGCTACCCTCAGCGTCAGGTCGGACGATATCCACTTCAACGCCCCTTTTGCGTAGCCTGAGCCAGGGGAGGAGGTTTGAGTGGTGCTCGAGCAGGGTCGTCACCACCCTGTCACCCTGTTTCCAGGGGAGCCCTGCGGCGACCATCCCTATCGCCTCGGTTGTGTTCCTGGTTATGGCAATGGCACCGCCTTCCCCCCCGATGAATGACCGGATTGAGTCACGAGCGTCCCGGTAACGGTGGGTGGCTATGGTGGTGAGGCGGTGCACCCCCCTGCCGACGTTTGCCCGGTAACGGAGGTCGTAGCCCACCATGGCCTGGATCACCGGTTTCGGGGTGAGCGAAGTGGCAGCGCTATCCAGGTAGATCAGGTCGCGTGTGAGGGGGAAGTCCGCCCTGCAGTCTTCAAGCCTCATATTGCCTCATCCATGCTCCCGCTACGGTATCCGGCGAGGTCAAGGGTGACGTAGACAAACCCAATCCGGCGAAACTCCGCCGTTATCTCGCGGCGAATCTCAAATAACCGTGCCATCTTATCCTCCGGGACCTCGATCCTGGCGAGGTTGCCGTGCACCCTGACCCGCACCCCAGAAAAACCGCGCTCGCAGAGCGCGTCCTCGGCCGCCTCAACCCTGGCAAGCACCTCTACTGTTACCTCGTTCCCGTAGGGGATGCGGGTGGCAAGACAGGCTGCCGATGGTCTGTTCCAGAACGGGAGACCGCAATCGAAAGCAATCCTCCTGATATCCTCTTTGGTCGCACCCGCCACGGCAAGGGGGTGGCAGACCCCCTCCTCATCGCTGGCGGCGAGTCCTGGACGGTACTCACTAAGGTCTGAGAGGTTTGTCCCGTCTGCGATCGTATCGATCCCCTCTCGCCTGGCAACCACTTTGAGCAGGCGGAATGCCGCTTTCTTGCAGGTGTAACAACGGTCAGTCTGGTTTTCCCGGAAGGTTGGGTCTGCAAGGATCGGGAACGCCAAAACCTCAAGTGGAAGCCCGAGTTCCGCGGCGGTCTCTCTCGCCTCCTCAACCTCTCGTCTGGGGATGAGGGGGGAGTCCAGGAGAAGACAGCGGACGTGGTTTTGTCCCAGCGCCTGGACGGCCAGCGCGGCAAGAAGAGAACTGTCGACGCCGCCGGAGAAGGCGATCAGCAGTCGGTCGTGTTTCTTCAGGGTCTCGATGATCGTCTCTTTGCTGCAACCGGACTCCATCGGCAGACTCTCCTCAAGCATCCGTGCCACACGATCCCTCGAGCAGGTTCTCATCGCGGATCTGTGTGCAGATCTCACAGATGCGGCATGCAAGGTCGTCAACCCGACTGTCCTTGAGGTCCCGTGCAAGCTGGCTTACCGAGGCTCTAACCTCGCCCTCAAAGACGATCCTGTAACCCCGTTTACCGGTGCGGTACTGGGAGATTGCCGAGGGCGTCATGTCCAGGAGGCGGGCGGCTTCCAGCTGGGAAACGCCGAGAGCGATCAACTCTTCTGCGATTGCGGCACGGATTGCAGGCAGAACATTCCATACAATCAACTGACAGGGAAGTTTCATGACACCACAACACTTAATTGTTTCAGAGCACCACCCTACTGTGACGTTAACAATTGTTAACTTTGTTCTTGGAGGTGAAATACCTTTGTGCATGGTCGGGGTGAGGTATGTATCATGGTTAAGAGAAGATCGCGGCTGGACGCCTATGTCTGCGGCAACGGGGTGAAGGTATGAGGGTCAGGGTGAAGGCGTTTGCCAGGTTCAGGGAGATCCTGGGGAGCGAGTTCTCTGTCGAACTCCCGGACGGGGCGCAGATGGAATCGTTTCTTGCCGTGCTCAGGGAACGTGCCGGTGATAAGGTGGATGCGGTCTTCGATGAGACCGGGGGGCTCCGGCCGCACGTCATACTGATGCTGAACGGAAAGCGGGCAAACAAGAACGATATCGGGTCGCTTACCCTTGAGGATGGAGACGAGGTTGCCCTCTTCCCGCCGGTTGCTGGAGGATGATGAACCCTTCCCCCGGCCGGGATAAGGGGTCGATAGCCATGAACGACGACCTGAAGGCTGCTGTTATAGAGCAGTGCCGTAAGATGGAGATCCCGCTTATCGGGGTCGCGAAGACTGAGCGATGGGAGAACCCGCCGTTCCGTCCCTGGATGCCGGAAGACTTCTACCCGCAATCGATCTTTCCAGGGGCGCGCTCGGTGATTGTGATCGGCCTGCCGATCCACCTCCCCGTGATCGAGACCACACCCTCGATCTACTACCACGAACTTTACAGAACCGTAAACACCCTGCTTGACCAGTACACCTATCGGCTTGCCTCCTTCCTCAACGACCGTGGCCACCCCTCGGTCTTCGTCCCGCGGGACGGTTACGGGAACATCGAGGTGCTACAGAAGAACCCGGTTGCATTCTTCTCACACCGTCACGCCGCCTTTCTTGCCGGACTGGGAACTTTCGGCGTGAATAACACCATCCTCACCCCCCAGTATGGCCCGCGTGTCCGGTTTGCCTCGGTCCTCACCACCGCTGAACTTCCGCCAGATCCGATATTTCCAGAAAGTCTCTGCACTCGCTGCATGCTCTGTGTCCACTCCTGCCCGGTGGGCGCGCTCGATGAACTGGACTACCCTGAGGGCCTGACAGACAGCGCGGCCTGTGCTGCAAACAGCGCCCGACTCGCCAGCCGCCACATCTCCCCCTGCGGGATCTGCATACGGGTCTGCCCGGTGGGAGAAGACCGCCGGCACTATAGTCGCAACGCTGCCACCGATGACCCGCGGTACCGCCGGGCCAGGGAACACGTGCAGAAGTATGGTGGGCTTTAGCCCCCTCCCACGAGACAGTCCCCTGTTTAGAGGTAGCAGTAAAAGAGAGGGGTGGATGATTCTTCTTCCAACTCACTCGGGGACGGCGATCCCGCTTCGGGCGCGGGAACGCCCGCTTAAGCGGTACATCACCGCGAGGATCGCCGGCATCACCACGATCGCGCCCAGGAGTGAGAATGCCACCGACAGGACGGTCACGATCCCGAAGTTGCTGATGATGTTGAAGGTTGAGACGGTGAGGGCGGAGAACCCGAAGACCGTTGTCAACCCCGAGACCGTGATTGCCGTCCCGATCTTCTGGACGGCTGTCTGGACGGCCTCTAGGAACGGTGTGCCCCGGGCAAGTTCCTCCTCGCAACGCTCCATGATCAGGACGGTGTACTCCGATGCGACGCCTATCGTCATCGATCCCAGGACGGCCGTCAGAGGGGTGTAATCCAGGCCGAGCAGGTACATGATCCCTCCGTTCCATCCAACGATGAATACGATCGGGATGACCGGTGAGATGGCGTTGAATTTTCGGTATATAAGGATCAGGAAGGCAAGGATGAAGGTAAACCCGAGCACTGTCATATAAACCCGGGACTCGCTGATATCGTCCATGACGGCCGCAAACATCTCCAGGCTACCGGTGATCTTCACCGTCACGCCGGCAGGAGGGTTGCTCCATGCGACATCATCCTGCATCCTCTTGACAAGGTCACGGGCGACGCTCATCTCCATCTCGACCGTCGAGAACTCGAGCACCGCCTCCATGTTCCCGTTGAGGTAGCGGCTCAGGCTTGACTCCGGGATCCGGGCAACGATCGCATCGACCTCCCTCTCGGTCGAGGGGAGCACACCGCCGTTGTAGTCCCGGACCAGGGTGGCGATGCTGCTCACCCCTGTGATCTTATCGTTGTTCTCCTGCTCGTATGTCCCGAACCGATCGATCCATGCAAGGGTATCCGGAGAGAGAACGTCGTCTGCGCTCACAACGACCGGGATGGTGCTAGTTGACCCCATCACCCTGGTGAGTTTTTCGAGGGAGAGGAGAGCGGGCATATCGTCGGGGACGAATGTCTTCTCATCCGCACTGACCGGGACCCTCTGGTCGAGGTAGAACCCTCCTGCCGCGACCACTGCAAAGAGCATGATTACCTGAAGTGGGTGTTTTGCGATGTTGTAGGCCAGACGACCGAGGAAGCGGTCATACCGCTCCATAAGGGACTCCTCTGATGGCTGCGAGGATACTTCTACCTGGCTTTTCTTCCCGTTCTTTGGCGTGTAGCGGGTGAAGATCGCAAAGATCGGGACGATGACGAGCGCTGCGACGTAGCATGAGGCGATCCCGATTGTGCAGACCATCCCGAAGTCGGCCACCATGGGGACAGGGGCAAAGAACATCGCGATGAACCCGAGCGCCGTTGCCGACATGGCGATCAGGACGGATGGCCCCATCTGGGTGACGGTGGCCCGGACGGCCTCAGGGATCGATTTCTCACGCACCTCCTCATCGAACCGTGCGTGGAACTGGACGGCATAGTCTATGCCGATCCCGATGAGCACCGGGAAAGACCCGACAACCACCATGCTTATCGGGATACCGAATAGACCCATCAACCCAAAGGTTGAGATCAGGCCGATGGCCACGATCGCGACCGGGAGGAGACTGTATCGGACGTGAGAGAATAGGAGCATCACGGCAAAGATCATCAGGACCATGGCCACCAGGATCAGTGTACCCGTCTCGGTCCCCATATCTTCCATCATATCCTGGGCGAACGCCGGGTTCCCGGTGACCGTGATGGTAAGACCGGGCGGAGGGTTTGAGATGGCTATTGTTGACCTGACGTTCCCGAGGACCTGTTTCTGTGTATCCAGGTCTACACCAGGTTCAAGGTTGATGACCCCGATTGTCATGAGCCTTGAGGGCATCATCTGTTCGATTGTCTCGGGAGGAACCTGTGCGATGATCGCATCGATCTCCGCTTTTGAAGACGGCAGTGCGCCGCCGTTTGCCTGTTTCAGGATGTCGACAACGCCGGAGACGCTCTCGACATATCGCTCGCTTCGGATGTCTTCCTGGAGGTTGTCTATATACCTCAGGATCTCGGGATCTCTGACGTTATCTGTCTCGTAGAGGAGCATGATTGCGTCAGACCTGTAGGTCTCCATGTAGTGATCCAGGAGCGCTCCGCGCGGTGTGGTCTTGTCTAGATAGGTATCCTCACCCGTCTCCATCGAGACCATTGAGAGACCCAGGAGTGCCAGGATAAATATGGCTGCAGCGACCCCTGCAACCGTCCAGGTATGGTTGTTGATGGCGTTTGCAAGCCACTCGTAAGGGTCCCTCATCTGCGATCCCCTTCAATCTCTTCGCGGTATTCATTTATGATCGCCATCGTTACCGAATGGGCGACCTCTGTCTCGCTCATCCCGTCTGGTTCGATCCCGTATTCTGATGCGATGTGGTAGAGTTTTGACCGGTCGAAGATCCGGTAACCCCGGTCAAATTCCAGCCCCCCAGTCATTCCGCTCAGTATGGATGAGAGCATGGGGGTTGCAGGGTCTTCGTCCATGGCAAGGTGGTGGAGCAGGGCCACGGCCTGTCGATGCTCCTTCGGCGGGAGAAATCCGGCCTCAAACCAGACCTGGTCGGTCTCCTCAATATGCGGCTCGCTGCTGGATATCTCACGGTGGATGGGGTGTCTGCATGGTGGTTCCCCGGAACCACGGTTGAGCCCTGAGTTACAGGTGGTTGTGCAGTTCACGTCTCTCCTCGCATAAATGGTTCATAAACTGGAGGTAATGTTTTTGTGGGACTGGATATGAACCTGCTGCAACCCCGAAGAGGAACGGATCCCATGTAATGGGGTTGTTTTTCAGGTTTTCTCGTGGAGGCCGGGTGATTTCCCTTTATAGTAACTGAAAAGATCACACCTGCAATCTGCCAGAGGCGGTTAGGGCAGTGGTTTCAGGCGCGCGCAGGGCCGCCGTCCATGTCGCAGGTTGTGGCGCGGGAGTTAGACCTGCTGTATCGTTCCTGCGCTCTGTTACCGATCAGCCACCACCTCTCGGGGCACAGCCACTCTCGCGAAAGGAGGGTTTATGTCGGGCCTTATGATGGCTGCTCTGTCAAAGACGCTCTGGCCGCGAGATATCGACCCTCTCTCGTCGAGTATATAATCTCTCCCCGCAACTCATAAGTGTGTTGCAACCTAACAGAGGTGCAATGACCGCTGAGGTTGTAACGGCGCTGCGAGCACTCGGGATGAACGAATATGAGGCACGCGTCTATTCCACGCTTGTCGGGCTGCAGAAAGCGACCGCACGGGACCTCCATGAGATCAGCGGAGTCCCAAGGGGGCGGATCTACGAGATCTTAAACGACCTTGCCCGCCGGGGTTTTATCGGGGTCGAAGATGGGTCTCCCACCTCCTACTACGTTCTCGACATCGATCTGGTCTTTGACCGGCTCAAGGATGACTACATCCGCAGCCTCGATGAGACCCGTGAGGCGCTGAAGAGCTTCTCGGTCAAACCGCGTCTTCCTCCGGACTCTTTCTTCATCCTCCGGAGCGACTGGGCGATCGAGAACCATATCTCAGCACTGTTTCGCCGGGTTAAGAAGAGCATGGTGGTCCTCTGTTACAACCCGGAGTTCCTCTGTAGACACTATGCTGCCATCAAACCGCTTGAGAAGAAGATCGAGTTGTATGTCGTTGTACGCAAAAAGGAGGACTATGCAGAGATCAAACTCCCGATCTACGAGGCCAGAGGGGCTGTGATCGATCTTCTCAATACGCCGCCGGTGAACGATTCATTGATCGACTTGAGGCAGGACGAGTGCACGATCCTGGTTGACGGCCGGGACTTCCTGATAATTGCCGCGGCGGGTTCCGGGCGGCACGCGGTGATTGGCTCGGATATGCCGATCATCGGCTACCTCCAGAAGACGGTCGTTGAGCGACTTGAAGAGACGGCGTGAGCCGGGGCCGTCAGAAAACCGCCCCCTCTCCCGGAACGTGGTGTCAACTGTTGTTCTTCGAGTAGGTGATCCTGACTTCAGCGGTGTCGCGCAGGAAGTTTATGCTCAATACCTCGGCATCGGAGACGTTCAGTCCGGTTCGCCTCCTTAGGTCAGCAAGCATCTCATCCTTTCTTTCGTGCTGGATCAGGTCGATCTTCTCATAGATCACGTCCATCTGGTGTTGTTCCCTGCGGAATCCCCATGCCCTGTCAAGACCCAGGATCGTCAGGATAACCAGGATGTTTGCGATCAGCATCTCGCCATATCGGGCAAAACTCCAGAGAACCGAGTTCAGCAGGGGTAACACCGCCATCACGAAGAGGTAGGTCATCTCCCGTATCGGGACGGTCTCGGTCCTGTATCGGAGGATCGAGAAGAGCGCAAAAAGCCCGAAACCCGCACCTATCGATAACTCAACGCTGGTAAACAACCCCATGATGAAGTAGATCACCGCGTTGAAGGCAAGGAACGTGAAGACGTAGTTGTTGTTCCGGCCACGGGGGTAGTAGATGAACCTGACGATGACAAACGCTGCAAGGAGGTTGAGGATAAACCCTGCGGCATAGAGCGCAAGGTCGCTGATCAGCATGCTGGGTTACCCCCTGTAGAGAGTCTGGAGAGGAGGCGCAGGTTCGGCTTGAAACGGTTATGTTTCAGCCGGTCATACAGCAGCGAGACGCCTGTACAGTACTTCGAGAAGGCTCTCTCCTGGAGACCCATCGAACGTATGGCGGATTGCGCCGGAGTTGTTCGTAGACCCTTTTCACGCTTGATCTCACAGATGACTATACCGGGATACGATATGTTCTGCTGCCCGTTTCCAAACGATATGCCAGTATCGAAGGTTACACGCTCGGGGAATTCTTTCGATACCAGGGTGAGTCTCTCATAGGTGGTCGTGAGGACAGGATTGAACCGGTGATGGTCGTATGGGAAGGCCATTTCCAGGAACTCTTCCTCTTCAACTGTGAGTCCTGTCGGCGGCCAGGAAGTCTCTATCCGCCATTTCTCGGTGGAACCTTTGTTGGTCTTCTTCTTCACCTCCAGGTAGGTCTCCCCCGAGGACTCATAATGGCGTAACCGCAGTTTATAGCGGTTGGCTTTACCGTTGTGATGCTGCAGGTAGGTGGTGAAGGTGCTGTCATCATAGTAGCATGTCCTGTAGCCCCCCATCCTGGTGTTATGAACCTCCATCACCATGTATGAATCAGACATCATCCCTATCAGTTGCCTGCACTCTCCGGCCGTCATCAGGTACTTGCTCTCAACTCGGAATAGAAGCCTGGCTTTTGTCTCGACGACCCCTGCAAGGTCGATACCCTCAAAATCCTGGACGATGCAGGGAAGATCCCGCATCATTGCGGTTTCATAACCAGCATCGGGACGTAAATGGAGAGGGGAGTGGAACTCTTTTGAGGCAACCGCCGTCGATATAGTATTCACGTTATGCTGCCTCCCCGGTGGCAAGGTAGTCCATGACCGCATCGTGGCGGGCGTAGGCGTGCTCGATCAGCGTCTCGAGGGAGGCCTCAAAGGCTTCAGGGCTGTCCAGGTTGGTGTAACCGGGCTGTTCACCTTCGGCGCCGATCACATACGGGGATATCAGCGCGTGGTAGTAACGGTATGTCTCTTCCATCTTTGTCGGTTCGAACGATGTCGTCACGACCATCTCCAGGTAATCCCGGTATTTCTCAAAATACACAGGATCGTCGGCGAGGTAGCGTATCAACGGCCAGTTATCCCCGACGCTCCCGAGATCCAGGGAGAGAGTTCTGCCCATGCCACCTCCGCCTGCCCCCTGTTCAATACCCCTTCCTGTCAGGTTCCCGGCCATGAGGACGTCTGCTGGACGCTGCCGATCGAGTTGTCTGGTGGTGTTCTCCGGGAATCCGTTCATTCGGCCGATGTTATCGTTTGCTGCGAAATTGCCCTGCAATCCGCCGCCCATGTTGCCGTTGAGAGCAAAGTTGTTGTCCCAGGGGATCCAGACTATCCTGCCGTCGGTGGGGTCTGTGTAGAGGTAGAAATTCCTGCAGTTGCTGCCGTAGGTGTCCCAGTTCTGGATAACGGTGTTTGTTGCGAGCCAGCGGAGGAACTCATCGACGTACAGCACACTCTCGAGTTGTGCTCGCCAGGCTGCTGGGTTGGTCTTTCGGAGGTCGGAGTTCAGGATGGTGTAGAGTGCTTCGACATCGCTCCAGTTCTCGTCGCCCTTGTTGGTCTTCTTCTCAAAACTTTCGGTGTCTAAGGTGCCCTGTGCAAATGTTGCTCCCGTGCCCTCGGGTTTATAAAGGTTGCCCGAATCGTCCTCAAATTGGGTCTTTATGACCGTGTCCTCAACGCTCTCGACCATGGTGTAGAGACCAAAGTAGACCGGTCCCTCTCCGTAGTCCACGTAGATGCGGTAGAACGCAGTATGCGGTGCCGGGACACCCGATTCCCTGAAGATGGTGGGGACGATCATATCCCTCATCAACGAGTTATCCCCATAACCGCTCTGCAGGTTGAGTTCATCAAACCCATAGAACCGCTGGTTCTTTATGGCCGGGTTCTCGTCCTCGAATTTATCGAAGTTAAGTTTGAACGAGATCTTGTATGAGCCCTCCCGCCAGGTGCTCCCTAACGACATCTGACCCTTGAAACGGATACCAACGTCGGTCCATACCTGATCTTCAAACGAGATGTTTGCAGGAACGTAGACCGGATCGATATCAGCGGTATTTCCCATACCCCGCGCTCCATCCGGTTGTATGCCGCCCTGGAACGCCTGTCCGGCGGGCATACCGCTGGCGGTGCTCCCGCCAAATTCACCGTAGAGTTCAGTCATGTTGTCAAGCATCTTCTGCCAGTTCTCCGGCGAGATCGTGATCGTCATCGTGTTGACCCTGTCGGTGGGAAAAACCACCGCGTAGTCTGGTTCGGCGCTGCTGCTGTGTGAGGGGTCAGCCTGCAGATCGGCCTGATCCTGAAGGCTCGTGCTGTCCCCTCCGGTATCCATTGCAGCGCTACAACCACTGCAGATGGTGAGGACGGCTATTACAAGAGCCAGGGACGGGGCCCCTGCCATTTTTCGTCCTCTCCTCCCGGGTTTGATCGTTGGTGAGGATTGCATACGTCTAATTGTTATAACATATTGTTAACAATACTTTACTAAATGTATGTGGATGTTGCCCTGTGGTAGAGGGTCTTTGCGCCTCTTCATGGAGGTGCAGTGGGCACGAGGTATCATGGGAGGCCAACCGCATCCAGGTCAGTGCAACAGCCACCCGGGTATAACCTCATCCCCCTGTTCTATCCACACCCCTACCTCACCATCATACCATGATTGGAAGGGCTGTTACTGTTCTATCAGGTGGCGTCCCGTTACCTGATCCACCGTAACCAGGAGAGGATGCAAAATATCATGAGAATCCGTGGCGTGGGACCGCGTCTCCAGTGGGTTAAGGAGTTTCTATGAAAGGCCGTTCTTTATGGTCGTTCCCTCCTCAAGCCTGTTGCTGCCCTCTTTCATTGGAAAAATGGGTGCTATAACCGGGTCGGCTATAGCCCATCCTCACCGACCCTCTGGGTTCACAACCCGGCCCGCAAAGAGGATCGTGCCGTTATCCCTCTCGACGATCAGGAAGACGAACGGGTGATCCGCCCGGAAGACAGGGGTGGTGTCGCCCCCCGGCGCGCCCTTTAGGTCCACAACGACCGCTGTCGCTGCCGCGGCCTCGGCGCCCTCCTCGTTCACATCCACGAAGGCTTTATGGTAGACCTCATCGACGAAGAGCATATCAGTGCCGTCCATCCCCGAGAGGTCGGCATCATAGGAGAAGACCGTTGGCATACCCATATCTGCGAGAATCTGGCTGAGGGTGTAGTCGGTCTCAAGCCTGAACTTCGGGAAGACAACCCTGACCCGCTGCTCGACCAGCGAATCCCGGAGTTCTTCAATCGTCTCCGCATCCAGTGCCCCCTCTAATGCCGTCAGGTTGCCGTCCTTCGGGAGTAGAACTATCATGGATATCCCGGTTTCGTTCCCGTGCGCGTAGGGCATCTCGAGCACCTGGAGGGTATCGGTCTCGGTGTAAGGATAGATGGCATCCTCATCGGTCCTGCGCATCATCGGGACGCTCACAGCCCTGTCAGGTGAAACCCGGAACTCCTCCTCCACCGTCTCGTCCGGGTTAAACTCTCTCACCCAGGTTCCCTTGAAGTAGATCGCGTTTGTTATCACAAGACGTGTCATGGAGTCGATCGAACCCGGAGGGAGGAGGTCGCGGATCCTCTCTTCGGTCTCACCTTCAACGTGGCGGTTGATCGTCTCCCGCGAGCCTTCGGGATCGCTTATGAAGTCCAGGTTCGTGACGTTTGCCCCATACCAGCGTTCCGCCACCTCGATGTAGCCGGGGAGGAAGGGATAGGTCTCCTCTGCCCAGAGGGCGTTTGCAATGCGGAGGGTGTAGTTGTCGCTACCCCGGTTCAGGGCGGCGTTGAGCGCGGCAAACCCCTCCCGCCGAACGGTGTCGTCTATGGGGAGGCAGAGCACCGACCTGATCTCGTCGGCGGTTATGCCACGGGCACCCTCGTAGGTGATCGCGAGCGCAGAAGAGATGCTGTAGGGGGAGAAGAAGATGTTCCTGTCGGCGTATGCCGGGTCGCTTGAGATCTGCCGGTAGAGGTCGAGTGCAAACCTGTTGTTCCCATCCGTGACGTTGGCGACGCTTTCTGCAACCACCTCTGGACTTGCTGTCACCTGCCCGACAGGATGGGTGGAATTCACAGGTGCAGTACCTTCCGTCCCGGTGCATCCGGCAGCGATGCAACCGAGCGCTATAATGCCCGCGAGAAGCAGCAGGCAGATGGCATTTCTGTCCATGGTCTGCGATATGGCATCGGCTGTAGTTATACCTGGCGTTAACGACGAAGATATTCGAAGTTTTGTAGGGGGGGCAGGCGATTTTGCGGTGGTCATGCCCAGTCAGGTATTCGGCCGTGTGTAATCTTTAGGGCTTCGATCTCAGGGATAGCGTCCCTGCTGCACCCGACTCTCTGTCGGGTAGAAGTACCTCCAAACGATCTCGCCGGGTGTCCCCAACCACGCCATCCGGATGATCCTACTGTAACTCCTCTATCGTCCATCCAAGGTAATCCCGGATCACCGTGAACGCAAGTTCCGGCGGGATCGCCCCCTGTTCCGTCACAATGAGGTCGATGTAATCTGCAGGTGTAACGTCGAAAGCCGGGTTCCGGACCCTGACATACGGGAGTTCTTCCGCGATCTCCCGTGCTAGCACCTCGGCAGGATCACGCTCCTCTATCTCGATAAGCTCACCCAGGATCGTCCTCGGCGCAAACTTGTAGGTCTCGGCGGCAACGATAAAGTTTGTCCTTGCCTCATGTGCCGCAAGCGCGATCTGGGCGGTGCCGATCTTGTTGACCACCGCCCCGTTCACCGCGATCGCATCGGCACCGACGAAGACCATGTCAACCTCGTTGATGAAGTAGCGGACTGCCGAGTCGACAATGTAGTTTGTAGGGATCCCGGCCTCGTTCAGGGTCTTTATCGTTATGAGACCCTGGTCCCGCGGTCTGACCTCCGTCGCGTAAACCTCTATCTCCTTACCCTGACCGTGTGCTTTCAGGATGCAACCGAGCGCTGCCTCGGAGTTGCAGTGGGTAAGGAGGACGTCACCATCGGAGATATGGCGTGCTCCGATATCTGCTATCCGCTCAACCGCATGCTCGGAGCGCTGTATAAACTCCGCCGCCCGTGAAAGGACAGCCTCTCTTGCGGCGTCCACCGACTCAAACTCATCCAGCGCCCTTACCACACTCTTTACAGCGTTCGGGAGCGATACGGCGGTCGGTCTCGTCTCGATCAGGATCCTGGCCGCATTCTGCATCTCCTGCCTGAACCTCCCAGGATCGGATACGTCAAGGTTTCTCGCGTAATCGGCCAGTGCTTCCACTGCTGCACGGGCGATCCTGCCTGCGCCCCGGATCTCCATATTCTTTATGCTTGCTGCCGTCTCACTCAGTAACATAGTCCTCACTCAAGAGATGACCCGGGATTACATAGATTTATTGACGTGAGATTAGATGTTGGTAGCCGTTGTTTTTGATAGTGCAGGCACACTTCTGCGGACATACCGTGTAGCGCGCGATATTCTCCGCGGCGAGATGCTGACCGAGGTCGAGACCACTACACTGACGTTTGGAGGCGAGGCTCGTGTCCTGGTCGTACTACATCTCCATTCACGTGATGTCATGGAAGCGCCGGGAGACCAGATCCTCTCAGAGTTCCTCTCAGAGCACTCGATCGGCTTTGGTGTCGCCTGTTCCATGAGGGTTATTCCCGTTGAGGAGGTCGCCGAAATTCTTTACAGCGACAAACGTGCTCTTGTAAGCGACCTGCAGGCGTGCATCCGCGAGGTCTGGTCAAGTTGTAAGCAGGAGTCTATCGTTACCATGAACAGCGGCGTGATCCTCAACATGGATCTCCCTGGCATAGAGTTCACGGTGACAACCGGCGGAAGACCGTTTGAAGGCGCGAGAGAGGCTATAAGTGAACTGCACAGGATGGGCGTACCGGCATACATCGCGTCGGGCGACAGACTGGAGAAACTGGAACGTATGGGGGATTATCTTGGAATCCCCAGGGAACGGATCTACGGTGTTGCCACTCCATCGATGAAGGCGAGGATCGTGGAAGAACTGAAATCTCAATATGAGATAGTTGTGATGGTAGGAGATGCCATAAACGATTTGAACGCCTTCCAGAAAGCAGACCTCGCCATACTCACGGAGCAGCAGTCTGACCGGAAACCAGATATCCTTTACGCATACGTGGATCGGGTGATCCGCAACGTCAGTGAGGTGCCCGGTATCGTGGCGGAACTCCTCTCCGGCACCCCGGCAACCGGGAGCAAAGTGCAACAATATAAACCCTAATATGATACCACAGAAAGATCAGTTTAACGAGGACCTCGAGATGACCCCACTAGTTACCATAAAAGACCTCTGCATGGAGTTCAATGGAACGACCGTGCTCAAAAATATCAATTTTGAGGTGGCAGAGGGAGAAACCGTCGGCATTATAGGGCGAAGCGGTGCTGGTAAGACGGTTCTTATGCACCTTATGCGGGGTGTCGACCAGCCGCCCACAGGAGGTGCGGTAATCTACCACATCGCAGCCTGCGATAGGTGTGAGTATGTCGGTACCGCTGGTGAGCGAGGGAAACCGTGCCCTGCCTGTGGCGGCGGACTCAAACCGGTGGATGTCGACTTCTGGCTGGAAGAGAACGCACAGATGAAACGCCGGATCATGCGAAGGACCGCCATAATGTTCCAGCGTACGTTCGCGCTCTATGGTGACGACAGGGTGATAGAAAACGTTCTGCGGGCGCTTGACGATATAGGTTACCCGAGCGAGAAGGCGATCAGCAGGGCAGCTGACCTCATCGACCAGGTCAGACTCTCACACCGGATGATGCATATCGCGAGGGACCTCTCTGGCGGCGAAAAACAACGGGTTGTGCTTGCCCGGCAACTTGCAAAAAATCCCTTCCTCCTTTTTGCTGACGAACCGACCGGGACTCTCGACCCTGAGACCGCCACGCTCGTCCACCGGATGCTCATTGAGAGCGCGCAGGCCAACGATATGAGTATGGTTGTCACGTCGCACTTCTCACACGTCATCGAGGAGGTCGCTGACAGAGCGATCCTTCTTGAGAACGGGGAGATCGTGGAGATCGGAGATCCCCAGAGTGTGATAAAGAGGTTTATGGAGAACTACAGCGACGTTGAGAAGCACGGCGTGGCTGAAGTTGGCGAGAAGATCCTGGTAGCCCGTGACATAGTCAAGCGTTACCTTTCCATCGACCGTGGCGTTGTTCGGGCTGTCAATGGCGTCTCCTTTGATGTCTATGAGAAGGAGATCTTCGGGATAATCGGTAAGAGCGGTGCCGGCAAGACGACCCTCTCCCGGATCATAGCCGGGATCCTTGAACCCACAAGCGGGGAGATGAACATCCGAATCGGCGACGAATGGATCGATATGACGAAACCCGGTATCGAGAACCGTGGCCGGGCAAAGGCCTATATTGGGCTCCTCCACCAGGAATACGATTTATATCCGCACAGAACGGTTCTGGACAACCTCACTGACGCCATTGGTCTGGAATTCCCCAAGGAACTGGCGATGAGAAAGGCGATCATCACGCTGGGGATGGCCGGGTTTACACCCGAAAAGAGCAGAGAGATCCTGGATCGTTATCCCGGGCAGCTCTCGGAGGGGGAGAAGCATCGTGTGGCTCTCGCTCAGGTGCTCATCCGCGAACCCAGGCTTGTCGTCCTTGACGAGCCGACCGGTACGATGGATCCTATCACAAAGCTCGATGTGAAGCACTCAATCCTCCACGCCCGCGAAGAGATGGATGAGACGTTTATCGTGGTCTCCCATGATATGGATTTTGTGCAGGGGGTCTGTGATCGTGTGGCTCTCATGAGAGGAGGTAAGATCATCCAGATGGGTCCGACCGAAGAGGTGCTCGCTCACCTCACCGACGATGAGCGAAATGTGATGGGAGGGTCCGGAGCCACCTGAGGTGCGTCTGATGGAGATCCAGCTGGACGGCAAACGCGTTGAGGTTCCGGAGGGATCGTCTCTCGGTGATCTTCTCCCGGGGTGGGACTGGCATTGCAGCGTCGCCGTCATACGTCCGAGGGTGGAGGAGGATGTGGCAGAGTCAGCGGAGATCAGATTAACCACCACAGCGGGAGATCTGGTGGTCGAGATGTCGGATCCCGCGGTAGCCAGCCGTCTCCTTCAGCCAGAGATCGCGGGGCGGCTACACCTGCACTGGCAGGATCGCTATGCCGCTGCTTTCGGCCCGTTCAAGTCCGATATCCACCCGGCACGAGAACCCTGGCATTACGAGCGTGGAGACGTGATACTGGGATGCGGCGGCTATGCTCCCTCCAGGTCATATCTGATCTTTGCGCGCATCAGGCATGTTGCCGACCACGGTGCCTCGAGAGGGGGCGGTGTTATCGGCCGGGTTGTCACAGGCCGTGGTGTGATCGATCGGTTCGGGGAGGGGGATCAGATAACCGGGGTCGAACGCGTGCTCCAGCGCGCCGACCGCTCGCACGCCGTTATAACCCACGATGCAACCTTCCCGCTTGAGGATGGGATGCGGATCATCTCCTATCTGGAGGTGGCTGTGCAGGGTTTCAGCAAGGAGCAGATAGATACCACAACCGCCAGGAGTGTTGAGCATTTCCTTCTTTCCGTGCAGGATGGTAGATTCAAGGTTAATCGTTCTAGCAGTACCTATATCACCGATACGCGTCTCGTCCCGACAGTTGTCCCGATGGAACTCCAGCGTTCAAGGCTTGAGGGAACGGTCACGCTCAGGACGTCGGGAAAATCTTCGGGGGCGGTCTACATCTATACGCAGGGCGTATCTCCAAGTCCGGTACATACCGTTGTGGGTAGAGTAGTCCATGGCATCGACCTCGCCCGGTTTGCTGGTGAAGGTGACATTCTGGCAATCAGGGCAGAGCCCGAACGGTTCGATCTCATCGGTCTTGCGGTGGACGAGGCAAAAGAGGTCGCCTCCAGTCGGGGGATCTCCCTGACCGCCAATGTAGCCGGGGGTGATCGCATCGTGGTCGGCCAGAGTCCGGAGACGACACTCGAGGTTCTTGCTGCTGGTGAGGTCAGGGTCGATACCGAGCCACCCGAGCGGGTTATCGCCATCAGCCTTGATGATGAGGCCGCACCAAGGTCGGTCAGGATATTTCGTGAGGCGACCGGGCTCAAACACCATGCTATCGGAAAGATGCCACTTATCTTCATCTTTGAGGATGTCTACCTCTTCAAACCAAAGATAGAGAAGAGTGTCGGGATCATACCTGAGAACACCCCCACAGGTGAGGTGCCGGCATTCATACTCGCGATGACGAACGACTCTCGCAGGGGGGTGGGCATGGTCGGCGTCCGCACAACATCCAACTCCGAATTTGGTCCGACCTCTGAGCCTCTCACGGGAACTAACATCATCGGTAAAGTGCTCGATACGGAGAAACTGGCGGGACTGCGTGAAGGCTCGACGGTATATGTAAGGGAGGTTAAATGATGGCCGAATACACCCCGGGGTATGCTGGGACGGTGACCAAATACGTCTTCATCGAGTCACCCAGCATGACGCCTGGTGAACTCGCGCTTCGGGCGTATGAGGCTTCTGAGGGAGTTCTCATCAAAGAGACCTGTTTTGGGCTGCAGGTGACCGGTGAAGCGGATGCAGTCGATAGACTCATCAAGGTCATCCGCAGCATCGATCCAGACCACATATTCGTCAAAGACAGGGGGTTCCCGCCGGGGGATTCGAGACGTTGCCGGGCGAACCTTGGCGGGGCGAGACCTGGCTATCTCGGGCATGAGCGGGAGTTTCGACTTCTGCGCTACATCAGCCGTGGGCTTGAGGAACTCGAACGAGGGGAGGGCGAGGAGCCCGAACCGGTGCCTCCCGGTCACGAAAAAAGACCAAAACTCGATATAAAACGATTACAAGACCTGATAAACTTAGAGGAGCCCTGAATTCAATGGCAAAGGTGTTTATCTACCCTGCAACGAGCCTTATCCTGTCCGACCTGGTGGCCAGGTTTGGCCATAAACCCCTCGGTGCAGCCCTCGGTATCCGGGAGCGGATACAGACCGCCGGGGTCGACTCCCCCCCCCTTCAGATCACACCCGAAGAACCAAAGCGCGGCCTGAAGTATGCGGCAGTCGAGGTGCCCTCAGGTGTCAGGGGGAGGATGGCAATCTACGGCCCCCTCATCGAGGAGGCCGAGGCCGCAATCATCGTCAACGATGCCGATCTCGCGTTCGGGTGCATGGGCTGCGCCAGAACCAACGAGTTGATCCTCTTTACCCTGCGCCAGAGTGGTATCCCGATCCTGGAACTGGACTATCCCGGGGACGAGGAAGAGGGCGTCCGGTTTGTAGCGGCTGTCAGGAAGTTCCTTGATGGTCTACCAGAGGAGGTTGAAGCGTGAGCCGGAAGGTGCGGATTGCGCAGTTATCCTGCGGGTCGGAGTACAGTGGTGTCCAGAACGAGATCTACCGGGCCGCCGAGGCGGTGGATGCGGAGGTCTTCTTCCCTGACATAGCGTTAGCTGACGTTGAGCGGGCTGTGGATGCATTCGGCCTGGACGTCCGGAGCGCTGATCTGAAACTTATGATTGGTCGTGGCATGGCCCTGGTGGAGGGGAAGGTTGATGCCGACGCGGTCTTCATCGGCACATGTTTCCGGTGCGCTGAGGCGGCGATCGTCCGAAACGAACTCAGGCGCTACATCCATGAGAACTCCAGGCTGCCGGTTGTGAGTTACTCCTTCACTGAGCGGACTACCGCAGGGACGCTCCTCACGCGGATGGAGGCGCTGACCACCATCGCCCGGCGGAGGGCGCTCCTTGCCCGCGAAGCGCAGACCGGAATCACGATGGGCATCGATTCTGGATCTAGCACCACAAAGGCCGCCGTGATGAAGGACAACGAGATCATTGGTACCGGCTGGCTCCCAACGACCGAGGTCATCAAGAGTGCCGAGGGAGTCGTCGCCCAGGCGCTCGAGATGGCCGGTCTTGTCCGTGAAGATATCCAGGCGATCGGAACCACCGGTTACGGGCGTTTCCTGGTCGGCAGGCACTTCGGGGCCGACCTGGTCCAGGAGGAGTTGACAGTGAACTCGAAAGGCGCAGTCTACCTTGCTGACCATCAGCGGGGCGCTTCAACCGTCATCGATATCGGCGGGATGGACAACAAGGCTATCAGCGTGATAGACGGTATCCCCGGGACGTTTACTATGGGCGGGATCTGCGCCGGGGCAAGCGGCCGGTTCCTTGAGATGACTGCAAAACGTCTTGGCGTCGATATCACCGAACTCGGCCCCCTGGCCATGAAAGGTCTGTCAAAGAACGTCCCGATGAACAGTTACTGTATCGTATTCGGGACACAGAGCCTGGTGAACGCGCTCGCCGCAGGGAGCTCCCGTGAGGATGTGGCGGCCGCGGCCTGTCACAGCGTGGCGGAACAGGTGTTCGAGCAGCAGTTGCAGGAGATCGATATCAAGGAACCGGTTATCATGGTCGGCGGCACATCCCTGATCGAGGGTCTGGTTCACGCTATGGGCGATCTCCTGCAGGTAAAGGTCGTTGTTCCGCCACACTCACAGTATATCGGTGCGGTTGGCTCTGCCCTGCTTGCTTCAGGGTTCATTGAAGGGGAGTAGATGCCTCCGCTGAACTACTTCGTTGTAGAGTCGCCGGACGATGTCGGGAGGAGGGCCTACGAGCGTGTCGCAGGCGATGTCCTCCAGGATCTGGATCTCATCAAGGTGATCGATCGATTGCATATCTACGTCGACCCGAAGATCCCTATCTTCGTTGCTGCGGGCGTCCTGCGCCACATGCCACGCGCAATCTATCTTGGCGACTTTGCAAACGTCAAACGTGGCGATACCGAGATAGTCCTCGATATTGGCGATGAGACCTATCTTGCGCCGCTGCTCAGGGTGCTCTGGGAGATTTATGGCAAGGAGAACGTTGAACAGCCTGATCGTTTCACCATAGTCCTCCCGGCTGGTATGGCGGGGGAAGAAGACCTCGAGCAGGTTGTGGTTGCTGATCCAAGCGAGACGCTGCATAAAGATGTCATCTACGCGATGCAGTACATGGCTCCGGAAGGTTTCAAGGTCCGTCGCCAGTATATCCGGGAAGGGAAGTTTTACTATGTTGCAAGTGAGGATACGCTTCCCGATGATGTCGTGGAGAGGTGGGTCATGCCGCTCTTTGAGAAGATGGGGGTTACTCTGTGACAACGCTGGTTCCTGTGACCTACAAGGGGGGCGTCTATCGGCACGACGAGATCATGGATCTGATCGATGACCTCGGTGGCTACGTGGTGCAGAAACACGTCATGGCCCAGGACGTCGTGCTCCAGTCGTTTGTGCCCCGTGATGACATCGAACTGATACGTGCGGTTGCCAAACCTCTCGCCGGGCAGGTGACCGAGGCTCCCCTTGTCGGGACTGAGATCGCTGTTGTCAGTCCGAGCCTTGAGATCCACCACCTACCTCATACCTCCTGCGATATCGCCGAGTATCTGAGGCGTTCAGGAGCAAAGACCAATATGGTTGGACTTGCCAGAGGATTCGGGAAGCGGATTGCAAACCTCAACGACGAGGAACGCGACGTCATCAACGAGCACGATCTCGCTGTATACATGCTCGGCAACTTTGAGGAGTGCATACAACATAAGTTCCCTGTGCTCCGCCGTGGGATCCACGTTCCAATCGTGGTGACCGGTGCTCCAGACCGCGAGACTTTGATGCGGATCATCGATCCGCCGGTTGAAGGGTATGTCGGAGGCATCGGCAGGATCATGCACCGGTTCAAGCGCCCGGAGGAACTCGCGAAACTTGATGAGCTGGTGGACGAGGTCTCGCGCGTACTGGACGCACGCCGTGATGTTCTTGCAAAGGATCCTCTCTCAGTCTTTCCACCACGTCTGATGACGATCATCGAGGAGGAGCTCCCGGAGGTCACGCTACTGACGCACCCGACGCCGGTGACAGTACAGATGGAGGGACTGAGGGTGAAACTCCCCTACGAATACTATGCTCCGGAGATCAGGTCGCTTGAGGTCACCGAGGGCGTCACGGTCGGGGATATCGCCGAGGTTACACCGTCGCGGATGCGCAACTACATATTGATCAGGGTGAAACCTTTCTCGGAAACCAGGATATTGGTGTAGTTGCGATGGACTTTGAGAAGATACTCGCAAGGATTATGGAACGTGGGCAAAACGCCTTCGCGGAAGATCTCCTCCTGGAGATCGAGAGAGAATATGGCAAGGTTCCCCTTATCTTTGAGAAGATGGCTGAACGGCCAGAGATCCTCATCTCGCACCTCCTTTACAAGGGGGCTGTCACGGAGACCAGCCAGCTCGAGCCGAAGGTGATCGAACTTATCAGCCTTGCGGTGGGGGCAGCGCTCAAGTGCAGCCACTGTGTTGAGTATCATATGCAGACAGCGATGGCAAAAGGCGCGACGCGGGCCGAGGTTCTGGAGGTGATCCTGATCGCGGGTATGCTTGCAAACTCTGCCGTTCTGGCGGATGCGTACCGGGTGGTGGACAGCTCATCTGCCTCCTGCCCCACGTGCGATATCAACGGTACAGGGCTGAATAAGACCTTTTCGGATAAGTAATAGTTAGTTACCGGTATCCCTGGTATGTGTGGTATTGCCGGGCAGTTTGTCCTTGACGGGGGAGAGGCAGATGCAGCCCTCATCGCTGCGATGGCAGAGAGACTTGCCCATCGGGGGCCGGATGGGGAGGGAAGCTTCTGCTCGGGGCCGGTCGGCCTCGCCCACCGCCGTCTTGCCATCATCGACCTCTCTGATGAGGGGAGGCAACCGATGGCAAACGAGGACGGCTCGATATGGGTCGTCTTCAACGGCGAGATCTACAACTACCGCGAACTCCGGGGCGAACTCCAGGCTGCAGGACACTCTTTCTTCTCAGCAACCGACACGGAGGTGATCCTCCATGCCTACGAGGAGTGGGGGAGAGACTGCCTGCAGCGGTTCAACGGCATGTGGGCTTTTGCTATCTGGGACGGACGTCGGCGTGAACTCTTCTGCGCCCGCGACCGTCTGGGCATCAAGCCTTTTTACTATACAGTGGTCGGGGTTTCGTTCCTCTTTGCCTCGGAGATCAAGGCGCTCCGTGCACACCCCGATGCCGGGAAACGACCGAACGACCGGATGCTTCTGACATTTCTGGCCTGGGGTGTTGCCGACCATACTCCAGAGACGATGTACGATGGCATCTTCCAGCTCCCTCCGGCACACAGGCTTCTGGTCACAGAGAAAGGTGTTGGAGATCCGGAGCGCTACTGGGATTTTGAGATGAACCCGACCCCGCGTGGTGTTGGGGTCGACGACGAGGCCGCTGCACGAGAACTCCGGAATCTCCTGACCGATGCAGTCAGACTCAGGTTGAGGAGCGACGTTCCTGTCGGGACGTGCCTATCTGGCGGGATCGATTCATCGACTGTAACCGCCATCATCAACCATCTACTGCGTGCAGAGAGCCCGGAGAGCGTTGGTGATCGGCAGAAGACGTTCTCGGTCTGCTTTGAGGACGAGAGGTTTGATGAGAGCAGCTACATCGATACGGTGGTTGCTGCGACCGGGGTCGAGAACCGCCGGACGACGCCCGGCACGGACGGTCTCTGGGAGGATATCGAGCGGTTACTCTACATGCAGGATGAGCCGTTTGCATCTCTCTCGATCTACGCTCAGTACTGCGTGATGCGGCTTGCACAGGATGAGGTGAAGGTGGTTCTCGACGGGCAGGGCGCAGATGAGCAACTTGGAGGATACATTGCTTATCTGGTGCCCTATATCCGCACCCTTCTCGGCCATGGTGAGATCCTGGCTGCACTCAGGGAGATTATCGGGAGTTTGAGGTTGCACAGTTCGTTCTTCTGGTGGGCGTTCCGTCAGGTTCTTGTCCGGTCAGAGCGGCGTGACCTTCTCCTGGGGTCTCCGCCGGAAGTTCTCCGCTACGCAGGAACCCTCGATGAGGTGTTGAAACGGGAGATCACGGTCTCCAACCTCCCACTACTGCTGCACTGGGAAGACAGGAACTCGATGGCTTTCTCGATCGAGGCCCGTGTTCCGTTCCTGGATTACCGGGTGGTGGAGTACCTCGCGTCGCTCCCGCTCGACCAGAAGATTCGCCACGGTATCACAAAGTACGTTCTTCGAAGTGCGATCAGGGGCCTCGTCGCTGACGCTGTTCGCTGCAGGACCGACAAGATGGGTTTCGTCACCCCCGAGGAGGTGTGGATGAGGGGTGAGCTCGCACCCCGCGTCCTTGAACTCTTCTCCTCGCCGGAGTTCCTCCGGAGGCCCTACTGGGATGCAGAGCGTGTGCTCAGGAACTACCGGGAGTTCCTCGCGGGAAAGAGCGCTTATTCCACCGAGTTCTGGCGGATAGCCTGTGCAGAACTGTGGCTCCGGGGGTTTGAACAAGCGCAGCTCGATGTAGCGACCTGAGACGTTACAGACCGTGCACCTGGATGATCCCTATAGTGAAGAACGGATCATCGTATAACCGATAACGGGAAAAAGGGATGTTTCTGCCGCCATATCCAATCGGGTTGTGGTTGGTTGACCGAAACCCCTTTATTGTCGTTCCCGATGAATATGGGTGTATGGTAGATAACCACCGTCTCCCACCGCTGGTTCTTGTCGTTCTCAGCCTAACCCTCACCTGCGCCTGTCTGGGAAACACGCCGGGCCATGGTGACCCGAATCCGGGGCTGATCTCTCCTGCTCTGGCCGCCACCATGATCGAAGAGATGAGAGACGACCCGGGATTTGTCATAATCGATGTCAGGACAGTGGACGAGTTTGCCGCCGGGCACATCCCCGGCGCAATCAACATAGACTCGGCAACCCTTGCTGAACAGATCGATAACCTCGATCCGAACGGAACCTACCTTATATACTGCCGGCGAGGAGGGCGGAGCGCAGGCGTTCACAGCCTGATGCGCGAGGCCGGGTTCAGTGAAGTCTACGAGATAGAGGGTGGGATCAGCGCCTGGCAGGCAGAAGGACTGCCCGTGGCAGTGGGCTGAATGGGCAAGACCCGGAACCACTGCCACGTCTGTCTCTGCGTGAAAACAGAGAGGGGGGAAAAAGGGACAATTTGCCTCAGATTATGATCGCAGCTGTCCTTGTATCTTTCTCTTCGTCGAAATCGGTGATTGCGACCTCCGTCGTGAGGATCAGCCCTGCGATGGAGGCGGCGTTCTGAAGCGCAAGACGGACCACCTTCGCGGGATCGATGACGCCATTCTCTATCAGGTCCTCGTATTCACCGGTCTTTGCGTTGTAGCCGAACGCTGGGTCGTCACTCCCCCTAACGGTGGCGATGACTTCGGCACCTTCAACACCGGCGTTCTCTGCGATCTGACGGATGGGTTCCTCCAGCGCCCGGCGAACTATGGAGACCCCAATCTTCCGATCGTCGTCGAACTGCAGCGCCTCAAGGTTCCCGATCGCGCGGAAGAGTGTGACGCCACCACCGGCAACAACACCCTCTTCGACTGCAGCTTTGGTGGCGTTTAAGGCATCGTCGATCCGCATCTTCTTCTCTTTAAGTTCGGTCTCGGTTGCCGCCCCGACCTTGATGACCGCGACCCCGCCACCAAGGTTTCCAAGCCTCTTCCGGAGTTCGTCTTTCTTCCACTCTGAGTCAGAAATATTTATCTGAGACTCGATCAGGCGCATCCGCTCTTCGAGAGCCTTGCGGTCACCCTTGCCGCCGACTATAAGGGTCTTCTCTCCATCGACCCTGACAGTGTGGGCCGAACCAAAGACCTGTCTGGATACGTTCTCCAGTTTCATCCCCTTATCCTCGGATATAACCGTTGCACCAGTGAGTACGGCGATATCCTCCAGGAGTTCCTTGCGATCATCCCCGAACCCTGGTGCCCTGACCGCACAGGCCTTGAGAGAACCGCGTATGATGTTCAGAATGAGCGCTGCCTGAGCTTCGCCATCGAGGTCCTCGGCGATTATCAGGAGCGGTTTACCGTCCTGTGCGGCGATCTCGAGTATGGGGAGCATCTGTTTGAGTGAGGTGATCTTACGATCTGTGATCAGGATGTAGGGGTCTTCGTATTCGCAGACCATCTTCTCCGGGTCTGTGATCATGTATGGAGAGATGTAACCCTGGTCAAACTGCATCCCCCTGACCACGTCGAGACTGGTCTCAAGGCTCTTTGCATCCTCAACGGTGATAAGCCCGCTGTATCCTACCTTGTCCATCGCATCCGCGATAAGTTTCCCGATCTCTTCGTCGTTGTTGGCCGAGATTGTAGCAACCTGCAGGATCCTGTCCCGCTCCCTGACAGGGATGCTTGTCGACCGGATATACTCAACGACCGCCCCGACCGCGGCCTCGATGCCCCGCCTCACATCGTTGGGGTTGGCCCCTGCGGCTATGTTCTTCAGTCCCCCCGTGAGGATAGCCTGTGTGAGCAGGGTTGCTGTTGTGGTCCCATCACCTGTCTTGTCCTGGGTGTTCTGGGCAACCTCTTTTACGAGTTTCGCCCCGATATTCTCGAACTTGTCATGTAGAGAGATCTCCTTTGCAATCGTCACACCGTCGTTTGTCACGATGGGGTTTGTTGGTTTGTCGATCACAACATACCTGCCTCTCGGGCCGAGCGTGATCTTGACAGTGTCTGCAACTTTGTTGACTCCGGCAAGGATCGCTTTGCGGGCGTCTTCATCGAACATGAGCTGTTTTGACGATGCCACACTCTCACCTCCTTACTCAATCTTTGCCAGGATGTCCTTAAACGGGACGAAGACGTAGGTCTCAGAGTCAATCTCAAACGTGTCCGAACTGTAACCACCGTAGAGAACGTGATCGCCTGGCTTTAGTGGGAGGTTTGTTCCGTCATCGCGTTTGCCCACCGCAATGACAGCCCCCTCTTTTCTGGTCTCGCGTGCTGATTCGGGGATGTAAATACCACTCTTTGTAACCTCTTCTTTCTTGATTGGCTTGATAAGCACCCGTTCTCCGATTGGGATAATTTCCATACCTCTATCACCTCTAGAGGATGTTTACATCAATATTTTACACCCCTGTAAATATTTAAACCTTATCAAAATTATCGAAATCATATTAATATTATGGATATGTTTATACGATCCGGGCACGATAGAGATGAGTGAAAGATGGCCCCAATTGCAAAGCAGATAACGTTCAGGCAGATCGAGAGACCGAGGGGGAGAGGGGCGGAAGAAAACCTGGAATGGCTCTTCAACAGCCTCGGCATAGGTGAGGGGAGAGATGTTGATCAGGTTGCCAGGCGGATCCTGGCCGCACTCCTTTATTATCAGAGTGCCGGAGAGGGTGCATCGGTGGAGAAGATCTCCCGTGACCTGAACATCTCCAGTTCGCGTGTTAACCACCACATAAGAAACCTTGTAAACGCCGGTGTCGTCTACCGCCACAAGAAACGGATCTATCTACGCGGGCATTCCCTCCAGTCGCTGGTGCAGGAGTTACGTAAAGACGCTCTCCGTGTTATTGAAGACATCGAGGCCGCGGCTGCTGAGATTGACAGGTCGTTTGGCCTTGATAAATGACTGCTGAGGCCTGAGGCGAGAGCCGCACCCCACCAAATCTTTCCTGGATAGATATTGCCATCGAATTCCCTATTTCCAGTCTCAATGATGGTGATGCGAAACGTCCCTATCTCCTGGTTTATCCGATGGAAGGAAAGATCGTTTGAGTAGATCTGTATTGCCAGTGGATACCGTTTTATTCAGATATCTCAGCGGATCTTTAAGGCAGGGGGTGCGCCGTAGGCAGTGCCTGAGACGGGACGCAATTGCCCTGTCCACTGCTGGACACGGACTACACTAAAAAACCACATGATGCCCGTCAGGGCTACAGGCATACCGGATGAAAATCGGGGGTCATTTTCATACGAAAGATCTACCTCAGGCCCTCTTCTTCAGGCTCTCGATCCTTCGGTCTATCATATCGATCATGACCTGCATCCGCGTCTTCTGGGCTTCCAGCATAGCGATCTCCTCCTCGACCGTGAGCGACTGCATCCATCCGCATGGTCCCTGGCAGGAGCATCCGTGACCGTGTTGATGAACCGGATTACACATTCTGATTCACCTCCGCTCAATTGCTTACACAAACATTATAATTTATGTGGTATAATACTACCTGGTCTATATTAATAACGAGTATGAAAAAGTGTGGCGATGGAATAGGTTTCGATCCCTTCGAGGGTAGCATCACCACTATTGGCCCGGAAATGGGCGGTCCTGTTCATAAGCCTCCTTGGCAGTCACGAACGGTTGCGTTTCAACAATATCATGGAGATCCGGGGCCCGGGTCTTTCGCTGGCACCCCGAACGAACTGCAGAAATAGGGACCTGTTCGGTGGGAGGCGTCTGCCAGGACCCCCTGCATGCGGAGGCCTAACTGACAGCGGACTGGCGCCACCTCTCTGAGGCGATCATCCCGGCGGTCCGCCTGGGCAGATGTGAGAGGTAAAAAGTCCGGAAAGACCCTGGTGCGGCCTGTGGCTACAGCAACGGCTACCCACCGGAGATGGTAAGATAGTGTACCTGGTCATGTCCCTCAGGTTGCCAGGCCAGGGGAGATGATGAATCCGTTTTTTGCGAATCTGCAAAGAAAATTAGCCGATATAGGTCAGGTCTTCCCGACCTCTGGCCTCTTCGGTTTCCTGGATCTTTGCTATGATCCGCTCCATTTCTTCGGCACGCTGCTGCAGCAGGGTGTGGTCAACCTCGATCCCGATGAGGCGGGAGAGCACTGTGAGAAGGTTGTCGGCGCTCCTTGGATCGACAATATAGCCGCTCGTCTCGCCCATCAGGCAGACACCCTCTATGCCCCGTGCAAGGCCAAGGCCGAGCAGAAGGCCTGAAGCTCCAACGATCATCCCGCCGCCCTCAAACGATCCCCCGGCGCTCTCGACCTCTGGCAGGAGGCTCTCCGTATTTACTGCGGCAAGCACCCTCGGGCTCTCGACCAGGTGGCCGACACCGTAGCCCCCGAGTGTGTATATCCGCCGCACCCCAAGGTCCTGTGCGATGTCCAGATAACATTCGGTCAGGATATAATGGCCTTCGGCCGAGGTGCTCTGAAAATCACCCACAAGGAATAGGATTGCCTGGCCGTTCTTCTCGCAGCGGTAGATCTCGTTGTTGACAAGAGATGTGACGCCACGCTCATCGACCACCACCTGGGGCGGAAAATAGATCGAAGTGATCTCCCCGATCTTCTCGGCCTCAAGTTCATGAATCAGATGCTCGGCAACAAGTTTTCCAACATGTCCTATACCGGGCAGCCCCTCGATCAGGACAGAGGCCTCGATCTCCTCATCTCTCGTAAAGGTTACTGTGACGTCTTCCATCTGCGCAGCATCCTTCTGTAATACCCGTACCTATCCTGTGGTGAAAAACGTGCCGGATGAGCCGGCCCGCATCGCCTACCGCAGACCGGGCAGACGGTTGAGAGGGTATATCTCCCCTCGTGTGGGCAGCGGCGAATGCGACTGTTCATATGATGAAAACCTACCCGGTCTTCTGTTTCCGGACAAACTTGCCGGTGCCGCCTGCTCTTTCAACCACGCCGATTGCAGCGTTCGCCGCCCTCTCGATCGCCTTCTCGGCCTCCTTATAGTCCGGTGCAGTCACCTTTATCCGGTACGTCGGGGCACCGACGTAGACCAGGTCGATATCAACGTTATCTATCTTCGGTTGCGCACTTCGGAGAGCCCGGCGGATCACGTTGACACCGTCAGGCCGCGGTGTTGTCAGTACGAGGTAGCCGCTGATCGTCACGCGCGGGATTTTCACGTTCTCGTTTGCGACGTTGATGAGTGCTTTTTTCACAGGTTCATCCAGGTTCAACCTCTCTGCAGCCTCACCGCTGGTAGCGACGATCTCTTCAAATGCAGGGTATAACTGGCCGTATTCATGGTATATGGCCTCTTCGATGACAACCCTGTCCACCCCGGCAGCCTCCGCGGCAAACCCGATCCATTTTGCGGCTTTCTGTTCGTTCTTCCACTCGTGAATCTTCTCGCGCCGCTGGTGCTCGTTCACGTCTTTTAACGAGAGATCGATGTGACCGCGTTCTGGGTCCACGTTCAGGACCTTACAGACGACCTTCTGTCCTTCACGTACGTAGTCCCGGATGTACTTAATCCAGCCCCGCGCAATCTCGGAGATCGGTATGAGCCCTCTACGGCCTTTGTACTCATCGAGGGTCACGAACGCCGCAAAGTCCTTGACGTCAGAGACGGTGCAGACAACAAGTTCTCCTTCCTCGGGCCACTCTCTCTCGTGCATGGAACACTCACTCAACGACTGCAACAACCTCAGCCTTTATATCGGCTTTTCCGCCACGGGGCTCTGCAAGAACCCGCCCGCAGACGTTGCACTCAACAACGGTGCTTGCCCGCTCAAAGACGAGTTGCTCGTTCTCGCAGTCGGGGCACTTTACCCTCAGGAACGTGCTCCTGTTCTCTCTGCTTACCCTGACCATGTCATTCTCACTCCGTAAGCTCAAATTTGCCGATCCTGACCCCTGGGCGGAGATGGGACTTTCCACAGACCGTGCACCGGTACTTGACATTGGTCCTCTTTGTCGGTTTGTCGCCGCCAGGAACCTTGCTGAACTTCCCCATGTTGCCAACCGTGCTCCTGCGTGCCTTCTGGCGGTCGATCCAGTTGAAGTGACGCACTTTGCCCCTCTTCACCTTCACAACCTCGTGAACCTGATGGCTCCTGCAGAACGGACAATACGTCTTGAATTTGGACGGCATTTTCATGATATTAACCTCTATTCAATAGATTCGGGTACCTATATTACTTGTTAAGCCTGATATTTAAGCCTATGTTGTGCTCGCAGAGGAGTTCAGCATTCTTTTCGGGGATTGTGACGATATCCCCATCTTTCAGCACGTAGGTTCTTCCGTCCAGTCCCATGAACGACTCCACATCCGAGCGCACATGTACAAGGGCGTATGATGTCAGCCCGGAGTGTTGGGGGACCGGTGGTGGCGATACCGCTGAGGGTTCTATCTCCTCATAGCCAGCCTCATCGGTCACCTCGACGGCGGCCGCCCCATCACCGGTAAAGAGGTTTACCTCCCCCTGGACGAGCGTTTCCCTGCACTCTTCAATGGCCTCAACGATCCGTTTGAACATCACCCGCTCCTCTGGGAGCATCTTCCGGGTCTCCTCCTTATCGGCATACTCTCCCTCGATCTGCTGGAACGCGAGGTCCAGGATCTGCCTGGTCCGGATAGAGAAGATCTCCTGGACTGTGTCGTTGACGCTACCGATAGCCTCGATGATCAGACTCCCTTCCCGGTTCTCCAGAGGGTTCTCAAGGCTGTAGTAGTCCTCCTTGAGTTTCTCTATGTAGGCTCTGGCATTCTCGTAGAGACCGGGCTCGATATGTGAGAGCCTTCCAGAGTGCTGCATATCCAGCAGCATCTGTCGGAGTTTCTGCAGTATATCGGCGACCATCATGCACCTCCAGCTATCTCTGCCATGTTCCTGCAGCATAGAAAGATCGCAAGCGCTTCCGGGACCGTTTGGATCCCCGCCTTAAGCGTGTAGGTGTTCCCGAGCATTGATGTGACGAAGTTTGCTCTCACGTCCACGCGGACATCCCTCTCGCCAAAGACCACCGCGTCCACCAGGGGATCGAAATCCTCCAGGTCGTGGAGATCGAGGGGGACAACCCTCATCCCGCTGCCCCCGTGCAGCGATCCCGGTGTCCGGATAAGCCGTTTGATATCGGTCGTGACCGGTTCATCCGCGTGCGCACCGGCATCACGGAGCCTTTTCTCAAACTCGGGAGAGGCTGTAATTGCCCGAACAACCCTGTTCTGGAGGAGTACCTCTGGCGGGGCCCTGGAGAGAGCCTCAGCGTCTGCCAGAAACTGCGCTGCCGTCCGTTTGCCGATACCCTCAAAACCTGTCAAGCGGGCCGTAGTCTCCGCCGGGTCGAGGGTTGCAAGTTGTGAGAGGTAGCCTCGAAGCGTCTCCGTGTATCGCCGTCGCCATCCCCTCTGTTCGCCGCCGGCAGAGAGCATCATCTCTGGATCGAGTCCTATCCCGCATACGTAATCCACGATCTCGCGCCTTTCCTGGCTTCCCCAGCCTGAAACAGCGATATCGGTGAGGTGTATGTGGTAGCCCCGTCCCCCTGAGAATACGATCCGCATACGGTTGCGCGAGAACCCGAGTTCTTCGGTCAGCATCTCGATCAGTTTCAGTGTCTCCTCCTTGACCCGCGCAAGCATCATCGCATAGGGGCCATGTACTATCTGGTCGGCATCGAGATCGAAGATAAGATCGGCGCCGGCCCAATGTTTTTCGCTCATCTTCGGCGCCGACGGTGTCTGGTAGTAGGCCGTCGAGTAATATACGTGGGCAGGGACCAGGTTTTTCACGTAGGCGTTGAGTTCTTCGCGGTCTGCAAATGCCATATGCCGTCGCATCCTGAGTTCCGGTGTGACGTCGAAGAAGACAAAGCCCCATTCCCGCTGCTCAAGGGAGGATGGGATGATAAGGCTAAACCTGCGGTAATAGTCGGCAAACCTCTGTTTCACGAACTCGAGCGTCGCAGGTTTCATGAGAACGTCTTGATCATGTATGGCCCCACTCGTTCATATCCCTGTTTCCTGTAGTAGGGCCGCACACCCACACCACTCATCACGGCGATACGGCTGTAACCATGGTCGCGTGCCTCTTCTTCCGCTCTTGAGAGGAGTTGCGCACCGTAACTGCGGTGCTGCCACTCCGCCGCAGAGGCGCGGGCGCTGATCGGGACCAGACTCCCGTAAACGTGGAGTTCGCGCAGGAGTGCCGCGTCGGTGAGTTCCTCGCGGAACGTCTGCTGCGGAAATCGGAGCCTTGCAAACCCGATCAGGGCGTCTTTTGAGCCTGCCTGTATGAACCGCTCCTCCCCCTTGCATGCACGATAGACCAGAGTCGAGATAGCCACCTCTTCCGGCGCTGGTGACCGCCCCGCCTCACGGCATCGGATGCACCGGCATTGACCTCCCTGCTCGCGGAGCCGCGCCCCGGCAAGCTGCCGGAAGTTGCTGTGCCTGGAACCTGCGGTGATCAACCTTGCCGGTATATCCCGCTGGACACGCTGGAGTCGGACGTACTCCGGGAGGAGAGACTTTGCATAGGCGACGAGGTCGATCAGTTCATCCTCTGTGTAGGACTGATATTCGCCGCGTTCCCAGAGTCTCTCGATCTCCGTGCCTGGCGTCACCAGCGTTGGGTATATCTTCAGGAAATCTGGTCTGAACCGCTCATCTGCGAAGAGGTCCTCAAACATCCGGCGGTCATCGGCCGTGCTCGCCCCCGGCAGGTTCGGCATAACGTGGAACCCCACCTTCAACCCGGCGTCGCGCAGGAGACCGTTCGCCGCGACTGTATCGGCGATGGTATGCCCGCGGCGGTTATAGTCCAGGATACGGTCGTCCAGGTGCTGGACGCCTAGTTCCACCTTGGTCACGCCCATCGCAAGCATCCGGTTAATATGCTCTTCACGGCACCAGTCCGGTCGCGTCTCAAAGGTTACCGCGACACACCTGACCCTTGAGGACTCGTTTGAGGCGGCGATTGCATTGAGATCGGGTCTTGTTGGTGCCGCGCCCAGCCGCGGATAATCGTTCATCGCCTGAACGGCCGCGCCAACGAACCACTCCTGGTAATCGATCGGTCTGGCGGTGATCGTCCCGCCCATCACGATCAACTCCGCCTTTTCGATGTGGTGGCCGAGCGCCTCAAACTGGGCAAGACGTGCCTGCACCTGGGCGTAGGGGTCGAACCCGTGCTCCCTTGCCCTGAGTGCAGCTGGCTCTTCACCTGTATAACTCTGTGGCGACCCGAACGGGTGCTCAGGCCCGCCGGGGCAGGGGAGGCACCTGCCGTGAGGGCATGGGTGTGGGGATGTCATAACAGCAACAGGAGCAACGCCGGAGAGCGTTCGTGTTGGTTTCACCTGGAGGAGCGGCCTGAGCCGATCGCGCTCGTCCGGTGAAGCGGCGGCAAGGATCGCGGAGTTTCGGGGCATATCGATCCCGTACTCCCGGCAGAACTCCAGTTTGATCTTCTGGACGTCGAGAGGGGAGTTCCCGGTAGAAAGGATACGGGAGATGATCTCCCGGTATGTATCGGTATCGCTCATCGTTTAGTGTTGTTCGGTTGCAATACGTTCGGACTGTGGCTGAAAATCGGTTTGGTACTGGATGTAAGGGTTGTGGTTGGCCCTGATGTGCTGGACGATCTCGTTTCCGAGAGTCAAAATGGCTTTTTTGTGTGTTACCTTGTTTTTGTGGATATGTACCGGGGATATGTGGAGAGCGTTATACTGGTCGGTCTGGATCTCTTCCCCGGTGACGGTCTCATAGTACTTCTTGATGTGAACTAGTAGCATATGCAGGTGGAGCAGCTCTTCCTTTTGCACGATTATCACCTTTCCTCGAAGAATACTACTGCCCGTGGGTAGATATATTTTGTTGGTGATCTTTTTATATGCTCAGGACACGTGGGGTTGGAGCCTTTATCGGGCTTGCAATCGGGGACGCCATGGGCGCGCCCCTGGAAGGGCTCCCTGCGCCGCCGATAGCCGTAACAGAGATGGAATCTGGCGGGATTCATGACGTCCTGCCAGGGCAGTACACCGACGACACCCTCCAGGCAGTGGCCCTGGCGCAGACCCTTCTTGCATGTGGAGGTTTCGACCCCGATGACTTTGCCTGGCGACTGGTTCGGGTGTATCATATCCATCCGGAGTTCTTCGGGCCAACGTCGCGTGCCGTCCTCGACCTGATCGAGAGGGGTGTTGCACCCCGGATCGCCGCAAGGCTGGTCCACGAGGAGCTAGGAGGTAGCCGGAGTAACGGTTGCGTTATGCGCGGTATCCCAATCGGCATATTTTATCCACCGGGTGAAGTGCGTGAGGTGAGTCTTGCTGCCTCCCGTGTGACCCACTTCGATCCCGTGGCCGGCGAGGCCTCGGCGTTTGTCAACAGGATGGTCAGTGGGATGTGCCGGGGCGAGGAGGCTGCAACCGCCTTCGGCCGGGCGCTCAGAGCCTGCCGTGACCATGAACTTCAGGGGATACTCGAGGATTATCGGGCATACCCGCCGGTGCCATCGCTTGATGCTGTAGTCTGCACCCACTGCGCTGTCAGGGTTTTCATGGATGCCCGGTCGCTTAAAGATGCGGTGATCGCGGCGGTCAACCTTGGGGGCGATGCAGATACGGTGGGTGCGATCACAGGCGGGCTTGCCGGGGCGAGGTTCGGGTTTGAGGCCATCCCGCCATCGTGGCTTGCCAGACTCCGTGACCGCGACGAACTTCTCTCTCTCGCCTGGCGACTTGTGGGGGCAAGCAGACAGTAGGAACTCCAGCGATGAGCCTCTGCAGCCCCTCGGAGCGCAAAAATTCTGGTTAGAGAAAAATTGGGCCTGACGCAGCAGTCTCTCAAGCTGGCCGCAGCTCCACGAGTTTGAGCGTCCAGCCCCGCTCGCATACATCAGGAGCGTTGCCAAGAACCTCATCGACGATGTACTTCCCTCCGTCGATGACACCATCAGGGTGGCAGAGGCGGTAGCCCCGACATCCGGTTCGCTGGCAGGTAAACTCGTAACTGACCTTCGAGTTCACGATCGCCATATCAGCGCCGATCAGCGCGACAACCGGCCCTTCCAAGACGTCGACAGCGATCACCCCCTCGTGGTGGACAGGACAGTTATGCCTGGTGTTCGGACGGACAGCAGCGATCCGGTACTTCTTTTGTGGCTGAAGGTTGTGGCAGATCTTGCGCACCTTGCAGCCCTCACACTCGGAAGATAAAATGCCTTCGTAGACAAAGTCGAGTCCCGGTTTTGCGAGTGTTACCCCGATCAGGGTTACCTTTGCCTTCTCCTCTGTCATCCCACTCTCACTCCTGATAGAGCATCTTCACCAGGTCCCGCGCAGCCTCGCGCGTCAACCCCATATCCAGTATCGTAAACCGTTCCGGCCGGATCGTTCGTGCCGCAAGGAGAGCCTCGACGGCAGTCTCATCGTCGACCCCGATCTCCGCAGGGGTTGTCGGAGCGCCGATCTTTCGCAGCGAGTCGCGAATCCCTCTCCAGTCCCCACCGTGGAGGTACATTGTGATGATCGCACCAATACCACATTTCTCGCCATGGAGTCCTTTTCCCGGTGCGAGACGCTCCAGAGCGTGTGAGAACTTGTGCTCTCCGCCGCTTGCCGGTCTGGACGAACCTGCGATGCTCATGGCGACGCCGGAGGATACCAGGGCTTTCGTCACGATCCAGGCGCTCTCCTCGGTGTTCGGCTTGATGAGGTCTGCGTTCTTAAAGAGGATCTCGGCGGTCATCCTGGAGAGTGTCAGGGCATACTCTGATATGGTCTCGCCCCGGAGGCGGTGGGAGAGTTCCCAGTCGAGGATCGCGGTATAGTTTGCTATGATATCCGCACACCCCGATGCGAGCAACCGGTGTGGTGCCGATGCGATGACGGCGGTGTCGGCCACCACAGCGATGGGAGGTTCAGCGGCGAGCGAGACGTTACCCTCCGCGGTAGGAACCGATGCCCTTGACGAGGCTATCCCGTCATGCGACGCAGCGGTCGGGACGCTGATAAAGTGGCGGTCGGTGTTGTAGGATGCGATCTTTGCGGTGTCGATGATCCTTCCTCCACCGACACCGATTACGAATGCGACCTCTGCCGCCGCAGCCTCGGCCTTTCTTATCGTCTCGAGAGGTTCACCATCTATAGCGGTGAACGTCCTGACGTCATATGAAGCTGAAAGAAGAGACTCAACCCGCCTTCCGGCAACATCCCGCGTCCGGCCCCCCGATACGATGAGCACAGAGTCGCCGAGGGCAAGGTCTTCGCATACGGCCGGGATCTGCTCGATGACGCCATGACCGATGATGACATCACGCGGGAGCTGCATCCATTTGGACTTGTCGAAGACCTTTGTTCTGAGTAGGTTTATGCGGTCTGCGCTCATTTAGATCAACAATGATTAGGGAGTTCCTCTACAAATATTACATTGATCCAATCCGTTATGGTGAAGCGTATACACTTGTCGATACGCTGACCTACGCCCTGATACTCGTTTTAGCGGTCTATCTTCTCTATCGGGGGCTCCGCCGCTACGGGATTGCTGTTGATGAAGAACTGGTGCTTGCGACCCTGCCCTACGTTGTCTTTGGGGGTCTCCTGAGGGTTGTTGAGGATACCGGGATGATCACTTCCGATCTCCGGTTTCTCCTGATCACGCCATTGATCTTCTTTGTAGTCGCTCTGATCGCAGGTATTTCTCTCTTTGGAGGGAAGATCGCGGAGAATGCCGGTCTTACCAGACGTTACAGCCGCGTCTATGCTGGTGTCGGGATCGTCGGGTGCCTCCTATCAGGCGCAACGCTTCTCTGGTTTGGTCTCACCGAGACCACGATCGCGCTCGGCGTCCTCGCCGCCATCCTGGCCGTTGCAGCGGTCACCTCGGTTGCCCTCTGGGCGTTCCTGGCATACGTGCTGAAGTGGAGTTATGTCTCAAACATCCTCTACAAACTCCTGATCTTCGGGCATATGCTGGATGCGAGCGCAACAAGTTACGGGATAGACCTCCATCCAATCCATTACGTCGAGCAGCACATTGTTGGTGGGGCGCTTATCGATGCGACCGGCACCGCGTTTTCGATGTTCCTCCTGAAGATCGCGGTGATCATACCTGCCGTGTATGTCCTGGAACTCTACCGGCGTGAGGGAGATCCCGGCCTATGGCACCTCATACTGCTTGCAATGATCGTCGTCGGGATGGCGCCGGGGATACGTGATCTCACACGGATGGTGCTTTATGTCTGAGAACAGTCTTACACGTGGAACAATCTTTGCTACAGTCTTCTTTGTTGTATCGATTCTCATCGGCGTGGGTATCGTCATCCTTAACCCGGGGTTCGGGGAGGAGGTCATGTCACTATTCAATGACCAGGTGGTAGGCCAGATCCTCTCTGATTCCCAGGCAATCCTGGCGTTCAAGATCTTCTTGAACAACCTGACTACCTGCGTCCTCCTATTCCTGGGGGGCGCATCCCTTGGCCTGGTCACGATGCTGATCCTCTCGGTCAACGGACTGTTGATAGGTGTGGTGACCGAGCTTGTGCGAGCTCAGCAGGGGGCACTCTACATAGTGGCAGCTTTAGTCCCCCATGGCGTCTTCGAGATCCCTGCTGTCCTGATATCGGGGGGACTCGGCTTTCTTCTTGCACGTGCGATCATCTCAGAGTGGCACGGTCTTGGGGATGCCGCTGCAGAAGCCCGCTCGCTTGCCCGCATCTTTCTCCGGGTTGTCTTCCCGCTCCTTTTAGTCGCTGCGGTTGTAGAGGCATTTATTACGCCAGCAATCCTAATTATGATAGCTTAATACTGGCAGATCAAGAGTTCTTTGAGGTAGGAGACGGATGGACGAAGAGACAGGTGCACTTCCCAGGAAGGATGATTTTTCCCGCTGGTACAACGAGATACTCTGGCGAGCCGAGATCATGGATGTCCGTTACCCGGTCAAGGGGCTGTATGTCTGGTACCCCTATGGGTTCGGCATAAGACAGCGTGCTTACACGATTCTCCGGGAGATCATGGACCGTGACCATGCTGAGACGATGTTCCCCCTCCTCATCCCGAAGACCGAGTTCATGAAAGAGGCCGAGCATATAAAGGGGTTTGAGGACGAGGTCTACTGGGTCACCCATGGCGGCAGGACCGAACTCGACGTTCCGCTCGCCCTCCGACCCACGAGTGAGACTGCCATCTACCCGATGTACTCACTCTGGATCCGGTCACACACCGATCTGCCCTTAAAACTTTACCAGATCGTCAATACGTTCCGCTACGAGACAAAACACACCCGTCCGCTCATCCGTCTCCGGGAGATCACATCGTTCAAGGAGGCACACACCGTCCACGCGACAAGGGAAGAGGCAGCTGAGCAGGTCGAAACCGCGCTTCGCCTCTACTGCGAGTTCTACGAACGGTTGCGGGTGCCTGTGATAGTCTCCCGCCGTCCGGCATGGGACAAGTTCCCGGGCGCCGACTACACCATCGCCCTCGATACCATCATGCCCGATGGCAAGACGCTCCAGATCGGGACGGTTCATATGCTCGGCGACCACTTCTCCCGCACCTACGAGATCACCTACGAGGACGTTAACGGGGAACAGCAGTATGCCTATCAGACCTGCTATGGCATCTCAGAACGGTCTATTGCAGCCGTAATCAGCGTCCACGGCGACGACAAAGGGCTGGTGCTGCCGCCGGAGGTGGCTCCGATTGGGATAGTAATTGTACCGATCATCGTCGGAAAGAGGGGCGATGAGGTTATATCGGCGGCCAGGGCGCTTGAAGCGGAACTCAGGGGTGCCGGTTACACCGCGAAGGTGGATGACCGGGATATGCGGCCCGGGGCGAAGTACTATCACTGGGAGATGCGCGGAGTCCCGTTGCGGATTGAGGTCGGGCCCAGGGACATCGATGCAAACACCGTTGTTGCCGTCACCCGCACCGGCAGGAGGACCACACTCGATCGGAGGGGTGTTGTTGAAGGGATCCATTCGATCCTCGCACAGTTTGGTGAGGAGATCTCAGACGCTGTGCGGCAGGCAATGGCCGATCGGATCACCGTTGCAGCGAATCTTGAGGAGACCGCTGAAGCGGTGAAGACCGGGGTTGCGGTGGTTCACTGGTGCGGCTCGCAGGAGTGTGCAGAAAAGATTGAGGCGGTGGTGGATGCAAGCATCATCGGGTCAGAGATCCGCTCAGACCTGATCCCCGTCTCGAATGGGCCATGTATCGCCTGTGGTGGCAACGGCACGTCAACTCTGGTTGCCCGGACCTACTGATCAGCAGGAGGGGCAGATATGGTACCTTTTATAGTCGGGAGATGCAAGGTCTCCCGCGATAACCGCTTTTCCTCCCCGGAGGAATATTCTCCCGCACTTTTCACATCTCTTCGGGAGGAGTCGTTCCAGGCGTCGCATTGGTACTTCCAGACTGAACTGCATCTTCTCCGCTTCCAGGGGGTTGCACTGGCAGACCTCCTCGTAGCGGGCGAGGATCCGCATGACATGTAGGGGGGTTGCCCCCTCGCCGCAGAACCGCTTGAAGACATAATATTGGAAGATCATCCAGCCGAGATCGGAGCGCTCTATAGTCTCCTCGTATTCACCGCATGTTCCATCTTCATCATCGAGGGAATACCCACAGAGGGGACAGCGCCCACCCACAAGTTCGTCCAGGAATACCTCTTCATGGCAGCTTGGACAGGTGGTGTGGGGGGTATGCATTCTGGAAGTCATGATTGAACTGGCCTCATTTCTTTTGCTCTTCCAAATACGGCTTTCGGAAGCGTTCCACGCAGTATGCGCGGTCTATACATTTTTTTGAGGTTCACTACGTATTGCGTTTGGTGGGTTCTTATACGTGTCGAATGGGATACACGGACTTAACCTGCCAGGAAGGGTGGCGGTATCGCGGTTTGTCTCCGTCTCAGAATAGAAGATGGTCGAGCAGGATCCGCAGACCGATACCGATAAGGATCACACCGCCGAAGATCCCGGCGTTTCGCCCGCCAATCCGGCCAATCGACCTCCCGAGAACCACTCCGACAGCAGAGAATGCGAATGTCACGATCCCGATTATGACCGCAGGCCAGAGGATAGGGATACCCAGTACGGCGAACGAGACACCGACAGCAAGAGCATCGATGCTTGTCGCGACGGCAAGCAGGAGAAGGGTGGTTGCATTTCCGTTTGCAAACCGCACGCTCTTGCCTCCATCCAGCACTGCCTCAAGGATCATCTTTCCACCGATCAGCACAAGCAGCAGGAACGCAATCCAGGGGCCGTAGAATCCGACTAACTCTGCGACAGCCGTTCCGCCAAGCCAGCCGAGCACCGGCATCCCGGCCTGGAACCCGCCGAAGAGAGTGCCGGCGATGATGGGCCATCGGTTTCCTCTTTCCTGCATACCGGTCCCACCGCTGATCGAGACGGCAAACGCGTCCATAGCAAGCCCAATGGCGATGAGGATGGTTGTGGCCGCGTCCATTATCTATAGAGATCCGGTGGGATACCGGATAAAACGCTCTGCTACGGCGATTGTTATAATACGCTGGAGCGTCCTACGGTATGAGGAGATGATAGCGATGAGCAAGCAAACGATCGGCCTCATCCAGACCGCGGTAAGCGACGACCCCGATCACAACCTCAAGCACGCCCTGGACATGGCAGGGTTGGCAATCTCGAAAGGGGCGCGGATCATCAGTCTGCCTGAGCTCTACCGGGCCCCTTACTTCCTTCAGTATGAGGATACGGATGCCTCGGCCTACGCTGAGACGATCCCCGGACAATCGACAGAGGCGTTCTCGGCGCTGGCCAGGGAGCATGGTGCGGTGATAATTCTGCCGATCTACGAGCGGGCCGCGTCCGGTGAATATTATAACTCCGCAGTGGTGATCGATGCTGATGGTCGGGTGCTCTTCCCTGCATACAGGAAGGTACACCTCCATAATGACCCCCCCATCTACGATAAAAGATACGTCCGCGCGGGCGACCGCTACCGGCTATATGACACCCGCTGTGGTCGGATTGCCGTGCTTATCTCCAATGATCAGTGGTTCCCCGAGGCTGCAAGGGCGGTTGCGCTGCGGGGCGCGGAGTTGATCTTCTATCCGTCCGCAATCGGCCGGGCTGTCGCTGATGAGCCGTTTAAGGGCGATTGGCGTGAGGCGTGGGAGATCGTCCAGCGCAGCCATGCGATTGCAAACGGCATTCACATCGCTACCGTAAACCGGGTGGGCGAGGAAGGGGGTATCCGTTTCTTCGGGAGTTCGTTCATCGCTGATGCGTTCGGAAATATCATTGCCCGTGCGAGCGATGCTGATGAAGAGGTTCTCGTCGCAGAGGTTGACCTCTCTATGAATGAGGTTGCCCGGGAAAGGTGGAACTTCTTCCGAGACCGGAGGCCGGAGACCTACAGGGCGCTCATCCGGAGATTCCCGCCGGATAAGACACCCCACGCATTGGGTTACCGGATGCCTGCAGAGTGGGAACCGCACGACGCAGTGTGGCTCGCCTGGCCTTACGATCGGGAGATGTTCCCCGACCTTGCCGCCGTGGAATGGAGTTATGTTGAGATCATAGCGGCTCTACGCAGGTCGGAGACCGTCAACCTCCTTGTCACCGGCGAGCAGATGCGTACCCGTGTTGAGGCAATGCTCCATGAGGATGGCGTCGATGCGTCCGGGGTTCGGTTCCAAATACTCGATTATGCCGATGTCTGGTTCCGGGATTATGGGCCGACCTTTGTGGTCAACCGCAGGACAGAGAGCCTTGCGATGGTGCACTGGAACTTTAACGCCTGGGGAGAGAAGTACCCGGCGCTCGTGAAGGATTCGCAGATCCCGCTCATCATGAACCGTGATCTGAACCTCCCTGTGTTCACCCCCGGTATCGTGCTCGAAGGCGGTTCGGTCGAGGTTAACGGTGCCGGGACGGCGATCGTGACGGAGTCGTGCCTCCTGAATCCCAACAGGAACCCACGGGGCACACGGGAGGATATCGAGGCTTATCTGGAGGCATACCTCGGTGTCGGTCATGTCATCTGGCTGAAACAGGGGATCGCCGGCGACGAAACAGATGGTCATGTCGATAACATTGCGCGGTTCGTGAACCCGACAACCGTTCTCTGCGTCATTGAAGAAGATAGGGATGACGAGAATTACGCGCCGCTGAAGGAGAACTACGAGATCCTCCGATCCTCAACCGATCAGGACGGCAAACCTTTAACGGTCATCCCCCTCCCGACACCGGGGAGGGTCGGCGGTGAAGTGCGATTGGCTGCAAGTTACGCGAACTTCTACATAGGAAACACCGTTGTGCTGGTGCCGACCTTCAAGCACCCCAATGACGTGACGGCCCTTACACGGATCCGACAGGCTTTCCCTGGCAGGAAGGTTATCGGGATCGACTGCACCGCACTGGTCGAGGGGTTAGGGGGGATCCACTGTATCACCCTGCAGCAACCGTCGGTTTCGGCTGGAGTCACAGGTCATAGGGTAGAAAAATCCGCCAGAAAGAATTAAGTGTCCCGGAAAATTTGTTTTGAGGGCTGTTTGCCAAAAAACCGTGCGGGGGTGTAAAAATTATTTCATCTCACCTCCAGTCCTCGACCAACCTCCGGACGCGGTTGCGCCGCTCTTCGAGCCCTGCCCGTGGCACTCCGAAACTCTCTTCATAGACGGGGCGTTCAACCGAGTAGAAAGTCCCGAGCGCGATAGGTGCATCCCGGTCGTAATCCCATTCCCTGATCTTTTGAATAGCGCTCTCAAACCGGGCTGTATTGAGATCACCGTCCTGGATCTCGTAGACCCGGGCGTCGTAGTAGTCGGTCAGGTTGGAGTATGTTGCACATATCTGGAGGACTTCGACAAAGGAAAATCCGCGGTGCATTATTGCCTCTTTGAAGATCTCTTTGAGGTGCCGGGTCTTCCGGGTGTAACCCCGTGCGATGTAGGTGGCCCCCGCGGCGAGCATCACCTCGAGCGGGTTAATGGGGTGTTCCACCACCCCTCTTGGGGTCGAACGCCCCCGGAACCCGGTGGGCGACGTCGGGGTGTACTGTCCGGTCGTCAGGCCGTAGACCCGGTTGTCGTGAACGATCACTGTGATATCAGTGTTCCGCTTCGCCGCAAAGATTAGATGGTCCAGTCCCTCGGCGTAGATGTCACCGTCGCCTACGTGACAGATTACCCGGAGATCAGGGTTTGCCAGGCGTATCCCGGTGGCCGCCGGAACAGAACGGCCATGTATAGTGTAGAGGCTGTTGACGTTCAGGTAATCCATTAGTTTCCCGTGGCACCCGATGCCGCCAAGGAGGACGAACCTCTCGATGGGTACCCCCTCCTCCTCCGAGATCTCTGCTATGGCCGATCTCATCATGTGCTGGATCGAGAAGTTACCGCAGCCAGGACACCAGGTGTTCTGCGCCGGCGTTATAAGTCCAGCGGCAGATCGATCGGGGGTCATACAAACACCCCCTCAAGCCTTGCAGTGAGTTCGTCAACCGCAAAAGGTCGACCATCATACTTCAGGATGGATGTGCCTGGATCGAATCCATACTCTCTGAGAAGACGGGCAAACTGACCCGTGGCGTTGTTCTCGACGCAGACCACCTCGCTTGCGCCGGCAATAGCTTCGCTCCAGGCCTCAACAGGGAACGGCGCAAGCACAACGGGCTGGACGACTCTTGCCCCTACTTCCGCGGCGGCTTCTATACACACCCATTTCTGCGAACCCCAGCATATGATTGTCTTACTGGACTCAGGTGCACCGTAGGTCTTCACGGTCTTATACCCTCCAAGTTCTGTCTTCAGGCCCCTCGCTTTCCTGAGCAGTTTCTCCTGGAGTGCTCCGACATCCTCTGCTTTCTCGGTTGTGAACCCGGTCTCGTCATGGGCGTAGCTGTTTGCCTTGACCGTCACCCCCTCCGTTCCCGGGAAGGCAAGGGGAGATACTCCATCCTCACTTCGGCGGTAGCGCCGGTATTCTTCCCCGCCATCCCGGAGCACCGGTTCATGGTCCCGCGGTGGAGTTGATGCATCGAGATCGAAGGAATAGGCACCTTCAGCAAGCGTCTTGTCAATCAGGATGATCGCCGGGACCTGGTAGCGCCAGGAGAGCATCAGCGCGGTCGCTGACCAGGCGCAGGCCTCATGCGGGTCGCCAGGGGCGACAACAAGCCTTGGAAACTCACCCTGGCCGGCGTTAAGGGCGAAGTGGAGGTCGCTCTGTGCAGTGTGGGTCGGCACACCGGTGCTCGGCCCCGGTCGCTGCGCCAGCACTATCGTCACCGGTATCTCCGACATCCCCGCAAACGAGAGCCCCTCGGTCATCAGGCAGAATCCTCCACCAGAGGTTCCGACCGCTGCTCTTTCCCCGGCGTAAGCAAGCCCGAGGGCCATCAGGATGACGCTTATCTCGTTTTCGGGGTGGACCACCCTGACTCTAAGATCATCGGCTCGGCCGGCCAGAAAATGGAGAACCCCGGAAGAGGGAGTCATGGGGTAGGCGACGTAGGTATCAAGCCCGCCGTAGACCAGTCCAAGCCCCGTGGCCTCGTTGCCCGTCAGGACAGGTAGTTTCGGGGCATCCAGCGGCCTGACGGAAAAGACGCCCTCCACCCCATTGTAGCCCCGTGCAGCAACCCGGAGGTTTGAATCCAGGTGCTTTTCCGGGACGGTTGCGCGGATGACGTCCTCGAGTATCGCCCTGTCGATCCCCGCCACACGGGAAAGCGCTCCGAGCATCGCGGTGTTTCTGGTTATGGGTGGTGCTTTCTCCTCCCTGATGATTTCATCAAGAGGGAGGCCGTAACCCCTCTCCTCCCCCACCTGCGAGGAGTCGTAGATGACCGTCGTCTTCCCGCCGATCCGCTCCTTATGGGTCTCAATGGTTTTTCGATCAAGTGCCAGCAGAACGTCGACCCCTGTGCGGTGTGCCCCTATCGGTTCATCTGCGGCGCGGATTATCGCAAAGTTGTGCCCCCCCCGGATGAGCGATGGGTAATCGAAGTACATGTAGACGTGGTAACCGAGGCGGGAAAAGAGACCGGCGATAGAGAGGCCGGCCGTGTTGATCCCCTCGCCGGCCTTTCCACCGACGAGTAACGAGTATTCTTGCATGGTGATCAGACCTCCTGTCGTCCACCCATGGATAAATATGTTCCCCCTGACTCGTGAGATTGCATCTGATCAGGGATGGCAAAAATACTGTTGGCCCATCGGTAATGCAAAAAGAGGGAGAGAACCCCCTGCTGTTTGCGCCCCTCAACATCCCCGGTCTTTAACTCACGATTGGTGACGCCGTCTCATCGAAGGGGTTGCTCCGCATCGAAAGCGAGAATAGGTATGGGTAGTTGCGCTGGAGGTACTCCATGTAGGCGAGCCATTCTCCGATCAGACGATCGTATACTCTATCAACATCCCCGGCAAGGTGGCCGACGTCGCTTGCCGGGAGACCGGTAAACTCTCCCCGTCGCTCAAGTTCCTCGGCAAGGTGAAATACCGCCCGGAGGAGTTCTGTGAACGATTCGTGCTCAAGCAGCACGGGGTTCTCGAGGAGTCGGAGGAGGAAATCCCGTCTCTCCTTCAGGTAGTGGCAGAGTTCCTGCAGGTCTGCGGCATCGATCTTGAGCCTGGAGTGACGTTTCTTGAGACGTTCGCGCACGCTGGAGAACCTCTCCGGTGTCCAGGCGTCTGTTACAATGAGGTCATGCCGAATCTCGGGAAGGGTCGGATCGCGGTCGGAGAGGAACCTCAGAAGGCCGGTACCAACCTCCGAAAAGAAGGTGCCGATGACCATGTTCAGTTTTTCCAGTCGCTTGCGTTTCTCCCTGACGCTCAGGAGCTGGTTCAGGATCAGGGTGACCAGGAGAACGTTTATTGGCAGAAACCCCAGGGCGTTGAAAATGTACTGGTAGGTGTTCTCAGGGTCGCCAAGCAGGAGGTACTTCACGGTATAGACGATGATTGACGAAAGAACAAGGACAATTCCGAGTCGCACCTCCCACGTCCGGATGCTTATGCCGCGCATATTATGCCATCGATCTTTTACGCAGAAAAAAATGTTGGCCGCCGGGTCTGGATAGGACCCCAATGCCTCAGCGGATGTGGCAGGTCTCATCCCCGGTAGGGGTGGAGATCTCAGATCACGAATCCAGAATGGCCTCGGCAGCCTCGCGGTAGGCGTTCATCACGTAAGGGATACCGGAGACCGCTTCTGCCTCCTCGGTCAGAGCCATCAGATCGTTGCGGGAGACCGTCTTAAGGCTGAAGTTTCTGGACCCGGCCATGATCTGTTGGAGCCCGGTCCTGAACTTCTGGGTGTAAGTGTAGATGCCGAGCGCTCCAAGCGGGATCTCGTCGATCCGGTCGGGATACTTCTCTTTGAGTTCCTCGTAACAGATGAAGATCTCATCTACGCTGCTACCGTACTTCGAGACAGATTTCGGTAGTTCACCGGCTGCGAGCCACTTCTGGATGTTCTTCCCGACCATGCCCGGGATCATGAGGGCACGGCCCATGCAGACAGCCCTGACGTAGGGACTGCCCATGGCTATAGCTTTGAAGACGTTTGCTTCATCCGAGAAACCTCCTGCGATGGCGATGTCAGGAACACGGATACCACGTGCTCTCATCCGCTCGGCGAACTGATAGGCAAGTGACTCGATATAGAATGTTGGGATCCCCCACTCGTTCATCATCGGCCAGGGGCTCATTCCCGTGCCGCCGGGTGCACCGTCTATGGTGAGGAGGTCGATCTTTGCTTCAGCACCGTAGCGCAGTGCCATCGCAAGTTCGACAGCCGAATAGGCACCGGTCTTCAGGGTTACCCGCTTGAATCCAATATCACGGAGACGATCGACTTCCTCCAGGAAATTTTCCTTGCTTATAAAACCAAGACGTGAATGGCGCTCGAACTCCTTTATGGCGCCGTCCCTGAAGGCCGCCTGGACCTCTGGCAGGGTTGGGTCAGGGAGGACTATGTAGCCGCGACTTTTGAGTTGGATGGCCCTTTCGAGACTTTTGACCTTGATCTCGCCACCTATACACTTTGCACCCTGGCCCCATTTCAGTTCGATCGTCTCCAGGTTGTGCTTCGATGAGACGTATTCTGCGGTTCCAAGCCTTGTATCTTCAACGTTTAACTGAACAAGGAGTTCGCCGTATCTGTCGTGGAACTTCCGGTAGATCTCGATACGCCGGTCTATCTCGGGCGACCTGCTGATCTTGCCGTTGTGGTCGAGTTCCAGGTCGGGGTCAACACCGCACACGTTCTCACCACAGACGAGGGTTATGCCCGCGATGGCAGCCCCGATGGCAAAGTGCTCCCAGTTCGCCCGGGCGATCTCGGTTGAACCGAGTGCTCCGGTAAAGATCGGAACCCGCATCGGGACCTTTATGTCCCAGCCGTACTCCGTTAGGGTATTGACCTCCTGAAAGACTGCGGTGTCCGGGTTGGCCTCGACGCCTTCCGGCAACCCTTTAGCACCCCGGGCATAGCCCTGGATGTTCAGGTGTGAGTAGTCGACCGGATAATTCTTATCTGCACCTGCAGTGATCTCGCCGAATGGACCCGGATAGAGAACTTCTCTACCCCGGAATGAGGAGAGCCAGACCTCGCAGGCCCCCTTGCACCCGTCCACACACCTGCTGCAGATGCCCGACATCGGTACAACGTCCCGCGAGCGGTTGGTTGTTCCTGTCGCCTCGTTGGCGTTTGGTCTTCGTAGATTCATCGGTTGCACCTTTATTGGTATGGATAGGAATTTCCTTCCTATGCTTAAAAAGTTATCTATTGCTCTGGTCGAACGGTGGCATACAACTGCATGATGGTATAAGGCCTTAGCCTTAGAGGTGAGAAGCGGCGAAAAGGTAAAATATATTGATATCTATTCATGGCATATGAATGTCCGGTTGCTACCCATACTGGTTGCGCTCCTGCTCATCTTCTCATTCAGCGCTGCATGCACGGGAACGGAAGAACCCTCCGGCCCGTCTCCGACGGAGACTGCCCAGGAAACACCTGCGCCCACGGGAACACCACCATCATTAATCCCCGAACCGACACAGACCCTGCCGCCAGGAAAAGAGGTTACGTTCGAGGTCTCGGAAGGCCTGACCCCAACGATAACAGACGACCTGCGGATCGTCTTCAGCGGCGGTAAAGGTCAGGACTTTGTGAAGGGTATCGACGTTGTTGTGATCAAGTCGACCGGTGAGGTTGTCACCGGCACGATGGAGCCGATCAAGGGCAAAGAACTCATCATCAGTGATGCTAAAGGTGAAAACCGCGTCCAGATAACTGTGTCCCTTGTCACAGGAGGCTCCTACAAGGTCGTGGACAGGATCGTAGAAGTCAAATAAACCAGCCTCTTTTTTTGTCGCTCGAGCCCTATCACCGCTCTCTCTCAACCCTCCACCTTAAAAGGAGACCGTCATCAAGCCGACTGGCTTCAATGAGCGTGAGCCGCGGGAAATCCTCTTCCCTTAAAAAACCGGTGCCGTCAACGGGGGTGGGAGCATCTTTTCCGCCTATGACGATGTTGCCGACAAAGGTCTGGAGTTCGTCGACCAGACCCAGCTCCATAAGCGCCCAGATTAAAGTTCCCCCACCTTCGACCATCAGGCGTCGGACGCCGAGGTGGTAGAGTTCTTCGAGCAGGGCCAAAAGATCGACGGTCTCATCGCCGGTGACGACGACGGTGGCGTAGCCCCTGAGGACGTTCACCGCTTCTGGCGATGCCGTCCGTGAGACTGCGATGATCCGCTTTCCCGTCCCCTTGTGCAGGATATCTGCGTCGGGAGGGGTCCTACCTCTGCTGTCCACCACGACACGGATTGGGTCCTCATCCTTTCCGGCCTCCCTCCGCCATGCTCTGAGATGTGGTGATTTGACCGTGAGCGAGGGGTTGTCGGAGAGCACCGTACCGATCCCGACCATGATGGCGTCGCTCTCTGCCTTTACCCGGTCGACCCGCGAGTAATCATCATCGCCTGAGATCCTTACCTGCCGCCGCTCAGCGGTCGAGATCTTCCCATCAGCGCTCATAGCGACGTTGACAAAGACGAAAGGACGCATGTTTCATGGTTGAACGACTAACTTCATATATGCTCTTCTATGTTTTCGTATGGATCATCAGAGGGGTTGTACCACCTCTCCTGAAGTTCTCGATGAATTTGCGAAATCAAGAATAAGTCGCCTCTTATCCACTTAAATCGTATAATGTGTATTATTAAGTTGTAAAAGATTTAAAAACCTATAAATAATGAGATGTTGAGATACTCCCTATTGCGCATGCCGGGGAACTGGCGCCTCTTGAGTCGCCTGCATCAGGATCGCTTCACCGCGACAGATCTCGTCAAAATGGTCGTTTTATCATCATTCTCAGTGGTATCTCTTATGCTCACTGTGGTTGCGCCTGTGAATCTCTCCACTCCCTGCACTCTGATCTACTGCATCCCGATACTTCTTGCTGCTCTCTGGTTCCCCCTACAGGCGTTCCGTGTGACCGTGATCCTCGTCACCGGTTTCGTGCTCGGCCAGACCTACCTCTCTATTCTTGGATCCCCGGTCGCCCCTCTTCTTGTGGGGTTACACGCACTCCTATTTTTCTGGGTCTTTGGTGCTGTAACCCTATTTTCACAGGATTCCTATCTGACTGCATCCCACTGCAGGAAGATCCTCGAGAACAACCGCGATGCCAGGTTCCTCTGTGAACCAGAGGGACTCCGTGTGATCTGTGCCAGCAAGAAGTTTGTCGATATGCTGGGCTACACACCCGCGGAACTTGTTGGCATCTCCCTGGAGAAATTGTGGTCGAATGAGACCGATAGAGCCCGGTTCGTCCAGGAGATGAAGAGTGAAGGCTACATCGGGAACACAGAGACGATTTTTTACACGAAAGACGGAGATACTCTGCGGGTCCTCCTCTCCTGCCGGGCACTGGCCGGCGAGGGGCTATTCGAGTGCAATGTTGTGGACTGCGGGAGGTTCAGGGATGAGAGCGATGATCTTCTCATGTCAGACAGTCGCCTGAACGAGTTCGTCCGGCAGACAAATGATGTATTCTTCATGCAGGATACCTCAGGCCGCATCCTGCACTTCTTCTGGGCCCGTGCCCCGGAGTATGGTCTTGATCCGGACGAACTGACCGGACGGGATCTGGGAGCCATCGTGCCAGAGGACATTGCCCGGCAACACATGGCGCAGGTTTGGAAGGTGATCAATGAGCGAAAAGACGTCCGTTACAGCCTTGATCTGACTATAGGGGGCCTCCAGCACACATTCTCCGTCAACCTCTGCCCCTATATCGGGGCTGGCGGCTCTCTCATGGGTGTCATTGGATCGGCACGCGACGTCACCGAGTCGCGGCGACAGAGGCTTGCCTGCAGGCAACTCTCCTGGGAGGTTGACCGCTGGAAGCGGCTTACAACCACCCTCTCTCACGAGTTGCGAACACCGTTGCAACCGCTCATCGGGTATCTCCAGTTGATCCTGGATGATCCTGGGTATTACGGCATCACCCCAAAGACCGAATCCATCCTCAAGGTCTGCCTGGACTGCGCAATCCAGGAGCAGGCGGTTGTGGAGAGGGCTGTCGAGTTGAGCGTCTTTGCGACCGATCATATCGACCTGAACATTCAGAATATAGCGCTTCGCGATCTGGTCAATTCCGTCATAGCCAGGGGCGGTTATGAGCGTGAGGCACTGATTCGAAACGAGATACCCGATGACGTTCACATACCGGGCGATGCCGGGAGGCTTGCCGTTGCGTTGGAGTGCCTGATCTCAAACGCGGTCAGGTATAACGACCCTCCAAAGGAGGTATGGATCAGGTACAGGGAGTCACCTGAAAACCATTACATCATGGTCTGCGATAACGGCAGAGGCATCCCGAAAGAGAAGATCAGATCGATCTTCGATCCATTCTACATTGGAGATGCATGCGATCAGGATCAACAGGTTGATGGGGCCGACCCGCCCCTCTCGATCGCAAATAAGTACGTCCGGTTGCATGGAGGGGAGATAACGGTGACAAGCCAGGTTGGCAAGGGGAGTACCTTCATGATCAGGATACCAAAGGAGGTCTGAGAATCTTGATGGGGCCATATCATTCAGAGCCTGGTCAGGCCTGATTTTCGCGGCCCCTTAAAGACTATAAGGTGGTCTTACTCAGGGCATTTCTTGCTTCGCGGGCAAAGGCAAGCGTTTTTTCCAGGTTGCGGACACCGTTCCGCTTGATACCGGTATGCACGTCGACAGCGTAGGGGCGAACCTTCTGTATTGCCTCTCTGACATTTTCTGGAGTGAGGCCGCCCGCAAGGATGACAGGAACAGTCGCATTCGCCACTATCTCTGCACTTATGTCCCAGTCATGAGGGATCCCCGTCCCCCCGATCCTCTCCTCCGTCCGTGTGTCGAGTATGATGGCATCGGCATAGGGCTCGTAGAGTCTTGCTGTTACAATAGATGACCTGTCCATCACATGGACTGCCTTCAATATCTTTACGTAGGGGAGAGCCTGGCGGATGACCTCCAGGTCGGATGGTTCAACGGTGTTCTGGACCTGCAGTGTCGTACAGTGTGAGTCTCTCACCAGGTCGATCAGGGCCTGTCTCTCCTGGAGATGGGTGACCGCGACCGGTTCGATAAACGGCGGGAGGTGTCGTATCATCCTCGCTGCCTCTTCGGGTGTCACAACATCGCTGCTCCTGTGGGTCACACCCATGATGAACCCCACAGCATCACATTTTGCAGCGATTGCACATTGCATATCAGCAAGGCTGGCGGTTCCGCAGAATTTAATGCGCATCAGAAGATCTGATGTAGCAGGATCAGAAAAAGTGATCGGGAGTGCCCCCGCCCGGATTTGAACCGGGGACAACCAGATCTTCAGTCTGGCGCTCTCCCAGTCTGAGCTACAGGGGCTCCTGTCTAAGAGTGTTGTCGGTTGTTCTTAATAAACTCTGTGTTATCCTGTGATAATGGATGGGGATCAAACCGCCTGTTTATCATTTCCTGGACCCACATACTTGGTGATGGACGGAATCGATCGAAAACCTGATGCCTATCCAGAGAACCTGATGCAGGCCCTCTCCTCAAGGACGGAGAGTGTCGTGCACCTGACGCACAACGACCTCGACGCCGTCGGGAGCGACGCCATTCATCGTAGAGCCCTGGAAAACGACGTCTTCACCATCTGGTCTTCGGTCGGGAGGTTCCTCCCCCTCCTCGATGCTGTCGCCGCTTCCCCCGGGCGGGGCGACCTGCTCAGCATATCGGATATCGGTTACCAGGGCGGAGTTGAGCAGCGACTGGCCAGAGCGCGGTCAAACGGCTGGCGGATCGAGTGGCGCGATCATCACCGCTGGACGGGGGACGAGATCCGTCTCGTCGAGAAGAGGACAGACATCCTCCACATCGACGTTGCCACCTGCGCGACCGGGATAGTCGCCCGCGACCTTGCTCCAGGCGACGCGGTGGCAGAAGAGATTGCGCGCGTTGTCTGCGACTACGACCTCTGGACACACCTGGATCCGAGATCGAAGGTGCTCGGCCAGGTGGTGATGCGGAAGGGTTTCAGGGACTACGTCCGCGACAACCTTGTCCGGGGCATCATCTTGGATGGACGTATCGAGAAAGAATATAATGAGATCCTCCAGGAGATGGAACGCGACATCAAAAGGAGCATCCGCCACGCCACCGTCATGCAGGATGGGCGCTACAGGATCGCTTTTGCACCACTCTATGGCTACCCGAGCGAGACTGCCCACGCCATCCGCCAGGAACTGGGGAGCGATATCGAGGTGATCGTATCTCCAAACGGTCGAATCTCCATCCGTTCCGTGCCGCCGATAAGCCACCTTGTCGCGAGGGAGTTCTCCGGCGGAGGTCATCCTCACGCGGCAGGAGGGTCGTTCACATTCAGCCTGCTTGACCGCTTCTTATTCTGGCTGATCAAGCGGAACCGGCATTACCGCGACCTTGTGGCGGTTGCGGAGTCTATCGATAAATGAACGCCCGACCCAGAAGTCTCTTCCAGTAGTCCCCCGGGGCGGTGTCTGCACAGTAGCCACCCACCTCGAGGCTGTCAGCGTCTACGATCTCGGATGCTGCCACAACCTCCCCCTCCTCGGGGTCGAGCATGACTAACTTCCGAACATGGAACCTTTCCATAAGGTCGGCAAGGCGGTCGAGATCGGTCGTCGGGAGGATGAGAACGTCCTGGTACTCGAGCAGGAGTTCAAGGTCAAACCTCGCCGGGTCCCGAGGGAAGAAGAGGACTTTTCTGCCCGCCAGACGCTCGAATTCGATCAGGTCCGCCGTGTCTGCTATCAGAACGTGTCCCTGGACACCCTGATCGCGCATCTCCCGTATGAGTCTGGAGTAGAGGTCTGCAATCGTCTCGGAGAAATCTTCCCTGTCTCCGATGTAGTCGTCACGCAGCCCCAGGATGTGCGGTGCGGGAAGAGCGATCCTGGCGTCTTTACACCTTTCCCGCACAAACAGGGCATCCGCCGTCGCTGCAGCCGATTCGACACCGGGTTCATCGACCAGCACACCATCTTTCATGCCGGTAAACACCTCCATCAACCGCTCGGAGTAAAATAGACCGCCCGCGGCCGGAATTGTAACGCCCTCCTGGGCATCGAGCGAGCGTTCAAGCTGGTAGGTGGTGAGATCCACCTCCGTCCCCCTTTTTCTATTCAACCATTCCGCAAGTTCAGGGACGTCAGGCCTCCCGACCTCTGAGCCGAATGACCTGACCGGTATCGTTATTCGTCTTGGCATACGCTGGTATCTTTATTAGCATCGCAATGAGAGTAGATAAGGATGAGTGCTAAGCCGTTGCTGGTAACGTGCGGGCTCCCATACACGAACGGTCCCTGTCATATAGGGCACCTGAGGACATACGTGCCGGCGGACTTTTACGTCCGCTATATGCGCCGATCGGGCGAGGAGGTCGCTTTCATATGTGGTTCGGACAACCACGGAACACCGATCGTGATCAGCGCCGAGCAGGAGGGTTCGACACCCAGAGCCCTCTCCGAGCGCTATCATGAGCATTTCTATGAGACGTTCCGGCGGATGGATGTTGTCTTCGATCACTTTGGTATGACCGACGACTCCACGAACCACGATACAACCCGCTCGATTGTGCAACGGCTGATAGATAACGGCTATGTCTACAAAAAGGCCGTCAGCCAGAGTTACTGCCCCCGCTGCGAGCGGTTTCTCCCCGACCGCTATGTGGAGGGTGTCTGCCCCCACTGCGGGGCGATTGCGAGGGGAGATGAGTGTGACCAGGGCTGCGGGCAGCACCTGGAGCCTGGTGAGCTCAGGGATGCGGTCTGCAAGATCTGTGGAAGCAAGGCTGAATATCGCGAGCAGGAACACTTTTTCTTCAAACTTTCGGCGTTCAGGGACTTCCTCCTGGACTACCTCCCCGGCCTTCAGGGCACGGCCACTGCCAGGAACTACGCTCTCGGCTGGGTGAAGGAAGGGCTGCGCGACTGGTGCATCACGCGGACGCTAGACTGGGGCGTTAAATTTCCGGGGCGAGACGACCTTGTCGTATATGTCTGGGTGGACGCGCCCATAGGCTACATCTCGTTTACGAAGGAGTGGGCAAAAACCGCCGGGGTCGACTGGAAAGACTACTGGTGCAGCGAGGCGACGGGGGTCACTCACTTCATCGGCGGGGATATCATCTACCACCATTGCATCTTCTGGCCGGCGCTCCTCAAAGGGGCGGGGTACGGTCTCCCGCAAGCGGTGGTCGCAAGCGGGATGGTCACGATCGAGGGCAAGAAGTTCTCGAAGTCCCGCGGCTATGTCGTCTGGACGAACGATGACTACCTGGACCAGGGGCTCCCGGTGGACTACCTCCGCTACTATCTCCTCTCCTACACCAGCCACACGAAGGAACTGGACTTCTCCTGGAAGGTCTATGCTGAGCGGGTGAACAACGAGATCGTCGGGACGCTCGGGAACTTTGTCTACCGGACGATGTACTTCGCCGAGAAGGAGTTCTCCGGCGTGCCAGACGTTGCCCCGCAACAGCTTGTAATCGAGGAGATCGAGCGCTCGCTTGCCTTGATCGATGCCCGCATGCGCGATTATGACTTTAAGAGCGCCGTCGACGGTATGATGACCCTGGCCTCGTTCGGGAACGCCTACATCCAGAAGAACGCCCCCTGGAAACTGATCAAAGAGGATCGGGCCGCTGCAAAGCAGGTTATCTCTGACTGCCTCCAGATCGTCAAGGCCCTTACACTGGTCTTCCAGCCCCTGATGCCCGGCTCCATGCAGCGGGCCTGGACGATGCTGGGCTACGATGACAATATCGCGGATCATCCGATCGCCGAGGCCACAAAACCGATCGGGGCGAGAGCGCTTGGAAAACCAGTTCCGCTTTTTACAAAGATCGAGAAGGAGCAGGTCAGTGCCCTTGAAAAAACTCTCAATGCCAGGGTTGAGAAGGCAAAAGGAGCCGCAGGGGCAAAAGCACCCACCGTTTCCATCGATGAGTTTTCAAAACTCGACATCCGCATAGCAAGGGTTGTTGCGGCCGAACCGATCAAGGGATCAAAAAAACTCTACAAACTCACCCTCGACCTCGGGGGTGAGAAGCGTGTGGTGGTCAGCGGGATCGCGCAGTTCTACACCCCCGAGGACCTGGTTGGCAGAGAGGTTGCTGTGGTCGCAAACCTTGCCCCGGCAAAGATCTTCGGGATCGAGAGCAGGGGGATGATACTTGCCGCCGGGGACGAGGCCTCGCTTCTGGTTCCGCTCCGCCCGGTTCAGGCGGGAACGAAGGTGAGGTAGGACTGATGCATCTTTTCAAACTCGATGAATAATAGGTAACCGCTATACCGCGGCCAAGGAGCTTTCTGGAACTGTAATTTTATAAGAAGCGGCGGTCAGACGGGCCTGGAGGGATTCGAACCCCCGACATCCGGGTTAGAAGCCCGGCGCTCTATCCTGGCTAAGCCACAGACCCACGTGGTGGTTCTATATGTTGGTTGGCCGGTGATATTAACCCTTTGAGGGTGTCAGGTGTGTTAGGAAAAGATGGTGATCATCCCGCCCGGTAACACGCTGAGGGGACGATATCTACCCTGGTTGGCTCACCCCATTTCCGTCCCTCCACGTTGCGGGCGATGGTTACACCCCGGAAGCGGACCTTGATCCTTGCAGACATCCGCTCCCTCTCCTCGTAAAATACCGGGTTGGCAACCTCAATTCGCCTCATGCTGATGTTGAGTGCAAGTAGATCGACCATAATCCCCGGGTCTCCTGGAGAGAGGTCTTCCTCTGTGATCGAGGTCATGAAGACACAGTCTCCTGGTGCGCTCCCTGTCAGGGTTATTATGTTATGAGCGCTGGTCAGTTCAAGTGTTCGGGGCTTACCGCTCTTGAGTTCAGCAATTACTGATGGTGAGATTCCTGTTAACGCTGCATATTTCATGCAGATCACCCGTACATCGGCAGCTGCTCTCTTCGAGGCTGCCCCTCTGTCTTCTGCACCTGCTCGGCGATCTGGGCCATTGCCGCCTCGATCTCAACCGCCTGTTCGAGTAACGGCTGGACGTCCAGGTTAAGGTCGTAGATCTGGTTCAGAACCTCAATCGTTGCCGCAGCTGCCCGCGGGTCTGGCGTGTTCACTGTCTCCCCGAGCAGCCCTACCCCTGGAACACCACGCGTCTTGCATTCCGTGAGGATGCTTGCAGCCACACCAGATATGCTCCCCATTGGGAGGATGATCGCCTTATCCTCGATGTGCTGAAGTGCTTCGGGGGTGGTTGCAACCCCGAAAACTCTCTTTTCCGGTTCGTTTGTGATGATCCCTGCGATCGTGACAACCTCTTTTATATCAAACAGGGTGATCCAGTCCATGATGCCGTTTGCCACCTCGTAACAGATCGCTGGATGAATGGGAACATCGGAGATGAGTGCCGCAAGGTTTTCTTTCTCATACAGACGTACCGGGGCGCTGATGACACCTTTCGCCATCAGGGCTACAGGCGGGAAATATTTACTTGTGATTGCCCCGATCTGCTCAAACTCCATCTGCTCAACGAGGTACTGCAGGGCGATACTCCCTACAAGCCCGCTGCCGGGGAAACCGATCAGCACAGTCTCGTCGGTGCCACCAAGCTCTCTGGCTGTAACCTTTATGTCATCCATGGGATCAATCACTCGCTCTTCGGTTAGGTTAAGATAGATGAATATCCCTTAAAAATATTATGCAAGAATACCAGATCAAACGCGGATACACGAAAAAGCTTGCAGAATCAATGGTACAGGGTCTCCGCGACCAGTTCGGTGTCGAACCCCGTCTTACGGAGGACGGGCATTGCGTCATATCATACGGAGCGCTCCAGCGCCTTGAAGTCTGGGCCGGTGCCGGAGGGAAGACGCTGTTTGTCCATACCGAATCGGACGCATCCGTCGATGATGAGACGATCCTGGACACGAACCGCAGATTTCGCAACTATCTCCAGCAGGTAACCGGTTACACGGCAAAGGAGCGGGCGAAGAAAGCCCAGCAAGCCGTGAAGGGAGAGGATTAGGCGTGGCCAGGGTCAGCCACAGAGTACCATAATCTATTTTGCGGCCAGAACAGGCATTAAAGACACTCCTGCGGGGATGACCCGAGGATCTTGAAATCCAAGACATCCGGCCCACTTCAAAACTACCTGGATCTTCAGCCTTATTTTACCGTTAGATCCGCACTTCAGACTCAAAGATCGCTCCCCTTGCAAAAGTACACTCACTCTAAGGCATGATATTAGATCGTGGTAGTTTAAAGGGCTTATTTACGAGAATTGTGCTATAGTTTCTGCATAATTGTACATACCGCTGTTGCGAGTGTACTTCTGGTAGGGGCGACCATTGCAGATGGCGCTAAAAAGAAGACGAAGACTCAGATGGTGGCTGAATGGTGAAATCTGGAGGAGGCTAAAGATATCTGGCCCGGTTTTTTTTCCATGGACCATGACCCTGAATATAACCACAAAAAACAGGCAGGAGAAAAAAGGGATCCTACTCTATCACTATCGCCGGCTTAAACGGCAACGCACCCGAGGCCTTGGGGTGGATACTCTCTCCGGAGGCCTGGACACTCACCGGGACGCCGAACTCCTTCTCCAGGAACTTCCGTGCGCCCTCAAGAACCGCCTGTTCATCGAGTTTTAACTCTGCGATTTGCTGCACGAGAAGTGGTGGCAGTTTCAGCACGAGTTTCGTTATCTGCCTGGTTGCATCCGTCGCCTCACGACCGCGCCTGCGGATCTCCTCGTTCTGCATCACCTCGCGCATAACTTTCGTTTTGTCGGCCGAAGCTGCAACGATCCGGAAGATCTCGTGCTTCCATGCCGGTGCGGCATAGAGACTGATCGATCTCGGTTCCATCGGGATGAGTTTCATGATAGACTCGATATCCTCGACCGTACGGGCGAGGAGTTCCTCCGCGAGTTCGACTGCCGGGTTGATCCGGGTCATGTCGACCTCCGGCCATTGAGCGAAAGAGACCATTCCCTCCTTGCCGAGATCCCTCCATAATGCCTCGCAGGTGAACGGTATGAATGGGGCAAGCAACCTGACCCAGGTGCTGGCGAGGTCGCGTAGCACCGCCCCGCCGGTCACGCCCTCAGGCAGGCGGCGGCGGTACCACTTGAGGTCGGCCTCAACGCCAAAAAACGCTTCCTGCAGTGCCTGTCTGGTCTGGAACGACTCAAGCGCTGCCGTTGTGCTCTCTATGCGCCGCTGGAGCCTGCTTCCCAGCCATGCATCGATCTCGCAGTAGCCTTCACCTCCTCTGATCTCCTGGACAGTATTCCAGAACCGTTCGATCTGCTTTTTCGTCGACGATACAAGATCGTTACGCCAGTCAAAGTCCTGCCAGGGCTCAGCGCTTCCCACCAGGAACATCCTGACGGTATCGGCGCCGAACTCCGACAGGGCGTCCTCCAGGAGAAACACATTGCCCTTGCTGGAGGACATCTTCGCTCCGTTGAGGAGCCCCATGCCAAAGACCACCATACCCCGGGGCTGCAGTTCCGGTGGGAAGATCGCGGAGTGATGGAAGATCTGGAAGGTGAGATGGTTTGAGATGAGGTCCTTTGCTGAGAACCGATAGTCGTAGGGGTACCAGTAGAGGAACTCGCTCCTGAGTCGCTCAAGTGTGCTGCGATCGAGGGTTGTTGGCTCTCCCTCACCGAGGAAGATGTAATCGAAGACCTCTGGTGTAAGGTTCTCTGGTGGTATTCCTTTCAGGTGGTGGGCGATCGTGTAGTAGGCCATGTAGATTGTCGAGTCAGAGAGCGGTTCGATGATCCAGGTCGGGTCCCAGGGCAGTTTCGTCCCGAGTCCAACCTTCCGGGTGCATGCCCAGTCTTTCAGCCAGTCGACTGTACGCTCAAATTCTGCCCTGACCTCGGGCGGAACGAGCGTCATCCCCTCCAGCACGGTCTTCACCTCCTCCTTCCAGGAGGGGTCGCTGTAGGCCAGGAACCACTGATCGTGAAGGATCTTCACATAGACCCTGCTGCCGCAACGACAGATCACCTGACGGGTATCAAACTCGTACATCGGGATGGAACCGTAACGCTCCATCATCAGTGCAGCCACATCGTCCCTGGCCTCCTTCACCGTTTTACCGCCGTATTTCTCAAAGACTTTTCCGCGGGAGAACTCGGCGTTGTAGACCTCCTGGGTGAGCTTCTCCATCTCCGGGTCGTTCTGGTCATGGATGCCTGCGCGTTCGACCGCGTCTTTTGCCGGGATGTCGCCATATCCTTCGACTGAGATGAGCGGGATCGGACGTATGGACGTGTACTTCCCATGCCGCTGCAGGTCGCGGATCGCGATGTAGTCAAAGGGTGCGTGTGCTGGAACGCTCATCACGATCCCGGTACCCGTGTCCGGGTCAACAAACGTCGCCGGCAGGATGGGAACATCACCACATAGCGGGTGGGAGACCGTCCGGTCGATTAGCGACGCACCGGCCACCTCCCCCTTTATCTGGACATCGTGATCCTGCAACGCCAGTTTTGCTGCCGCCTCTCTGCTCAGGATCCACTCATCGCCATCGAGCGTCGCCCGGACATATGTGACATCGGGTCTCACCCAGAGGTTCGTCACGCCGTAGATTGTCTCGGGGCGGAGTGTCGCGCAGGGGATTTTTGTGTCGCCCAGCCGGAAGATCACAAGGGTGAACCTGAGGATCTCGGCCTTATCCCCCTCGAGGAGGTCGTGGTCTCCGACGGGGTTCTCGCACTGGGGGCAGTACTTAACCGGGTGGGCACCCTTTACAACGTGCCCCCTCTCATGCAGGTGCTTGTACTGCCACTCGATAAACTTGCTGTACTGCGGATCGACGGTGATGAACCGGCGCCGCCAGTCGATCGAGAGACCGCATTCCTGCATCACCCGCCGATACTCATCCGAAAAGTAGCGGACAATCTCCATCGGGTCGATGAACCGGTCGAGAATATCCTGGGGCACCCGGTAGACGTCACGGTAAAGCCCAATAGTCCGTTCGTCGCCTTTTGCAATCCTCTTTGAGATCCCTATAACCGGCGTACCGGTGACGTGGAACGCCATCGGGAAGAGGACCTGTTTTCCACTCATCCGCTGGTAGCGGGCGATGACGTCCGGAACGATGTAGGTCCGTCCGTGCCCTACGTGCATCGCCCCGCTGGGGTATGGGTAGGCCACCGTCAGGTAATACTTATCCTTATTTGCAGGATCAGCCTCGAACGCATGCTCCCACAGGTCGACACACTCTTTTTCGTTGTTCTGCATATCAAGTCCACTCACACTACTCCTCCAGATATCTCCTCTTCACACTCCCCACATCTCACACCGGCCGCAGCCGGATCGTCTCAGCATCGTTGTAACGCCTCATCAGTTCCTGGGCAATCGTGCTGTTTCTGGCCAGGATAACCTCTCCATCCTCGTTAACCGTTGCCGTGAAGAGGTACTCCTTTCCGGCAAAAACGTCCACGATCTTTCCCCTGTGCTCCGGGGAGATTATGGTCAGCTGCTTTTTGTCAAGGCGGATCGTGATGCCACCTGCAAGGTGCATCTCCTCTTCCGCTGGTTTTTCTGCCTCGAGTTCACTCCTCGGCCTTATATCAATACCTATACCCAGTTTGTTCACGATCGCCGATACGTTCTTACCGCCTTTCCCGATCGCCGCTGGAACGTCTCTGTCCTCGATGTAGACTACAGCCTTGTTGTCGTTGATGATCCTCACGTCCACCGGACCGTTTGTGTAGCGCCCCATCTCCCGCTGGACGTCTTTCTCTGCAACCTTCCTTGGGGCATTCTCCCTGGATTCTGCTACTGGTGCCACGAGGGTCGGCGGTTCAGCAACACCCGCTGGCTCTGGAACTTCCCTATTTGCAAGTGGCATCACCAGGGTTTCGCCTTCGTAGCGGAATATCTCGATCTCTGGTTCACCCGCAGCATGGTTGCGAACGACGATCACCGGACGGACGTGCGTGTCAGCTGGCATGCCTTCAGGGGCTTTGATAGTTAATTCAAGGTCGTAGATCTTTTTGATTGTGCCATGAACCACAAATATGATGGTGTTGATGATCTGAGGAAGGATGCTGTAATCAACCCTGTCGCAGAACCTCCGGATGCAGTCGTGCACCTCCATGGCATGCACCACGCCGACCATGCCCATACCGGCAAGCCGCATATCGGCGTAGACGGCAAAGTCCTCGTTCTTCCGGATCTCGTCAAATATGACGTAATCAGGCCGGACAAGCAGGAGGGCCTCGGCGGTATTCATCATGCTGCCCTCAAGCGCCGTGTACTGGGTGATGTTATCTGGCACCTGAAGATCCCGGGGTGCTTCCATGGTCTTGACAATAAAGTTATGGTCGGCGAGAAATGTGGCGAGGCTCTGAGCAAGGGTTGTCTTCCCCGCACCCGGAGGTCCTGCGATCAGGACGCCGCGGCGGTTCCCCAGGATCCGTTGCTTGATCTCAGGTGCCATATTATAATCGTCGAGCGAGAGGTCGACAAGCGGCCTGACCACCGTGATCTCCATCCCGTCTGAGAAAGGTCTCCTTGCGATCGAGATCCTGAGCGACCCGATCTGGACGACTGTGATCCCCCGCTTTTCAAGTTCGATGAAACCGTCCGGGTCGCGTTTTGCCCGTTCCAGCAGTTCCTGTGCCATCACTTTCAGTTCGTGCTCGGTCATAGGAGTGTCCCTGAGTGTGACAAGCCTGGTTGCCTGGAGTTTGCCGATCTTTGCCACTGGCAGAGCCCGCTCTTTGAGGGTGATAGCGATAGTCTCTTCATCAAAGAACTGGTCGATCGAGAGCGGTGAGAAATCGCCTATCTGCGGCCGCAGGTAGACAACATCCAGCCCTTTTGCCTTCGCAACCTCCGCCTGCACCAGATCGCTCGTGATAAACCGGGCTTTATGGTCGATCGCCACGTTCCGGATAAGTGCATCGATCTCTCCACCGCTTGAGAGTTTCACCTGGTCAAGGCTGGGGCGCTCTCCAGCAAACTGGAGCTCGATAAGCCCCTCTTCAGACATCCTGAATAGTTCCTGAAGTTCGGTCAGGCCGGAAAAACCTATCTCACGCCCTTGATTTGCCTGAGCCTCAAGTTCAGCGACGACCGCCTCGGGTATGATTATTGTTGCTCCTTTATATTCCCCGGTTTTTATCAGCGAGGTTATACGTCCATCTATTACGACGCTTGTATCGGGTACAATTTTCATAAAAAATCACCATAGTTATGAAGTCATTCATCCTTATTAGCGTATACCTTCTCCGGATCGAAGACCCGTCCGGCGATCTCTTCCCCATCGATCGTCCGGAAGAAGCAGGATGCGTGGCCGGTATGGCAGGCGGCACCTGTCTGCTCCACCTCGTAGAGGAGGGCATCTGCATCGCAGTCGACGAGTACCCGGTAGACCCGTTGTACGTGGCCACTCTCCTCTCCTTTCTTCCAGATCTTCTGCCTGCTTCTGCTGTAGTAGTGCGCATATCCGGTGGTTCTGGTGAGTTCCAGCGCCTCAGCGTTTGCGTATGCGAGCATCAGGACATCACGCGTCCGTCTATCCTGTACTATGACAGGGATCAAACCGTTCTTGAAATCTATCTTCATATCTATTCACATTCCCGCGATTGCTTTCATGATCACAAAGAGGATGTCCCCCACGAACAATGCTGTCAGGAATCCCACTGTAATCGGGACGATAAATGGAATGCCGTAAGATATCCAGACCCTGCCGGCCTTCCTGTAGAGTGTGAGTTCCTTCTGGTATTCGTCGGGGTGTTGCCTGAGTTCTTTCGTGTATATCCGTCTATCTCCGCGCATGATGCGACGAAGCGACTCGGTAAAACCGATGAAACGTCGAATCAGTCTACCATCCTCTCCTTCTTCGATATCTTCCATGACAAAACCAAACTCGTTCTGGATCTTCTCTCCATCAACAGGAAAACCAAGGAATAGACAGGAGAGTGGAGCCCGGTTCCCTTCAATAAGATTCTTCAGAAGTATGGCAACAGGTGCCACGAGGTTGATGAGCACGGCATTTATCAGCACGGTAAACGGGAAGAACCCGAGAGGTGAGGTGCCAGAGAGGGGTTCAAACGGGTGGAACGGGATGCATGCCGTGATGACGATGAGGGCATACGCGTCTGCCCCCCCAAAGAGGTTCATCGCTTGGAAAAGGTAAAAAAAGCCGCAAAATACCGCGACCAGGATGAGATAACCTGTTGCCATCTGCCAGTCCGCGACAAATGTCAGCCCATAGACCCAGATGGCCATAGGAACCGAGATCACGAGAGCGGGGCGCCATGTTTTATGTGGCACCCGCCGCTCTTTCAGGTCCAGGATCGAGGCATATATGAGCGTGATCCCGATCGCAGATGCTGCAATCATAAGTGGAATGGCTACCATGGGTTGAAGAATCATGGATAGGTAGTTTTTTTTACGTCTTATCTCTTATTTCTGGCGGTTTAGCCTTGCAGAGTCTTTCAATGTACTTTCGGGATGACTGGAGATTCGTATGCTCTACTTTCATTCTCTCCGGCAAGGAGGGCAGGAGGCATGTTCCTTGCCAGCAAACTTGTTTCTTTCGCTCTTATATCCGATATATTCCCGGGAAATCTTTTGTTTTAGCCTGATGTTTGATAATCATAAGATATTAATAATTGCATACAGATGTGGTATATTGTGATAGGTGCACAAATCTCCTTACCTACATGAAAACACAGGTTTTTGCCTGAAGATCTCCATGGATATAAACGACCTTATGGCAGAGGTCCTCGGTCAGTCGGTGTGCAAGGGGCGTTTTACTTATGAGGAGTTGTTGCACTACAGCGCTGCTCATTCTCCAAGCGGGATAGCTGTATCGAGAGGTGAGACGAGTAACTTTTTCCTCATTATATCAAAGGGCGAACCGGACGGTGCCATCCTTGTCGACGGAAAGGGGACACTCTTCGGAGACCAGGCAGCACTGCACCTGACAGTAGACCAAACGTTCGAGTTCTATCTGGTTGCACAGACTATCGTCGATGCTCTTACCTCGCGGTGCAGGGTGTTTGATAAGAGTCACCTGAAGAAGAACGGTCGCCTCGATATTCCGACAGTAGGGGCTACTGATGGACAGCGGGTTGGTGTGCTCTGTCTTATTGTGCATGACGGCCGGACACCTCTTGTGGGGGCCCGCGTCACGATCAGGAAGGGTAAGGTTATGCTGGCAAGCGATGTGACAGACACGCGGGGACGGGTCTGTTTCCGGTTGCTCAACGGGCGGTATATGTGTATCGTATCTGACCGGATAGGGGAGCGTACACGTTGCATCGTAGAGTTTCATGAACCGAGGGTAGAGGCAGGTATTGATGTTGGGAGGGCACCGGATGAGTAAAAAAGATGACGAAGAGCGCGAATTAATAGCGACGGTCAGAAGCCTCCTCTCCCAGCCCCAGAAACTGGGTTTTGGGGAGGGGGATGCTATATCAAAGGATGGAGAGGGTAAGCCTTTCATCGACATGTGGTGGAACGAGCGCCCTGAGCCCGTAAAGGTAGAGATCCAGAAGGATGATGAGATCCGGGTAATAATCGACAGCGTGGCAAGATCTGGAAGAGCGGCAGAACGGCGCAAAACCCCTGATGAAGACCCGATCCAGTCACTTCTCAAACGTATCGAGGGGCAGAAAAAGGTTACAATCGAGGAAAAGGTTCTCCCTTATGATGTGGATGAGGTGCCTGATGAGGTCGACAGAGATCTGGAATCGCCAGGTCTATCCCCGGTGGAGGAGGAGACGTTCCAGCCTGAACCGGAGTTCACGCCCACCGCTTCAAGCCGCCCCGTTCGCGGTGGTATACGTGATCGCATAAGGGGTTGGCGAGAGACCGATGAATCCAGTTCATCCGAAGAGACGTTTGAGGGTGTGAAGTCGGTCGATGAACTCGGGAACCTTGCAGACCTGATCCTCCCCCGGAGTGCTACCTTCTCCATCGATGAACTGAGCATAAACCGCAACGAGCACTCCTATGACTTTGTCGATAACGCCCGGGTAGTATCGGAGTTTGACGAATTATTCTTCCAGTCATATGCTCCATCATCTTTTGCCGCTGCCGCTGCACAGGTGGCAATCCCCAGGGAAGAGGTCCCAAAACCAAGGTTTGGACTCCTCAGGAAGCTCCCGGTACCCGGCCTCGAACAGAGGGTTGAAGACTACAATCCCCTTCTGCACGGCCCCCTCGTCGACCTCACCTTGCGCCCCTCGCCGGGGGTGGAGGAGATCGAGGTCTACCCCGTGAACGAGCCCTACGCCTACATCCGCGTGACATATGACAGTTCGACACATGAGTACACCTACAACGTCATAGAACCTGTCCTCACTCCAGGAGAGCGTGACCTCCTGGAGGAGATCAGAGAGCGCCTATTTGAGACCCTCAACATCACCTCCAGGAACCTCAGTCGCGAAGAGGCGCGCAGGGTGCTACGTGATGCGGCTAATGCCATCATCGCCGATTATGGGATTCATCTCGATCCTGTCGGCCGGGAGAAAGTCCTCTACCAGGTGGAGAAGGAGTTCCTTGGCGATGGCCTGATCGATCCCATTATGCATGACAAGTATGTCGAGGATATCTCCTGTGATGGTGTTGGTAGCGCTATATTCGTCTACCACACGACCTATGAGTCCATGAAGACCAATCTTGCGTACACCGATGCAGTGGACCTCGACTCCTTCGTCACGAAACTTGCACAGAGAGCGGGGAAGTATATCTCGATCGCCGAACCAATGCTTGATGCCACGATGAACGATGGATCGCGTATCCAGATGACTCTCGGCTCGGAGGTTACCGCTCACGGTTCTACTTTCACCATCCGGAAGTTCCGGGAGGAACCGATCACTCCAACAGACCTCATCGAGTGGCACACCTTCTCTCCCCTCGGGATCGCCTTCCTCTGGTTGGCAGTTGAGAACGGCAAGTCGTGTATCTTTGCTGGCGGGACGGCCTCCGGGAAGACCACGACTTTGAACGCCATATCGCTATTTATCCCGCCACTTGCAAAGATAGTCACCCTCGAGGACACCCGGGAATTGAAACTACCTCACCCGAACTGGATTCCGAGTGTCACCCGTGACTCGTTCTCGCAGGACGGGCGGGGCGAGATCGATATGTATGAACTGCTTCGCGCCGCCCTCCGGCAGCGTCCGGAGTATATCCTGGTTGGCGAGGTCCGGGGTCGCGAGGCGCTGACCCTCTTTCAGGCTATGAGCACCGGTCACGTGACCTACGCGACGATGCACGCAGACTCGGTGGCAAGTGCGGTCCACCGTCTTGAGAACCCGCCGATCAGCGTGCCCAGGAACATGCTCTCTGCGCTTGACCTGATGTCCATCCAGGTGCAGGCCCGGGTGGGCGGCCAGCGGATCCGGCGCAACAAACAACTCATCGAGATCCTGGACGTCGATCCCCGCACAAACGAACTTATCACAAACGAGGTCTTCCGGTGGCACCAGGCGACCGACGAGATCCGGTATTCTGGTAAATCTTACATCCTGGAGCAGATCATGGAAGACCGTGGCTGGAGCGAGGAGCGTATGCGCGAGGAGCTGAAACGGCGGCAGGAAGTGCTTGAGTGGATGCGCATCAAGAAGATCAGGTACTATCAGGATGTTAGCAAGATACTGATCTCCTACTTCAGGGACCCGGAGGCGGTCATACAGCGGGTACGCGCTGACTTATATGGGGAGGGGGGTCCTGCATGAACAGTTACGAGCGTTTCTGCTTCAACCTGCTCGGCCGCAGATTAAAGGATAAACGGGCGGATTATGTAAAACTCCGCAACGATATGGTTGGGGCGCGAATGACAACGCCATTCGAGGCCTACCTTGCGACCGCATACTTTACCTCGTTCATCGTCGGGTTGGTTGCGGCTGTTCTGATAGGGCTTCTGACATATCTCCTGCGCATCCCTGATATGATCGTATATCGTGGGGCCGTCCCGGAGTTTCTCTATGCTTTGAACGATTACAAGATGGTGCTTGGTACCATCGTCATTACGCTCATCGCTCTCATGGTATTCGGAGGGCTCACATACCTGATCTTCATCATCTACCCGGGTATACAGGCTGGCGAGCGCCGTCGGAATATCGATGCCACCCTCCCTTACGCTATAAATTATGTCACAGCCATGTCTTCGGCGGGGATCACACCCGACGAGGTCTTCCGGTCGCTTGGTCAGAGCCAGATATATGGGGAGAGCGCCGTAGAAGCACGCTACATCACCCGCGAGACCGACTTCTTCGGGAAAGACCTCCTTGGGGCCCTGCGGACGGTTGCGCAGGCGACGCCGAGTGATCGGATGCGGGAGTTCCTCCAGGGGGCGGTTGCAAGCATCTCGAGCGGGAGTAACCTGACGGAGTACTTCCGCGCCAAGGCCCATCAGTATACACTTGAGAACAACCAGCAGCAGAAGGCATTCCTGGAGACGCTCGGGTTGATCGCGGAGTCTTACGTCACCGCGATTGTTGCTGGTATGCTCTTTTTGATCATCCTGCAATCGGTCATGACGATCCTGTCGGGCGACTCAAACCCACTCTTTCTGTACATCATCATCTACCTGCTTGTGCCCTTCGGGAGCCTGATGTTTGTCATCCTGATCAGTTCAATGACGCCGGAGGTGTGATATGGGATTTAAAGACCTTTTTGACGATCTTTTGAATCGAAACCGGCCGCAGCCGTTTGATATGCCTGAGGAGATACCTCAGTCCGATCCGCTCGTTGTGCGGGACGAGGAGATCTTTAGGGGGATCCGGCGACGACGGAAGTACCAGGAAGGGTTCTACCACTTCCTCAAACATCCGCTCCGGGTGATGATGGATGACCCCTACACAGTCCTCTTCATATCCGTTCCTGCGGCTCTCCTCCTCTTCATCGGTGGATTTTTAAGCATAGTGACGTCTTACGGTATGTCGGCAATCTTCGGGACGACCATGCTTGATGATGTCGCTGTATTCGCGATACTGATTGCTATCGTGCCTCTTGCCATACTCGATCTCAAGGAATCGATGCGCGTATCGAGCGTCGAGGCCTCCCTCCCGAACTTCTTTCGGGATGTGGCCGGGATGAACGATTCAGGGATGACGCTCCCGCATGCCATCCATATAGTCTCGGAAGGCGATTATGGGGCACTCACACCCCATATCCACAAACTCGATACTGAGATGTCCTGGGGTGTCCCGTTTGTGGAGGCCATTCGCAGGTTTGGGAAGGCCGTGAACACCCCGCTTGCGGAGCGGAGTGCCGAACTGATCGCTCAAGCGAGTTCAGCGGGCGGCGATGTCAGTGGGGTGCTGCGGGCGGCTGCGCACGACGCCTATGAGTTCTTCAACCTGAAATCGGAGCGAAAGACAGGAATGATGATCTACATGATCATCGTCCTTATGTCGTTCTTTGTCTTCCTCTTTGTCATCGCGGTGCTCTCAGGCACTTTCCTCGCTACGATGGCAGAGGCGGGAAAGACTGTTGCGGCCTCAGGATCAACGTCCGCCCAGTCGTTCATGGGTAGTGTGGATATCTTCCTCTACAACCGCGTCTTCTGCCATGCGGCGCTTATCCAGGGGTTCTTCTCGGGGCTTGCGGCAGGTGTAATGGGCGAAGGCCGGGTGGTCTCAGGGCTGAAGTATTCGGCGCTGATGGTGCTGATTGCCTGGGTTGCGTTCCGCTTCTTCCTCTGAAGTGGCAGGGACGCGCTGTTCTTCTTTTTGATCTGGCTCGACCCCTTAAAATGCGGAGATCTGTTTCAGAACGCAATCGATGGCCTCTTCAGATATCGGTTTTTCCCATCTTCAGAGGTAGGCGCTCTTCCTGAATCTCCGGGAATAATGTCAATCATTTGCTGGAAATGCAGAAAAAAATAGTCTCATCTGGTGAAATAGGTCAGGATTGCATTCATATCAATATGCGCCTCAAAGTGACGGGCCAGGTCATCGTATGCTGTGGATGCGCCCAGTGTGCCCCCGTCTCCCTCCGCCAGAGGCTCAAACGGCAGCCCCCGACGTTCCGAGAGATAGGCGAGGAGGGCGTTTACAGCACCGGGGTTCTGGAAGAGCCCGTGCATGTATGTTCCGAAGACCAGGCCGTCGGGTGTCGCAGCACCCTCACCGGCAAACGCCTCGGGCAGTCCCCGCCGTTCGGTCTCGCCCATGTGGATCTCGTAGCCTTCAACCTCTCCCATGGCCTGGAGTATGGGGCCAGGACCTGTCGCCTGCCTTCTTACCTGCACCGTCGTCTTGCGGTACCCGGCAAAGGCCGTGACAACGTCGAGGAGCCCAAAACCTGGATACTCGGCGGCGTCGCCGCCAGCCTCGATGCCGGTATCGATGATCCGACTCCCGAGCATCTGGTATCCTCCACAGATCCCTATAATCGGGACACCCCGTTCCCTGGAAAGCCTGAGTTCATTCTCCACTCCCTCCTTGCGAAGGACGTTGAGATCCTCAACGGTGTTCTTCGTCCCTGGGAGGATGATGCAGTCATAGCCGGCAAGCGATCTCCCGGGCGTGATATACTCCACCAAAGCGTGCCTCTCTAAAAGCTCGAAGTCGGTGAAGTTTGAGATCCGTGGGAGTCGGATGACTGCGATCCTGATCGCTTTTTGTGCCACGCCGGATCGCCGCTCGCCGATCGAGAGGGAGTCCTCGCTCGGAATACGGATATCTGTATAGGGCACCACACCGAGGACCGGCACACCGGTGAGTTCTTCGAGTATGGTAACACCCGATTCAAATAGTGTGGGATCGCCCCGGAACTTGTTGATGATAACACCCTTTACAAGCGATCGGATCTCTTCAGGCAGGAGGGCAAGCGTGCCATAGACCTGGGCGAAGACACCGCCCCGCTCTATATCTGCAACCAGGACAATAGGGATACGAAGCGCCGTGGCGAGCCTTATGTTTGCAATGTCGCGGTCATACAGGTTCACCTCAGCCGCCCCTCCGGCACCCTCCACCACCACGTTCCCGAACCGTCTCTGCAACCGATCGAAAGCGGCAACGGCCTCTGCAAGAAGTTTGTCGGTCTCCATATAGTAGTCCCGGATCCGCACGTCCTTGTAAGGTCGGCCGAGCAGCACCACCTGTGAGACCGCCTCCCCCTTCGGTTTAAGGAGGATCGGGTTCATATCGACCTCTGGCTCGACCCCGGCAGCGAAGGCCTGGGCGGCCTGAGCAATCCCGATCTCACTCCCGTCGGCGGTGACGTAGGAGTTGAGGCTCATGTTCTGGGATTTGAAAGGTGCAACCGGGATCCCGCGTCGATAGAGCGCACGGCAGAGTGCTGCAACAGTCGCACTCTTGCCGACGTGGGAGGCGGTTCCGAGCACGATAAGAGACATCGCAACAAAAGAGTTGGACACGACGGATTATTAAGGGCGGGGTTGTATGAAGGATAATATGGAACTCACTCCAGCAGCCCGTCTCCTCCTGGAACGACGCTACCTCCTCCCCGGCGAGACGCCTGAGGGTCTTTTCTGGCGTGTCGCCTCCGCTGTTGGCGGGACGGAACGGTCGCGAGAGTTCTTCTCCCTCCTCTCAGATCTTCTCTTCCTCCCGAACTCGCCAACCCTTATGAACGCCGGGACGCCTGGAGGGCAGCTCTCTGCCTGCTTTGTCCTCCCTGTGGAGGACTCGATCGAGGGGATCTTTGCGACCCTCGCTAACATGGCTCTCATCCACCAGTCCGGTGGTGGCACGGGCTTCTCGTTCTCACGCCTCAGGCCACGTGGTGACGTCGTAAACGGTGTGAGGGGCGCCGCAACCGGCCCGGTCTCGTTCATGCGGGTCTTCGATGCAGCTACGGGGGCAGTCCGCCAGGGCGGGCGGAGGAGAGGGGCAAACATGGGCGTTCTCGCCGCCTCTCATCCGGACATTGAGGAGTTTGTCACCTGCAAACGTGAGGGCGGGCTTACAAACTTCAACATCTCGGTCGGTGTCGATGAGCGGTTCTTCAAGTGCCTTGAGGAGGGCCGCGACTATGACCTGGTCAACCCGCGCGACGGCAGCATATGGAAGAGTATCGACGCCAGGTTGCTCTGGCTTCTCATTGCGGAGTCAGCGTGGATATCAGGTGAACCGGGGGTGCTCTTCCTCGATGAGATCAACCGGCGGAACACCACGCCGCATCTGGGCCTCATCGAGGCGACCAACCCATGCGGTGAGCAGCCGCTCTACCCTTACGAGAGTTGCAACCTGGGGAGCATTAACCTGGCCAGGTGTATCAGGAAGAACGAGATCGATGAGGACCTGCTGGTCAGGGTGGTCAGGTGCGGTGTCGACTTCCTCGATGCGGTCATAGACGTTAACCATTTTCCCATCTCCCTGATCCGCGAGAAGACTCTGGCTACCCGGAAGATCGGTCTTGGTCTGATGGGGTTTGCAGAAGCACTCATACGTCTCGGTATCCCCTACGAGTCGGAGGAAGCGCTCAGGTTCGCCGAGAACCTGATGGAGAAGATTCAGACCACGGCGCGGGAGCGCTCCGAGGAACTTGGCAGGGAGAAAGGCTCGTTTCCGCTGATCGATGGATCGGTATTCCGGGGGGATATGCGGAACGCAACAGTCACGACCATCGCCCCAACGGGGTCGATCCATCTGATAGCCGGGACGACGAGCGGTATAGAACCGGTCTTCTCTTTTGCCTACGAGCGGACGATCGACGGCCAGGCAGTCAGTATAGTAAGTGATCTCGTCACCAAGTCCCTGCCCAGGACTTCCGGTGGAAAGGACGTGGTCGAACACGTCCGCCGCCATGGCACGGTCAGCGGTCTTCCTCTGGACGACCATACCCTTGAACTCTTCAAGACGGCCCTTGAGATCACCCCCGAGCACCACGTCAGGATGCAGGCCGCATTCCAGAAGCACGTGGACAACGCCGTCTCGAAGACTGTGAACCTCCCTGAGCGCGCAACTGTGGCGGAGATCGGCCACATCTATTCCCTTGCTCATGACCTCCACTGTAAAGGCATTACAGTCTATCGTTATCGTAGCAGACCTGACCAGGTGCTATCACTCGGGTGTGACGTATGCCAGATCGACGGATGACCATGCCAAATAATATATAACGAGAGCTGAAAGGTACATGCAATGAACGGTGGGATCTGTCCGACATGCGGACTGCCAAAAGAACTGTGCATCTGTGAGGAAGTAGCAAAGGAACAACAGAGAATTACTGTAAAGATCAATAAACGTCGGTATGGAAAAGAGGTCACAGTCATCGAGGGCCTCGACCCGTATGATATCGATCTCGAAGACCTCTCAAAGTTCCTGAAGGCAAAACTGGCCTGTGGTGGTACGGTCAAGGACTCCTCGATCGAACTGCAGGGCAACCATCGCGAACGGGTGAAGGCCCTGCTCGCGCAGAAAGGGTATAACCTGGAAAATATCAGTTGATCGGGTGTTCTCAATAGAGGACATTACTACTTTTTTTTGTGAGAGTTGCTATACGGGTAGCAGACAGTATAATCAGCAAAGAGGTTGAATAGTCCGGGGTGTTGACGGAACCATGGTGATGAGATGTTCGTTTGCACTCGATCCCGATCTGATGGAGCGGATCGATCAGTTCGCAAGGGAGCATTCGCTTGACAGAAACGAGGCTATTCTGGAGTTGATCGAGGCCGGCCTCTCCTGCAAGGATGCTGGAGAGACTCCAGTGCGGCAGCCACGCTCTTTTGAAGAGTTTAATCGGCTCCAGCAGGAACTTGAGGAGGTCAAGAACGCTCTTGCTGAACTCAAGAAGGAGGTCCGACTGGTTCATCACACGATCGAGACCGACTGGAACCGTGAGACGAAAGGTGTTCCTTTCCAGACGAAACACCCCTGGGAGTTCTGGCGTAAATGATCCGCTAGCTTATGATGTTTGCTATGCTGCGGAAGCCTTCGCCCGTGTGGTCATCGCAGAGGATCGCCTCGACCTTTGACATATCGATATCGGGTGCGTCCCGGCAGAGACTGCAGTAAGCCCGCGCCGGTGATGGCAGTTCTCTTCCTCCGATCACGACCCGTGAGGAGTGAACGCAGAGGCCGCATCTCTCAACGGGAACCGCCTTATTTTGCGTACACGTGACGCGCCCTCTGATGACGGGAAGGCGACGCTCATGCTCACTCATAGACCTCTACCTGATAGCCTGCACGGCCGAGGATCGCGGCAACCTCCTTTTTCCAGAGGTCATCGTCGTCGATCGCAAGCGGTGCTACTGCCTCCTCCCAGCACCGGCGCAGGGCAAAATCCTCCGTGACAAGGCTTCTCCTGCCCTTCACTTTTCCTGCCTCCTCTCCGGAGGAGTCGTAGATTCGCATGGTGCAGCAGATGTAAGACCTGCAGATCTCTGGACGGGTGTTGTGGATGGTGCAGATATACTTCCCTGCACTACCGGGCATGGGCCGCAGGAATGGGCACCAGGAAGGGTGTGCGTCTTTCTCCGAGGTGTCCCTGAAAGCATCGAGAAACCGCTCCTCGACGCGGGCGCGGAACGTCCCGCCAACGATCTTCTGCCGACAGAGATACTCACGGCTGTTCAGTCTCCTCTCGATCTCGATGAGAGCGTCTCCGGCGTTCATACAGCACTTGCCGCAGAGCCTGCACTCAAACTCTGTCATTCAAGATGAGTCTCTTGCGCAGGATGGGATAAAGATTCGGAAACCGCCGGGCATTTGGCGGGAGGTCATAAGACAAATACCTTCAAACCTGGACAGAATAAGAGAGCGGTTGTTTATAGTAATCTCTATCTTGCATTTTCTGCGGCATTCTGGCGGTTGTGCCGCAACCTGAGTTTTACTGGTTTGATAGTCTTTGCGCATACTGCCCGGGAGAGATGATCAGTATTACAGACCCTTGACTCAATGGCTTCTAACGTGGGAGAGGCGGTGATAAACTCCTGCCGATTCGATCTCAATAGGGTTAAATCAATACGCACACAATGGAGTGGCATGAAGGTGTGCATAATGTGCGGAGGGGAGGGCACACGGCTCCGCCCCCTCACATTCGGGCGTCCAAAACCATGCATCCCGATAGTCAACAAACCCTCGATCCAGCACCTGGTCTCACACCTCGCAGGCCTGGGGTTTAACGATGTGGTGATCACCCTCGGTTACATGAGTGAGGCCATTGAGGGGGCACTCGGGGATGGATCGCTCTTTGGTGTCAATATAACCTACGTCCACGAGAAGACAAAACTCGGGACGGCGGGAAGCGTCAAGAATGCCCGGAAATACCTTGATGGTCAGCCGTTTCTGGTAGTCGGCGGCGATCATGTGGTTGACCTGAACCTGCTTGAACTATATCACGAACACCTTGCCAATGATTCTATCACCACCATAGGGCTGATAAGCATTGACGATCCGACCGGTTATGGGATAGCCGAGATCGATGCAGACTGCCGGATAAAGCGGTTCAGAGAGAAACCTGGTCCCGGGGAGATCTTCTCGAACCTGGCAAGCACCGGGATATACGCCTGCGACCCGGCGATATTCGACCATATCCCGACGGGGGAGAAGTTTGACTTTGCCAGAAACCTCTTTCCTGCCCTGATGGAGCAGGGCTACGTCATTAAGGGTTGGCCCGTCCGCGGTAACTGGTCTGACGTGGGGAACCCGCGGTCGCTGCGCGAGGCTGAGCGCTGGAAACTGCAGGAGATCGTGTCCACGAGCATCTCCGGAGACGTCGTCATCAGGGGCGGTCGAATCCTTGGTCCGGTTCATATTGGGGGCTCTGTCTCGATCGGTTCAAACTCCAGGGTGATCGGACCGGTTTCTATCGGTGCAGGGACGATAATAGAGGAGAACGTCATCATCGGCCCTTACACCAGTGTCGGGGATGATTGCGTCATCAAGGACGGTGCAAAGATCTTCTCATCATCAATCTACAATCGGGTGGAGATAGGGAGAGGCACCACGGTCAGCGGGAGTATCATCGATAATGATACGCTCACTGGTAGCGGCTGCAACCTTGAACACGATACGGTTATAGGCCCCCGCGTTGTGCTGGAAAACGGTGTTGTCGTTCACGCCGGGGCAAGAATCTGGCCCGAGGTGACAATCCATGAAGGTAAGGTGGTAAAAGTGCACGCCCTGAATGAGAAGTATGATGCCCGGATTGAGGGATCCTAGCCGTGCCCCACCTGACGGTGGGTCAGCGCGACAAGGGGATGGCGGGCGTAATCGAGCACCTTGATGTCGTCGAGCGATTTGAGGTTGAGTGCCCTTGCCGTCCGCTCCATCCCCAGTTCAATATTTTCCCGGATCTCTATTATGTAGGCATCCAGGTTCTTGATACCGAGTTTTTTCGCCGCGATCGCCCTGTGGTGCCCGTCGACAAGGATCCAGCGACCTGGTCGTCGGACGACGATCAACGGTTCGGCGAGCCCCTTCTTGATCTCGTAGATCCTCCCTTCGAGTTCGTCCTCGTAGATCTTTGACTGCGTTGGCAGGAGTTCGTCTATCGGGACTGAACCTCGCCTCAGTGTCGGCTCGATTCCGTAGAGTTTCTTGAGGGTCTCCATGAACTTGAAGACCTTCTCTGGCGATACGTGCTCGATCTGGGATCGGATAACGTCGGCGTTTGATATGATCCCGATGAGTTCGTTCTTTTCGTTTACAACCGGGAGTTTCTGGATGCCTGAGCGAAATATGACACGCGCGGCATCGTTCACGCTCATCTCCGGGTCGGCGACTATGAGGTGGCGGGACATCACCTGCTCGACCGGTGTTGAAGGGTGTGCAAATAGGATGTCCCGCGCCGAGACGTAGCCCACCACCCGGTTGGAGTTCTTCTCCACAACCGGAAAACCATCATGATGCGTCTTTTTTATTGTATCAATGACGTCTTTGACTGTCCCGTGAGCGTCGATGGTGACGACATCGTATGTCATGTAATCCTTGACTTTCTTTTTTTCCATCATGATAATTTCACGCCGAGCGATCATGAACCATTCGGTTATAACAGTTAATAATAGTATCTGGGCAAAAAGTGGGGTTATTTTAGTGGGTTTACTCAACGGGGATCGACGTCCCCCTTTCCTTTGCCACTTTCTTTAGCCGGACCTCAAGAACGCCGTTCTTGAACGACGCTCTTGCTCCATCCTCGGTCACTTCGGTGGGAAGCGGCACCGTCCGGCTAATCTGGCCGTAGACGCGTTCCCGGACAAAGAAGTCCTGGCTCTCTTCTTCTGTCTCATCTGTCCGCTGGCTGGTGATCTCCATGTGCCGTGGATCGATCAGCCGGACACTTACATTCTCCTTCTCGACACCAGGCAGGTCAGCGACGACGATCACCTCGTTTTCGTGGTCCCTGACGTCTACGCGGAGATCACGTACTGCCGGCAGGGCACGTCCTCTGACATCCTCACCGCCAATGCCTATCCCACCGAGCAGCGACTGGAACCTGCTCTCCATCTCGGCCATGAGGTCGTCAAACTCCTGCCAGATTGTCCTGTAAGGTGCACGCTCGATTCTTGCCATCCTAATCACCCCCTATTTGTTCTGTTCGCCCCGGAAGGTCGGTTCACCCGAGGCTAACTTTAAGGTAGTATTATAAGTATATAAAACTTTCCATAATCATGATCCAGTCTCCAGAACACTATTATCTCACGCGAGGATGACTGTACTCCTAATGAAAAAGAAGCAGCAGAAAACTTCAAAGGACGCTGGCCCCGGACAGATGAAATGGGCTTATGCGCTGATAGCGGTCATCTTTGCAGTGGCCATGGTGGGGACATACCTGGCGCCGATCTTCGAGCAGAAACCTGCCGCGCAGGTTGGTGATATAGCGGTGATCGACTACACCATCTTCACCGAGGATGGACGCGCGATCATCACGACCGATCAGACTCTCCTTGAGAGCGAATACAGGAAAGGGAACACTCCTCTCCTGACACAGCGCCTGCAGATGCAGGTCGGCGCACAGGTCTCGGGTGAGAACATTGCCGTCCTCCCCGTCATATACCCTCCGATCACCGGCTTCTCCGGTTTTGGCCTGCTCGGGTTTGAGACCAACGCCATCTCCGCCGGGCTTATTGGAATGCGACAGGGTGAGACAAAGACCATCAGTTTCTCCTACGGTGGTAACGACCTTGAGATGAACCTCAGCCAGGAAGACGCAGATGGGATTGGCCTCAACTTCACGGAGGCTGCTGTGGGTGATATGGTTACGCTCGGTCTAACTACATCGCCGGAGATCCCGCTGAGTGGCGAGACCAACTCGACCCCGGCGCTGCGTTTCGGCCAGGTCGTCGATAAGACCAGCGATTCCCTGGTCATTATCTATCGCTATGGTAACGCCCGCGTCACGCTCAGCGGCATAACGGGGTAGAGGTAACCCCACAGTTTTTTATAATCGCTGCGCGTTCTGCCATATATGGTGATAAGAGTGATATGCTTCTACCAGGAAGGGTGCATGGGTTGCGAGGAGCAGACCCCAATCCTTCGTGAGGTGGAAAAGGATCTCGGTATAGAGATAGAGGAGATAGATGCTGTCAAAAACCCGGAGTACATCAGGACGTACAACCTACGGGTAACCCCCACGATCCTTGTGGTCGCGGATGGCGGGGTTAAAGAGCGTATGGAGGGGCTCGTCCACCGTGAGGATCTTGAGGCTGCGATCCGGCGCCACATGCCGGAACCTGCACCGGATTGAGTCGAGCAGGTCACAATATCAGGAGATCATGGTTTGCGGCGGAAACTCGGTTGTTTGAAGTTGATACTGCCGCCCCCTCATCACGGGCTTACCTGCTTTCGGCCCTCTTTCCGGGCGCTGAGGTATCATTGATCCTGGAACGCCCATCCAGGTAACCATAGACCCTTTTTACACGCCGGGCCACGGTTTTCCAGCCCTCTTTTCGCATCAAGGGGCCGTCACGGAGTTTGATATGAGATATACGGATATGTCTGCCCGCAAAAGAGCGGGTCTCTCCGACGACCAGTTCCTCCTCGCCGTCCATCGTCTGGTATAGCGGGATGGTCGTGCGCCCGGTGTGTATCGACGCCCTCACAACGACCTGGTCGATCTTCCTTGTCCATAGGGTGGTCACATCCCTGGCAACTGCAGACCGAACACGCTTTGCCCCAACCTCTATACCGGTGACCTCGACCCCGAAGACCTCGTCACCGCACTCCGCCGCGAGTCGGTCGCCGATGGAGACTGTCTCGTCCTCGAAGGCCTCCACACTGCAGACCTTCGACTCGGTCTCATAGCTCACGATCGTCCTGATGGTGATGGTCGCAGGTTCGACAGGTCTCTCCATCCGGTGCACATGGCCGCACTCGCAGCACTGCACAACCAGATCTCCGGTCTCCCGGAGAACCGTGTGTTCGCACTCTTCCTTGCAGACGGGGCAGACGATGCTGATCATTCATTATCAATGGCACCCCTCTCCTAATAAGCATGAAGGCAAGGGATACGGTGCGGGCCCGTGGAGATCCTCTGGTCAGGGCAACCCACCCGACAACTTTTGAGGTGACGAAGGATATGACACTGACAGAGGCTGGTGACTGTATCATCGGCGTGGCCGCCGACAAAGGTGCCGCCGACCTCGATCCCGACCTGAGGGCGCTACTCCGGGACGACCGGGCGGTATTGATGACCCGACTTACTGCAGGGGGCGAGACGGTCGTCGTCCGTTCAAGAGGCAGCGCAGCGCTCAGCCTCGATCACCCGACCGATCTCGTATGGCGGCGGAGCGACTTCATCTCCGACCGGACTGTTGGCATCCGCTCCGACAGGGTTGCGGTGACCCTTCCCGGGGGTTTCGTGGCGGCGCTCCAGCGAGGAGAGGAACTGGTTGTAGAACTGGAGGTGGAGATCCCCGACGATGAGAACTGATCGTGGGTGAAGGTCTCCTGATCCCACTGCTCCAGCATGCCTCGTTGCGCATCCGCCGCAGTCCTGATCTCTCAGCGGTCGCGCCCGAGCTCAGTGAGTTTCATCTCGGCCGTGGTAAGGAGATCCTCGCACCGCTTCACAAGGAGCGCGCCGCGTTCGTAGATGGCGATGCTCTCCTCAAGGCTCGTATCACCGTCTTCGAGTTTACGGATGATCTCCCGGAGTTCTTCAAGCATCTCTTCAAAGGTCTCTGTCATACGTTATATCCTCCACAACGGCGTTCGCCCGGCCGTCTTTCATGCGGAGCGCCACGTGCTCACCTGCCTGGAGATCACGCGCACTCCGCGCGATCCTCCCGTCTGACTCGATGATACAGTAGCCTCGATCGAGTACGGCAAGCGGGTTCTGCGCTTCAAGCCTCGTGCTGAGTTCCGTGAGGACGGAGCGCTCACGCTGTAGCCGGGCAAGTGCAGCCCTCTCAAGGCGCTCCTGGTGTTCGGCAAGCCGCTGCATACGCTCGTGAACCCGGCGCGCGAGTCGGCGGGGGTGCATCCGCTCCCGCAGGTCATCAACATCGCTCTGTGCTCTCTCCAGGCGTTGCTGGACAAGGGAGCGAATCCGCTCCTCGTATCCTCGAAGTTCACGGAGTACTTCCTGCCGCTCGGGCACCGCCCGCTCCGCCGCTGCTGAGGGTGTTGGCGCCCGGAGGTCTGCCGCAAAATCGCAGAGGGTGGTGTCCACCTCGTGTCCGACGGCGCTGATAACCGGCGTCCTGCACGCGGCAACGGCCCGCACAACCTCCGGGTGGTTGAAGGGAAAAAGGTCCTCGAAACTCCCACCCCCACGTCCGACGATTATTACGTCTACAAGCCCGTCGATCCGCCGGATCGCCTCCGCGATCTCGGTGTGCGCCCCATCACCCTGGACGGCCGTCGGCGAGACGATCACCTCGACAGGATAACGCCTGGAGATTACAGAGAGAATGTCCTTCAACGCTGCGCCGCTACTCGATGTGACAACGCCGATACGTCGGGGAAAGACCGGAAGGGGGCGTTTCCGCCCGGGCTCAAATAACCCTTCAGCTTCGAGATCACGTTTCCATCGCTCGACCATGAGAAATCGCTCGCCAGGGCCTGCCGGGATCATCTCCCGGACGATAAACTGGTACCTGCCGTGCGGTTCGTAGACCTCCACAGACCCCCAGGCAAGGACGTCCATACCGTCTTTCGGGGTGAAGGTTAGTGCTGATGCGGTGGTGCGCCACATGACGCAGTTGATCACTGCAATCCTCCCGCCACTCTGTTCGGAGAGTGAGAAGTAGCGGTGGCCGGAGTTATGGTTCCGGTAATTGGTCACCTCTCCTCGCAACCAGATCTGGTGCAGGCGTGCGTCATCAAGGAGGTCGCATATAAGCCCGGAAACCTCCGAAACCCGGAGTATCGGGCTACCGAACCGTTCCGGACTGGTGGCATGACTGCCAGGCATCATCAAAACCTATTATGCCAATGTTTTATATCAAGTAGTATTATGGGTTGTTTCGCTGTCTCAACCATGTTCTTTCACGAGTACACATGCGATCAGATCTTTGACTACATCAGTGAATCAGGTCTTGATTCCCTTGAGTTCTGGGTTGAGACGCCGCACTTCTGGGTTCGCGGTTGCCCTGAAGATGAAATTTCGGGTTGTATCGCCGGCCACCCGGAACTCTCGCCCATCACAGTCCATGCCCCCTCGCTTGACCTGAACCCCTGCTCTATAAACCCCAGGGTTGCCGAGATCTCGGTCGAATACACGATCGAGGCGATACGGATGGCGGAGAGGATCGGCGCCGCCGTTGTCACTGTCCATCCAGGGAGACGAACGGCGAAACGAGAGCCAAGCGCCCCAGACTACAAGAGGTTTGAGACTTACGTCGCGAGGCTCGAGGAGGTAGCGGAGGAGACAGGGGTGAAGGTGGCGATCGAGAATATGGAACCGCGCATAAACACCCTGCTCGCAACGGCAGAGGATGTGGCTGAGGTGCTCGAACGTGAGCCATGGCTCTGGCTTACGTTTGATATGGGACATGCCATGATGAATTCCCAGGCGGAGGTGGGGCGTTTTCTCGATCTCTGCATCGAGCGAATTGTAAACGTCCATGTCAGTGCACTTGGAGGGAACGGCCGGCCGCATCACCCCATCCATGACGACCCGGATGCGCTGGGGGTGCTTGCAGACCTTGCCGACCGGGGGTATCCGGGTTTGCTCACCCTTGAGATAGATGATATGATCTTTCCGGCAGCGCTTTCAGCCGAAGAGAAGATCGTGCTTCTTTCGCGGGAATTGGTGGCTTTGAAGGAGGCCTTCTTCTGAAGCGCTGGTTTTATTACATCTGAATGAGACCTTATCCATTAATCCCGGCAATATGCGATTGCTGGATGCTGCCGTTCTATGCGGCGTGGAGTAAATGGTAGTCATAGACCTTCTGGCTGTAGAGATCGCTTTATTTATAATCTGTCTGCTTCTTTCGGGCTTCTTCTCGAGTTCAGAAGTCGCCCTCATATCGATAACACGGGCAAAGGTCCGTGCCCTCTTAAATCAGGGTCGAAAGGGAGCGGAAGCGCTCGATACCCTGAAACGCTCGACAGACTCTCTTCTTATCACCATCCTGATAGGGAATAATGTGGTCAACGTGGCCGCTGCATCGCTGGCGACCGCGATCGCCATAGGGATCTACGGCGATCTCGGTGTCGGGATCGCAACCGGTGTTACCGTCATCCTGATGCTGATCTTCGGCGAGATCGGACCGAAGATGTATGCTTCCCGGCACACCGAGTCTCTGGCACTCGCTGTTGCCAGGCCGATCCTCTTCCTCTCGCGGGTGATCTCACCCATCCTCTGGGTTTCGGAACGCATACGGCGGCATTTTATCTCCAGCGCTGAGACTGCCGAACCGGTCGTCACGGAGGAGGAACTCAAGGAGTGGATCGACGTTGGGGAAGAGGAGGGGACGATCGAGGAGGAGGAACGGGACATGCTCTACTCTGTTCTTCGGTTTGGCGACACGACGGTTCGCGAGGTTATGACACCCCGTGTGGATGTTGTCATGATCGAGGACACGGCCACGCTCGAGAATGCTCTTACCATATTCAACGAGACCGGTTTCTCCAGGCTCCCTGTCTACCACGGGCATATCGACAACGTCGTTGGGCTCCTGAATGTGAAAGACGTCTTTTCTGCGGTATTTCGGCAGCAGACGGGAGCGACGATCAGGGACCTGATGTACGAGCCTTACTTTGTCCCCGAGAGCAAGAAGATCGATGACCTGTTAAAAGATCTCCAGATGAAGAAACAGCACATGGCCGTTGTTCTCGACGAGTACGGGTCGTTTGCCGGGATAGTGACGGTTGAGGACATGCTCGAGGAACTCGTCGGTGAGATCATGGACGAGTTCGATGAGGAGGAGCCCGAGATCCAGCAGATCGAGGAAGGGGTATACCTGGTCGACGCGCGGACATGGGTGGAGCACATAAACGAGGATCTGAAACTCAATCTCCCGTTGATGGACACCTACGAGAGTATCGGGGGGCTGGTCATCGAAAGGCTGGGGCACATTCCGCGCCGCGGTGAGGTGGTCAGGATCGAGGAGAGCAACGTCACCCTGGTGGTTATGCAGATGCGTGGCCGTCGGATCGTCAAGGTGAAATTGATCGTCGAACCTCGAGTGATCAGGGAAGGCGGCGGTGTAGAGCCCGGAGGATGATTACCACATGGAGCAAGTGATACCTCTTCGAAAGAAGCGCATTGCCTTCCTTGCCTCCGGCAGGGGATCGAATTTCCAGGCGGTGATCGACGCCATCGCGTCCGGCGAGATCCCGGGGATTGGTGTCGGGCTGATCACCGATAACCCCCGTGCCTATGCGATCGAGCGAGCGGAACACGGCGGTATACCTGTTAGGGTCATAGACTACGCAGACTTCGCCTCAAAAGCCGCATACGAAGAGGCTCTTCTTGCTGCGATGCGGGATTTCCAGGCTGACCTCTTCGTACTTGCTGGATATATGCGAATACTGGGGTCAGATATAGTTCGCGAGTTCTCTGGCAGGATGATTAACATCCACCCCGCCCTGCTGCCGGCGTTCCCCGGGCTGCACGCGCAGAGGCAGGCGATCGAGTACGGGGTGAAGGTTGCGGGCTGCACCGTTCACCTGGTGGACGATGGAACGGATACCGGTCCCATCGTCATCCAGCGATGCGTCCCTGTTCTTGAGGATGATGACGAGACAGCACTGGCCGAACGGATACTTGCTGAAGAGCACAGGGCACTCCCCCTTGCTGTCAAACTTTTCTGCGAGGATCGCCTGATCGTTGAGGGGCGACGCGTCCGGATCCGGCCATAGGCCGGCATCAATTTATATATGGCCTCACACCTCTAATTCAAGATCCACCGCCGGAACTGATCGCACCATGGTAGACACGACACGAAAATCGGGTTCCCGCAGGCTTGCCCGGGAGAGGATTGACATTCTCTTTGAGCGGGCCGCCGAGTTCTACCCTGAGAACCCGGAGTGGAGCAACCGGTGCGTGGAACTGGCCCGCAAGATAGGTATGCGTCACCGGGTGCGGATCGAACCGTTGCTGAAACGCCGGTTCTGTCGCAGGTGCAACTCATACCTGGTACCTGGTTCAAACGCGAGGGTCCGGATTCACCGGGGTCGGGTGGTCGTCACCTGCCTTAACTGTGGGCATCGCTCGCGATACCCGACAGGGAGGCTGCGGCTATGAGCATGGAGTCTTTTCAGGGTCTAAGACCCACCGTCTGGATCGGGAAACAGGGTGTCACGAGCGTCATGATCGATGAGATCCGGAGGCAGCTCAAGAGCCGGAAGGTCGTCAAGGTGCGATGGCTACGCAATACCGAGGTCGATCCTGTAAAGGTGGCGGACGTTGCCGGTGCGGTTCTGGTCGAGGTTCGAGGTCGGACACTTGTTCTCAAGGAACGACGGGACGGATCTTCAGGGTCGAGTCCTCGAAATATATAAAACATTACCGGACGAATATGTAAAGACTGTTAGCGAGAGTGAGGTTCATCCATGACAACTGTATATGATATCCCTGCCGATATGTTCATCCGGCAGGTGGCAGAAGAACTCAAGAAAAATCAGCAGATCCAGCCCCCAGATTGGGCCGCATTTGCAAAGACGGGGGTACACAAGCAGATGCCGCCAGAGAATGAAGATTGGTGGTATGTACGGGCGGCGTCGGTTCTCCGTCGCGTCTACACCGACGGTCCGGTCGGGACACAGAGGATGCGCTCAGCCTACGGTGGCAAACGTGACCGTGGGTCGTCCCCATATCAGTTCCGGAGGGGAAGCGGTTCGATTGTGCGAAAGATCTTTCAGCAGCTCGAGGCAGCCGGTTACGTCACCCGGTCAAGTGAGGGGCGTACGATCACCCCGGCGGGCAGATCGTTCCTCGATAATGTCGCTCATAGCCTGAAGAGAGAGGCTGCTGAGGTTGCACCGCAACTTGCAAACTACTGATCGAAGGAGGCTTGGTTGATGGTTGATGACGAACTCGCGGAACTCCGTCGCCGGAGACTGGAGCAGATGCAGCGGCAGGCGATGGAGCAACAGGCTGTGGAGGAGGAGCTGGCACGACAACAGCAGATGGCTGCACAGATCCGAACTGTTTTGATGGAGATCCTCGAGCCTGAAGCGAGGGAGAGGCTAAATACCATCAAGTTGACACGGCCGGATTTTGCAAAAGCTGTTGAACAGCAGCTGGTTATGCTGGCCCAGAGCGGGCGGATCCGGCAACGGATCACCGATGAACAGCTAAAAACCATACTGGTCCAGCTGACGCCATCAAAGAAAGATTTCAGGATAATGCGGAAATAAAAATGGAAGTGGGGTTGCTCTTTTCGGGAGGAAAAGATAGCGCGCTGGCGGCAATCATGCTTTCACGCGACTATGAGGTAGAACTGAATACCTGTGTCTTCGATGCTGACCGGGAGGTCCCGGAGGTGCGTGCCGCTGCGGCCGCGCTTGGCCTTCCTTTCCGTAAAAGGGTGCTCGGACTCGATCTGCTTGATAAGGCTGTAGACCTTCTACTGGCCTGTGGTTACCCTAATGATGCGATCGATATGGTTCACCGGACGGCGGTAGAGATGCTGGCCGGAGACTACGCGGTGGTCGCTGACGGTATCCGGAGGGAAGACCGTGTTCCAGGTCTCGACCGCTCTGAGGTCCAGCGTCTGGAGATGACCACCGGTTGTTCTTACGTAAGACCGCTCCTTGGGTACGGTAAGTTCGAGGTGGAACGTCTTGCAGAAAAGTTTCTTCTGGTCCGCTACGGAGAGACGGGCAGCATCGGGAACGGCGACTATGAGCAGGAGATCCGGGGCGCAATCCGTGCACGCGGTATCGACCCGGCACCTTTCTTCCCTCCTCATCACCTCCAGTCTCTGGTTGTTGGCACGAGAGAGGCTTGAATATCATCGAGAGTGAGAATCATGAGTAAGTTGACAAAGGGCCGGAAGATCCGGCTGGCAAAGGCATGCGAGCAGAACCGCCGTGTGCCCGCATGGGTTATGATCAGAACCAACCGTAAGGTTACGTCGCACCCGAAGCGGCGGAACTGGAGACGGAGCAGTCTGAAGGTGTAGGAACTATGGTAGAGACACTGAAGGAGCATATCTATGTCATCCCTCTCCGGGACGTTAAGCGTGCACCCCGGCGGAAGCGGTGCAACACCGCTATCAGGGATATCAGAGCTTTCCTGGTGCGGAACATGAAGAGCGAGGATGTCAAACTCGATCGTAGCATTAACGAGAAGGTCTGGGAGAGGGGGAGCGAGAAGCCTCCGCGAAAGATCCGCGTCCGCGCGATGAAGTTCGAGGACGGGCAGGTCCAGGCCGAGCTCGCCGAGGAGTGAGATGACCGGAACGATCGATCTCGCCGGGGATCCGAATATAGGCGTCTTCGCCCGCGTATTTGAGGATATAGCGATCGTCCACCCAGTTGCACCAGCGGCGTTCACAACGGCGCTCGAGCGTGAGCTGGATGTTGAGATCGTGAAGACCTCAATCCAGGAGAGTAGCATCATCGGTTCACTCGTTTCGGGGAACAGTCGTGGACTGGTCGTCAGTGGCCTTGCCGCCGACGAGGAACTCGCTGTCCTGAGCGACTACCGGGATATCTTCCTGCTCGAAGGCTCGATGAATGCGGCGGGCAACGTAATTCTCGCGAATGATTACGTTGCCGCAGTTCATCCCGGGATGCCGGTCGATCTTGCCGAAGAGATCGGGTCGTTCCTCTCCGTGCCGGTGATCCGGCTCTCACTTGGAAGCATCAAGACCGTTGGTATGGCCGGCTTTGCTACTAACAGGGGTATCCTTGTTCACCCGAGGGCCAACGAGATGGAGATCGAAAGTCTTGAACGGGTGGTCGATCTCCCGATCGGTCTCGGGTCGGTAAACATGGGAAGCGGTCTTGTTGGCACAGGGTTGCTTGCAAACAGCAAGGGTTATCTCGCTGGATCCGCCACTACCGGTTTTGAGCTGGGTAGAATAGAGGAAGTTCTTGGGTTTTTGGAGTGATATTTCATGGAGAACCAGTATTTTGAGATTGTAGGTGCGTGCAGGATCGATAAAGAGTGGAAACCGTTTCGCAAAGTGGTCACAGCAGCGAACGAGAACCTGGCTAAAGAGAGGGTTTTCACTGATATTGGGAGCAAACATCGCCTGAAGAGAAATTATATCACGATCGAATCGGTTAAAGTAGTAGATGGTGAGTGATGTGGACCAGGTAGACCCTCGCGAGATACAGACCCTTCAGGTGTACTTAAACGAGTACGCCCAGCAGATCGAGATCCTTACGCAGCAACTCTCGATGATCGAGCAACAGCGGATTGAGGCTGCTGCCGCCATCGAGACCCTTCTTGCGGTCCGGGAGAATGCAGAGGCCACAGTCCTTCTCCCTATTGGCGGCGGCGCTCTTCTGCGGGTGAAAGTTCTTGACACCGGGCATGCAATCGTGAACCTCGGGGCAGATGTATCCGTTGAGTGGTCTACAGAGGACGCAGTGAAGTATCTCGAAGGCCGGATAACCGAACTTGAGGCGCTGGAGAAGAAGGTCGCAGGTTCGCTTGAGCAGTTGCAGGCACGGGCCACGGAGGTATCCCGGCGACTTGAGGCGGCGTACGGGGCGGCCCGGCAGGCTCAGGCAGGCCGTGGCGGAAGTTGATAATGTTTGACTCTTTAAAGAAGAAACTTCAGAATATCCGGACTAAATTTGCCTCGAATATCGAGGAGGCTGCGGAGGTGGAGGTTGAGCCCCAGCAAACCTCCGGGACGGCGGAGGCTGCACCCCCTCTTGCCAGGCCAGAACCGCCTGCAGCGCTAGAAGAACGGGAGAGACCTACTCTCATAAACAGGGTAAAGGTCTTCGTCAGGGAGCGGGAGATCCTTATCCGGGAGAAGGATATTGAGGAACCGCTTGCCGAACTCGAGATGGTTCTCCTGGAGAACGATGTTGCCCTCCCGGTCACGGACGAGATCATCTCCCGGATGCGGGCAGATCTGGTTGGCCGGCACCGGGGGCTCGGCGCCTCTGTGGACGATCTGGTTGTATCTACCCTGCGCTCGGCCCTCTGTGGTGTGCTTGGCGAGGGTCTCGATCTCCTGCGTTACGTTCAGGAGCACGAACGCCCGGTGAAGATCCTCTTTACCGGTGTGAACGGTACAGGAAAGACCACAACAGTCGCGAAGGTCGGCCACTACCTGCAGAAGAACGGGTTCTCGGTTGTGATCGGTGCCGGGGATACCTTCCGGGCGGGTGCGATCGAGCAGATCGTTACCCATGCTGACCGTCTCGGCATCCGGGTTGTCCACCATCAGCCCGGTGCCGATCCATCCGCTGTTCTCTTTGACGCCGTTCAGTACGCGAAGGCACATAACATCGATGTTGTCCTGGCTGATACAGCCGGCCGGTTCCACAACCGGGCAAACCTGATGAACCAGCTGGAGAAGATCCGGCGGGTGATGAAACCGGATCTCGTCGTCTACGTCGATGAGGCGGTGGCCGGGAACGATGCGGTAATCCGGGCCGATGAGTTCAACAGGACCGTCGGCACCGATGCGGTCGTTCTGACCAAGGCGGATATGGACCCGCGTGGGGGCGCGGCGATATCGATCGCACACACCGTTGGAAAACCGATCCTCTTCCTCGGGACGGGGCAGGGTTATGACGACATCATGCCGTTTGAGCCCCGGGCGATGGTTGATGAACTGCTGGGTGGTGGGGACTGATGCTGGATACCCTGGGTAACTCATTGAAGGACGCCGTCAAGAAACTCTCCGGAAAGACCGTGATCGACCGGGCGGCTGTCGATGAACTGGTACGCGATCTCCAGCGGGCCCTCCTCTCTGCCGATGTCAACGTCAGGCTGGTGATGCAACTTTCCCAGTCGATCAAGAAACGTGCGCTTGAGGAAGAACCCCCGAAAGGAATGGGTGTCCGCGTGCACGTTCTCCGGATCGTCTACCAGGAACTTGTCCGGCTTATGGGCAGAACGGGTGAGGTCTCGCTTGAGCCCCAGACGATCCTGATGGCAGGGCTGCAGGGGAGCGGGAAGACAACAACGACGGCGAAACTTGCCAGATACTTCCAGCGCAAAGGGTTGCGGGTTGCGGTGATCTGCGCCGATACGTTCCGGCCCGGCGCCTACGATCAGCTAAAGACTCTCTGTGATCGGATCAGCGTTCCCTGCTTTGGTGACCCTGCAGAGTCGGACGCTCTTGCGATAGTCCGTGAAGGTCTCCCAAGGTTCCGCAAACAGTATGAGGTGATCATCATCGATACCCAGGGCCGGCACGCCCTGGAGGAGAACCTGATCCAGGAGATCATCCAGATTAATGAGATCGCGCATCCTGACCATCGGTGGCTCGTGATCGATGCGGCGCTAGGGCAGCAGGCAAGCGAGCAGGCCCGCAGGTTTCACGATGCGATCGGGATAGATGGCGTCATCGTCACCAAGATGGACGGTACCGCCAAGGGTGGCGGTGCCCTCTCGGCGGTCGCCGAGACCCGGAGCGGGATCGTCTTTATCGGGAGTGGCGAGACTATCGAGGATCTCGAGAGGTTCGACCCGGATGGTTTTATCTCGCGGTTGCTCGGGATGGGCGACCTCAAGGCGCTTGTTGAACGCGCCGAAGAGGCGGTCTCGACCGATGAGATCGATGTAAACGCTATGCTCAAGGGGAAGTTCACGCTCCGGGATATGTACAAGCAGCTCGAGGCGTTGAACAGGATGGGGCCCCTGAGGCAGATCATGAGCATGCTCCCGCTGGGAGGCATGCAGATCCCGGACGAAGCCTACGATATCACCAGCACCAAGATGCAGCGTTATCGGGTGATCATGGACTCGATGACCCCCTCAGAGCTCGATGACCCCTCGATAATCGGGAGTGCACGCGTCCAGCGGATCGCCCGTGGCGCCGGGGTGACACCAGAGGATGTCCGGGAGCTCATAAAATACTACAAGATAATGCAACGCGCTTTAAAGGGTATGCGTGGCATGGATGGCGGCAAGTTCAACATGCAGCGCATGATGAAGAAGTTCGGCGGACCCGGTAGATGAAACGGTTCGCTATCGTGGGCCACGTTGCCGAAACGAGCGGTAACTTCAGCCTGAACGATCTACCTGGAAGCGGGGGGAGGATGGATCTCCTCTGCCGTTGCGTCAGTTCCTCGTTATTCCTCTCCCATGACCTGCGGCGGGATGTGGAGTGTTACCTCATCCTCTGCGGCGGAGCTGGTCCGGAGAAGACCATCCTCTTTCGTGGGAGCGAGGTACGCCGACTCTCTCCAGACGAACGGAGCAGTGCCGCTCTTATCAAGAAGGCTCTCTCGATCCCCTGCGGAGATGAGTTCCGGGAGTCGACCCCGGGGGTCTATATCCGCCGCGGTGGACTTGCACGTTTGCTTGCAGAGATCCCGTTTGCGGTGCTCGACGAGGCCGGGGAGGATGTAAGGAAGGTTCCTGAACTCCCGGAGAACTACCTGCTCTCAGACCACCAGAACTTTACGCTGGAGGAGGAAGAGGCCGTTGCCGGGGCCGACCGCTACTCTGTCGGACCGCGCTCGCTGCATGCCGATCATGCCATTACTGTCCTTTTAAATGAGATTGACCGGAGGGAGTCAGGTTGGGTATAATCGAAGAGGTAGAATCAATCCTTGAATATGGCGAGATCTGCGACCACTGTCTCGGACGGTTTTACGGGAAGAGGTCGTTTGGGTTGACCAACGATGAGCGAGGGAGAGCGCTCCGGATCACCTGCGAGGTTTCAGCAAACAGGCCACACCAGGAACCTGATCCGGTCGCCTGCTGGGTCTGTGGCGGTGAACTCTCAAGGATTGATGATTGGGCAGAGAAGGTTGTCGGGGCTTTGTCGGGTATAGAGTTTGAGACCTTCCTTATCGGGACGAGGGTGCCGCCGCTTGTTGCGGAGAGCGAAGAGATGGTCTGGAGCGATCTTGGTCTTCACGACCCCGAACCGCTTAAAGCCGAGATGAACAGGGAGGTTGGAAAGGCTGTATCGGCGCTCATAGGGAAGGACGCTGACCTTAAGAACCCCGACGTGGTTGCAATTCTCGATCTCGGCGAAGGTGCGGTTGAGGTGCAGGTCAACCCGGTCTTTTTCGCCGGGCGGTACCTGAAATACGAGCGCGGGATCCCGCAGACCCACTGGGATTGCCGGGCTTGCCGTGGAGCTGGGTGCGAACGGTGCAACTACACCGGGAAACAGTATCCTGACTCCGTTGAGGAACTGATAGGCCGACCGGCGATCGAGGTATTTGAGGCTAAGAACGCGATCCTGCACGGTGCCGGTCGCGAGGATATCGATGCCAGGATGCTTGGGTCGGGCCGGCCATTTGTGATGGAGATAGAGGCGCCCCGGAAGCGGTCGATGGATCTCGCGGTGCTTGAGGAGAAGATAAACAGGGATGCTGCCGGTCGTGTGGCGGTCCAGATCGAGGGATGGGCAGATCGGAAGATGGTGCAAAGCATTAAATCCGACAAAGGGCATAAAAAATACAGGATCCTGGTCGAGATCGACGGTTCTGTAACACCAGACGAGTTCAGGGCAGCCCTCGATCAGTTAAAAGGTGCAACGATTCGGCAGCGCACCCCGACAAGGGTGTCACACCGGCGGGCGGATAAAGTTCGGGAGCGGCGGGTCATCGATATCGGGTGTACGGGTAGTGTTGATGGCAGATACTGGGTAGAAGTCGTCGGCGAAGCGGGACTCTACATCAAAGAACTGGTATCGGGTGACAGCGGCAGAACCAGGCCCAGCCTTGCCCAGATCCTGGGGCGCACCGCACGTGTAGTCAGCCTCGATGTGGTGCAGGTCGAAACAGCAAATGAGTTTGGTGAGTAATCATGGCACATCACAATGGACCACGCAAGAAGACGCGGTATAAGTTCAAGAAAGACCTGAGAAGACGTGGCATCCCTCCTGTAACCTCTGTGATTCAGAACTTTGAGATAGGGCAGAGGGTGCATGTAGTGGTCGAACCGAGCGTCCAGAAGGGGATGCCCCACCGTCGGTTCCACGGGAAGACCGGTACGGTTATCGGGCGGCGTGGGCGTGCATGGGTGCTCGAGGTTAGGGACGGCGATACGATAAAACAGGTTATTGCGAGACCGCAACACCTAAAAGCGCAGAAACTATAACCATCCAGGATAGTGGAGTGATTGGCATGAAGGTAAAACGAGTTGTAAGCGAAGAGCGGATACTGCTCCCCGAGGTGCGGGATATTCTCCTTGCCGTGGAGACAACCCGGTTTGAGTCGGGGGACGAGATGTCCTACGAGCTCCGTAAGAGCATTGAGCATGCCAATCGCTTCTCAAAGACATCTTCCGAGAAAGCCCGTGCCCTTGTTGGCGACCTGATGAAACTCGAGAAGATGAAAGAGGATATTGCCTACCGGATTGCGAACCTGATGCCCCGAACCAGGGATGAACTGCGGGCCATCTACGCCAAAGAACGGTTCAATCTGACGACGGAAGAGCTGGACGAGATTCTCGAAGTGGTAATGACCCACTTCTGACCCCCCTTTCCCGGGGTGAAGCCAATGAGAGCCGAAAAGAAAGAGGTGAACGCAGTAGTTCTGGATGTCCTTCCTTTGGGCCATGTTAGTGGCGACCAGCGTCCGGGCTACAGGCGCGAACCGGTCGTTCAGGCGGTAGGGGTGGACCAGTTCAAACTGCTTGAGCTTGTTCCGAAACCTGGTGCGGACATCCAGATCCACGACCGCGTCTACATCGGGGATGAGGAGCGTGATAAGATCGAGCGTGTCAAGCGGCGGATCGGGTATGAGGACCTGACAGCGACAGCGAAGCTCGAGTTGCCGTTTGTGGTCGAGCAGATTGTCCACGAGAACGAGCAGCGGTTCGTTGACTTCTTCAATAAGTCCGTTCCGATCACACCTAAGTTTCACATGCTGCACCTGCTCCCCGGCATCGGGAAGAAACTTCTGTGGGAGATCCTTGAAGAGCGGGAGAAGAAACCGTTTGAGAGTTTTGATGAGATCTCCAGGCGGATCAGGTCACTTCCTCACCCGGAGAGGATGATAATCAATCGGATCCTGCACGAGATCGAGGATCCTGACGAGAAGTATCACATATTCACATCGAGATGAGCGCTCCCAGGGATCAGCACTTTCTCATCGACCGCAGGGCTGTCGAGAAGATTGCCGGTTTTGCCGATGTCTCCGGTCGGCGGGTGCTAGAGATAGGTCCCGGTGAGGGGATCCTGACTCGAGCACTCATTGAACGGGGTGCGGAGGTTATCGCGGTAGAGATTGATCCTGCTCTGGTGGAAGAACTCGAGGTCACGTTTGCCGACGAGATCGGGGAGGGGCGTCTGGAGATAATCAAGGGTGATGCCAGGAAGGTGGACATCCCGCCGTTTGATATCGTCGTCGCAAACCTCCCATACTCTGTTTCTGCAAAGATTACGTTCCGACTGCTTGAGATCGGGTTTGAGGCGGCTATCCTGATGTATCAGAAAGAGTTCGTCCAGCGTATGATCGCGTCGCCTGGAACCGCTAACGTGGGTCGGTTATCGGTGATGGTGCAGACCTACGCCTCCGTAAAACCACTGCTCGAGCTCTCACCGTCTTCTTTCCGCCCGAAACCGCAGGTTCGCTCGTTGGTTGTCCAGATCATACCGCACGAACCACCGTACCCGATCGCGGATCGGGAAGTATACGCTGACGTTGTGCGGGTGCTGTTCTCTCACCGGCGAAAGACTGTGCGTAAAGGGCTCCAGAGCGGGAGGACGGTGTTTCCTCCGGGCTTGATCGAGGGTGCGATCCAGGATCTCCCCGATGAACTCCTTCAACGGCGGCCACAGGACCTCTCGCTGGAGGAGTTTGCATTGATCGCAAACAGACTTGCGGGGCGCTGAGTATGAACACGGGCGACCAGGTCTACCCACCGGCCGAGGACTCGTTTTTACTCCTTCGGGCGGCGCTCCGGGAGGTCAAGCCGGACGACCGTGTGCTGGAGGTGGGGACGGGTAGTGGCTATATTGCGGCCACCCTCATGAGCAGGGCGGCGATTCTGGTCGGCACCGATATCAACCCGCACGCGGTTGTATCCGCCCGCGCCCGCGGGGTGGAGGTTGTACGGACAGACCTCCTCGCCGGGATTTCAGGGCCGGTTGACCTCATCCTTTTCAACCCACCATACCTCCCGACAACGCCCGGGGAGCGGATGGACGACTGGCTGGAGTACGCCCTCGACGGCGGCCCGACAGGGAGGGCGACGATCGAGCGGTTCGTCGCGGATGCCGGCCGGGTGCTCTCGCCCTTCGGGCGGGTTCTGCTCCTCGTCTCGTCGCTGACCGGGCCTGACGAAGTCCGGGAACTCTTCGCACGCGAGGGGTTCGTCTCGTTCGTCGTCGACGAAGAGGCCCTCGATGACGAGAGGCTCTACGTCTTCCGGGCGACACGTGACCTCTGCCGGATGTGGCTTTGAGCGGTCAGGGTGTTATAGTTTCCGGGCGATTGGAGACCCTCAAATCGGTTCCTTCAGGTTATACCCGGTCAGATGAATCCGCCGGATATGGATCCGGGGGTGGTCGGGTGGTGGAGGACTATACCGTTCTCCTTCCATTCTGCCCCACCTCTTGCGGGTTTGAGGCATGATGGGTTCAATTTATATCGTCTCCGACCGCGCAAGTTACATCTTCTCCAAAGTAATAGAGTAGATCAATGGGTAACAATACGCGCCTGCTGGAAAAGACCCTGGCGGTTTTGCTCGTATTATCGGTTGCTGTAAATATATTACTCCTGGGTGTCATCCTCGCCCCTGGTGGTGACCTCCCTCTCGAAGGGCCGCTGGAGGTCGTTACCCCGTCTGCCACAACTCTCGCACCAGCCTCAACGACGGCCGGGGCCGCAACCATGCAGGTGCCGGTGGTAATCCAGCGCGTTGAGGTCAAACAGGGTGGCCCGTTCCCTTACGAGGTGTTTACAACCGAAGGCGGGATGGTTAACATCTCGGTTGAAGTGGCGCCCGGAAAGGGGCGCGTCCTTGTCCAGACCACACCGTTGATGGGGACGGTCTTTCAGGACGCTGCAAACCATGCGGTCGCTGCTGCTGCCAATCACTCTGGCGTGGATCTATCAGGGACGGATGTCATCTTCAGCATCAGGAGCCCGGAAGAGGTCTCTGAGATCGATGGCCCGAGTGCAGGAGCGGCCATGGCCGCACTTCTCACCTCGGTGCTGGAGGGTTTCCCCCTCAACGAGAGCGTTACGGTGACAGGAACCATTGATGAGAACGGGAGGATCGGCCCGATCGGCGGTGTTCTGGAGAAGGCAGAGGCCGCTTACCGCAGCGGAAAGACACTCTTCCTCCTGCCGGCGGAGAACAATCAGGTGATAGGTTACCGGGAGGAGGTCCGGTTACTTGGCAACCTGAGGATCGTGCGCCAGCTGCCGGTTGTCATGGATGCAAAGACCTACCTCCAGGAGAACCTGGGGATCCAGGTGAGGTATGTGGATACTCTCGATGACCTGCTAACCTACCTCCGTGCACCCGGTGTGGCAGGTGAGGCTTCAAGACCGGTTGTCAGCCCGGTCTGAACTGGCGGACTCATGTCCGCCCGAACATCTTCTCGAGTCTCTTTCTATCGAGCGCCACAACCGTCGGTCTTCCGTGAGGACACGTCCAGGGGGTCTTCGTCCGGGCGAGTTGCGAAATCAGCAGTCGCTGCTGCTCGGGCGTGAGGGGGGTGCCGGCCCTGATCGCGCCCTTGCAGGCGATGATGCAGGTGACCGCCTCCCGGCGGTCGGTGTGGGGGCGTACATCCCCGCTTAGGAGGTCGGCGATCGTTTCCCTGACAGTCCCGGCGGCGTCCTCGACCGCACCGAGGGCGGTGGGAACAGCCCGGATGGCGAAGGTGTCCCGGCCAAACTCATCCACCACAAACCCCTCCCCCCTCAGGAGGGGGATCGCCTCCCGTAGCGCGGCGGACTCTTTCGGGGGTAGGGTTAGGATGACCGGGACGAGCAGTTCCTGCGCGGCGGATTCGGCATCACGCTGCTCAACGACCTGGTCGTAGAGGATCCGTTCGTGGGCGGCGTGCTGATCGATGAGGTAGAGGCTACCGTCGACCCCCTCTGCCACGATGTAGGTTGCAGCCACCTGTCCGATCGGCTCCATTTCAGGGAGGAGGTTCTTCTCACCCTCCCTCTCCGTTCGGCGGAGGCGTTTATCGGCCAGGCCCGGTCTCCGGTGCCCGGCAGAGTAGATCGCGTCGGCCTCCCGCGCCACCTGCATCGGTTGCTTGTTATCCACCACGATCTGCTGCTGTGCCGACTCTTCTGGCGAATCACGGGAGAGATCGTGCCCTGCGAGCGCCCCCCTCACCGCTGCGGTTACCGCTTCCAGGATCTCGTGTTCCCTGGAGAGACGGACCTCTCTTTTGGTCGGGTGGACGTTGACGTCCACAAGCCCTGTATCGATCGCAAGATCCATGAACGCTACCGGGTATCTGTCCTTTGGCAGGAGGTTTCCGTAGCCCTCCCTGACGGCGGCGGCGATCTTGCGGGAGACGATGCATCGTCCGTTGATGGTGACAGAGATCTGAGATGGGTTCCCGCGGTTCTCAGAGGGGCGGGATATGTAACCGCGGATGGTAAGAAACGGGAGTCTCCCTTCAACGGGCAGGAGCGACCTGGCCAGATCGGCACCATAGAGCCCTGCGATGGTTGCAAGCAGTCCGGCGGATCGCTGGGTTGCCATCCGCTCTTTTCCGTTGTGCACCACCCGGAAGGCGATCTCGTCATGCGCCAGCGCCAGACTCTCCACAACGCCGTAGACGTGAGCAAGCTCCGTGTTCCTGCTCTTGAGGAACTTCCGGCGGGCAGGTGTGTTGTAGAAGAGGCGTTCGACGCTGACCGTCGTCCCCTCCGGCGCCCCGACCTCGCCCACCTCCACGACCTCGCCGCCCCTGACCAACACACGGGTGCCACTGAGCGCCCCGCCTCTCCGAGGCCGGGTGATCATGGTCACCTCTGCGACCGCGGCGATACTCGCGAGCGCCTCGCCACGGAACCCCAGTGTCTGGATCCTGGAGAGATCGGTGATATCCCGGATCTTGCTCGTTGCGTGAGGCTGGAACGCAAGGACGGCCTCTTCCGGTGTCATACCCTCCCCGTTGTCAGTCACCTGGATCTTTGTTATCCCGGTCGTATCCGAGGTTATCTCAAGGAGGATAGCCGTCGCGCCGGCGTCGATCGCGTTCTCCAGGAGTTCCTTTGCTACCGATGCCGGCCGCTCCACGACCTCGCCGGCGGCGATCTGGTTCACGGTCTCGGGGTCGAGGAGATGGATCTCTGTCATCGGTCTTCATCCTCGCCGTTTGCAAGCTTCTGGAGACGACATAGGGTGTTCAACGCCTCTATCGGCGTCATCTCGTTCAGGTTCAAATCTCTGAGTTCTTTGACCGCTGGATTCTCCTCCACAACACCTTCGCCTGGATCGATCAGGAGCATCTGGGTGTAGAGGGGGGCCCGCGGACCGTCGGTTAGTTGCCGTGTCGATGCCTCTTTCATGAGTTGTCTTGCCCGGTCGGTAACCTTCTTCGGGACACCTGCGAGCTGGGCGACGTGGACACCATAACTCCTGTCTGTCGCTCCCGGGATGATCTTACGGAGGAAGACAACATCTGTCCCGGTATCCTTCACCGCGAAATGGAAGTTCTTCACCCGCGCAAGCGACCCCTCAAGGTCGATCAGATCGTGGAAATGAGTTGCAAAGAGCGTTCGCGGGCCCACAACTGCTCTCCCGTGCAGGAATTCCACCACCGCCCTTGCGATGGCAGAACCGTCCAGCGTGCTTGTTCCCCGCCCGATCTCGTCCAGAATGACGAGGCTCTGCGGCGTTATGTTGTTGAGGATGTTTGCGAGTTCCAGCATCTCGACCATGAACGTGGACTGCCCGGATGCCAGGTCGTCAAACGCCCCCACCCTTGTGAAAACCCGGTCGACAACCCCGATGGTTGCATGCCGCGCCGGGACGAAACTCCCCATCTGGGCCATGATGCAGCAGAGCGCCACCGCCCGCATGTAGGTGGACTTGCCTGACATGTTTGCTCCTGTGATGATCATGATCTGGGTACCGGCGCTGTCAAGTTCGGTGTCGTTAGGGACAAACGGAGCCTGGAGGTTCCGCTCTACCACAGGATGCCGGCCGTCGCGGATGATGATCCGTCCGCTCTCCTCGATCCTGGGCCTGGTGTAGTTGTAGCGTGCGGCAACCTCGGCGAGCGCCGAATAAACGTCGAGCAACCCTAAAGCCCGGGCGGTCGCCTGCAGCCCTGGAACCTCTGCTGCAAGTGTTCTGATGAGTTCGGCGTAGACCTCCGCTTCAAGTGCCGAGAGTCGGTCCTCCGCGGTCGCGATCATCGCCTCCTTCTCCCGGAGTTCGGGGGTGGTGTAGCGCTCGCCGTTCGCCGTTGTCTGCCGGCGTTCATACTCCGGTGGAACCAGGTGCAGGTTGGGTTTTGTCACCTCGATGTAGTAGCCGAAGACGCGGTTGTAGCCGACTTTGAGCGACCTGATACCTGTCCTCTCCCGTTCCTGCTGCTGGAACTCAGCGATCCAGTCCTTCCCGGTCGTTGCCAGGTGCCGGAGGTCGTCGAGTTTCGCGTTAAAACCCTCGCGGATCATGCTGCCCGATCTGGCGAGTGCCGGGGGGTCGTCGACTATCGCCCGGCCAATCAGGTCTACAAGAGATGCGTGGTCGCCCATCATCCCCAGAGCATCGCGAATAAGGGGCGGCGCGTCGGCGTCAAAGAGTGCCTTTATGTCCGGGATCGTTTCGAGCGACTCCCTGAGCGTTGCGAGATCCCTGGGACCGACATTTCCATAGGCGATCCTCCCGGCGATCCGCTCTATATCGGCAACATCGTTGAGAGCTGCACGAAGTGCCTGCCGCTCAATGGTGTGGTCAAAGAACCATTCCACCGCATCGAGTCGTGCCTCGATGGCGTCCTTCCGTAGCAGCGGTGCGATCAGAAATGACCTCATCGTCCGGCTTCCCATCGGCGTCTCGGTGAGATCGAGTGTGGAGAGGAGGGTGTTTGCATCTTTCCCTCCACGGATAGGAGTTGTGATCTCGAGGTTCCGGAGGGTGATCGCATCGAGCAGCATCTTCTCAGAGGGCACCCGGGTCGATAACCCGGAGATGTGAGGGAGTGGTGACTGCTGGGTCTCCTGGGCGTAGCGGAGCGCCGCCCCTGCCGCAGCGATGGCTCCCGTCATCTGCGCACACCCGTAGCCGTCGAGGGTCGTCGTCCCGAACTGGTTGCAGAGATGTTCGTATGCGACTGTGGGGTCGAAGGCATCGTCGCGGTAACGGCTCACTGTCACCCCGAGGGCCTCCAGTCTGGTGGGGAGGGGGCCTCCAAGCCTCTCGGGGACGATAGCCTCCGTCGGGCGGTAACGCACGACCTCCGAGATGATATCGGCGTAATCACGTTCCCCGCTGCCAGATGATACAAAGAACTCACCTGTAGAGACATCCAGGAAAGCGAGACCGAATGAGTCAGCCCGATCGGGGGCGACCGCCATCAGGTAGTGGGCGCCGGCCGAACCAAGCATCGAGGAGTCGATCAGCGTCCCCGGCGTGATCACACGGGTGACCTCCCGTTTCACGATCCCTTTAGCGGTCTTTGGGTCCTCCACCTGGTCGCATATGACCACCTTGTAGCCCTTGCTCACCAGACGTGCGATGTAGCCGTCGGCGGCGTGGTTGGGGACGCCCGCAAGCGGCATCCGGTCGCCGTTCCGGTCCCTGCCGCGGGCTGTAAGGGTGATGTCGAGTTCACGGGATACCACGCTGGCATCGTCCCCGAAGGTCTCATAGAAATCTCCCATCCGGAAAAAGATGATGGCATCAGGGTAACGTGCCTTCACCGCGTAGTACTGCCGCATTGCCGGGGTCGGTCCGTCGGTCATTGCTCCAATTTAAAGGTACCGCGCGGAGCAACATAAGATTACTGCCGTGTAAAATCGGCCAAAATGGGCCTGGATTTAACTGCACCATCCCTCCCGGTTCCGGCAAACTACATACGTCCCGAGCACCTACAGAAGACGGGATACTCTATGTCGGCGACTATCGTAGAGAAGATATTTTCGCAACACTGTGGCAGGCCCGTTCGGGCGGGAGAGGTTGTGATGGCGCCGGTGGATGCGGCGATGATCCACGACATCACTGGCCCGCTTGCGATCAGGGTCTTTTATGAGATGGGTGGGGAGCGCGTCTTCGATCCGGAACGGATCATCATGCTCTTTGACCACCAGGTACCCGCCGACTCGATACCCGCCGCCGAGAACCACGTCTTCATGCGGCGGTTTGCAGAAGAGCAGGGGATCCACAACTACGACATGCGTGAAGGCGTCTGTCACCAGGTCGTGATGGAGAAGGGACGGGCGGCCCCGGGCGAGATCGTCGTCGGGACCGACTCCCACACCTGTACCTACGGCGCCGCGGGGGCGTTTGCAACCGGGATCGGTTCGACTGATATGGGTTTCGTCCTGAAGTTCGGGGCTCTCTATTTCCGGGTGCCCGAGAGCATCCTGCTTGAGATCGATGGAAAGTTCGGCCAGAGGGTCGGTGCAAAAGACCTGATCCTCTATCTCGCGGGCGATATCGGTGCCGATGGCGCGACCTACATGGCACTCGAGTTCACAGGTCGGGCGATACGTGATATGGATATGGCTGGCCGAATGACGTGTGCTAACATGGCGATCGAGATGGGGGCGAAGGCGGGGATAATCCCGCCCGACGCGACCACCCGGGACTATATCACCGAACGGCGTGAAGTCGGGTCGTATGATCTTGCAAGCGACCCTGACGCCTCCTACAGGGAGCGGCGGCACTACGATATCACCGAACTCGCCCCACAGGTTGCTGTCCCGCACAATGTCGATAACGTCGTGGACGTAACGGAGGTTGCCGGAACGAAGATCGATCAGGTCTTCATAGGCTCCTGTACCAACGGTCGTTACGAAGATCTGGCGGAGGCGGCGGAGGTGATCGGGGCCGCCGACCGGTTTGCGGATAGCGTTCGGGTGATAGTCATCCCCGCTTCCCGAACGGAGTATCTGAAGGCTCTCCGGGCCGGGCTCATCGAACGGTTTGTTGAGGCGGGGGCGCTTGTTGAGGCGCCATGCTGCGGCCCCTGTATGGGCGGGGCGTTCGGGCTGCTCGCACCGGGCGAGGTCTCGCTATCGACATCAAACCGGAACTTCCGGGGCCGGCAGGGGAGCACCCTGGCATCGGTCTACCTCTCGTCGCCGGCGACGGCAGCGGCAAGTGCACTCTACGGCGAGATCACCGACCCGAGGGAGGTGTGAGAATCATGCGGGTATGGAAGTTTGGGGATGATGTCGATACGGATGCTATCATCCCCGGCAGGTTCCTGACGATCTACGATCCGGCGGAACTTGCAAAACATGTGTTTGAGGGGACGCGGGATGAGTTTGCAGTAGAGGTGCGGGAGGGTGACATTGTGGTTGCCGGCCGCAACTTCGGGTGCGGGTCCTCGCGTGAGCATGCGCCGCTTGCGCTGCTCGGTGCCGGGGTGAAGATCGTGGTAGCGAAGTCGTTTGCCCGGATCTTTTACCGGAACGCGATCAACACCGGGCTCCTGCCCCTCGTCTGTCCGGAGACCGATGCCATACAGGATGGCGAGGTCATCTCGGTGGATATCGAAGGGGGTTACATCGAGGTGAACGGGAGAAGGCTTCCGATCGAACCCGTGCCTGATTTCATGAAGAGGATCGTCGAGGCCGGTGGTCTTGTGGCCTATGCGAGGAACCTCGACGGGGTGGAGATATGCAATACCGGGTAGCCGCAATAGGCGGGGATGGTATAGGTCCCGAGATCATAGCAGCGGGCAGAGAGGTCCTGGACGCCGCGGGAGAGCGATATGGGTTTGATATCGACTGGACAGAGTTCGATCTTGGCGCCGAACGTTACCTTGCAACAGGCGAACTCCTGACCGAGGATGATATCCAGGAACTCTCGAAGTTCCCGGCGATCTACTTCGGGGCGATCGGTGATGAGCGGGTGAGACCCGGGATACTGGAGAAGGGCATACTGCTTGCGATCCGGTTCCACTTCGACCAGTACATCAACCTCCGGCCTATAAGACTCCTCGAGGGTGTCGAGACGCCGCTTGCGAAGAAGCGTCCGGAGGATATCGACTTTGTGGTGGTCAGGGAGAACACCGAAGACTTCTATGTCGGGATCGGATCCAGGTTTACCGGAAGACGTGAGAAGAAGACGCTGGAGGTTCTGCGGGAGATATACAGCGTCAGGTTCGGTCTGGACGTCGAGACCGATGCCGACGAACTCGCCTACCAGATCGGTGTCATCACTCGCGAAGGGGCCGGGCGGGTCATCCGCTACGCCTTTGATCTTGCCATGCAACGGAGGAAGAAGGTCACATCGGTCGACAAGGCAAACGTACTCTCCGACGTCTACGGTCTCTGGCGAGACGTCTTCTCGGAGGTCTCCAGGGGTTATCCGGCTGTCTCGACGGAGTTCAACTTCGTCGACGCTGTCACGATGTGGTTCCTGAAGAACCCCGAGTGGTTCGACGTTGTTGTCACCCCGAACATGTTTGGCGATATCATCACCGATCTCGGCGCCATGATACAGGGCGGACTCGGTCTTGCCCCCGGCGGGAACATAAACCCCTCGGGCACTTCGATGTTTGAACCGATCCACGGTTCGGCACCGAAGTACCGCGGCCAGGACGTTGCAAACCCGCTTGCCACCGTCTGGGCGGGTTCGATGCTTCTCGATCACCTCGGCGAACACGAGGCCGCGGCGGCGGTTCTCCGGGCAATCGAACGGAGTATCCTGGATGGTTTCGTCACCCGGGATATGGGCGGGGCGAAGAAGACGAGCGAGGTCGGGCAATACCTTGCCACGCTTATCCGGACAGTTTGAGGGGTTTTACACCCCCCTCCCTCTCGTTTGCCATGATGATGCCAGAAGAGCAGCATACTCCATGTGAGAACCCGCTCTGGCCCTGCGCGATGACCGGTGCGGTGGCCTGCCTTGCCGGGTTTGAAGACGTTGCAGTCGTTGTCCACGGGTCAAGCGGCTGCTACTTTTACCCTGCCTCGCTCACCGGCGCTCCCATATACGGGACGTTTCTTCTCGAGAACGAGGTTATATTCGGTACGGAGTCAAGGCTGCGGGAGGTTATAGCGGGTGTAGACGACCGCTACACCAGGATAGCCGTGGTCAACACCTGTGTGCCGGCGGTCATCGGCGAGGATCTGAGCGATCTCGGCCGTGACGACCGGGTGCTATTCATCGACAGTCCCGGGTTCCTCGGCGATCTCGAGGTCGGTTACCGGAGGGCGCTTGAACGGATCTCACCGGAGGTCGACCCCGCTGCGCCGGGCGTCAACATCGACGGGATCTCTCTCACCGATCCCTTCTGCCGGGGAAACACCATCGAAGCACGACGGTTGCTCAGTCTCGCCGGTGTCTCTGTGCAGACCACGTTCTGCCTTGACCGCTACGCTGCAACCCGGCGGGCGGCGCCGTTAACCGTTGAGACGAACCCGGATCTTTCAGGCGGCATCGGCAGAACCTGTGGGTCGCTCCTCGGTCTTGACGCCGTCAGCGAGACCTTCGAGCGGCTTGCAACCGTGATCGAGGGGGTCGACGCCCGCCCGGTTGCAAAAGAGGTGGCGTGGGCTGACGCCAGGATCAGGAAGGGCTGCGACAGGTACCTGCGTCGGTTTGACCCTCCGGTGGTGGCTATCGCTGGCGGCGCCGCCTACGCGGGGTATGCCGCCAATCTTCTCGAACGATATCTCGGTGCGGATATAGCCTTTATCGCCGCAAGGAACGACCCTGGTCCCGGAAAGACCGGTATCACCCATACGACCGACCTTGCGGTCATCCGGGAGATGATCCTGGACGCCGAACCCGATCTGATCCTTGGCTCGTCCTACGAGCAGGCGCTCGCACCTGACGCCGCGTTCGTCGGGCTGACATTTCCGCTCAGGAACAGGGTCAAACTCTCCTCCCCTGCGGTTATCGGGGTTGAGGGCGCGCTCCGGTTGATGGAGGAGGTGCTCAACGCCTGTATCGACCGACACCGGCGCAGGAGTTCCTGGCCCCGGGATTGATGCCTGGAAAGCGTTAAGACCCGCCTGTCGGAACGCTCATACAGGTAAGGGGGGGTTGTGTTCGTCTCCTCCCGGCCTGCCGGATGTGGTCTGAATGCCGCTTGTAAAGATCGAGATCCGTATCGGGAAACCGGTAGAGTATCGGAGGTCGATAATCGAGAGCGTCCGCAGGGCGTTCGTAGACGCGCTGCAGACCCCGGAGGCTGCCCTCTGGATCCGGGTCTGCGAGCGCAAAGAGGAGAACTTCCCGCTACCTCCAGGTCGATCGGGCGACGCTCTCTTGATCGAAGTCAGCCTCATGCCCGGGCGAACCGCCGAGAAGAAGGAGGCTCTCTTTCGGGCGATCGTCGGGTACCTCGGTCGTAGCCCCGGGATCCGCCCTGAAGATCTCTGTATCGTCCTCTCCGAACCGCCCGTCGAGAACTGGGCCGAACACGGAGAGCGGTTTGCTGCGCCTCCGGGATGAGGCTTGCTCCCCCTCGTTGGGGGTAACAATCGTTATCTATCGGAACAGGAGCGTCTTCACTTCGGGTCAACGCCATACCTGGGTCATCTACACAGTCCCTGAATGGTTTTCCCCGCGGGGAACCGTCAGGGCTCTCTCCCATATCACGTGGTCGGGCAGGATGAACGTCTCAGTGGAGGCCTGTCATGATGAATCGCTGGCTTTTCGTATGAAAATGACCCCAGATTTTCATCCGGTATGTCTGTAGCCCTGACGGGCATCATGTAGTTTTTTACAAAGAAACAGGGTTGTACGACTATGAACGTGAGGATCAGGGAATACCTCGACGGTGATTTCCAGGCGGTCTGTGAGATTGATATGGAGAACAGCCCGGAGGGTTGCCGGTCGGAGGTCTTCATCCGCCAGGCCGGTGTCCTCTTTGCCGGGTCGTTCCTTGTTGCGGAATGCGACGGCAGGGTTACCGGTTACACCATCGGGGCGCTTGTGCAGAACCGGCCGAGAGTGGGGTGGGTCATCCGATTGGTGGTGGCGGAGGGCTACCGGCGCCGGGGGTTGGGCAGGGGGCTTCTTGCAGCCGTTACCGGAAGGCTCGGTGAGATCGGGGCGGAAGAGGTCTATCTCACGGTCTCGCCGGCGAACCATGGCGCCCGGCGACTCTATCAGGAGCACGGGTTTATGGAGGTCGGTTTCTGCCCTGACTACTTCGGCGATGGTGGCGACCGCTACATCCTTCGAAAAGGTCTTGCCGATCGGAAAGGCTTAACCCCGCTGGATTGAAGACACATCTCCATAACATGTCCCCGGCCACATACCGTATCGGCGAAGAGTTCAAACCGGTGCCGGCGTACCGGACATACCTCTACACATCGCTCCTGATCTTTGTCGTCGTCCTGATCCTGCCCTGGCTTATCCCGACCATAATCTTCGCCCCTCTCGCGGTCGGCCTCGGACTCACCATACCGCTGCTTGCCATCATAATCTTTGTCGCCTGGTGGATCCCTCTCTACTGCGAGAGCATAACCTACCGCCTCACTCCAACCGAGATCACCTGGGAGCGGGGTGTCTGGTTCAGGCAGACCGGGATCGTTCCATACAACCGGATCACAAACGTTGATATCTTCCAGGGACCGCTGATGCGGTTCTTCTCGTTCTCGGCCGTTCGGGTGCAGACCGCCGGCTACTCGGCGCAGGCCAGGGCGGAGATTGTCCTGACCGGGATCGCCGACCCAAAAAACCTTCAGGAGACGATCATGGGTCTCGTCCGGAAGATGGGTTCCATCGCGACCGAAGGTGAACCCGAAAGAGTTGCAGACCTCGGTGCGGTGGTTGCGGAACTGCGGGCTATCCGGAACCTGCTTGAGGCCGAAGAGAAGAGATAAGGGATTCTTCGGGGTAGCAGGAATGTGGTGCCTATCCCCTGGTATCCTTCCCCCGCTTGATTACCAGCACGGGTTGATTTGCGTTCTTGATCACGTACTCAGAGACTGTCCCGAGGAGACGCTCACGGATGTTTGACCTGCCATGAGAGCCAAGGACTATAAGCGATGCTCTCTCGGCATCGGCGGAGGCCACGATCTCTTTTCCAGGGTTGCCGACGGGCGTCAGGACGGTCACCTTAAAGCCCTGTTTCTCAAGCGCCCGCCGTATATCGATTATCCGGTGCTGGATCTCTGCCTGCAGTTGCTTCTGCGTCTCGGTCTCCTGGTTAGATACCGTTCCGAGGAACCCGTGGCCACCCGAGGCTATCAGCGCTACATCTTTTGAGTCGATTACGTGGACGAGGATGACCTCACGGGTTCCAGCCTCGTGAAGTGCGGGGATGTAGTCCAGAACCTTCATGGAAGGCTCTGAGAAGTCCGTTGGAAACAGGATGCGTTCAAACATACTCTGGCACTCTCTTCACTGTAACTCTTTTCTGCCGGGGTATAAAATGGATTCTGTGTGCTCTGCGGGTAGCGCCAATACCCCTTCATCACCGCCCTCTCTCACGGATGAGCACCCTCCAGCGGTTCAGCATCCGCCCGACCCCCGCGGTCCCGACTGGCGGGGGGTAGGGCGAAGGGATGGCGACCCCGTCAGGGTCTATGATGAGGCCGAGGGCGTCGGCACACTCGGCGCAGATGGCCTCCACCTCCGGGTCGCCCCTGAGCATCGGATGCGGGGACTGGAAGCAGACCCGCTTCCCGGCCAGATCATCGAATCTCTCAAGCATCGCCGTCTGGTATGCCCGTTCCTCCTCGACGGCTGTCAGGGAATCGATGCCACAGACCCGGCCGACCTCTTCAAGGAACCGGCATGTCCCCCCAAGTCCAATCGGGAACGACTTGATGTAAGGTGTGCCATAACGTCGCTTGAGTTCCTCACCGACAACCCTGAGCGCAGGTTCCCGGAGGATGTTCACTGCGGCGGCACCGAGACGGCTGACATCCCGGGTCATGATCCCCCGCACAAACCGCAGGTTGACCGGGAGCCCGAGCCTTTTTAAGAGCCGGTTGACCTCGGCGGCGTTCTCGTCGACGCCGTACTCCAGGTTCTTCTCCCCGATCAGGTTTGCCGAGATGCTCTTCTCGCTCGATGGCCTGGCAAGCGATGCGACGGCAGAGAGGGCGTTTCTTACCCCGGTCTCAAAGACGCCGCCAAGGAACCCGGCGGTCGGGATCGGGATCACCGGGACGCCCCGGTCCTTTGTGCAGACTGCCGCAACGTCATCTCCTATCGTCTCGACGATGCAGGTAGAGAGGACGAAGATGGACGCTGGTGAGAGAGCGAGCGCCTGTTCCAGGGCGGTCTCGAGGGCGTCTTCGCCCCCGAATATGATATCGTTCTCCAGCAGGTGGCTTGAGAGCAGTCGGGGGAGGTCGCCCCGGTCGTTCGAGAGATTGGTGGCGTGCAGGAGGGAGAAGTTGTGGTGGGTGCAGCCCGCCGGGCCGTGGATGACGCAGACGGCGTCCCGCACCTCTGTAGCCACAGAGAGAGCCCCGGTCAGGGTGCAGCCCTCAAACCTGGACGAACTCGAGGGCGAAGGATTCGATCTCATCCATCTCCATGGGTGTGGGGATGCTTGTCATGTCGTTACCGTATACCAGCCGTGCGAGATCCCGGTAAACCCCGGCCTGCTCGGATTCAGGGGCGTACTCGATGACAGTCTGCTTCTGCAGTTCTGCAACCTGCACGATCCGCGACCGTGGGATATAGGCGATCATGCGGGAGTTGATCCGGCGGGCAAACTCCTCTACCAGTTCCCGTTCGCCCTCGATGTTCTTTGCGTTACAGATGACGCCGCCCAGGGAACACCTGCTCCGCGCCCGCCGGGATAGACGGGCGATGGCTCTGGCGATGTTGTTTGCGGCGTAGATGGACATGAGTTCACCGGAGGTGACCAGGTAGATCTCACGGGCATAACCCTCTCGCATCGGCATCGCGAACCCCCCGCAGACGACATCGCCCAGGACGTCATAGACTATAACGTCGCCCTTGAGGGCATCGAGGCGCTCAAGGAGCTGAAACGTCGCGATGATACCGCGCCCGGCGCAACCTATACCAGGTTCGGGTCCCCCCGCCTCCACACACCGCACTCCCCCGAAGCCCCTGTAGACCACGTCCTCGACTGTGATGTTAGTGTCCCCGCGCTCCCGGATGAGGTCTAGGACTGTCGGGATCCAGGTCCCGTGGACCAGCATCCGGGTGCTGTCGTGTTTTGGGTCGCAGCCGATCTGCAGGATATCGAGCCCATCCTCCGCAAGTGCTGCCGAGAGGTTTGCTGCAGTGGTGGATTTCCCGATTCCCCCTTTTCCGTAGAGGGCAATCTGTTTCATTGTATCACTATTGAGCCCGCATGGATAATTAGGTCTCGGATGCGGCTCATGGAATGCCGGGGGTTGCATGGTATCCTGACAGGCAACCTATGGCGCGAAGATCATCATACGCTCTTCGGTCATCTCTTCGATCGCATACCTCGGGCCCTCCCGCCCCATGCCCGATCCTTTCACCCCGCCGTAGGGGGCATGGTCCAGTCGGAAGGTCGGGATATCGTTGACGACCAGCCCGCCAACCCTGAGGGTCTCGAAAGACTCTGCGATCCTCCGGGCATCGTGCGTGAAGATGCCTGCCTGCAGCCCGTATTCTGTATCGTTTGCGAGCGCCAGCCCCTCCTCGAAGGTGTCGTAGGGTGTGAGTGTCATCACCGGGGCAAAGATCTCCGTCCGGTTCACTTTCATATCCGGTGTTGTATCGAGGAGCACGGTCGGGGTGATGATCGGGCCGCTCCTGGTCCCGCCAACCAGCACCCGTGCACCGGCCGCAACGGCGTCCTGCACCTTTGAAAAAGCTGCAACGGCAGCTTCTTCCGAGATCATTGGCCCCACGTCGGTCTCGGGGTTGCGCGGGTCGCCGACTTTGAGGGCACCGGTCTCCTCGGCGATCTGTGCAAGCGCCTTCTCGTAGATCGGGCGGTGGACGTAGACCCGCTGCACCGAGATGCAGGCCTGCCCGGCGTTTGAGAAGGCACCTGTGACGATCCGGGCCAGCGCGAAATGGAGATCGGCGTCCTCGTGGACTATAACGGCAGCGTTCCCACCAAGTTCGAGACCGAGACGTTTCCGGCCGGCGATCTCCCGGAGGTGCCAGCCTACGGCCGGGCTCCCGGTGAAACTGACGCAGGCGACTCTATCGTCACGCACCATCCGCTCTGCAAGACCGGTGTGGCAGGGGAGGACACTGATCGCTTCAGGCGGGAATCCGGCCTCAAGCGTCATCTCCCCGAGCATCAGCGACGAGAGTGGTGTGGCCGAGGCGGGCTTCAGGATGATGGAGTTCCCCGCGGCTATAGCCGGTCCGAGTTTGTGGCAGGCGAGATTGAGCGGGAAGTTAAATGGCGTGATGGCAAGAACGGGGCCGAGGGGAAACCGGCGGAGACAGCCTATCCGGCCTTCCCCGGCCTCGTTCCAGTCAAGGGGGAGAATTTTCCCCTCTATCCGGCGTGCCTCCTCGGCGGAGACCTCGATGGTCTCTATGGCACGCTCGACCTCGTTTCCAGCGAGACGACGGGTCTTCCCCGCCTCGAGGGTGATGGTCTTCGCAAGGTCGGCAGAGCGTTTCCGCATGAGGTCGGCAAGATCATATAGGATCTTCGAACGCCGGTGGGCGGGGAGTTGCCGGGTGATGGAAAACCCGTCTTCTGCAGAACTGAGAGCGTCATCCAGATCTCTGCTGCCGGCAAGATAGACTCTGCCGATGGTCTCCCCGTTCCAGGGGAACCGGACGTCCTGGGTCTCGCTGCTCGCCCGCCACTCTCCACCAGCAAGGAACTCATGCGTGCTATTCATAGAGATGAGTCGATACGCCTCAAAATGAATTTTTGGTTCAGGATCAAGGGTTGAATGGTCCCCATGTTTCACCGTTCAGCCACCCTCTGAAGTTCTGTCTTTTTTTTTAACGCCGGCTTAAACGGTCGTTTCTACCAGAAGTGCGCTCACAGCAACGATCTTTTGGACTGACCACCTTGAATTTCGGTGCACTTTCCGTAAAGAGAACTATTCTCTGGCCAATTCAAAGAGATCTTCGATCAGAGATCGAATACTCACAAAACCTTTCCAGATAGTTTTGGAGAGCGTTATAAAGCACTCGTGACAGCACAGAGAAGACTCACAAAAAAAAACATGGCTGGCTTAGGGGGATCCTGGAAAAACCCTGGAAACATATCTCAGCAGTGTTCCAGATATGGTATGATCGTCGCAAAGACGTTATCTGATCGGATCGATTCCTGCTTACATTCTAAGTTGGTGGTGGATCGCTGCCAGGATGCAACGATCAATAATAAGTTCAGGATTGCAATCTCTGGGCTAAGAACCCTTTATGCCGCCCGCTGGAATCGGGGGCGGTCAATGGATCTAACCCGGGATACAACGGCGGTTTGGCCCCCGTCTTTGTGGGATTCCTATCTTAACCTATACTGCAGGGATCGTTAACCGGATCTGGCAGGCGGGATTGACCGCAGATCTCTCGCCGCATATTCCGGTCCCGATAGACCTTTTCTCCGGACAACCCCCTCAATCAGCCTCCATGGTGGAGAAGAAGTGCGTGCCAACCCCTGCAAGCACTGCCGCCAGGGCAAAGATAACGACGAGATCGAGGGCGAGCGGAAAGGTTGAGACCCCTCGTTGTGGTTCAACTCCCTGACATGGTCCCACATGAACCTCCTCGTCTGGACGTCCACGCCCACCGTTGGTTCATCCAGTAGCAGGACACGCGGACGTGTGAGCATGCTTCTTGCTATCTCGAGTCAACGCTGCATCCATCCAGAGTAGTCCTTGACCGGTTACAGGGTGGAAGTGTTAATCGGGGAGACGCCCATATGTAAAGGTATCCTAGCATGATCACATTCCTCTCCGGCGGAACAGAAACGGCCGCGCTAATCCAGGGCTTCCGGCAGATAATGTACGATCGCGAGATTGCCGTGGTCGCAAACACCGCCGAGGATCTTCAGGTCTCGGGGGGCCATTGTGCGCCTGACCTTGATACTGCCATCTTCCTCTTTGCGGGAATCCTGGATACCAACCGCTGGTGGGGGATAAAGGGGGACACCTACACCACCCACACATACCTCCAGAAGGTTGGGGGTGGTGAACCATTCCCTATCGGTGACCGTGCCAGAGCTGTCCAGATCGCACGGGCAGGGCTCCTATCCCGGGGACTGAGCCTGACGGAGGCGGTGGAGGTGCAGTGCCGCTCTCTCAGTATCGGAGCGACCATCCTTCCGGCGACGGATGGAGATGCCACCATCTTCATCGACACCGGCACCGAACTCCTGCCGCTCTTTGAGTACCGGGTGACCGCCGACCCCGCAACAGAGGTCCGCGAGGTTCTCCGGGCCGCCCCGGAACCCGCGGTGTTAACGGAGGCGGTGCGGGCGGTGATCGAGGCGAGTGAAGCCGTTGTGATCGGGCCTGCCAGCCCTGTAAGGTGCATCCTCCCAATCCTGGACTGCGATGGTATGCGCGACCTCCTGCGCGATACGTTCGTTGTTGCGGTCTCACCATTTAGCGGAGATGCCTGTCCTGACCCAAAGGATGTCGCGCTCATCTCCGCTGCCGGCGAAGTGCCGACCGCCCCGGCGGTCTGCCGACTTTACGGGGATCTCGTAGACCTCTTCGTCCAGGATGTCCACGACCCCGACGAAGTCAAAGGCTCGCTCCGTCTTGAGACGCGCCTCCTGCACACCCGGCAGGCGGAATCACTTGCCTGGGACGTCATGGCGGTCATACGCCAGGCGGTTTCTTGAGATTACAGTCCTCTTTTGACTCATCAGGTCAAAGATCCGGAAGGAAAACCAGCCCCTTTTCGTATGAAAATGACCCCCGATTTTCATCCGGTATGCCTGTAGCCCTGACGGGCATCATGTAGTTTTTTGCGGTTGTCTGTGCGGAGGTCATCAAACCGGTTCACCTCCTGGTTTTGAGGGGGGCGGCACGCCCCCAATACCCTCTCTATCTTCGTGTGGCCAGGATATTGAATGTGGTCGATCAAACTACTTCCGGGCGGGCAACTGCCGGTCAGGGGTGCAGATGAGGCCTCTGGCGGCCCAAGCAGGAATCAACGAGGAACCCTCTTCCCTGCCACTCACGGAGAAGGTGTCTCTCACAAAACCGGGAGGTATACGCTCTCAGGAAGGTTTATCAGACCACTACATTGCTGAAAGATGCCGTTTTGATGGTCTTCCTGCATCCGGTGGGTTTGGGAAAATTCATATACAGATCGGCCTGATACGCTAATTGGTCAATGATAACCTTTCTCTCGGGCGGGACCGGAACCCCAAAACTCATCCGCGGGATGCGGGACCTGCTGGAAGAACGTGAGATCGCGGTCGTCGTCAACACGGCCGAGGATCTCTGGATCACGGGGAACCATCTCTCGCCGGACATCGATACGGTCATCTACCTCTTTGCAGGTATCCTGGATACGGCCCGGTGGTGGGGGATCCGAAACGACTCATACATAACCCACGACCTCCTTAGGGCGAAGTTCGGTATCGACGAGTACATCGCCGTCGGCGACCAGGATAGAGCTGTCCATGCCGCTCGTGGTGAGATGCTTCGAGGTGGCATGCGGTTGACGGAGGTCACGCGTTTCCTCTGTCAGAGTCTGGGTGTGCGGGCGACCGTTCTCCCGATGACCGATTCCGTCGTGACGACCTATGTCAGCACGCCTCTCGGCGAGATGCATTTTCAGGAGTACTGGGTGAAGCACCGTGGCGAGGTGGAGATAGAGGGCGTTTACCGGAGATACGACGAACCACCTCTCGCCACACGGGAGGTTATAGATACGATCGAGGCGAGCGATGCTGTGGTGATCGGTCCAAGTAACCCGGTTACGAGCATATCACCGATCCTTGAGTGCAGCGGGGTGCGGGAGGCGTTACGCCGTCAGCATGTCATCGCCGTCAGTCCGTTCATCGGGGATGCCCCCGTGAGCGGGCCGGCAGCGGCGCTGATGCGCGCCTTCGGGAGGGAACCCTCTTCGGCCGGAACATACGGTCTCTACGAAGACTTCCTGGATATCTTCATCCAGGACGTCCGTGACCCGGTCGAGATTGAGGGGGCGTTGAGGATGGATACGCTCATGGTCAATCGTGGCAAGAGCCTCGACCTTTCAAAGAACATCCTTAACCTGATATATGGGTGATAGCCACCCTCTTCACCCCCTCTTCCTCTTCCTGCAGCGGCGACCGGTCACGCTACAGATAGCGCGCGGTTGCCGGGAATATACGGTGCTGAAAACCTCAAAATATCACATCCCGACCACCGACCGGGATGAATGATCCCGCCAGCGGCCCGGGCTCGAGCATTCAGGGCTTACGAATCGGCTGCTCTGGATCCGGCCATCCTCACTCGTGAGAGTGATTCGTGGATTTGCGTGCTTATTTCCTTAATAAGTGAGTAAATTTCGGCCTTAATCGCAAAAAAGACTGATATCTCCTGTATTTTTTGATTTATGGCGTTTATAACCGAAAATATTAAAAAATTCAAGCGATAAGAAGATCTCTAATGTTCGTTCCGAGCAAGTGTTTCTTTACAAAGGGCGTGGGAATCCACAAAGACAAACTGGCATCGTTTGAACTGGCACTCAGGCAGGCGGGGATCGAGAAGTACAACCTGGTCTATGTATCGAGTATTTTTCCGCCAAACTGTCGACTGATCTCGAAAGAGGAGGGCTTGAAAGAGATCTCTCCAGGCAGCATCGTCTATGTCGTCATGGCCCGGAACGAAACCAACGAACCGAGCCGGCTGGTCTCCGCCGCCATCGGCCACGCGATGCCACGGGAGAGCGATGCCTACGGCTACCTCTCCGAGCACCACGCCTTCGGGGAGACCGAAGAGGTCTCTGGTGAATATGCAGAAGACCTGGCAGCGACGATGCTCGCCACAACTCTCGGGATAGAGTTCGACCCCGACAAAGCGTGGCAGGAGAGAGAACAGATCTACAAGGCAAGTGGCCGGATCATAAGCACAACACACATCTGCCAGGCAGCGGAAGGGGTCATGGATGGCCGCTGGACGACCGTGGTTGCTGCAGCGGTCTTCCTCTGAACCATTATTTTTCAGGGCAGACTGCCCGGAAACACTCTTCATCCTCTCAATAAGCGCAAGACAAAATACCTCCCGGGGCCCACAGTGTACAGGTTTTTAATATGCGACTACCAATACGTGCCGTAACCCCGGAAACAGGGTCTGCAGAGATCATCGGCTGGGTGCACGAGATCCGCGACCTTGGAGGTCTTTCTTTCTTCCTGGTCCGTGATAGGACCGGCATAATCCAGGTGACCATCCCGAAGAAGAAGGTCCCGGCAGAGATCCTTGAGGTCGCCAGGAATGTATCAAGAGAGTCTGTGATCAGGGTCAGAGGCAGTGTTAAGGCGATCGATAAAGCGCCGGGCGGGCGTGAGATAATCCCTGATGAACTAGAGATCATCAACCTGGCGGATAGCCCCCTCCCGCTCGACGTCGTCGAGAAGGTCCCTGCTGAACTGGACACGCGACTCGACTCCAGGTTTCTTGACGCGAGGAAACCACGTGTCCGTGCCATATTTTTCATAAGGTCTGCTGTGACCTGCGCCGCGACAGAGTTCCTCGCATCCAGGGGCTGCATCAACATCACCACACCGAAGATCGTCGCAGCAGCTACGGAGGGCGGCACCGAACTATTCCCGATCGCCTACTTTGAGAAAGAGGCTTTCTTAAACCAGAGCCCGCAACTTTACAAACAGATGATGATGGCTGCAGGCTTCGAGGCAGTATTTGAGATCGGTCCAATCTTCCGCGCCGAGGAACATAACACCGTCAGACACCTCAATGAAGCCACGTCGCTCGATATCGAGGTATCTTTTGCCGACCACAACGACGTCATGGAACTTCTCGAGGATCTGATTGTTCATATATATGGATCCGTTGCAAAGAACTGCGCAGATGACCTGGCAGAGATCGGGGTCGATCTCGCAATCCCTCAAAAACCGTTCCCCAGAATACCCTACGTGGAGGCGATAGAGATTGCAAACCGCAGCATCGAGGAGAAGATCTCCTTTGGTGACGACCTCACCCCTGCAGCAGAAAGGGCGATCGGCGACACCATCGGAGGTCATTACTTCGTCGTAGACTGGCCAACCGATATCCGGCCTTACTATGCGATGCCCTACCCGGACCGGCCGGAGTTCTGCAAGGCGTTCGACCTGATGCACCCCCGCATGGAACTTGCCTCCGGCGCCCAGCGTATCCACGTTCATGACCTTCTGGTGGAGCGGATCCGCGCAAAAGGGCTCTCACCTGAGAGTTTCGAGTTCTACCTGAAGACGTTCCGCTACGGTATGCCGCCGCATGCGGGGTGGGGGCTTGGCATCGAGCGTCTGGTGATGACGATGCTCGATCTGCCAAACATCCGGGAGGCGGTGCTCTTCCCGCGCGACCGGCACAGGCTGACACCATGAGGTTTATATCGGCTGGAACCGATGAATTGAACTGTTAGGTTTTACAGGCTGAGACGATGACCCTGACTGCAATGCGCCTCCCGACCACGGTGGTCGGGAGTTACCCCGTTGTGAAAGGCTCGGGGCTTATGGCCCTTGTTGACCCGCTGAAACACGCGGTGGAGGTGGCGGTAGAAGACCAGATCGCCGCCGGGATCGATATAATTTCAGACGGCCAGGTTCGGGGGGACATGATCAACGCGTTTACATCTCACCTTCCGGGCATCAGGGGGGCGGCGGTCGTGGGTAAGGTACAGCCGGCAAGACAGCCTATCACGCTCGCTGACACGAAGTATGCCCTTTCCCGCCACCCGAAGGTGAAAGGGATCCTCACCGGGCCGAGCACCATTGCATACGGCCTCTCGATCGAGACCCCATTCTACCGCAACAGGGAGGAACTGATCCTGGACCTTGCACAGGCGCTTGCGGCCGAGGCGGAGTACCTCCAGAACGCCGGTGTTACGCTCGTGCAGATCGACGAGCCCATCTTCTCCACAGGAGCGGCAAACCTCACCGTCGGTCGCGAGGCTGTAAACGCGATCGCCGGGAGGCTCCGCGTGCCCGTATGTCTTCACGTCTGCGGGAACCTGGGGGATGTTATCGACGACGTCCTCCGGATGAATGTCGATCTCTTCGATTTTGAGTTTTCAAATAACCCCCAGAACCTCGAGATAATCTCTAAAAAGGACCTGCACGGCCGGATGATCGGTTACGGCTGTGTGGATTCGGCTGATCCCGGTGTTGAGAGCGTCGAGACTATCCGCAAGAGGATTGAAAGGGGTATCGAGGTATTCTCACCCGGCGCCATACTCATCGATCCTGACTGCGGTCTGCGGATGCAGTCACGTGAGGTGGCATCCGGAAAACTGAAGAATATGGTTGCTGCGGCAGGGCTTGCCCGGGCGGATCACCCCGCGTGACTGCTCTCCCCTGATTGAAATCAGGGGCATCCTGGGTATTATCACTGAGATTGCAGCCCCACTTTCATGATATTATACTTGATCATATGCATTTATGTTTCAGGTGGACGGGCTGTATCCCGCTATTGAAGTGGCAGGGATTAGCCCTGACTTGATCCTAAAATACCCTGCTTGTCGTTGATAACTCGATACCCTCCGCCATGATGTGGTAGGGGATCACGCGGTTTGGTAAGTCCTCGTCCCTGAACTTTTCGATGGCAAGCTTCCGCTCGACCTCGTTGCCGTGGACCTCCTGCCACAGCATGATGAAGATGTCAGCGGCTCGCGCGATCCGTGACTCTTCAAAAGGGGTGTGGAGGTTTGTGTAGAGGAGGTAGATGATGTTCGCCCCCTCCTCGATCAGCGCTCTGGTCTCTTCGACGACGAGCTTTTGGGCAGCCTCGATCCCCAGCGTGGCGATCAGGGTGGAGAGTGAGTCCACAATGATCCTATCCCCCTTCATCGCAGCAACCATCTCCTCGACGCTCATACCCCGTGCATCGACCATCCCCTCTTCCGGTATGGCGTCAAGCATCAGATACGTGCCCGTGCGCCCTCCCTCCTGCCAGAACTGCCGTGCAAGGAGTTCAAGGCCGCTAACTGGCGACCCGGAGATGACTATACAGGCGCCAGCAGGGAATCCACCGTCGAGCGCAAGGTCCAGACCTGCAATACCTGTAGAACGTTTTATGCTACCTGCCACATCTATGCTCCAGGCTATATCCTCGGGAGGATCTTTGCAATTATTTTTCCTTAATACTACCCTCTTGTATACGAGCGTTCACCCCGGCTGCAGGTATCACAGTAGTCTTCCTGGAGGCGTTTGCGAAGCAATTTCCAGCCATTTACGCGGGGAATCTCCTTGACAAAGATGACACGGCGGGGGACCTTGTACCCGGCGAGGCGTTCCCTGGCAAAGGCAAGAATATCCTCCGGGGAGAGGCCGTTTCCAGCAGGGATCACCACGGCTACGGGGACCTCGCCCCGGTGCTCGTCGACACACCCGAAGACAGCAGCGTCACGGACGGCCGGGTGCTGGACAAGGACGTCCTCAACCTCGGTCGGGTAGACCTTCCAGCCGGACATGACGATCATATCCTTCTTGCGGTCGGTGAGGTAGAGCATCCCGTTCTCGTCCAGGTGGCCTATATCGCCCGTCAGGAACCACCCGTCAGGGAGAAAGACCTCTGCGGTCTCAGCAGGCATCTGCCAGTAACCGAGCGCCACAGCCGGTCCCCGGAGAGCGATCTCGCCGTCATGGCCAGGGGGTAGTTCGCGCGCAGGATCGTTTGAATCGACTATCTTTACCTCCGAGAACCCGACCGGTGTGCCAACGCTCCGGAACTCGTCGGCGGTTGCATAGTGCTCGGGACGGATGGCTGTTCCTGTACCTACGACGATCGTCTCAGAGAGGCCATAAGCATTGACGATCGGGATCCCGAACCGTTCGTGGAAGGGTTTCCATATGCCCGGCGTCAGGGGTCCGCCGCCGCTGATCATCGCCCTGACGGTAGCAAGCGCCTTCTCGGTTCCCGGAGGTGTCTGGAGGAGAGAGTGGATAACAGGGGGCATACCGGCGACGATCGTTGCACGATATTTCCTGGTAAGTTCCAGGTAGCGGCCGAGATCAAACCGCTCCATAACGACATAGGTTGCTCCAGCCCGGAGGGTAGAGATACCCCAGCTGATCCCGACGTGCCCCATCGGGTAGATCCCCAGGTAGACATCCCGGTCTGTGATCCCGAGGACGTCCCGCTCGGCGTCCATTGCGGCGATCCAGTTGCCGTGGGTGAGCATGGCGCCTTTAGGTCTCCCGGTAGTCCCGGAGGTGTACTGGATCTGGCAGAGGTCATCGAACCGGCAGTTGACGGCCCGAAGTCCGGCTGGTGACCTGAGGAGATCTGACCAGGGTGTTGCGGCCTCGACCTCCTCCCCGCCGACCGCGATGATATGCCGGAGTCCTGGCACCTCTTTCCTGATTCGGTTGACGACCGCTGCGCCGTCGACGTCGGTTATGGCCGCAACGGCACCGGCGTCACGGAGAGCGTAGAGTACCTCGTTCTCCCGGTAGACCCGGTTTGTGGGGACCGCAACTGCACCGATACGCCAGAGCGCCAGGTAACTCAGCAGGTACTCGGTTGAACTCTCAAGGTAGATACAGACCCGGTCCCCCCTGGCGATACCGAGGTTCTGGAGCCCGCGTCCTATCCTGGAGACGAGATCGAGGAGTTCAGCGCAGGTGTAACTCTCTCCGGTGGAGGGGACGATGAGAGCAACCTTCGAAGGGCTGGAGGCGTTGGCATCGAGAAATGTGGTGCAGTTAGGCATGAGGCAACTCCTAATGACACGTATGCACTCTGATGTATATAATTGTTCATGCAAGACAGGGGTTGATAAAATCCACCCCTGGCGAGAGATTCGCCCGGCGCCTGTATCGGCGCAGACCGCCCGCCAATGAGGGAAGGGAGTGGGATGGTCGGCGAACGACGCTCCGTGATGGCAATTTGAGTGCATTGAAGATCTCTGAGTCGGTCTCCGCGCATACTGATGGGATAGCCTGAATAGTTTTGCCTTTCGTCTCGTTTATTTGACGATCCTTTCGGACCCCGGTTGCGATCCGAAAACTCTTCGATTCAGGTTCTGAAACCAGAAAATATTTCGGATACGGGTTATATCGACCAAACAAGAGAGAATACATCATGGAATTTAATTCAGCGGATCATACGAGAACAACCACACTTGAATCTCTTGACCCCGGATGCCGTTCCAGGATCATCGGTATCCGTGCTTTTGGTCCTCTCAGAAAGCGCATGCTTGCCATGGGCATGGTTCCGGGTGCTGAGGTAGAGGTGATCTGGGCCGCGCCTCTCGGTGACCCGGTAGAATACAGGGTGAAGGGTTACTGTCTCTCTCTGCGGCGTGCAGAAGCAAGACTGATCGAGGTTCTCGTGGAGGTGCGTTGATGGGGGCGACCTGCCCGCTGGCGTTCCTCCTTCCCGGCTCGGTGGCGAGGATTGCCGGGCTCAGAGCTGGCAAAGGGCTACAGACACGTCTCTTCGGGATGGGATTCTGCCCTGACGCCAGTGTGACGGTCGTCACCGCGGACAGGGGTTCGATCGTTGTCTCGCTCGGAGATGCCCGTTACGCCCTCTCAAAGGGAGTGGCGATGAAGATCCTGGTATGGGGTATCGGTGAGTCTGCATGACGCCACGCATCAGGATTGCGCTCATCGGGAATCCGAACGTCGGCAAAACGACGATCTTTAACGTGCTCACCGGTTCAAGGCAACATGTCGGGAACTGGCCCGGGGTGACCGTGGAGAAGAAGACCGGCATGGTCAGCCATGACGGAGATGAGATCGAGGTAGTGGATCTCCCCGGAACCTACAGTCTGACGGCCTACTCCATGGACGAGGTAATCACGCGGGATTTCATCCTCGACGGGAAGCCGGATGTCGTCATCCAGGTGGTTGACGCGACGAACCTGGAGCGAAACCTCTACCTGACACTCCAGGTTGTCGAACTCGGGGTGCCGATGGTCATCGCCCTGAACATGGTCGATCTTGCCGGGGGACGGGGCGACGGGATCGACCACGAACGACTCTCGGCTTTTCTGGGAGTCACGATCGTGCCGACAGTCGGAACCAGTGGAAAAGGTCTGGACAGACTCCTTGATGCCGCGATCGGGGAGGCGGAGACCCCGCCGAACCATAAGCAGACCGTTGACTATGGCAGCGAGGTGGAAAATATGATCGCAAGGGTTGCAGACGTCCTCGCCGCCGACACGGATATTGCTGCTCGATACCCGCTGCGCTGGCTCGCGGTCAAAATCCTTGAGGGAGACGAAAACGCCCTGGCAAAGGTTTGCGGGGGGCCGGCGAGCGCCCGCGTTGAGGAGATCCTCTCTACCATCGACACGGACAATTACGAGGCCATGATGGCGGACAGACGGTATGAGACAATCGCCGCCATCCTGCCGGGTGTCAGGAAAAGAAGCACTGACCGGCGCATAAACCCGTCCGACCTGGTCGACCGCGTCGTCACCGACCGTTATCTTGGAATCCCGATCTTCCTTGCGTTGATGTGGGGGGGCGTTTGAACTGACTTTTACAGTCGGTGCCCCATTTGCCACCGCGATCGAGGTTGCTGCCGGCCATCTCGCGGAACTGGTGGCCGGTTCGTTTGAGTCTGCCTGGCTTGCCTCGCTCCTCGGCGACGGGGTCATCGGTGGTCTCGGGGCGGTTCTCGTATTCCTCCCGAACATATTCATCCTCTTTCTGATCCTGGCGATACTCGAGGACTCAGGGTATCTCGCGAGAGCCGCATTCGTCATGGACAGGCCTCTCTATACCCTGGGTCTGCCTGGAAAAGCGTTCATCCCGATGCTTATCGGGTTCGGGTGCAATGTTCCGGCGATCATGGCTACGAGATCGATCGAGAACGAGAACGACCGGCTGCTCACGATCCTTGCAAACCCCTTCATGTCATGCAGCGCCAGACTGCCTGTGTATGTACTCCTGGCAGGAACGTTCTTCCCCGAACAGGCAGGAAGCGTTGTTTTCTTCCTCTACGTTCTCGGCATCGCTGTTGCGATCGTGTCTGCGAAACTTTTCAGGAGTACCATACTTCCAGGTGAGGTCTCACCGTTCGTAATGGAGATGCCACCCTACCGTCTCCCGACGGCGAAGATGGCGCTCCTCCAGACGTGGAGTCGAGGTTCGATGTATCTCCGGAAAGCCGGTACAGTCATATTTGGGGGCGTCGTTATCGTCTGGCTTCTTGCGTCGTTCCCGCCGGGCGTTGACTACGGGAGCGCCTGGAGTCTTGCCGGTATCATCGGTCACCTGCTTGAACCGCTTGTGGCGCCGCTCGGCTTTGACTGGAAGATCGCTGTTGCTTTGATCTTTGGGTTCATCGCAAAAGAGATCGTCATCGGGTCGCTTGGCACACTCTACGGAACTGGGGAGGAGACGCTTCCTGCAGCGTTACTCGCCGATCCAAGCATTTCGGCAGCGACGGCCCTCGCCCTGATGGTCTTTGTGCTCCTCTACACCCCTTGCGTTGCGGCGCTCGGCGTCATCAGGAAGGAGACTGGGTCGTGGAAGTGGACGTGTTTCTCGGTCACCTACGGTCTGATCGTCGCCTGGGTTCTGGCTTTAGTTGTTGGGCGCTTTGCCGCATTTGCCTGGGGTGCATGAGCATGAATGACAAGAACAAAGCTATATTCGGAGCGGTGCTTGGGGCGCTCTACACGGGCACCGGCATACTCCAGTTTGCATGCGCCTTCTTCGGTCCTGTGGGTGGTCTGGAGGGGTTCCACATATCCGGGGATCTCTTCAACGGGTTCGTGCTGCTCGTGATCGGGGCGGTTCTTATGACCGGTGCCTGGAAGGTCTCTGCCGGCGCCATGGAGGGTATACCCTTCATATGCGTCGGTCTCTTCCTTTCGACTGTCTTCGGGGTGGTTGCGCTCTGCTCAATCGGGGCCGGGGTACTTGAGGCCACGTTCTTTGCTGAGGGAGGAGAGACCGTGTGTTCGGCCGTGAACGTGATCAACCCGCTCCTTTATCTGGCGGCGGTAGGCGTCATCGGTCTCCTGGCATGGGGTAGAGAGTTCTTCAGGGGGGCTGGCGCATCATGATGCGAAAGATAGCAGAACGGATTGCCGGAGGAGGGGCCACAATCGGATCGCTTGCGGCCGATCTGGGTGTGGAACCGGATCTTCTGCTCGAACGACTCTTCATGATGGAACGACTCGGGTTCATCGAGCGAAGCGGACCTTGCTACGAACCCTCCGTTACCGAGAAATCTTTCTGCCTCCATTCTACCAGGTGCTCAGGCTGCGGCGTTGCCTGGATACCGGGGGGCGTGTCTTACGGCCTGACGGAGAAAGGGAAGCGGCTTGCGGGGGGCAAATGATCCAGGTTGGCCTTGATACCTGGACAAACCCAGAAGAAGATTAAGAGAAGGTAGGCTGAAGTATCTGCCGGGAACTAGGGCGGCAACCGTGCACTGACGGGAGTTCGGGTGAAGAGCCGCTCCCCGACCCCAGGGTTCGCCCTCACTTCTCGAATTTGAGGCGTCTCCGTCATGACCTGTATCTCTGCATGTCCTCTCCAACCTGCACGGGAGGACACGGTCGCTACAGGTTCATCGTGAGTTCCTGAACAGAGACTCGACGCGGTCTTTCTCGCTCACGCTGAACCACGCATGAATGCGTAGACTGATACAAGGCGATTGCGTCTGGCTGGCAGAGAGGGAAAGGAGTGAGAGAAGGCTGGTTTTGTGCAGGTCACCAAGGAGACATCCTGTATCACTCGCAACGGAAAGCCCGGTAACCACCTGGTGCAATGGGTTCCAATAATAAAGCGCAAACTTCAAATCACGTCATGGGGAAAGGGTTCACGAAATGGATCATTATGCTTCTCAGACACTCAACCTGGAGATTGCCCGGGATCGTCACTCTGGCTCTTACCCTCACCATTGCATACCCGGCGTGCGCCGGGATCTACACCGATTCCTGTGGAATGGTTTGGACTGACACCTGCGTTCCGTTCGAACGAAACAACGAGATAGCCTACAACGAAGAACTGGCTGCATCTTTCGCGCCCATCGCGGCCAACCTGACAGAACCCCCTCCCGATTTTAGCAACATATCCTGGAGTGACGCCTTCCGCGAGACCTGCACCTACATGGAGGAGCGCTACGCCTTTACAGAGTGGCGCGGTGTTGACTGGAACTCGCTTTACTCGACATACGCCCCAAAGATCGCTGAAGCCGAGAAGAACGGCGATAAGGCCGCATACTACCGCACGCTTCGTGAGTTCGTGTATGCCATCCCGGACGGGCACGTTCTGGTCCGCTCTACTGAGGACTTCGGGGCGAAGTACGCCGATATCGGAGGTGGCTACGGTCTGACCATCGCGCGACTCGATACGGGAGAGGTCATCGTGACCTACGTTGCGAACGGGAGCGATGCGGATGAGGCAGGGATCCTGTTTGGCGACGAGGTAGTCTCCTGGGACGGCCGACCGATCGTGGATGCGATCAACGCAACGCCGATCGTCTGGACCCCGATCAAGCCCTCAACCGCAGAAGGGACCCTCCTACACCAGCAACGGTACCTGACCCGGGCGCCTGTTGGGACGGTGGCGACCATCGGGTTCGTTTCTCAGAAGGATTCCCTCCTCCACATGGTTAACCTGACCGCAGTGGACGACGGTTACGACACCCTCACCCGGACAAGCGTCTTCCTCGGTCGCGAGGCAAACGACGGGAGAGCCGGATCATCGGCTGAACTTGAAACAATCATTACAGACGAGACTGTGACCTCAAGAACCCTGCCCGGAGGGGTTGTGTATATCGCAGTCTACGAGGAGGTCTACGACGCCTACCAGCCATTCACAACGGCGGTGAAGGATGCGATCGAGGATGGGACGCCAGGAATCGTCATCGACCTCCGGTTCAACAGGGGAGGAGACGACAACCTGGCCTCTGCCTTCGCCGGATGGTTCGTGGACCGGCCGATCTTCTATGAGTACGGCACTTTCTACGACCCAGGGACCGGTGAAACAACTGTCCTCTGGGAGTCCTGGACAAAACCCCGGCCCAACCGTTACGAAGGCCCTGTCGCCATCCTCGTAAGCCCCTATACTATCAGTTCCGGTGAGGGACTTCCTAAAGTCTTTGCCGAATCCGGAACGGGTGCGATAGTCTCGTGGTACGGGACGAACGGGGCATTCGGTATCGAGTCGATCGGCCCAACGCTCCCTCTCGGGATCGTGACGGCCTTCCCACAGGGCGCGTCGCTCGACGAGGACGGGAAGATCCAAGTCGACAGCAACGCATCGTTGGTCGGCGGGGTGGCGCCGACGGTGCGGGTGCCGCTCGACAGGGATACTCTGGCAAGGGCTATGGCCGGGGAGGATGTCCAGCTCGCCTACGCGGTTGACTGGCTCAAAGCAGAGGCGATGACCGAAAGCGCGGAGCACTCTCCTGTTCCCACGCAGAAAGCAGCGGCGGGTTTGGTGATCCCGCTCGCAGCGCTTGCGTTCCTCGCGGTTCAGTACGGCCGGCGATGACCTGGGGCTGTCCTCCCCATTTTTCAGTTCCAGCTGGAAAATGGGCCGATCACGCTATAAAAAGGAATTTTTCGGGTACCGGGACCCGCTTATTGGTATTCGAGCGGCTGTGTCTCTTTCGGCAGCCCGCCCTTGAAATACTGCTGGATCTTCTGGTAATACTCCCGCACCCGTTCGTTCATCGTCGCATGCACCTTCTCACGCGCCCGATCAAAGTGCTTCTGGCTCACGATTGTAGCGCCTTCTCGCATGGCGAGCATTGCTGCTTCCCGTGCGAGCGCCTCGAGGTCTGAGCCGACAAAACCCTCGGTATCGGCCGCAATCCTCCTGACGAGTTGCTTTCGCACCGGGTCATCAAGGGTTATCTTTTCGCGGGCGAAGAGATCGATGATCTTCTTTCGGCGAAGATACGTCCTGAGACCTTCTTCGTCGCCTGGTTTGATCGTGGCAAGGTGTTCCTTTACCTCATTGAGACTCACAGGCCGGTTTGCTCCGATGGCAAGAACCAGGTCTTCGAGATCGTTCTCAGAGAGACCTTCGGTCATCTCAACAAGTTCATCCATGGTCGAACCTTCGATCGGGATGTAACGGGTATGGATGCTGAGGATCTTTTCCCTGTCTTCCCGCCCGGGTTCGCCGACGTAGACGAGTCGGTCGAAGCGTCCGGGTCTCAGCAGAGCCGGGTCGACCATATCGGGACGATTGGTCGCGCCCATAACCACAACACCCCGCAACTCCTCGAGCCCGTCGATCTCGGTCAGGATCTGGTTTAAGACGCTCTCGGTGACGTGCGAGTCAGTGCCACCGCTACGAGCGGGGGTGAGGGCATCAAGTTCATCAAAGAAGATGATGGACGGCGCTACCTGCCGGGCCTTCTTAAAGACCTCGCGAACCGCCCTTTCACTCTCGCCAACCCATTTGGAGAGCAACTGTGGGCCCTTTATCGGCACGAAGTTCACGCCGCTCTCGCTTGCAACTGCCTTGGCGATGAGGGTCTTTCCCGTTCCCGGGGGGCCGTAAAGCAGGACACCCCTTGGAGGCTCGATGCCAAGATTCTCAAACTGTTCCCGCCGGGTGAGGGGATACTCCACCGCCTCGCGAACTTCCTGTTTCGCCTCTTCGAGCCCGCCGACATCTTCCCAGGATACGTGCGGGACCTCAAGAAGAATCTCTCGCATGGCGCTCGGCCCCACATCGCGAAGAGCCTCGCGGAAGTCCCTGGCCTGAACTTCCATCATCTCCAGGATCTCCTGGGGTATCTCATGAGTCTCAAGGTCGATCTCCGGGAGGTAGCGGCGCAACGCCTTGATCGCGGCCTCACGCGCCAGGGCAGCAAGGTCAGCTCCGACAAACCCATGAGTCTCCCTGGCGATCTCTTCGATCAGAACGTCATCTGCAAGAGGCATCCCGCGGGTGTGGATCTGGAGTACCTGTACTCGATCGTCCTCAGACGGCACCCCGATCTCGATCTCACGGTCAAATCGCCCCGGACGGCGGAGGGCAGGGTCGATGGCATCGATCCGGTTTGTGGCACCTATCACTACAACCTGTCCCCGCTCTTCAAGCCCGTCCATCATCGTCAGGAGCTGGGCAACAACGCGCCGCTCAACCTCCCCGGTCACCTCCTCGCGCCTGGGGGCGATAGAGTCAAGTTCGTCGATGAAGATGATCGCGGGAGCATGCTGCCGTGCGTCCTCAAAGACTTCGCGGAGTCTCTGCTCGCTCTCACCGTAGTACTTCGAGATCACCTCCGGACCTGCAATCGAGATGAAGTGCGCCCCGCTCTCGCTTGCAACTGCTTTTGCGATGAGGGTCTTTCCCGTCCCGGGCGGCCCATAGAGGAGGACGCCTTTTGGAGGCTCGATACCAAGCTTACGAAAGATCTCGGGGTGGCGCATCGGGAGTTCAATCGTCTCGCGAACCCGCTGCAACTCCTCTTTCAGACCGCCGATATCCTCGTAACTGATCCTCCTGACCCCCTCAAAACCGGCTGCAGGCTTCTCCGAGAACTCGATCTTTGTGTTTCTTGTGATTATCACGGCGTTCTCCGGTTCGACCACCACCGCTTTGAATGCAACGAGTTGAGGCTGCATGAATGGCAGACCCACCTGGATAGGCACGGAATCGTTCTTGACGACCGGGAAGTCGATCAGCCTGTTTACAACACTGCCGTAGTTGATCGGAAGCTGTTTTGGGAGGTCTTCTGGAGGTGCAAGCACCACCCGCTTAGCCTCGATCTCCTCATCGAGCGTTCGTACCCTGACACGATCGCCTATGCTTGCACCGGCGTTTAGCCGGGTGAAGTTATCGATCCTGACCTTGCCCTGATGCCAGTCGTTCACCATGGCGCGCCAGACCTTGGCTACGGTACGCCTTTTACCTTCGATAACGACAAGGTCTCCCGGGTTGAGACGGAGCTGCAGCATGGTATCGGGGTCAAGCCGTGCCTTGCCGGCCCCCTGATCCTCCGGGTAAGCGCTATCTACCTTCAAGTATATCTCTGGCATTACCTCTAATTCTTATATTTCGGGAATTTATAGGTACTGGAGTCGCATGAACGTAGTTCTCTTCGATCCGTTCAACGGAGCCGCAGGCGATATGATCATCGGATCCCTTCTTGACCTCGGGGCCGACGAGGATGCTGTCCGGGCTGCCATGCGTTCCGTCGTTGGCGAGCCAACAATCGAACGGGTAGACCGCTGCGGTCTCCAGGCGTTGCAGGTGGTAACACATGCCCCCACGCAGCACCGCACCCTGCAGGAGGTGCTCGACCGCCTGGCAGAGAGCGACGCCCCCAAAGAGGCGCTGGAGATGGCACACCGTGTCTTTCTCAGGATACACAGGGCGGAGGAAAGTATCCACGGGACTGGAGCGCATTTCCACGAGGTGGGTGCAGACGATGCTATAGCCGATGTGGTTGGGGCGTGCACCGCTCTACACAGCCTTGCTCCGGATGGCGTCGCCGTCCTACCGGTGGCACTTGGCCGCGGTTTTTCGACCGGCGCCCACGGCATATTTCCCATCCCCGCCCCGGCTACGGTGGCTATCCTTGCTGGATCGGATCTGCAGACGGTTCCCGGGGGCGAAGAGCGGGAACTCTGCACCCCGACGGGAGCCGCGCTCCTCGCCGAGTTTTCGACGATCAGGCCGGACGAGATTGGCCCGGGAAGAATCCTGGCGGTCGGTTACGGCGCGGGTAGCAGGAACACGCCTGAGAGACCAAACGTTCTACGGTCGATTTTCCTTGAAACGGGGGGCTATAACAGGGGGTCTGACCGGATCGATATCCTGGAGACAAACGTGGACGACGTGACAGGGGAGATGCTCGCCTACACCCTGGGTCGCCTGATGGAGGAGGGGGCACGGGATGCAACCGCCATACCCGTGTTGATGAAGAAAGGCCGTAGCGGCCATATCGTCCGGGTGATCTCCTCACCGGAGACCACAGGCCATCTCACGGAGGTGATGGCACGGGAACTCGGGACGCTCGGGATACGCTGCCTCCCGATGGTTCACCGTGCAGTCTCTGAACGGACTATAGAGAGCGTTAAAGTGAGATTTGGAGGAGAAGAGTGGTGGATCGATGTAAAGTGCGGGTGGTCGGAAGGCAGGATAACGTCCATCAAGGCGGAGTACGAGCAGGTGGCGCGGTGCGCACAGGAGACGGGGCTTTCGTTCCGTGAGGTTGCCGCAGGGGTGGAGGCAACTGCCCGCCGCCTCTTCATCGAGCGGGGTATGCTGGGTCCATGAAACCTGATCGGGTCAGCACCGGTAGCCCGGCCCTTGACGACCTCCTTGGCGGCGGACTGGAGCGAGGCGCCATCACCCAGATCTACGGCGAACCAGCAAGCGGGAAAAGCGTATTCTGTCTGATGGCGACGGTGGCCGTCCTCCGGGCTGGATACTCGGTCGTCTACATCGACACGGAGGGGTTCTCGGTTGAACGGTTTGCGCAGATCGCTGGTGGGGATCCAGGAGAACTCGCAGAGCGTCTATACCTATTTGAACCGCTTGATTTCACACAGCAGGGAACCATGATCGCCGATACCGAGGCGCTGCTTAAGAAGACCGGGCTGGCGCCTGTGGGGCTGCTGGTGATGGACTCGGCGACTGCCCTCTACCGAATGGAACTTGACCTTGGACGGGAGGCGTTGCGCAAACTCTCGCATCACATGATAAAACTCCTTGGACTGGCAAGGAAGTACGAGATCCCGGTCCTGATCACAAACCAGATCTACATGGACCTGGAACGCGAACGTGTGGCGGGCCTCGGGGGGACGGCGCTTGAACACCTCTCGAAGGCTATAGTGCGGCTTGAAAAGAGAGATAGTGCCCGGAGGGCAGTCCTCCTGAAACACCGATCCCGACCGGAAGGACTCTCGTTCGATTTTGTGATCACCGGCGAAGGCATCAGAACGTTATAACGCCCGAAAAGACGGTCTCCGCCGGGCCTTCCATCGTGACGATCTTCTCGAACCTGATCACGAGCGGGCCGCCTATCGTCTCCACCAGCACAGTATCCCCCACACGACCAAGACGGCGGGCGACCGCCGCCGATGCTGTGGCGCCTGTGCCGCAGCTCGCGGTCTCGCTCTCAACACCGCGCTCAAAAGTCCGGATCCGGATCTTATCCGTCCCGAGTCTCTCTACGAAGTTGACGTTTGCGCCCTCCGGGAATGTGGGGTGGTGCCGGATTACCGGGGCGATGGTCTCGATCTCGACGGAGTCGATATCATCGACAAAGATGACAGCGTGCGGGACACCGATGTTTGCAGCATAGACGGTGAACCCGCAGATCTCCTCCTGGTAATCCCCTCTCCCGGTGGCGGGGATTACGCTACGCTCAAACGCCGGTTCTGGCATGGTGATCGTCGCGGCAAACTCGTCGTCCGAGTAGCCCATCGAGACGGGTACGATCCCCGCCCCTGTCTCGATCTTGCAGGACTCTTTCACATAGCCCGCGTCGTAGGCGTATTTTGCAAGACAACGGATGCCGTTCCCGCACATTGCGGCCTCGCTCTCGTCGGGCTGGAAAAGTCTCATCCGGATCTCTGCTTTATCAGATGGCTGGAGGTAAAGAACACCGTCAGCACCGATGCCAAACCTCCGGTCACAGTAGAGCGCTGCAAAAGTTCCTTTCATCTCGTCCGGGATGACTTCCTGATCAAATTCATCGATCAGTATAAAGTCGTTGCCATTTCCCTGCAGTTTGGTGAACGTGATCTCCATGGCATAGCCTCTTTACGTAGATATTGGGAGCGGCGGGTGATAAACCGTTTTGATGACCTGATGTTACCCCGGCACTTCAAGAACCTGATCTGGAGGCAGCGTCCAGAAGTAGCACGAAAAGAGGCCAGGGCCGAGATTCGAACCCGGGTCGAGGGATCCACAGTCCCTTAGGATAACCAACTACCCCACCCTGGCAAAGTGCTCATAATAGTTGGCAGTCGGGTTTGATTAAGGTATCTCTCCCCGCGCAGTTCTTCAGCGCCTCCGATCTCCGATGGGCGCATGGGGCACCACGTCCTACCGGATTATCAGGTCTCCTGCTGTCACCTCAGGCCGTGCAACTGACTGTTGTCCGGGAGGGCGAGTTATTAATAGAGACCGTGCTCTATAACATACCAGTATTCAGGGGCCTGTTGACGCCCTCCAGGGGTGGCAGAACCGATCCAGATCAGGTCGTGGTTCGGGAGAACCTGAGGTCAATATTACAGGGTTTTCGAGTTTATTCACCCATAGATAGATGCTGCAGGTGATCACCATGGCAAAGCAATCAGCGATCAGAACTCCCATCGTCTGTGTGATGGGGCATGTAGATCACGGCAAGACGTCGCTCCTTGACCGGATCCGGGGTTCATCCGTGGTATCCACCGAAGAGGGTGCGATTACACAGCATATCGGTGCCACGCTGGTTCCAATCGATGCAATCGTAAGGATGAGCGGTGCACTGAGCAAGGTCAACATCAACGTACCTGGTCTCCTCTTCATAGATACCCCCGGCCACCATGCCTTCACCACGCTACGTGCGCGCGGCGGAGCGCTCGCCGACATGGCGATCGTGGTTGTGGACATCAACGAAGGGTTCCGCCCTCAGACGATAGAGGCCCTCCAGATCCTTCGTAACTACAAGACTCCTTTTGTGATCGCGGCGAACAAGGTCGACCGAATCCACGGCTGGCGCGTCCACGAGGGGCAGCCTTTCTTAAAGACGTTTGCACAGCAGAACGAGCGCGTCCAGGGCGTGCTCGAGACCCGGCTATATGAACTCGTCGGCAAACTCTCCGACCTCGGGTTCAACTCCGAGCGGTTCGACCGGGTCTCGGACTTCGCACGGAACATATGCATCGTGCCCACGAGCGCCATCACCGGCGAGGGCGTTCCGGACATCCTGATGGTGCTGATAGGGCTCGCCCAGCGATACATGACCGAGAGTCTCAGGGTCACCGCGGAGGGTCCCGGCGCCGGCACGGTGCTTGAGGTGAAGGAGGAGCGCGGGCTCGGACTGACACTCGATCTGATCCTTTACGATGGGACGCTCAGGGTCGGAGACGAGATCGTTGTCGCAGGAAACGACCAGATCATCGTGACAAAAGTGCGCTCCCTCTTAAAACCCAGGCCGATGAGCGAGATCCTGGTTGAAGAGCGGTTCGAGCGTGTCAGATCGGTCACCGCAGCGGCGGGCATCAAGGTCGCCGCCCCCAAACTGGATGGCGTCATAGCGGGTTCTCCCTTGCGCGTCGTCCGGGGTGGGAACCGCGACGAGGTTATCGAACAGGTCCGTCACGAGGTCCAGGACATCCAGGTGAAACTCTCCGATACCGGTGTTATTATACGGGCGGACACCATCGGCGCCCTCGAGGCTCTCTCAAAAGAACTCGAGAGCCACCAGATCCAGGTTATGCGGGCAGCCGTTGGCCCGGTCACCCGCCACGACGTCATCGAGGCCGGGACCATCAGGGACCCACTATACAGTGCGATCCTCGCCTTTAATACCCCCGTGCTGCCGGACGCGGTCGACGCTCTGGCAGACGCCTCGATGTCCCACGTCAGCATATTCGAGGGAGGGGTCATTTACCAGCTAATCGATGATTACATTGAGTGGCGGGAGGAAAAGAGGCAGGAACTCGAGCGGCAGAGGTTTGAGAGGGTTATCATGCCCGCCAGGATCCGGATCCTTCCGGATTGCATCTTCCGGCAGAGCAACCCCGCGGTGGTCGGCGTCCGAGTCCTCGGCGGGAAACTCCAGAGCGGGGTTGACCTTATCCTTCCAGGCGGGAAGAAAGTGGGCCGGATCAAACAGATCCAGGAGAGGAACGAGACCATTCAGGAGGCAGAGGCGGGCAAAGAGGTGGCGATCTCGATCGAAGGGGCAACAGTCGGCCGCCAGATCAATGTCAATGATGAACTTTATGTCGATATACCTGAACGGCATGTAAAGGTGATCGAGCGCGAGATGATAGAGAACCTGCGCCCGGACATGCGCGAGACGCTGGAGGAGTTCACATCTATCAAACGCCGGGACGACCCTTTCTGGGGGAAGTGAGCCCACTTCCGGGGCTCCAGCCACTCAGAGGTAGTCTTTTAATACCATATCCCCAAAGTGTATAGGTAGTTTTGATGGAGTCGTCAAGATGGCAGAGTTCAAAATAGTCCTATCAGACCCGGAGACCGGTCGTTCATATAAGGTCGATGCGACCGGTCCCGCCGCAGGAGCACTCGTAGGCAGGCATATCGGTGATGAGATCGATGGCGGCGTTCTCGGTTTTGCGGGCTACAAAATCCGGATCACCGGCGCCTCTGATCGAACGGGCATTCCCGCGCGCCGTGACCTCCCGGGTCCGGCACGCAGAAGGCTCCTGCTCGCCAGGGGTGTCGGGTTCCACCCGATCAGAGAAGGGGAACGCCGGAGGAAATCGGTGCGTGGCAACGAGATCAGCGCTGATATCGTCCAGATCAACGCCGTTGTGGCACAGCGCGGTGCAAAGCCCCTGGAAGAATACTTCAACCGTCCAGAAGCAGCGTCCGAATAAACGAATCCCTTATTTTTCTGGTCCATAGCCAGTATCCGGGCTATTCTGTGATTTTCCAGCGATGCGGCAGGGCCACCACGCCTTGTATCTCATATCGTGTTTCTGTGATGGCCACAGACGGTGGCCACCATGGCGAGATCGCCTTCAGCGACGCCCCTGTTACTGGATTTTCCGGAGAGCACCGGCCGTGATCTCCCTGTAATCTTCGGGACGGTTCAGGAAAGCAACAGATCGAGATCGGCCGACGAGATCGTACAGCCCTACCCCTCTCTCGATCCCGAGTTCCTGAATCTCAACCGGATCGCAGTGGCGCACAGGTGGCACCGGGGGATAATGTGGGTTCTTAACCAGCGCACCCCCTTCCATCTCGTAGTAGGCTGCACCATGCCTTTCCACGTAGGGGCCGTAATCGCTGGAGAACTCCGAAGATACCAGGTTTGCCATAACGAGGTCCTCGTCTCCAGGGTTTATGGTCACGTGGCCGTACCCTGGCGGTATCAGGACTTTCTCGCCGACGTGGGCCTCGATCATCACAACGTCATCGGCAGTGTTTGTCTGGAGGAGGTAGTGTCCCCTGCCTTTGAGCACCTCGTAGATCTCAGGATAATACTCGCCTGCAGGGTTCCTGGGGTGGTAGTGGCCCTTTGTCTTGACGTACTCCCCGCAGAGAACGCGAGCCGGGATGACGGTGATGTCGTAGCGGAGATGGTGCTGCCGTAACCAGTCCCAATCGCTCTTGCTCCTGGCGAGATCACGATACATAAAATAGAGGGGTTGATCAGAGGTACAGCCGGGATCTGCAAGCACATCCCGCATATCCTCGATCGTCCTTACCTGCGGCTCCGGTATTGGTCCGTCCCAGTAGCCGTTCATCACTGTTTCTTACGGTACACGAATATATAATACCCTGCCCCGATGATAACGGCCAGAATGACGATGATAAAGATGGTATTTGTGAATAAAGCGCCCTGTCTGCGCTCGAGCGCAACCTGCACCTTCATGGTGCTGGATATCTTGCTGTTGTCGAGTGCGTCACGGTAACGGATCTCAGAGTCTATCCCGTACTTCTTCTCGGTGGCGTCGGTATCAACGTTCACCTCAAACCGTGCTGTCGCGGTCTCACCGGGGGCGAGGTCGCCGAGGTAAGCGGTGTCATCGCTGCTCGTGAATGGGCCGACAGCGCTGATACGGGCCTGAGCGCTGTAGACAGGCGCCGCTCCGACGTTCTTATACGTTACCTCAAGGATACTCTTCTGTCCCAGGTAGAGGGTTGTGGGTGGTGAGACAATCTCAAAGTCGATCTTGCCGCCAACCTGAGGTCCGATCGTCACCGCCTTTGATGTCACCGTCTTTCCTTCGTAGTTCTCGTAGGTTACCGCGACATCCAGCGGATAGGACTGCTCTTCTGCGGTGTCGGCAACCGAGACCTTGAACTTCACTTCCACCGTATCTCCAGGCCCAAACGTCCCTATGTAGGCGTTGCCGTCGGTGGGGATGAGGGGGCTTGAGCCACTTCTCGCGATCTTTACGATAGCATTCTCCCCCGTATCGTGCCCGACGTTCTTTACGCTCAGGTAGATGTAGCCTTCAGTGCCAACGTTCACCGATTCTGTGCGCACGTCAAGAACCTCGATCCGGAGATCAGGGGTGACACGCACCTCGAGTGGCAGGGTCTCGGTCTTCCGGATGTAGTTGTAGCGGAGTACGTCTGTGTAGTCATCCATCGTCTCCATGTAGGTGTAGGTCACCTGGAGCGGCAACGTGTATGTCCCGGGTTTTGCCGAGTCCGCTACCTTCACATTGAATGTGGCGGTCGCGTATGCCCCACCCCTGATGTCGCCTACAAACTGTGGGTCTGTCTTGACAGTGAAAGGCGCATCTCCACTCTTCAGTGCCACTGTGGCCAGTTTTGCTGTGTTCGGCTGATCATCTGGAGGCATCGACGGGACGGCGATCTTGACGGTGTTCAGGCCAGTGTTTGATATGGTGACCGTGACCGGGGTCTCATCCCCGGGTGTAAACTCGTTTGTGCCGGCGATCGTTGCAGAGAGTTCGGGGCTCCCGTAGAGGTACTTGACGCCCTGCGCCGACCCGGGCGCAGCGACCACGAGTGCCATCACGAGCACCAGGAGAGGTATGTAGTGCAAACGCATCTCTTCACCCTGTTGTTATGTTAACAACAACATTTATTGCCATACTGTATATATACATGATGGAATGACGACTTCCCGGGACGTTCCTGCCCCCCTGCTGGAATCGCTGAAATCTCTGGGGCTTACGAAGTACGAAGCCCTGGTTTATATTGGTCTCCTCAGGGTTGCGGACGCGACGGCGACGGAGGTTCACGAGATCTCCGGTGTGCCGCGCGCATCTGTATACCCGGTTCTCGACCACCTCGTCCAGAAAGAACTGGTCAACGTCTCTCACACGGTGCCTAAAAGGTTCGATGCTGTCCCCCCTGAACAGGGTATCGAGAACCTTATGCGCAGGATCAGGAGTGATGCAGAGAGCGCACGGGAGGCCCTTGAGGTCTTCTACCGGGAGAAAGAGCTGATAGACCGGGGTGCCCGGGAGCTCATCTGGACAATCTATGGCGAGGAGAATATCAAGACCCGGCTTGCAGGTATCCTGCGCAGCGCCGAACATAGCGTGGAGGTGCTTGCGACCCGGGATCTCCTCTACGAGACAGTCCTCCCCCTGCTCGAACCCCTTCCAGAGTCGGTGGAGGTGGAGATCATCACCGCCTGCCGGGATGAGGGTGAATTGCCGTCTCGGTTCAGGCTCCATCTCCTTTCTCTGACAGGTTCTATGGGGAGACTGCTACCCTACGAGAGGTCAGGCGTCTTCCTGGTGGACGATGCCCGAGCGCTGGTCTGGGTTGGAGAGGTTGACGGCCAGCCATCTGCGCTCTACTCGGAGTCTGGGGGGCTTCTCCTGTTTGTGCAGCGGCATATCACCACAGTCAAGGAATGGGCGATGACCGTGGTCAATAATCAGCCAGGTAACCCATCTTCTGTATATCGATCAACCCCTTGAGCGCCCGGGTTACCACAGGCCTTCCAGCCTCCCTGAGTGCCGCCATTGTGTTAGTGCCGCCGACAAATGCAACGCCCAGGTACTGTGGACTTACAGGGACACCGAGCAGCGGGAGATTTGGAGCACCGAGCTCCAGGATCCCGGAGAAACCGAACCCAGAGAGTTCGTCGAGTGTTGTCTCCAGGACTTGCTCGGCTTCCATATGGCATTCCCGGATGTTTGCGAGGATGTTTCCAGTTCCATGCCGCATTACATCCAGGATCGACGTTAACTCCTGGGAGATCAGGACCTCCAGCGGGTCGAGTGTTGTATCGCGGTAGAGGATCATGGCTGTAAACCGTCGGGGTGCCCTCCCTTCGATCTCGACTATCCCGCCCCCTATGGGGTTTAGCGGAATCCCCCGCCGGATGAGGAGGGCATCGAGGGTGATGCTGCAGATTGTGCATATTGCGTTTCGATCTTCCGCCACGGTGTAGCCATCGACCTGTTCTCCAGGCCCGGCGATGAGTAGCCTGTCGCTGAGGGTGAGGCCCTGCCGGTGCGCCTCCTTCATGATGGAGATCGCGAACTCGAGGTCGCGGCTCTCGATGACCGAGATGTTGTAGATCACAGTTCCAGCATTCTCCTCCGGGCGGTAGGTTACCCTGAGCGCGTATTCCTCGATGCGGTGATTGGTAAACTTCAGGGGAGCATGCATTACCAGGTTTCTTGCCGTGGCAGGGGAAAAAGGGTTGCCTTCAGGATCGGGTGAACCTCATTTGAGTTGCAGGTTTTTTTTATGCCTTCGGTCCAGCCAATCATGTCACGACAGGCTGTATGTGTGAGTCCGCCGGTATTGTTGATAGAAAGTATGGTCCCACTCGTCTGCAGGTTTTTTGAGATTGGTCAATCAGCATCATTCACCCTCTCGCGGCATGCCCGCCCACACCGAGCCCGGGCCTACAAAAGGAAAAGTTGTTCTACCTCTCTGTAATATCAATTAGATGAATGGATAGTGCGACCCGGGAAAAAGCCCGGAACGTGTTGAAGCGGATCCTTGCCGCGGCTTCTTACGACGTCGAAGAGGTAGGCGATCCGCTGGACCTATCGGCGGTCGGGAGCGAGGATGCCCTGGTTGTGCTCTGCTCGGACGACCCTGAGACGATCGAGAGTTTCGATTTTATGACATACCGCCTGCGCATAGGTGAAGAGGACTGGGTCTGTAGAAAACTACTCTTTACGATGAACCCAGAGGTGCTGACGGAGGACTGCATCCGGTGGGGCCCGGATGAGTTTGTCCAGCAGGCTGGCAGAGCCGCTCTGGCGGAGGTTCTCGGGCAGCGTCTGCTCCTGGACATTCAACGACCGGAGCTGGATCTCCCCGAGAGGCGGGTCGAGGCCGCGCCCCCGATGGAGGAGGGGCTTGAAAGGGGGCCTGAACTTCCCCATCTACCAGTCAGGGTCACCGAGAAGCGCGCCTGCGAGATCGCAGGAGTGAAGGGGACGGTGAAATGCCGGTTAATCCCTTACTGGCGTTACACCTACGTGAGCAGCGGCGAGCGCGAGGTCAAGGGCCGACTGGTCTCCTTCGATTCTGAGGGGAGCGGCGCAATCAACGCCATAAATGGCCTGAAGATGGAGATCAACCTTGACGATATCGAGCGTGACTCTACCCCCCCTGACTCCGAGATCGTGCCCCCAAGGCTTATGCGTGAGGATGTGGAGGAGGAGATCCTGCGGGAGGTCACAGAGATGCTCACCCAGCGGATCCGGTTCCGATACGAGAAGGGAGATACTATCTTTTATGAGGAGAAGACCCTCAAGCCCGACCGTAACAGTATCAGGATCGAACTTGAGACTATATACGTGCCGGTATGGCAGATCCGGGGCGGTAGTAAGATCGTTGAGGTCAATGCGTTCAGCGGCGAGATCCTTTCGACGCCGATGGACGAGGGAGTTGAACTTCTGTAGGTAAAGCCATGATCGTCGTCATCGGTGGAGGGCCTGCAGGCAGGCTCGGGGCTATGCACCTTGCACAGGCTGGCAGGGAGGTTCGGCTTGTCGAGCAGCGCAAGATAGGTGGCCAGTGTCTGCACGATCGGTGCATGACGATCTGCGCTTTAAACGACGTGGCACGTCTGGTAGAGCAGGCAAGGACGCAGAAGGATCTCGGCATTCTGGACGATGTTCCGAGAGTCTCTTACCCGGCGATCTGGAGACGGATGCGCGAGGTTCAGGAGAGACTCTCCCTCGTCCTCGATGCTGAGACCCGGGAGGCCGGGGTCGAGATCGTATATGGTGCTGTAGGCCGACTTGAGGGGGCCCGGGTCTTCATCGATGATGAAGAGGTCAGGGCAGAGGCCGTCCTGGCTGCGACGGGGTCGCGGGCGGCGATCCCCGATCTCCCGGGCACCGATCTGCCCGGGGTCTACACCTACCAGACGCTCCCTGAGATGCAGGACACCCCCCGTCGAATGGTGGTGATCGGTGGCGGGGTGGTTGCGGCTGAGTTTGCCTTTATATTCAACGCCTTCGGAGTTGAGGTTGAGGTGATCGCCCGGCATGAACTGCTGAAGGATCTCGATCCGAAGATGCGGTCCGCAGCGCTGCGCGACCTTGCCGGGGTCGGGATTCGGGAGCAGACCGGCGTCGCGAGCATCGAAGGGGGCGGACGCGTCCGCTCGGTCATCCTCGCTGACGGTGAAGAGATCGAGGCCGGGGCAGTCCTGCTGGCAACAGGCCTCGTCCCCCGCTCGGAGTCACTCCAGGGTCCTTTGAAGCGGCCGAACGGCGCGGTCATCGTAGATCAGCGGATGAGAACGAGCGTTGAGAACGTCTATGCCGCAGGCGATCTCATAGGTCCGCCATATCTCACCCCCGCCGCCCGGCGGGAGGGCGTGGTTGCGGCCGAGAACATCCTCGGTCACGATACCGTCATGGACTACACCTGCATCCCGCAGACGATATCTCTCCGCTACGACCACTCCTTTGTCTCGACGGGAGGGGAGGATGAAGCGCTCACCCTTTCATCTCCGGCCCCCGCCGGGTCGGGCTCGTTCTGGGATGTGGCGGGTGGCTGGACTGGACTTGCCCGGATCAGGGTCGATCCCGGGAGCGGGAGGCTCGTCGGGGCGGCTGCCGCCGCTCCGGGGGTCTCGCCTATCTTCTCGTATCTGAGTTACCTGATGAAGCAGGGCATCGCAGTGGCCGATTTTGCCGATATCATCGAGGTACATCCCTCGACTGACGGGATCTACTGGCTTGCCCGATACGCTGAGGAGATACTACAGCAGAAGAAGGGGTGAGTTTGAGGAATCTTCGAACGGTTCCTCCCCCGCGCCCGGCATATCCACATATCCCGGGGTGAGGGAGTCCCGGCGGGTCTAGACCTGCCGGAGCATCTGCCCGAATTTCGGGATAAAATCTTTTTTCCGGGACATCACACCCTCAAGCCTGACGGGCTGGTCCCGCAGTCCAAGTTTGGAGACACAACCCTCATCCCCGGCGGCAAAGAGATCGCTTGCGTTCTCAAAGATGTTTGTAAAGAGGGCAAAGAAGCAGTCGACTCCAAACGCTGCCCTCAGGCGCTCAAGTTCGGCGCGGATCTCCTCTGCCTGGTTCTGTGCGAAGTCAAACGAAGAGGTCATCACCTGCGAGACCATGATGCTCTTCCCGAAGAGGTTGTAGCGCTTCATGTCCCTGGTGAGGAGTTCGTCTTTCGGGAGGGAGTCGAGATCCATGCCCTTCCGGATCAGTTCAGCACCAAAAGTGGTCGGATCGACCCCCGCGATCGCCGCAAGGTAGTCCACTGCCCGTATGTCCGCGGGTGTGGTGGTTGAGAGTTTCATCACCATGGTGTCGGAGAGGATTCCGGCAAGCAGGATCCCGGCGATTGAGGGTGAGGGCTCTACCCCGGCCTCGATGAACTTGTTTGCGATGATCGTTGAGGTCGAACCCACCGGGTCATTGAGGAACTTCACAGGCTTTAAGGTGGATATCGCGCCGAGACGGTGGTGATCGATGATCTCCAGGATGTCTGCCTTCTCGATCCCGTCGACGGCCTGTGAGTACTCGTTGTGGTCGAGGAGGATCACCGGTTTCTGGACCTCCTGCATCAACGTCGTACGCGACACAAGCCCTATATGCTCCCCATCTTCGCCGACGACGCAGGCTGTCCTGAACTTTGAGTTCGAGACAACATCTTTTGCATAGTTAAGCGAGTCCTCCAGGCGGACCGTGGGAACGTCAGTCTCCATGATCATGCGCGCTGGCAGGGAAAGGCTGATCATCTTGCCGACGCTGAAAGCGTCAAGCGTTGTTGCGAGGATCGAGGCCCCACGTGCCCTGGCGGCCTCGATCACTCGTTCACCCACTGGCGCCCCCTCAGCGATTATGAGCGCGGCGACCCCTGCAGATATCAGCGCAAGCTGGGCGGGTTCGTTATCGCCAACGATCGCAATGTCGTCTGGAGTCATCCTGGAGAGGGTGACGTGCAGGGCGTCGATGACCGTGTAGACCCGTCCATCCCCGAGCATCTCGTGCGCCTGGACTACCACCCGCGCATCCAGGATGCGGGCGAGGGTCTCAAGCGGCATCGGGACGAGAGAGAGTTGCTCCCTGGGGTTCTTCCGGACGTAGGCCCGGGCGAGACCGTACTCGCTGACCAGACCGACCAGTCTTCCCCTGTCGTCAGTGATCGGCATGTTGCGCATATCGTAGGTATCCATCATCTCGACCACATCGATCGCCGGGAGATCCTGGCGGGCACAGCGGGTGTCGAGAGGTATATCCGATACGGTGGGCTCGACGCTTTCTATGTATACAGGCGGCTCTACGTTAAAAGTCTCAAGAGCAAACCGCGCTTCCGGGCCAACCTTCCCACAGCGACCCGGGATGTACTTCCCCGGTTCAGCGTGGTTGCGTAACTCTGCGTAACCAATGACGCTACAGATGCTATCGGTGTCAGGTTGCTTGTGACCGATGATATAGACCTTATTCTGTCCCATGCTCTCCTCGGATCCCCGGCGGGGGAACGGTTATCCGTAGAGGTATCACCCTCTGCCATCAAAGGTTTTATCCAGGGCGGTCTCTTCCTGGTATGCCTTCTGCGACCGGGGGGGCATGCGTAATTTCATAGTCCAGAAGACCGGAAACTCTTATGAGCACATCCATGGTAACCGGGGTTCACAGAATGGAATGTGCTCCGACCATTATCCGGTCTTCAATACGATAACAATACTAAGGCTGTGTGGAACAAATGCTACAGATGATTTCGTGGCTTGACGAAAATTTCAGGTCACTTCAACCGAAGCGCGCAACCATCATGAGAGCGCTGCGTCACCTGCGCCCTGCAGATCGAAAGAACCTATTCTCCACCGACATCCCCCAGATGCGGACTGCCGAAGGCCGCTGGTTTGAGGCGATAGTTTACGAGATGATCCTGGATCTCTCGCTGCAGACAGACCTCATCCATGCCGTTGTGGCCAGGGGAGCTGATGGACCCGCAAAAGTCAGGCGCGCACAAATCGGCCAGAACGGCCTGTTCTACTCGAACATCGGGGACATAAAGGTCCGCGGGAACGGCCAGGATCTCGCCGAGGTTGATCTCGTGCTCGTAGACCATACCGGATCGTTGACATTTGGAGAGATAGTAACCTCACCTGCCGACTTAAAAGAACTTGAGGATGAGATCCACTACAAGAAGCAGCTCTTCGGATACCTCTACGGGCAACCGATCGTGCCGTTCCTTCTCATCTCATCTGTCGATATCTCCAGGACGGCTGTCGTCCGTCGTCTCCTGAAAGAGCCAGACAACGTCCTCCTGACGACGCCGACATGTGAGGAGCTAAAAACCCTGATCCGGCAGAGTGACCTTAAACATAGCCCGGTACGGCGAATCCGTCACGATAAGTTGATTCCTATCAATGATATTCCTCCCCGCCGTCCGTTTGATTACAAGAGACTGCATGACGAGCGGTTGCAGAGCATTATCGCGACAGTCACATCAAAGAACGGCGCGCGGGGACTCGGTATGCCCGACGAGATCCCGCCGATCGTGAAGAAGGTCATCTTCGGGGGGCTCTATCCCTCCGCTGTTCGGATGCTCGATGCCCGATACCCCATCCAGATCAGGGGAGAGACCTACGATCCTGATACAATCCAGAAAAGGTTCTCAAAGGTCGTCCTCGCGGTGAACATCCCGGAGTACAGGCCGATTATATATCTGCGGACCAGGAACAAGAAGGAGTACCTCAAGATGGTGCCGAGCAAGACCGGCGGGTTTAGATTTGAGAGTCGGCGGACGCCTCACATGGCTGGATTCTTCCTCTGGCTTGAGTCAGTCCAGCCGTCTATCGGGGCCGAACTGACGCGGGACCTCCTGGATGCGTTCCCTGCGGTTTCTGCTCCTGAAAGGATGGAGGTTGCCGAGGAGGTCTGCCTGGAGAGGGGGAGGGTATAGAACCCCGGTTGCCGGAATTGGCCGAACGGGAAGTTCCTGAACAGAGGGTGTCTTCATCATGGTGCCTCCGGGATCGGTCTGGTGCCGGTCGCCCCGTAGCATGATGTGAATGTGCTCCTCAAATGGATGCATTTTTGCCCTGACCGGCCAGATCCTCTTTTCGGGCCAGGTTGAGATGTCTGAGATCCAGATCGAACTTATCCAGACTCTCCAGACGGAGGTGGCATTGCTTGAGGGATCGATGAAGGTCTTTTCCATCTTAGGGCACCCGGGGTTCTTCCTTCTTGCCATTATATTCCTCTACTGGTGCCTGAACCCTCGTCTCGGACTCCGCCTTGCGCTCCTGATGGGGATGACTCTCGGGCTTAACCTGGCGCTCAAAGTCGCGTTCCATCTCCCTCGCCCATACTGGGTCAGCCAGGATCTCCGGGTGCTGGAGAGCAGCCAGTCGTTCGGCTTTCCATCGGCGCACGCTCAGGGCTCGGCAACGTTCTGGGGCCTGATCGCCATGGACGCGCGGCGCAGGTGGTTCTCCATCTTTGCGGTCGCCATGGTCGTTCTCATCGGTGTATCACGGGTCTACCTTGGTGTCCATTTTCCGGTAGACGTTCTCGCAGGCTGGGCTATTGGTGCCGCCGTCCTGTTTGGATTCCTTCTTCTGGAGGGACCCGTTGGCCGCTGGATTGTTGCCATGCCCCTGTATCGACAGGTGTTTGCCGCATTTGCGGGCTCGGTTGCCCTTTTTATGCCCTCTCTTCTCGCCATAATAGCCATCGGGGACTGGCAGGTCCCCATCTCCTGGACGGCGGGCGCCCTTGAGACCTCAGGGGTGCCGATCGATCCCCTCTCTCTTCATGAAGCTGTAATGGCATCCGGGTTCTTCTTCGGGTTTGCGGCGGGTGCGGCGGTGTTGCGTCGCCATGAGTGGATGCCGACCGCGAGGAATGGTTTTTGGGTCTGCCTTTTTTGCTTTATCATTGGTCTCGTGGTGGCAGGGGTGATCTACTATGGGTTTGGGCTCCTGGTTCCGCCGGACTTCCTGCCAGCTGCCTACCTCCAGGCCGCCGCTGTCGCGGTCTGGGTATCCTGGGGTGCCCCGATTCTCTTCTCCTGGCTGACCAGGGGTGTCGGTGACCGGGGAATAGAGATGTAAAACGTTCCCGGGTTTCCATTGGGTTAGATGAAAGGTGTTTACGTTCTGTAAGTTTTTTCAGATCCTTTTTATATTCCGCATCCCATTATCATCCATGCTTCTTGAGGGGATGACACTCGGCTGGATGTTGATCGTGCTCGGGGCGGTGCTGCTCCTGATTGAGGTCTACCAGCCGGGATTCTTCCTCGCCGTCCCTGCGACAGTTCTTTTCATCCTTGGGGTTCTTCTCCTGTTGGGAGTGGATATCCTGACCTCTCCCCTGGGGCTGGTCGTCGGGATAATTGCGGCGATCCTTGCGGCTATGGCCACGGTCTGGCTTTATGGCCGTATCACTCCCGCCGAGAAACCTCCGACGACGCTCTCCCGCGACTCGCTCGTCGGTCTTGAAGGGATGGTTGTCCGGGAGGTCGATGATGAGACTCTCGCCGGGAAGGTGGAGATAGGAGGCATGGAGTGGAGTGCGCGTTCGGAATCCGGTCGTATCCCGGCCGGACGGAGGGTTGTCGTTCTCCGGGCCGAGGGTGTGCATATAGTTGTGAAGGAGGTATCCTGAGGTGGCATTGATAGAGACCGTCCCCTGGACTGGATTGATCACCATATTCCTGATCATAGTCATCGTCATCATTTTTGCCAGCGGTGTTGTGATAGTACAGCCTTACGAGCAGGGTCTCCAGATTCGTCTGGGGCAGTACATCGGGAGGATGAACCCCGGGTTCAGGTGGGTTGTACCGCTGATCACGAGTGTCAAAAAACTCGATCTCCGGACGGAGGTTATGGACGTCCCGCGGCAGGAGGTGATCACAAAGGACAACTCCCCGACAAACGTGGACGCGATCGTCTACGTCCGGGTGATCGACCCCGAGAAGGCCTTCTTCGAGGTGATGAACTACCGTTCGGCGACGGTGGCGCTGGCGCAGACGAGTCTGCGGGGGATCATCGGTGACATGGAGCTCGACGAAGTCCTTTACAACCGTGATATCATCAACGCCCGTCTCCGGGACATCCTTGACCGGGAGACAGACGCCTGGGGCGTCAAGGTCGAGCGGGTGGAGATCAAGGAGGTCGACCCTGTGGGAGCGGTAAAGCAGGCAATGACCGAGCAGACCGCGGCCGAGCGTGAGCGGCGTGCTGCAATCCTCCGTGCAGACGGTGAAAAGAGGGCGGCAATCCTTCGGGCGGAAGGGAGCCGGCAGAGTATCATCCTCGAGGCCGAGGGCGAGCGGCAGAGCAAGATCCTGCGGGCTGAGGGCGAACGTCTCTCCCGGATCCTGCAGGCACAGGGCGAGGCGCAGGGGTTGCGCATCCTCTCGGTCGGTGCCAGGCCGCTTGATAAACGGGCGATCACGGTGCTCTCGCTCGACGCTCTGAAACAGATGGCCGATGGTCAGGCGACAAAGATAATCTTCCCGTTCGAGGTATCGAGCGTCGTTAAACAGGCTGCAGAGTACCTTGGTGCCACGGTTGAGGCCCCTGAGGTATCTGAAGGCACGGAGCTGCCATCAGAGGATATCCTGGGTGAGATGCCCGGAAGGGACGTTGTTCAGACCGCGGAGGAGGCGGTAAAGAGTATCGAGACCGATATCGACATTGAGATGCAGAAGAAGGCGGGAGACCTGATCGGGCGGGAGGAGGAGAAATAGAGTCAGTAAGACCTGACCCCCTCATGCCCTGACTCTTTCGTATGATAATGTCAAAGGGGGTGGGTGCCACTCTCCGCTCTCACCCCCTTACCGGTTGAATTTTGGTTCTCAGGCGAGTAAATTCGGTACCCCGCACTCAACAGGGTTTCGACGGCATCATCAATCGAAATCTTCGGCAGGGTAATGTGCGCCGGGAGTTTCCGCATCCTCTTGAGTCCCGGTTCACCAGGAGATACCTCCAGGACAGTGTATCGATGGAGAATCGCCCTTTGGAGAGGGGCTGACGGGGCAGGGGACGGAACATCCCCCTCCCCTGTCCTGACGTCTTACCGGGAACGGTATTCCCTGACCGACCCCACCTCCCGGCGCTTGAAGCGCCGGTTGGCAGGGGTGGTTGACGATCTGGGGGAAAAACCGCAGAAAAAATGGGTGTCTTTCTACCCCATCGCCAGCACCGAGCGCACCGCTGCTCCGATCAGCGGCATCGTGATGAGAAGGATCAGCATCACCGTGACGAACCCGCTGATCGAGGAGACGACTCGTTGAGCGTACTGCTGTGACCAGCCCAGCCGCTCGAAGAGCCGCTCAATCCCTTCCTTCATCATGTAACCCCCGTCGAGCGGGACGATGGGTATGGCGTTGAACATCCCTACAAGCAGGTTGAACCAGCCTGTCCAGAAGAGGAGGTGGACAAGCCCCCAGAAGAGAGGGAACGGCTCCTCCCAGGCCATCTGTTCGGGGGTGTCCGCGAGCAGGATGGCAAGTTGCATGGTGTTACCCTGGATGAAGGCGTCGATCGGGACTATCGTCAGGTAGAGCGGCGCGAGCAGCCCGAGGTCTGCGATTTTATCGAGGTGTTCCTTCACCGCGGGAGCATTGTAGTAGTAGACCCCCATGAACCCTGAGTCCCGGTCACCGCCGAGCGCCTCCGGCCATTCGGCCAGTGTGAGGGAGTAGGTCTTTTCGACCCCCTCTTTTACGGCCGTCAGGGTGACCGTCTCCCCGGGCCGTGTCCCCTCCATGATCGCGGCTATCTCCTCCTGGGTTCTTACCGGGATGCCGTTTATCTCCGTGATGACCGAATAGCCCTGGATCCCGGCCTCGGCCGCAGGGTAGTCCTGGTAGACCCCCTGCACCAGGGGTATCGCAAGCGGTGTTGCCATGCCGAGGAGGAGGAACATAACCGCAAAGCAGAGAAGGCCGAAGACTATGTTATTCGTAATCCCGGCGCCGAACATCCGGATCTTGGGCATACCCCGGGCCGCTTCAACATCCTCCTCGTCGGGCTCGACAAACGCCCCTATCGGGACGACGGCTATGAGGAGACCCATGCTCCGCACCCGCATATCCTCGACCCTGGCAAGGATCGCGTGTCCGAACTCGTGGATGACTATCGTGAGGAGGAGACCAAGGATAACTGCCGCTGTGATCGGGATCGCCTGGTTGACGCCGGGTATCGCGAGGATGTTACGGGGGTCGTAGATCCCGGTAGGCTCTGGCGTGTGCACCAGATACTGTGGGATGGTGAGGATCAGGGCAAGCGTCATGAAGACCGAGACCACAACGACCATCACGACGCCGAGGGTAGCGTAAGCCCTGAGCGGTGTTGTAAACTTCCGGAACCAGTCAAAGAACTCGACCCGCTCGGTCTTGATGGCCAGGATCGGGCCAAAAAACATGACGTGATCCTTGAAGAGTCCCCGCTCACGGATGTAGAGGGCTATCACCAGGTATGCCACGACGAGGAGCAGGAGTATCTGGATCCAGGTCATCACTCAAGAGTTGTGGCGCGCAGGGCATAAATTCTTCCAGGTCACGAAAAATCCAGGATTGTTCTCTGGCAGAGGTTCGCAACAGTCTTCCACGTCCTGCGAGCGCAGGGCGGTGGGTTCCCATGGTCACGGATGTAGCCGCGGAGGAACTCGATGGTTACAGGGTCGGAGGGGTAGCCGCTCCCGATGTTCCCATATCGCTCTTCGAGTTCCTGGATTGCACGGTCGCGGGTGACCTTTGCAACGATGCTGGCCGCGCCGACTACCAGGTACCTGGCATCCGCCCGGTGCTCGGCGACGACCTCACAGGGGAAGTCCAGAAGGGCTGTGACCGTCCTGCCGTAGCGTTCAGCGTTGACATCGCAGGCGTCCACGTAGGCACAATCTGGCCGGAGCCTCCGGATAACATCGGCGTGGAGTTCGGCCACGCAGGTGTTCATGCTGATCCTGCCCCTGGCCTCATCGATCCCGGAGGCATCGATGCTGACGATTGCGATCGAGAATTCCCGGGTCAGGACTTCATAGAGTGCCTCACGCTGCCGGGGTCGGAGGGCCTTTGAGTCCCGGATGGGGAGGTCTGCAAGGTCATCAACCCGCTGACACCCAACGGCTGCAACGACCATTGGCCCGAGAACTGAGCCCTTTCCTGCCTCATCGACCCCACAGATCACGCATTCTGGTTTATTCGCAAGGTATTTCAATACTGGGGGTTGAATCCAGATGGATGTATACGATCATCGTCGGCCTGGGAGGTATCGGCCGGAGTCTGACTTCGATCGCCGTCAACGCCGGTGATACTGTGGTGGTGATCGACCAGAACGAAGAACGTGCAAGCGATGTCCTGGAACACTACGATGTGCTTGCGATCATCGGGAACGCAACAGACAAATCGGTGCTCGAGGACGCGGGGATCGACCGTGCCGATGCGCTGGTCGCCACAACGAGCGATGACGCCGTGAACCTGATGACCTGCTGGCTTGCGAAACGCTACAACGTCCGGAACGTCGTCTCGATCGTCAACCAGAAGGAGCATTCCGATCTCTTCAAGGAGGTCGGCGTCAGGATCAGCGAGAATCCCGACGAACTGGTTGCAACCCGGTTATACTACTGGACAAAGAGCCCGAACCTTCAGCAGGTAGCCTCGATCCCCGGCGGCACCATCTTTGAGATAGTCGCCGAGGAGGGAGCGCCAATTGTCGATCACGAGATCCGTGAACTCGATGTTCGGGACTTTGTCTTCATCGCCATTCGACGTGCCGGTGGAGACCTCATCATCCCGAGCGGCACCGTCCGTATCCGGCCCGGGGATATCATCACGGTGTTTACGAAAAAAGAGGCGGAAGCGGAGACCTTGAAGACCCTCAACAGGCAGTTGACGCGCTCAGGATAGGGCATCCCTGAGCGCTTTCAGCTCCAGGATCATCTTCGGGTTGCGCTTGATAAGTTCTTTGATGATAGCCCGGACAGAGAACTCTTTGAGACTGGCACTGGCGATCGAGTCCGCCAGGGTATTGAGTTTTGCATCGTCAAGGGTGACGAAGTACTCCTTGACCTTGTAGTTCCTCTCAATTGCTGCGCCCATCTTTGAGTTGCGCCATCCTGTGTCGTAAGCCATCAGTGCTCCCTTCGAGCAGTCGCCGGCGGCTATGCAGTCTGATGCAACCTGACCGGCAAGCCTGCCGGTGAAGAGGGCGTTGCCTATGCCGCCGCCGGTGATGGGGTCTACCACCCTGGCCGCATCCCCGACAACCATGAGTCCGTCGGCAACCGTGCACTCGAGTGGCCGGCAGACCGGGACGCCGCCAACGATTGCCTCGATCATCTTCCCGTTGGGGAAGTTCTTCGCGACGAACCGGTCCAGGTAGTCCTTCGCCCTTGATCCGTCCCTGCTTCTGCGACCGGAGATACCGATCCCGACGTTTGCTGTCCGATCGCCCTTCGGGAAGATCCAGAGGTAGCCTTCTGGCGCGATCGTGTTGCCAAGGTAGAAGTCCGTTGAACCCGCGTCAATGTCTATATCGGTCATAAGATACTGGGCACAGCTCATCATATCCCGGAGAGGTACGGTGGTGTCGAGACCCGCCCTGCGCGCAAACTGCGCCTCGACACCGTCAGCGGCGATGACAACGTCGGCCAGGATCTCTCCTGGTGTGCCGATCGATATGATATTTGCGCCCCGGACTGCGCCGTTCTCCATGATCGGCGTGGTTGCACGGGTCTTGACGATCACGTCCGCACCGGCCTCGGCCGCCTGCCAGACGAGTTCCCGGTCGAATATCTTGCGGTCGAGGACGTAACCGACTTCGTTTCCGGCTTTATCCTGTTCGAGGCTGATCGTTGTTCCGTTCGGGGCGATTATTCGGGCACGCTCTATATCAGCGGATATCCATCGGGGGTCGGGCTTTACATACTCTTTCAGGAGATCTTTGCCGATCCCCTCCGCGCAGCGGACAGGGGCGCCGATTGCGGGACGTTTCTCGATGAGGCAGACGGTGTTCCCGGCTTCCGCCGCCGTCTTCGCTGCAAGAGCGCCTGCCGGCCCGCCACCTATGACGAGGATATCGTATTTACTCTTCATTGCTGACCTCCAGTGCTCCAAGCGGGCACACCCTCGCGCAGATACCGCAGGCGATACACTCCCCCTCCAGGCTTAGGTAGGCGTCGATCAGCTCAAGCGCATCCTCGGGGCAGACTGCGACGCAGGTGCCACAGTATCCACACTTATCTCGATTTATCCTGAGCATTGTACTCATAATATCGTCCGTCCCCCAAAAACCTTTATGCTCCTTGCTTCGGTTGCTGCGCAGGTGCACCTGGACGTGAGGCCCACTGTCCCATTTAATATTAATTAGCACAAATTTCTCAGGGTAACAGGGATCTTCATGGGACTGAAGGCCGGTCCTACACAGGACGAAGTCATGGCTGTCTCGCTTGCAAAACTCGGCATCCGGCCGGGCGACCGGGTGGTCGACGTGGGCTGCGGGACCGGAAAAGTTTCCATCGCTGCCTCGAGGACGGCCGGGACTGTCTATGCAATCGACCGTCGGGCTGAGGCGGTCGCCTACGCCCGGCAGGAGGCCGCTGCTGCCGGTGCCGGGAACATTGAGTTCCTGGAGGGCGATGCGGTGGACGTCCTCCCCAAACTCGGACCGCTCGACGCCGCCTTTGTCGGTGGGTCGCGCCGCCTCCCGGAGGTGCTCGAGATCCTGGCACGGATGGTGCGGGGTAGGATCGTCGTGAACGCGGTGATGGTCGGGACGCTTAATGAGGCCATAGTGAGCATGCAGCGCCTCGGGATCTTTATCGAGGCCGTTCATCTCCAGGTCTCCAGGTCGGCCGGGATCGCCGGCGGGGTTATGTTCAAACCGCTGAACCCGGTCTACATCATCGTGGGGGGTTCAGGATGCTCGTAGGCGTGGGGCTCGGGCCTGGCGACCCGGAACTCCTGACTCTGCGGGCGGTCAGGCTACTTCGAGAGGCGGATGTGGTCTTCGTCCCCGGCAAACTGGCCTGCGACCTGGTCAGGCCATACCGGGCCGATGCGGTCATCCTTAAATTCCCGATGACGAACGACGAGGGCTACATCCGGAGGTGTCTTGAGGAGAACGCCGACCTGATTGCTCCTCACGCCATGGAAGGGCTTGCGGTCTTCGGGATCCTTGGCGACCCGAACTTCTACTCGACCTTCTCCCGACTCAGTGAGGTGATTGCAGAGCGGCATCCCGGCGTCTCGTTTGCGACCGAACCGGGGGTCAGTTCCATCACGGCGTTTGCCTCGGTGGCAAATGTCCCGGTCTCCGGGCGGGTTCTGGTCTCGGACGGGAACGGCCCGGAGTCAAGGGTCTTCATGAAGGTCCGGCGACCGGCAGCGCTCGCGGCTGACCTGAGAGAGGAGGGGTTCTCAGAGTTCGTGCTGGTGGAACGGATGTTCATGCCAGAAGAGCGGGTTTATCGGGGAGACGAACTTCCCGGGGAGAGTGACTACTTCTCGATCCTGTTTGCGAGACGGTCTTATGGGTAAGGTCTACATGGTGGGCGCGGGGCCGGGGGCGCCCGACCTGATCACTGTCAGGGGGATGGACCTGCTCCGGAAGGCGGATGTCCTCATATACGCGGGCTCGCTTGTGAACCCGGTGCTCGTTGAGGAGTCGGGCGCGGCACTGAAACTCGACAGCCAGAGTATGAAACTTGATGAGATCGTCGGTGCGATCGAGGAGCATGTCCGCGCCGGGAGACTTGTTGTCAGGCTCCATTCTGGCGATCCGTCGCTCTACGGTGCGATAGTCGAGCAGATGGCCGAGCTTGAGCGCCGGGGGATCGAGGCCGAGATCGTGCCCGGGGTCTCGTCGCTCTTTGCGGCCTCGGCGGCTCTAAAGACGCAGTTTACCCTCCGAGATGTCTCCGATAGTCTGGTGATCACCCGACCGGCGGGGGCGACGCTTGAACGTGACCTGATCCCGGAGTTCTCCCGGCTCGGCCAGACGATGGTGGTATTCCTCGGAACAGAACGGATGGAGGAGGTCCTTGCCAGGGTCGAGTGCCCGCCAGAGACCCCGGCGGCGGTCGTCTACCACGCATCCTGGCCGGACGAGAAGGTCGTCCGGGGAACGGTGGCCGATATCGCCAGGAAGGCCCGTGCTGCCGGGATCGAGCGGACGGCGCTGATAATCATCGGCAAGGTGGTGGACCCGACAACATCGGGGTTCGGGAGGTCGGTCCTCTACTCATGACCGGGACTGTCGTGGTCGCGCTCGACCGGTTCCTCCCTTCCGCCCGCCGGATCGCCGAAGCGCTGGGTGCCGATCTGGTTCCCTACACCTCTGAGGTCTTCGCGGAGGTGTTCGGCCGATACGACCGGATCGTTGCCTTGATGTCGGCCGGGATCGCCGTCAGGGGGGTTGCACCGCTCCTGGTCGATAAGTGGCGCGACCCTGCGGTGGTGGTTGTGAGCCCCGATCTCCGTTACGCCGTCCCGATCGTCGGTGGACATCACGGCGGAAACGATCTTGCCCGGGAACTTGCCATGACCGGGATCACGCCGGTGATCACGACTGCGACCGAGACGCAGGGCCGCGACTCTGTCGAGGGGATTGCCGCCCGGTCGGGCTACGATATTGTGAACCGCGACTCCACCAGGGTGGTGAACGCCGCGATGCTCGATTCGGATCTGCCCCTCTACGACATCCGGGGCCCCGCGATCGTCGTTGCGGGGCCGGGAGTCTCCATCCTCGTCAGGAAAGGGGATTACGTTGTCGGTATCGGTTGCCGGAAGGGCACTTCTTCCACCGTGGTTGCCGGAGCGCTGCGGCAGGCGCTGGAATGGGCCAGGATCGCGCCCGAAGACGTTCTTGTCTACGCAACGACCGTGAAGAAACGGGGGGAGACGGGTCTACGTGATGCAGTCGCGGAACTCGGCGGCAACCTGGTCTACTTAGACGACGATACCCTGAACGCCCAGAGCGCGCCATCCCCCTCGCGGGCGCCTTTGATCGGGCTGTCTGGGGTTGCGGAACCTGCGGCTCTTGCGATCTCGAAGCGAAAAGAACTGGTTCTTGCCAAACAGACCTATGGGTGTGTTACCGTTGCAATCGCACGATAAAAAAGGTAAGTTGTACATTGTCGGCACGGGCCCTGGCGACCTGCTGCACATAACCCCGAGGGCGCTGAAAGCTCTGGCCGAGGCCGATTGCGTCATCGGTAACGGGATCTACCTTGACCTGGTGATGCCGGTGATCGCTGGCAAAGAGGTCATCCGGAGCAGCATGGGCCGGGAGGTCGAGCGGGCCTCGCGGGCGCTCGACCTTGCCCGTGACCGCACGGTTGCGATGGTGAGCGGTGGCGATGCCGGGGTGTATGGGATGGCGAGCATAGTCCTGGAGGTGGCCGAACGTTCGGGTTCGACGGTCGAGATCGAGGTGGTGCCGGGGATCACGGCCTCTCTCTCGGCGGCGGCACGACTTGGTTCGCCGTTATCGGGGGACTATGTCACGATTAGTCTATCGGATCTCCTGACGCCCCTGGAGGAGATCGAGCGGAGGCTTGACCTTGCGTTCCAGATGGGGGTGCCGGTTGTACTATATAATCCCCGTTCCAGGGGACGGCCGCACAACCTGGAAGTGGCGATCGAGATTGCCCGCCGCCACCTCCCGGAGGAGACGCCGGTCGGGGTGGTCAGGAACGCCTACCGGGATGGAGAGGAGCGCCTTATAACGACGCTCGGGGAGTTTGATGAGCATATCGGATTTGTGGATATGCACTCGATCGTCTTTGTTGGCGGAGAGGAGACACGGATCTGGAGGAATGAGGTTGATGCGAGAGGGATCATCACACCACGGGGATACCACCGGAAGTACGTATACTGACCTTGCGGCGGTCACCCCGGAGGCTTATGCGATAGCGAGCGCGAGCAGGAACCTGGCGCGGGAAAAGGTGGGGAACGCCACGCCCGAGGACAGGATCCGGCAGCGGTGCTCGATCGCGGTCGGCGATTTTGCGATGGCCGATCTGATGCGGTTCTCCGGCGATCCGATCGAGGCCGGGATCGCAGCGCTTGAACGTCGGGCACCCATAATTGTCGATATCCGGATGGTGCAGGCGGGGATATTGAGATGGGGACATTCAAGTGAGATCGTGTGTGCCCTGGACCACGGTGAGGAGATCGCGATGGAGCGCGGGATCACCAGGACGTCGGCGGGGTTCTTTGCCCTGCGGGATCGGCTGGAGGGTTCGATTGTGGTCATAGGGAACGCTCCATCGGCGCTTCTCGTCGTCTGCGGGATGATACGGGAGGGTATCCATCCGGCGCTGGTCGTCGGGACGCCGGTGGGGTTTGTGAACGCTGCGGAGTCAAAAGAGGAACTCCGCGCCATTGGTATCCCCTCGGTCTCGAACATCGGTACCCGTGGGGGGACGCCGGTAGCGGTTGCGGCGGTAAATGAGATCATCACGATCTATGCCGAGCGTGGAGGTCATGCGCGACCCGGTCACTGAGTTCGAGTATCCAGATGAGTGGGTTGCAGCCTGCCGCTCTCCGGAACTCCTCGACGACGTCCAGCGTGGTCTTGCGGTTCTGACGGCCTCGGGTCTGGTCTTACGGCGGGGGTTCTCGACGGGGACGACGGCTGCGGCGGCCTGTAAGGCGGCGATCCTCTCGCTTGCTCTTGATACCGTTAAGGAGGTGGAGGTCGGTCTGCCATGCGGCATTGCTGTCAGGCTTCCGGTGGACGCATATCGGGGTCAGGCGTCGTGCTGGAAGGACGCGGGAGACTACACCTCGGACGTGACCGGAGGGCTTGAGTTCGTCGCGACGGCAGCACCCTCTCTCAATGAGGGCGGTCGTTTCGTCCCCGGGGAGGGTATCGGGAGTTTTGCCCGCGACACCCCACGCCACCGCCAGGGGACGGCGGCGATCAGCGAACCGGCGCTTGAGTGTATCAGGCGCTCGATCGATGAGGCGATGGAGGAGACCGGGTTGTCCGGAGTGACGGTCATCCTCACCGTGCCGCGGGGGGCGGAGGTGGCGCAGAAGACGTTGAACCCTAAGGTCGGGGTGCACGGCGGGATATCGGTGCTCGGGACTACCGGACTTGTTGAGCCATGGGACGACCACGTGACGGAGGGGGTTCTCGACCGGGTTACACGCTCCGATGCGGTGGTGCTGACGACCGGACGGCTCGGGCTGCGATACTCCCGGCTTTTATTCCCGGAACGTGAGGCGATCCTGGTGGGGAACCACCTCGCTGAAGCGCTCGAGGTGGTCGCAGGTGGTGATCCGATCATCTGTGGGTTGCCGGGCCTGATCCTGAGGTTCATGAACCCGCACATCCTTGATGGGACTGGCTGTGCGACGGTGGAGGAACTGCTGGCGACCTCCGGGGGGAGGGAGGTGCTCCGCCGCGAACTTGAGGCGTTCCGGTCGCGCTACCCCAACGTCAGGGTCGTGATCGTCGACCGCAGTGGCCGGGTTATTGGTGAATCGCCATGAAGATAGTCGGTGTTGGCTGCGGGCCCGGGATGCTGACGGCGGAGGCGGTGAGGGTTCTTGAGGATGCGATGCTTGTCTATGGGTCTGCGAGGGCGATCGCGCTTGCCAGGGACGCCATCCCGCCGGGGTGTGAGGTGCACGGGATCACGGATTACCGGAACCTGCGCTCGCTCCCGGGTCATGCGGTCGTCCTCTCGACGGGCGACCCGATGCTTGCGGGGCTCGGGTCGCTCCTGGAGGGGGAGGTCATACCGGGTATCTCATCACTCCAGGTCGCGTTTGCCAGGCTCAGGCTTCCGCTCGCGAGGGCGGCGGTCATCCCGGCGCACGGGAAGGATCATGACCGGGCTATCGCCAGCGCCCTGGAAGAGATAGAGAGGGGGCGGGTTGTCTTCCTCATCGCCGACCCTGGCTTCGAGGTTGAGGTGCTCGCGGCTCTCCTCCCGCTGGCAACCCGGATCGCCGTCTGCGAGGATCTGGGTTACCTGACGGAGCGGATCGCCGTCGGGACGGCGGGAGAGCCTCCGCTGCCCCGGGGGGATCTCTTTGTGGTGGTGGCGTGGGGTGAGGCGGTACGCTGAAGAGAGATCAGCGCCGGCTGTAGACTCTCCTGTTTCCTGCGATGCCCTCTTTCTTGAGCATCTTCTCGATCGCCCACCGGCCCCGGCCGAGTTCTTCCCCGAGCGTCTCGACCGCTCTCTTCTTCGTCTCCCCGGACTCGATGATCTGGTTGAACCGGGAGATCAGGGTTTCGCGTTCTGTATCTGTCCAGGGTCTGCCCCGGTTTTTTGGTGCTCCGGTCTCCGGCCTCCTCAGCGTCGGCAGCAGGTAACCAGGCTGGATCTCCCGCATCTCCTCGATCTTGCGCTCGAAGATCTCTTCTGAGATCTCAAACCCGGTTACCCGTCGGTTGAGACCTACGGCGACCTTTGCGGTCGAGAAGCCGCCGAGGAACATGTCGCAGACCAGGTCGCCTTCGTTGCTGCTGTACTGGATCATCTTTGCGAGGAGTTCGGTCGGGAGTTCGTTCTTGTTCTTCACCTGCCCCGGTTTGTAGTCGCGGTTGATGCACCAGACGTCCTCCCGGTCACTGTAGTTGGGCGACCGGTTGTCCGGCCCGCGTTCCAGGGCACCGTAACGCGACTCCAGGTTAAAAGTTCTTTTCCCGCCCGGTTTTTCGTAGAAGAGGATGTGGTAGTGGGAGGAGATGTACTTCCGGGTGGTGTAGATTCCGAAGTTGTAGCGCCAGATGATGTGGTTGACCTCACGAAGGCGCGTCTCCCGGAGGGCGTGGAGGATGTGGTAGAGGTTTGTGTAGCCCGAGACGATGTAGATCGAACCGCCCGGTCTGAGTATGCGTTCGGCCTCCCTGATCCATCTACGGCTGAACTCGCCGTAGTCGGCGGCGGCGACCTCGACGTAACCGTCGATGACGAAACTCTCGTCGCGGTTGTAGTGCCGGTGCAACCGGTCGCCGTTGATGCCGTAGGGTGGGTCGGTGATGATCAGGTCGATGGAGTCGTTGGGTATGTGTGCCCCGGCCCCGCTGATGCAGTCACCGTTGTAGAAGGTGTTGCCGTAGATCTCCTCGGACCTCATGGATCTCCCCTCTCTGTTGGCCCCTCCCGGTGTACTGGGTTTGGCCCTCCCTCGCGATAAGATAGTCGTCGTGATGGGGAGAGGTTTGCTGCACGGGGTATGCGCACTGATATTGATACACGAATAGATGGACATATCTTGTTGCACGATATAGTCATTTAGCAGGTGAGGCTACTTGAGGCTGCTTCTGAAACTCAGGGCGGAAGCTGATCAGAAAGATGTATCACTTGATTATAACAAACTCCAGGGGTTTGTCTATCGCCTGCTCCAAGAGAGTGGCTACCCAGGTATCCACGACAAAGAGGGCTACAAATACTTCTGTTTCTCAAACGTTTTCCCATTTGGCGACATGAAAACCGGTGATATCAGGAATTTCATTATAGCCTCGCCGAACCGCAACCTCATCGAAGAGATTGCGAGGCACCTTGCGACCGTTAAGGATAACCCGATCCACATCGGAGACTGTACCTTCTCTTTATACGGTTCCAGCGGTTTTAACCTCACCATACCCCCAGCACCGCTACGAATAGCCTCCGCAACACCGATCATCATCCGGATCCCTGAGTACAATTATGATCTTTACAATTTGCCGCCTGACGAACGTAAACCCAGATACGTCTACTGGCGTCCGGCAATATCATTCGACGCTTTCGTCAAGCAACTCTCGGAGAACCTCGTCAAGAAATACAATAAGTATTACGGTACGGAGATTGAGGTAACAAACCTTTTTGAGCAGTTTTTCTTCCGAAAATCGGTGCACACGCGTTTAATCATCGATGGAAAGAGTTACGGTGTTGCTGCAAGCATGTGGGAGTTCTCCTGGAATTATCTGAGCCCCACTCAGAAACAGGTCATCGAGTTTGGTCTGGATGCGGGTTTTGGAGAGAGAAATACTTTTGGGTTCGGGTTTGTGAACTTCATTAAGCCCCAAAATACGTTGCCTCATGCTAATCGATAAAAGCCCCGGGATCGCGCTCTTCAACCAGCAATCCGAGATCACTGTCATATCTAGCGTTCACAAAGAGCATTCCCTCTGTTGTGGAGATGCGCCCCTCTTCCTTCAGACGATGATACTGACCACGGCTGAGAGGGAGGGTATATTGCATTGCTCCATAGAAATCTCCTGCCTGGATATGGTCGAGGTAATCTGTCCGGAACTTCTCGGGTACAACTTCAAATGAGTTGAAAAGTCTATAGAAGTCATCATCAGTCCGTTCCGCGTCTGAAAACGGAATGATCTCTTCTATTACGCGTGGAAACGTTTTTCTTACATCGCGGAACAGTTTCTCGTCATTTCCAAAACCGTTCCGATATATCTTATCTGTTATATCCTGTAACACCCACTCGTGCAACAGATCCAGATCCCCCAGTTCTTCCAGCGTACGTTCAACGAGGAGATCGTCATAGACGAACCTGTCCTGCTCTGACCCTCTCGTGAATACGTATACTCGGCACACATCCTCCCTGCGTCTCCTGTTGATCCGCCCAAATCGCTGAACGAGAGCATCGATTGGAGCCGGTTCGGTGTAACAGACGTCATAATCGATATCCAGGGATACCTCTATCGCCTGAGTTCCGACAAGCAGGTCGAGCGAGTCCACCTCTCTCTCTATCTTTTCCCGATCTCCCAGGGTAAATCTTGAGTGCAGAAGCCTTGAACTGGGTTTTATCCCCTTGAGGCTGTTGTAGACTCGCTGGGCCTGTTTCACCGTATTGCAGACGACGAGAACCTTCTCATCACCCCGGAGCGTGTTTTTTATTTCTTCGATGTGATCGCAGATATCTCCATCAAGAAGCGAGCATTCGTGCCGTGTATATCCAGAAAGTTCGGGTTTACCCATCGTGAGGAGATTCGAAATACCGAGGGAATCTGCAAATATATCCCTGATAAATCCGGGCAACGTTGCTGACATAAGAAGAATCCTTGCATCAAGTTTGTTCTTGACGAATTCGGACATCGAAAGGATAAGGCCGACCGTCCTCGCGTCGTAGGCGTGAATCTCGTCAAGGATGAATGATCCCTGATACATCTCCAGAAGCCCCATCTCGTAGCCCTTGATATAGAACAGGTGTTTCAGTGACTGGTATGGTGTCATTATCTTGTAAGGACTGTAGATCTTCTTTGCTACATCACGCAGAAACCGCGATTCCTTGGCGTCATCATACATCTTCGAGAGGTAATACGATGCTTTTCCGTGAAGGAGCGAGACGCAGCCATCATCTTTGTAGTAGGGGGTGAGGCGGCCGGAGAGACGCTGATACATGGCGTTGATGCTTGCGGTGTAAGGGAGCAAATAAAATATTCTGTTTCCTTTGGCTTGATTGAGGTTGTTAGTCGCCCAGAAGAGCGCTGCTTCGGTCTTTCCCGATCCCGTTGGCGAAATTACAATGGCATCCCCTTTTGTCTCCCTGCACCTTTGCTGGATGCTGGTGTAGGTCGGATACGTAAACACGGCGTCAAGTGATGGCAGGGGTTTGAGCACCTTTCTGACACCCCCTGAGGCCAGATAATCACAGGTATTGATAGAACCCTTTCCAAAGATTCCCACATACTTCAACCTTTGTTTGCACCTATCGTCCCTGAGACATTTTGAGGTGGACTGTATGATATGCTCCCATGATTCATCGGTGCATTGTGTGAGATCGATAGGGCGAAGATCTGCTGGTTCTCCGAAGTAGTGATTCATCAATCGTGGGTATTCCTTCAGAATCCCGGAAAGTTTCTGCAAGTTTGGTATGATCTCTGCAAGATACTCCTTGAATGGCGAACCGCAAAAAAGCTCATCCTCCGGGTCTCCGGTGTATCTGGCGAGTTCTCTGAGATCTTTGTGATGGGTGAGGACAAACAACTTTACCAGGTCGGTATCTCCGGTAGGAAGTGCATCCACAAAGGGAACCGAGAGGATCTCGTGGCGATAATGCCATTTTTTCCCGCCGTTCAATTGCTCCTGGAAGCCTGTGGCTGCTTTTCCAAAATCGTGAAAGAAGAGGGCGTTAAAGATGGTTTTGTAAAATTCGGGGCAACCGATTTTTTCACCGATGTCCGGGTAACACTCCCTTAACGATGAGAATACGGAGAGGCAGGCGAAGGTATGCGCCTCGAGGGTCTCACCAGTGGTCTTGGCTTTAATCCCGGAAGTCATGTAGATACACACCCACATTCCGCTCAGGGTCAAGGTATCCGGGTGAAATCGTCTGTGGTGAGTCCACGATACAGTATGGCATCACTCTCAACGGTCTTCGCTCGGCCTCGTCGGTGAAGTCTGAGGGCAGGGAGATGACCTGGCCGGGTAGATCACCGGTGAATGGAACGATCGTGTTCTGGATCTCGATACTTTCCTGTTCGATGAGTGTAACGGGTTCCAGTGCTTCAACCCATGCGAGGTCGGATTGGCGTCCAAGGAGCAGATTATAACGGGGTCGCTTTAGATATTCCCTAAAACCCATGTCAGTAAGGTAGAGGGTCAATGTACAGTTATAGAGGAACTCGCGGTTGATTATATCCGTGCCCTGGAACGTAGCGGGTCTGGTTTGCTTTGCATCTCCATAGATATGGACGCGTTCAAGATCGAGTCCACTTCCATCTGCAACAAAGTCGTAGCCGATCTGCAGATCCTGAAGATGCACTTTCTCTCCCTTTGCCGCCGAGAGGAGCCCATAAACTGTTGAAATGGGTGGAACCGGATAAGTCGGTTGGTATCCAACAATAAACATGGGGTAGCGGAAGGAGGCGGTCATAGCCCGTATTGTAGCACGGAGAACATCCATCCTTTATGCCTCAAAGAGAGCATCGTTATTTGAAATTTCCTGTATGAACCCTTCAATGGCTTTTACCGGCGAGGTGACTGTGAGATCAACCCCTTCTGGCGCCTTGAACTGTAACAGTTCTTTTTCGTTCTCTGTCCCGAAACCCGGGAGGATCCCTATGTATACTCCCGAAAGCAGGTCGTCCCGATAGTCCTCGAGGACGGTGTAGAGTGCGTCCAGGTCGATGAGGCCCTGTTCATAGTTCCGGTGGGGGAAGACGTTCATGAAGATGTTGTTGCCGCCGTTCAACGTCGAGAGGATGATGATCTTCGGGGTGACGTCGGTGAGGTGCAGTGTGAGCATGGCACCACCGCTGAGATATTTGAGAGCAGCAATGGTATCGGTAACTCTCTTTTTCTTGAGATCTATTGGTATGACATAGCGTTTGGGGTTGTCTCCTACTACCATCCCTTCCGCCTCACACCTCTGGACAAGGTCATCAGAGAGGTTCTTCGAGCCGGCTTTATTTATGGAGGTGAACGTTCCGGCAGCACCGAGATCGAGTGCAAAGATTCCTTTAAGGATGTTGCTGTAGAATTGATGGTTGTATAGAACAGGATCGCCTTCAAAATCACGGTTCATCACACCGAAGTCGGAGGTTACCCGGATCGGTAACCCGATCAATGGTGAACACTTCAGGGGGGAGACCCTTGTGACCGTCACGTTTTCAGTTTTCTTCTTCCCCTCGACCTCAATTTTCCTGGCGCTCATGTAACCAAAAATGTCATCATCGTCGTAGATGATGGGATCGGCCTCGGTTACCGCCTGGTTGTTCTTGATCTTCTCCACAGGTGAGCAGTTCCAGTTGAACTTTGTCCTGAGAACCTGCCTCCACCAATAGCGTAATGCCTGTGCTGAGACGTAAGGCCTGACGCCCTCTGGTGAGTTGATCGTCTTTGTTGCAATCTCGTTCTCGTTTGATGCCCGTGGGTCAATGCCCCTGTTGTTTAAAGCTGAAAACGGTGCATCTATAAGGTACGCTCCAATAATAGATTTCATTCTTTAACCTCCTCCTCTTCAACTTCCTTTGCAAGTACATCGTGTAACTGTTCGTACAATCTTATGACCATCAGATCGCGAACCTCTGTCCAACCACGGTAGTCTCCGGGTAACAGGATTGCAGTGTAATCGTCAAAGGTGGTAAGCGGTCTGTCTTTGCCGAGTTTCTGCCAATCTCTCATTATTAACTGTAACTGGTTTCTAAAAGATGGCAGATCTCTCGCTGCAGCAATGTCATGGACTCTGTTGTATTTTTTCGTCTCCCTGATACACTGAGCGATGTTATCGCTCAGTGTTCTGATCTGTTCAATCCTTTGTTGGTTCATGCCTTTCACACTTCGCATATATCTCTCAATAACCGGCCAGGGCATGGTCGGTGTTCTTGTGCTGTCGTCTTTAAAGGCCCACAGGATGCTTTTTCCTTCGAGTAGATGCGTGTGGATGGTGTTCTGCTTCGTCTTCCAGACAGGAAGTTCGGCATCTTCATCCTTCGTTTTTGCCCTGCTGTAATGCATGCTCAGGAGGTTGAACCATGCCGATCGGTAGGTCGGGCTGTTCATCATATATGCCACGAATCTGAAGACATTGCTTGGCAGGGTGTAGATCTGTATCCCGCGGGGGTTCTGGTTATAGTTGTCGATCCAGTAGAGCACAATAGACTCATTTGGTCCACAGATCCCCAGTGCGTGGTATTCTTTGCCAAACTTGTAGGCGAGGTGGAAGAGGGCATTCTGGGGTGACTTGAATTTTTCATCATATAGACCGGAGTTGGCCGCTGATTCGTATTCTCCCGATGCAAGACGTGCTCTTAGCGTTCTCAGGGCTTCGTTTCCAAACTCCCTTACGATGGCCTGGTTGTTTGAACTGACCAAGCAGGGTTTCCCACCGGCTTTATAGCAGAGCAGGGGGGCAAACTGTATGGCAAGTGCACATCGTGCACAGATGTTGAGACCGTTTCGGAAAGAGGGGAAAAAATTGGTAAAACTTCCGGAACCAACGAGCGGCACGTGGGTTTTGTAGAAAGACCTCTTTTCATGGGCTGGAGAGCCGCAGTAACAGCAGAATGTGGTGGAGCCGGACGTGTTGTTGATGCCCTCTATGAGGTCGTACAGGAACTCTTTTGAGCGTCCGCGGTGGTCATAACCACTACTGGACTGAATATATGTGCTGTTGGGGAATATCGATTGAAGTTCTTTTTTCCATGCTGGAGTCAGGTATATGTCTACCAGAGTATCAGCAGCGGACCTGAGATCCTCCTTTGTACACTCTTTGAACGGTTTTTCTGTTAACAATTCAATCGCAAGGATCCCGGTATCAACGAATGGATCTCCGACGAATTCCCTCTGATAGGTTTTTGGTTCTGGAACAACCTGCTGCGGGCGCATGTAATCACAATGATTTGTTTTAATGTGTACTACTGAGGTAGGTTGATACCCCAAGATTATTTATAGGTGTCGATAGAGTTCTCCTCCATGACAGACCTGAAAGCGCCTCTCTTCACAGGCACTCAGATAAATTACTTTCTGGTCTGCTCAACGAAGCTCTGGCTATTTTCAAATAATGTGACCATGGAGTCCTCATCAGACCTTGTTGGAATGGGCCGATTTATTCATGAGTCGTCCTACCCACGTGAGCGGAAGAATGTGATCATCAACTCAATAGGGATTGATTTCGTCAAAAAGGGCGATCAGATTACGATCCACGAGGTGAAGAAGTCGGAGAAACTTGAGGAGGCTCATCGATACCAGGTCTACTACTACATCTACTATCTCCAGGAGGTTTTCGGTATTCGAGATGTGGACGGCGTTCTTGATTATCCGGCACTCCGAAAAAGGGAGCATCTGACGCTGACCGATGATGTACGTGAAGAACTGGAGAGGATCCTGTGGGGTATTGAGGAGGTTGTCAGGTTACCACAACCTCCTCTACCGGTGAAGAAACCCTACTGTAAAAAATGTGCATACTATGAATTCTGTTGGGTGTGATAGATGAAGCAGAACTTTTACATTCTCAAGAACGGGAAGATCATTCGGAGGCAGAACACTATCTATTTTGTCAGCCAGAAGGATGAACCGTCACGAAAGTTATCGGCAGATGTGGAGGATCCTGAGTTCCTGATGGAGATGGACGGTGAGGATGCCCCGGTTGATTTGCTGGATATCTCGGAGAGGCAGGAGTATGCAAAACGCGCCCTGCCAATAGAGCAGATTGACGCGATATTTGCCTATGGGCGGGTCTCGATCACCTCAGGCGCGGTCTCGCTTCTTGCCAAATACAACATACCCCTCCATTTCTTCGGTTACTACGGCCACTACGAGGGCACCCTCCTGCCGCGCGAGGCTCTGCTTTCCGGTGAGATGCATGTTCGACAGGCAGAGCACTATCTCAACCCTGAGAAACGAATGATGATTGCAAGGGCGTTTGTCTCAGGGGCGGCACAGAACATTCTCAAAAATCTGGAATACTACCGGGACCGGGGTTTGAGCAGTGAGGTTGCATCGATCCAGATGGCGATGGAGGAATTAGATTCGTGTACGAAGGTTACAGAACTTATGGCTGTCGAGGGAAAGATCCGGAATGTCTACTATGATACTTTCGATCGTATCATGGGTGGAGAATTTCCTTTTGAGGAGCGGACCAGGCAGCCTCCACGAAACCCCATGAACGCTATGATGAGTTTTGGGAATTCGTTGATGTACTCTGCTGTGATCAATGCGATCTACCACACTCAACTCGATCAGACGATCTCGTTTTTGCACGAACCCTCCGAACGGCGTTTTTCCCTTGCCCTTGATATTGCCGAGATCTTCAAACCTTTCCTGGTCGATCGAACCATCTTCAAGCTGGTGAACAAAAAAATGATAACCCCGGCTGATTTCGAGACCGATCTCAATTCATGTCTTCTTAACGACAATGGGCGAAAGGTTTTCCTGACGGAGTTTAACGCCAGACTTGACACAACTATCAAACACCGGACCCTCAAGCGGAGTGTTTCTTATGGACGACTTCCTTACCTTGAGTGTCTCAAACTCGGTAAACATCTGATCGGGATGGCGCAGTATAAGCCATTTGTGATCTGGTGGTAGGACGGTAGGTCGGTAGGGATGGTTCTGGTGGTAGGTCGGTGGTAGGGTGTTTGTCATCATTGTCTACGATGTCTCGGTGGATCGGGTCTCGAAGGTCTGTAATTTCCTTCGTCGATACCTTAACTGGGTTCAGAATTCTGTATTCGAGGGGAATGTCACCGAGAAGCAGTGGGCAGAGATTCAGCATGGTTTGAAGTTGTTAACCAGGGAATCTGAGGATTCGGTGCGTCTTTACTCGTTCAGGACGGAAGACCTGGTGACTGTGAGTGTTATTGGCCTGGAGAAGGGTGACACGTGCAATATTATCTGATGACCTGTGTGTCGTGCACCTGTCGTGAATCGATATAAACCGTATACGTTATCAGGGATCCGCGACATAGGGTAGTGTATCCCTGGATTGTAGATATTCCAGACGACCAAAACAGGGAAAATCAGCGCTGTTTGAATTGGACTAAGGTAGGATTGAAATGTGCTTTTTCTATCTTTTCCCCTATCTCTAGACTTGAGTTTGAATTGGACTAAGGTAGGATTGAAATCTACTACCTCTTTTTGCGTTTCTATTATATATGTTTGAATTGGACTAAGGTAGGATTGAAATGGTAGTCGATCACACAATCATATAGCCGGTCACCCAACCGGTTTGAATTGGACTAAGGTAGGATTGAAATATAACAAGATATTGGATAATAGGGAACAGATCATTAAGTTTGAATTGGACTAAGGTAGGATTGAAATTGGCTTAAATGTGATCCGGGTAGACACCATAGCAGTACCGTTTGAATTGGACTAAGGTAGGATTGAAATGCCATATGCGCGCTTGACTAGCCACTTGACCAGCCGTTTGAATTGGACTAAGGTAGGATTGAAATCTTGACCAGCCACACGACCAGCCAGCCATATGCGCGCTGTTTGAATTGGACTAAGGTAGGATTGAAATGGGATATGAGTTATCTATCTCCTATCTCTATCTATAACTAAAGGTTTGAATTGGACTAAGGTAGGATTGAAATGTGTCAACCGGGACCGGGAGGGCGACCCGGACGGTCCGTTTGAATTGGACTAAGGTAGGATTGAAATAAAAGAGCTGCGTTTGCATATGGCATCACCGCTGTTGGTTTGAATTGGACTAAGGTAGGATTGAAATTAGACATTATATTTGTTGCCATATTCGCTGTCCGCGTTTGAATTGGACTAAGGTAGGATTGAAATTGCCAGAAGTGGCAACATGAAGTTAATAATAATATTTGTTTGAATTGGACTAAGGTAGGATTGAAATCTTCAATATCATGTCGTGCAAACGCTCCATGATAAGGTTTGAATTGGACTAAGGTAGGATTGAAATGCAACAGTTGGCATGAAGTAAATGTAAAGTTGTACGTTTGAATTGGACTAAGGTAGGATTGAAATTATCACTCATCCTCGGCGATTTTGTTCAGGTTGATAGCGTTTGAATTGGACTAAGGTAGGATTGAAATACGTTGGTGAATATCGGGTGGGTAACAACAGGCGGGTTTGAATTGGACTAAGGTAGGATTGAAATGGGGGGTTCTTTTTCCTGGCTGGCTTGATGACTACAAGGTTTGAATTGGACTAAGGTAGGATTGAAATCACTTATTGCAAGCGATAGGTACTTTGACGGCAGAAGTGTTTGAATTGGACTAAGGTAGGATTGAAATTAGAGTACTCCTACCACCCGGAGTTTGAAGACCCGTTTGAATTGGACTAAGGTAGGATTGAAATGCGATGTTACATTTGACATCCAGACTTCTCTTATGTGTTTGAATTGGACTAAGGTAGGATTGAAATAACATATTGTGAGTAGCATCCCAACGTTTAAAGACGGTTTGAATTGGACTAAGGTAGGATTGAAATATCATATTGTCGGCCAACCGGGCGACCACCTAGCCGTTTGAATTGGACTAAGGTAGGATTGAAATACTGCATGCAGGATAGCATCATGCACCCGCTCTTTGTTTGAATTGGACTAAGGTAGGATTGAAATGTATTGCAACACATTCATGATCTTTTGCTATACTCTCGTTTGAATTGGACTAAGGTAGGATTGAAATATAGGGAACCGTCCGGGAGAACCGAGTAGATACCGTCCGTTTGAATTGGACTAAGGTAGGATTGAAATCTTCCGGTGCCGTGTTTTGACCAACAGGCAATGCCGGCGTTTGAATTGGACTAAGGTAGGATTGAAATCGGTGTAAGGATATCCTATGGCACGTTCGTACAACGTTTGAATTGGACTAAGGTAGGATTGAAATAAATACTATGCTGCACTCCTCTCGTCGAGGCACGGGTTTGAATTGGACTAAGGTAGGATTGAAATTCTTGATCAGCTTCTCGATCACGGTGTTCTTGATATTGTTTGAATTGGACTAAGGTAGGATTGAAATTCAACGATCTGCACCAAGTGACGGTGCGCCACAATCCAGGTTTGAATTGGACTAAGGTAGGATTGAAATGTTTGAACCAACAATCGAATCACAGGCAGAACCTGGTTTGAATTGGACTAAGGTAGGATTGAAATCGCAATCTCCACTTCGCGCGCGGTGCAACCGACCAGTTTGAATTGGACTAAGGTAGGATTGAAATCCGATAAAATTGTTCCAGACCCGCATTGCACCGGAAGTTTGAATTGGACTAAGGTAGGATTGAAATATGACGGACCGTTTCCCCAAGCCGCAGCAGTACGGGGTTTGAATTGGACTAAGGTAGGATTGAAATAATTCGTTCGGATAGTGGAGTTCCCATACTGTCTTCTTGGGTTTGAATTGGACTAAGGTAGGATTGAAATCATACCTCGCGCTCTGTCGACCGAAGTGTCGGCGGGTTTGAATTGGACTAAGGTAGGATTGAAATGGAGAAAAACGTCGGCACGAGAGGCGTAGAGGTCGAGTTTGAATTGGACTAAGGTAGGATTGAAATTCGTCTGCCAGCCTGCCTCGATTGCAGCTTTGTCGTGTTTGAATTGGACTAAGGTAGGATTGAAATGAGATCGCGCGCAACTACTTCGAACAGAATATCCACCTGGTTTGAATTGGACTAAGGTAGGATTGAAATGTTTACGGCGCCATTCGGCATCGGTGACGATACCAGGTTTGAATTGGACTAAGGTAGGATTGAAATCGGATATTGACACTGATAAGGACTGGCAATACAAGGCGTTTGAATTGGACTAAGGTAGGATTGAAATCAGGGATCGTGATCGTCGCAAGTCAAGATAATGTCGTTTGAATTGGACTAAGGTAGGATTGAAATAAGATCTCCTTACCCTCCTTACCCTCCCTACCCTCCGTTTGAATTGGACTAAGGTAGGATTGAAATATTGAGGAGAGCCGCTGGGGGGGATTGAACCCCCGACGTTTGAATTGGACTAAGGTAGGATTGAAATTTCAGGATCACGTCTGTATTTCCCAACGGCACACCCGTTTGAATTGGACTAAGGTAGGATTGAAATTCTTTGACACTCCACCTAGCCGCGCCAAGATAGTAGTTTGAATTGGACTAAGGTAGGATTGAACCGACTATCCGCATTAATCTTCACCCTCCTCTGAATATTCAAAACCGTAAGATCT
>NZ_JASEFJ010000030.1 GCF_030019085.1 Methanoculleus sp.
GTATTACCGGAACTGAGAAGGGTGTTTGAGGGAACACCCTTCATGCCGACGGCGGAACAGCGGGTGCCCTGAATAGTTACGTGGATTATTTCCTACCGCTTTTCCAGTGCTTCAAGCCGCTCTTCAATCCTAGTTATAGACGCCTGCATCGAACGTAGCAGCTCAGTGCTCTCCACAGAATCGAACCGGGTTTTCTGTAAAACGTCAAGGTAGCGTTTTTCTTTGTCATCAATCCACGATTTAAAGTTATGTGCGAGGCTCTCAATAAACATCAGTGTGATGACAACCCCCCAGATCAGCCAGAGGCCAGTAACGGCACTGATAATGGTCACTCCTATCGCTGCAAGAATATACAAGGTATTTTTACTTTTTTCCATCATTACAACCCCTTTCATCTAAATTTGCCTGCTCAGAATTATTATTATTATGAACAGCCATCATCCTCTATAGATAGCCACTCGTTCTGAGAGCCGCCATCATTTGTGGTCAGCCATGCGTTACAACTGACACAGGCATCCATCTGTGCACGGTTAAAAAGGAGCCCTAGTTTTAAATGGCCATTTACTTGACCAGAGACCGTGCCTGAACCAGATGACGACGAGCTAAAGTCACATTTATTCCATAGAGTAAAAACGCTCCATGTGGATCTATCGGTGATTCCAGAAACATTTTGCCCATAATTTACGTAGAAGACACCCTCTGTTACAAGTCTACCTCTAACTACAAGATTGGTCTTATACTCATCTGTCCGATTTTTTGTTACCATATATTGATCCGCCATGATTAGGGCCGAATCTGGGAGCCGGATCGGAACAGAATAAAGTCGAGTAACCGTTTCGGTCGTGAAACTACCTTCCGCTGTGATCGGTTCTCTGAGCGAAACTTGCTCCGGACTGTAGGATACTCTCGTTTCACCCAGTAGTTCAGGGACGATATCGTACATGGTTACAGATTCTCCGTCATACACCACCTCAAGCACAAGGTCTCCGCGGCTGATAAGAAGGATCTGGTAACGTTCCAGATCGTAGAGGCCTATAATAGCGTCTGCATCATCGGTCAACTTTGCCTTTTCCATAATCTCGTCAACAAGACCTTCACAATCGCTATAGGACTTAAGTGGAGGGACGTCATCCGAACTCTTTGGTCCATCAAGACCGAATTCCCTCAGCAAGTTGATCTCAGATCCGGATTCGTAAGAGAAAGTAGCTCCGTTCTCTGGAATAGAGCACGAAACACATGCTTGGTTCTGATCTCCAAGGAGATCGTTCCTAGGACTAATATCTTGCGCAATAGCGGAAGACACGACCATCGAGACCATAAGGAGCAGCCCTAGTAAGACAACTCCCGTTCTCTCTAGTTTCATAGGCTATTTTCCTCCATTTGCCATAATCCCAAAAAAGCCACAGAACCGCAACGCCTATTATCTATAAGCACAGCACAGACAGTTCTGTCGCCTCCGGGCATGCGGGGCTCTATCATCCGGGCGTCAGACCAGGGGGTGGGCAGCCCCCGCACACGAGCGGGCACCGCACGCGGCACCCAATCCAATTCTGGGTCGTTAGAACATATAAAAACAGCAGCCATCGTTCGGTTTTTTCCGAATTCAGCTTAACCTTCTCATTGTGGGGCGATCGCACGGCAGTGTGCCCCCGTCCCCGCCGGGAGGGGTGTGCCCGAAAGGATGCACTCACCCGATCTCTGGAGAATCGGTTCGGAACAGAAAAACCCAAACCTTTTCTTCGCTGAGGGGGGAGGATGATACCTCCCGGGATTTTCCCGCAGTCGGCCTCTAAGGCTGGATAATACTGGATAGGGTGGCCCGAGGCCAGGCGGTGACGCCCAGACTGATGTTGTGGTTCAGTTCACTCCCTCCGACTTACCTCCCCCGTGGAAAGAGGCGATGCATATCGAGAACGGGCGACGGGGACTCCCCTTCAGGGCCATGTCGTCAGGACCACGTAATACGCACCCTCATACTCCATGAGCGGGTACAGCCCCCTCTCCCCCTGGGGACCGTAGGCATCGTGGAGCGCCTTGCTCTCCCGGTACGAGACTTTAGTTCCCCCGATGACACGCTGGTCCCGGTAGCCCCACTCCCACGCCGACGGGTTGCGCTCCCCGCCCCGGATGACTGCGTCGAGTGCGGGATGCCGTTCGAAGTCCTGCTCGGTCAGGGGAACGATCATGCTCTCTCCCGGCTCCGCTCTCTCCATGACGTAGAGCATCGGCTGTTCCCCAGAACTCTCGTGAGCGTAGATGATGAGGGCGTCGGCGAGCATGAAGCCGAGGACGACGGCAACGATGCCGGCAAGACCGCAGGCTACGATGAGCCCTGCCGTTTTGAACCGGTTCCTTGACTTAGGATTCTTATCTTCTTCCATTCCAATAGCACCTGCTTTTGACCCGATCTTAGGGGATCAGGGTGAGGAAGTAATAGTACGCACCGTCATATTCGACGTACGGCTGGTTCTGCGCCTCGACATCGGGACCGAACGACTCGATAAGTACTTCCCGTTCCAGGTACGTCACCGGAGCATTCCCAATCGTTCGCTTGTCGAGGACACCATCTGGATACCAGGGCCCGGGATGCCGGTTGTCGCCCCGGATCGCGGAGTCGAGCGCCGGGTGCTGCTCGAAGTTTTTCTCGGTCAGGTGAATGACGGATACATTTTCCGGCAGTTCTCCCCGGACCTCCCAGACGGTCAATATCGGAGACCCGCCGCTTGCTTCGAGCCAGGCGAAGAAGGCGGTATACCCGAGCACAACCGCCGCGACGAGGATGATGACGCTGATGAACGCCAGAACCCCTACGATGATCAAACGTCTGTCTGGTTTCGACTTCATGTGACCCCCATTATTACCTTCATCTGATCCTGCCGGAAGGAGAGCGTTCTATATCCTTCCGAAGGATCTGTTCTTTCTTTTCCGACGCGTCTTGTCTCTGATTTCTGTAACCCCATGTCCTTCGGTAACAATTTAAAAAGGTGGTTGGGGTGGAATTTGCATCTACTCTCAATCAGGAGTGGTAGTTTGCAACCGTCCATTTTGTCTCCCGGATTCTCCTTGCGTTGTCATGATCGGCATCTCCGTGGTAGTTGTCCGACGAAAACTCAGTGGTGCTCATTGCCTCGTTGAAGAAGCTGTACGTCACCGAAATTTTGGGAAGCGGGTCAAACCATTGGCAGGCTCTACGGTAAGACGGCGTCGTCCGGTTTTGATCCAGATCCTGATGGCCTGTATCAAAGAGATGCCCCAGTTCATGGATGCTCACGCACCTGCGGCCGTGTGTGGTACCCTGGTACCAGAGGTCGTCAGGGACCATCTGGGCCCAGGCATGCCGATGATTAGCTGGGTAGTAGCCGTAAGAAAGTCCCTGTGCGGAACCATCTGCATCGTAACCGCCAACATACAATGCGAGATCCGAGGCCCAGAGATCAAGGTCGCTATTTGGATAGACCCTCTCAAATGCAGCAACCGGGTTGCTCAGGATGTCTGGTTGATTTGAGAGTTGAACCCTCCTGGAGTCAGTATACGCCATTACACAGAGCGCCACCCTAATATCGTCCCGGTCGAACTGCCGGTTCGCTTCGGCTACGATATCCTGAGCGACTGTTTTCCAGTTGTCCTGATCCTGGTAGAACTTGGTTATCGGTAACCACCAGCAGATTGACCGTGGCATACTGGTCCTGGAGTTCTCTCATGGAAGATTCCAGATTCTCGGGAACTTCGGTCGGAGTGTATCCTTCCGGGGGCGTGAGCGTCCCGTAATCGATAAGACTCCATTTTTCAGGATTTTCAATATCCCGAGAGCTGTAGATGACATGCAGAGGCGACGCTTCTCCCTCTGCGCGCACTCGCGACTCGACCGGGGTGATCCAGAACGTCTCGTTACCGAAGGTTACGCTCCCGACAAGGGCGTTTTCCCCGGTCGTCAGGAGAACGTCGCTCCCGCCAACGCCGACGATCACCCCCTCGTACGAGTCGATGCCGTCGTCGATCTGCTCAAAATCCATCCTGTGCAGTTCGGCCTGGTACTCCTTGCCGTGGACCCGGAGGGGGAGTACACCCCGTACCTGCTTGTTCAGTGCAGCATGTTCGAACGTCACGAGGTCATACCGGGTAATGCCCTTCGGGATGTTCAGTTCTTCCGGCTCCGGGATCCCGGATGCCCGTATATCAGATACCGATGTAGCACCCGCGATGAGTACATTCATAGAGTCACCGACGACCAGGGCCGGCTCGCCGCCACCTACAGCAGGAGTCCCTGTTGCATCCTGAGCGCTCACCGCAGACACAACAACCATGCTCACCAGCAGCACAGCGAGGAGCATGGAGAATGCCCGCATTCCATTTTTTTCTCTTTTCATGTGTTCCAACTCCTTTTTTCTTTGCCGGAGGACAGAAGAGGCACACATTTTAAGTACACGGAATGTGTACATTCCCTTTGCCTCCGGGCATGCGGGGCTCTATCATCCGGGGCGTCAACCGGGGATGGAGGGACCCCACGAACTTTTGCAGACGCATCATCGAGGCGCCCACACAAGGACATGGACGTAAGTTTATTTATAAATTCTGTCCCATTCCTTTACACGTTCTGGGGCTGTTATCAAAACTGCCGAAAACAAATCCTCCTCCTGAGGTAAAACCACAGGAGATCATTCTTCTTGCTACGGTGTGTGCAACCGTTTCCGGCTGGCAACCCTCAAGTGATGCGATGAGAAACAGGATACGGGAAAAGTTCCACTACCCAATATGACCAGCGGGAAAAAGAGGATGTACTCGCTCTGCCACAGGAACGAGCCGAACACCTACCTCCCAAGCGCCCGCACAAACCGCTCCCGGATCTCCCCCGGGGTGAGGGGGATATTCGGAACCCTGGCATTCCCGGGTTTCAGAACGACGTGGATAAAGTTCGGTCCCCGGCCCCGGCTCTCCCAGGCCTCTTCGAGTTCCTTCTCGTCCTGCACCTTGCAGGTCCTCCGGATCCCGGCGACACGGGCGAGGAGTTCCATGTCCACCTGGCCGTAGGCCGGGGTGGGCTGGTTCCCGGTGCTCCCGAAGGCCCCGTTGTCCAGGCAGACGATCGTGAGGTTCTCCGGCGCCTCCGCCGCCACCACCGGGAGGACGGCGGTCCCGAGTAGACTCCCGTCGCCGTCGAGGACGACGATGTCCCGGTCCGTTTCAAGGGCGAGGCCGAGCCCGATTGGGGTCGCCTGGGTATAACTCCCGAGCATGTAGAAGTTCGTGTCCCGGTCGTTCGCCGCGTAGAGTTCTTTCGAGGGAACCCCGATGTTTGCGACGACCGCCTCGTCGTCGAGGGCGGAAGCGATCACGCGGATCGCGTCGTTTCTGGTCATCACCGGGTTGCAGAATGTCCGGCGGTAGGCAAGCACCGACTCCCGGGCCCGCGTCGGGAAGACCTGTTCCGGCAGGCAGGCCTCCTCCTCCCCTTCCCAGAACGAGGGGAGGATCAGCCCCACGTGCGGGCACATGGAGTCGTAGGCATCGCGGACGACTGTATCGATTAATTCCTCATCCGAAGGATCGCGGATGATCGTGAAGGGTACCCCAAGCGCCGCGAGCACCTCCGGGACCGCACGGTTGAACGGCACCTGGGCCGGGATCGCCTCCCGGTAGACCCCCCGCCAGCTCGCGAGGACGGGGAGGGGAAGTCCGAAGGTGACGGTGAGCGACATGATGGCATTCAAGGAGTTCCCGAGCCCCGAACTCTGCATATGGAGCACGGGCCGCCCCCCACCCATCGCGAGCCCGGCGCAGACCCCGACGCCGTCCTCCTCCCGGGTGAGGTTCACCGCATGGAACCGTTCCGGTATCAGGGCACAGAGGTCCCGGGTCCGGTCGCAGGGAAGCATCGGGATGGTATCGACCCCGAGGGCCGCGAGGCGGTCGAGGACATGCCTTTCACGCACGGGCCGCCACCTCCTCCTGCTCCGCGAGCCAGGACTGGATTGCATCCCTGACCTCTCCGTCGAGGACTGCCCCGGCCTTGATGCGGAGGAAGGGCTCGACCACCTCGCGGTCGAGGTCTTCTGCTGCACGCTGATACCCCCCGCCGGTGATGTTCAGGAGCACCCGTTTCTCCGGGTCGATGAGCCCCTCCTCCACCGCCCGGGCGGCGCTCGCGACCGCGACCGCGGCGGCCGGGTCGAGGTCGATCTCCTCGGTCTCGGCAAAAAGCCTCCCGGCTCCCCGGACATCCTCGTTTGCGACCGCGTACATCCGACCCCCCGAGGCTGCGAGTGCGTCGCTGACCCCGCCCCGGACTCCCCAGGGCGGGTGGCGGTTTGTCAGGACGTCGGCGTAGACCCGGGCGATCGAGGCTTCGGCGTCCGGCATATCCTCAGCTACGATCGCCCTCCTCCCTGCCTCCCAGGCCCTGACCATCGGGACGAAGGGGAGGTTCTGGGAGAGGTGGAGTTCCGGGAGGCGGGGGCCGAACCGGCCGTCGGCAACGAGCCGCTCCGCGGCCTCCCAGGCGGCGATCCCCCCGGTTCCGCTCCCGACCGCCTGGAAGTAGTAGTCGGGGAGCCTCCCCGCGGCGAGGGCCCCATCGAGCATCACCGTCCCCATCCCGTCCCGGCGGGCGACGTTCTTCACCCCGCCTTCAGGGACGATTCCCGGGAGAGAGCAGACCTCCCGCCCGAAGGCGATGGAATCTGAGTAGTCCCCGTCCACCGTGATGAGGCAGACGTTCTCTGCCGGAACCGTCGTCCAGAGCCGGGCGGCAGCGGCCGTCGGGACCACCACCACGACCGGGGCCCCGGTCAGGCCCGAGACCTGGCAGAATGCCCGGCCGGTGTTCCCCGCCGACGAGACCTGGATGACCCCCGCCCCCTTCTCCCTGAGGCGCAGGACCGTCGGCTGGGCTTCGAGTTCCTTGAATGAGCAGGTCTCCATCCCGGCGCCCCGTTCGGGCCAGTAGCCCGAGAAGGTGATGGTGAGGTGGGATAGCCCGAGCTCCCGGGCGAGGCCGACGCTTTCGTAGGAGACCGGACCGGCATCGACCCTGAGGTGCCCCTCAACCGGGAGCCAGTCCTTGTAGCGGAAGATTCCGGGGAGGTTCCGGAGAGTGAGGCGGCGCTCAGCATAGACAGTCCTGAGCAGGGTATCGCACCCGGACGGGCAGTCGAGGGTGTAGCGGTCGGGGAAGGATCGACCGCATCCCGGGCACCTGAGGAGATATTTCCCCCTCATCGAGCGCCACCCCCGGTAAAGGCGAACCGGCCGTCCAGGACCATCACTTTTAAGTCCCGGCAGAGGTCCTCGGCAAGCCTCCTTCCAGACTGGCGCAGCGTGATCGGGACCCGCCGACCCCTGACCCGGAGCGAGCCCCCATCCCCCGAGAATGCGTCGTTTGGGCAGGTGCCAAGACAGGCGGTGCAGCCAAGGCAGCGATCAGGGTCGATACCGGTCTCGCGGGAGAATGCACCCGTCGGGCAGACGGTGGCCACAACACAGGTCGAGCACTCCCCGCACCACTCAGGATGGTAGGTCACCTCCCGGTCGGGGTGCTGCCAGACGTCAGCGTAGGTTGCCTCCCCGAGGACAGCCCGGGTGTTGATATCGGCGACCGGGAGAGGGATCTCCTCGTCGAGGACCCGGAGCCCCGCGACCTGCCGGTCGTCGAGGACCGGGATCGCGGCACCGAGGCTCGTGATGCACTCGGGCCCGGCGGAGGTCCTAAAACCCCCCATGTAGCGGGGCCGCATCCCGGCCATATCGGCGATGACCGTGAGGTTGGGGCGCTGAGGGGTGCTCCGGGTCCCCTCACCGGTCACCATACCGACCGAGCCGTTCAGGAGGACCGGCGTCCCGGCACTGACCGCGAGCCCGAGGGGGTCGTTCTGGAGGGGGTTGATCTCGCCGCACCCGCTGACCGAGACCTCCCGGCAGGGCCCCGTGAGCCCCTCAAGGGAGAAGATCGTCTTCACCCGGGTCGGTCGGGTGTTTAAGTAAGCAGTGTAGTTCCGAAAAGCGCTCCGGGTGGTAAAGATCCGGGCGTAGGAGAAGTCCTCGATGGTCACCCGTGCCTCTACCGTGCGGTCGGCGGCCTCCACGACCACCTCGATCTCGCGTCCCTCGACGATATCGCGGAAGAGGTGCCCGCCCCCGTAACCGGTCCCGGCGCGGGCGGTTCCCGAGACGATCAGGTCGACAATCCCTAGGCGCTCGTTCGGACAGGGGCCGGGCATGCAGGGGACGCCGTTCGCCAAGGCACGCTCCGCCCGCTCGAAGGTTCCCGGCTCAGCGACCGGGACGGAGAGGATCGCCGCGGTTCCCGACATCACCCCGCAGGTCCCGGTGGTGACCACGTCCACGTCCGCGGCCGAGACCTCCGCACCCTCGCGGATGAGGCGCTTGAACTCTGCAGCGGTGTAGACGACCGCCGAACCGTCCCGGATCTTCTCGTCGATCTCTGTTATCGTCTTCATAGCAACCTGATATCCTCCACCCGCACTTGAAGACCCGCGGACTTTGCAAGCACCATGTTCACGACACCCGTATGTGCAAGGTTCATCATGCAGTAGCCGGGCAGGAACCGCTGGCGCATCCCGAAAACCGGCTCACGCCGCACCGGCAGGCAAATCCCCTCAAAACCGACGATGTGGTAGGCCTCAACGTCCTTAAATCCTCCGCCCCTGGAAGCCTGCGGGCCGACGACCACACATGTGAGGAGACCGCTCACAGGACTCGCGTGGAGGACCGAGAGAACGTGCTGGACCGGGCATCCTGCACCGGCCGGTCTCCCGACGACGATATCCCCGGGCACAATCCCCCACTTCTCCACGAGGTCGGGGCGGAAGGGGAGGATGATCTTCCGGGCCGAGACCTCGCCGGGCAGGGGTTCGATGATGAAGTCATACTCCATGCCGAGGACGTCCCGGCCGGAATGGAGGGCCTCACCCTCGAACCGGGGGGAGGCGGTCCCGGTTCGGTAAAAGACGCAGTCAGCGAACTCCTTCTCCCCCCGCCTGACCAGGGCAAGGAAGGCCTCGCAGGTCGGGGCCCCGCAGGCCCCACAGTCCTTCCCGGGGGGAGTCCATGCCATGAGTCAGTCCCCCCGGTAGAGGTAGTCGGCGCCCTCGAGTTTGCGGATGACCCCGAAGTGATGCTGCCACCCGACCCCGGTCTTCCCGATGCAGATGGTGCAGACCCCGAGCGGCGGCGCACCCCGGAGCACGATGGCGTCCGGGTCGGTTATGGGCAAAGAGGCCTCAATCGCCCGGAGGAGGTAGCGCATCCCGGTCCCCTGGAGGGCGTTCGTCTCCACGATATCGAGGCCCGGGTTCACCTCCCTGATCCGCTCCCGGAAGACCTCTTTCTCGGCCTGGGAGACGAGGTCGATCCTGGTCACGACCGCGACGTCGGCAAGCGCGAGCATCGAGGACATCTTCAGGGGGGTGTTCGTCCCCGAGACTGCGGAGAGAACGGCGATCCCAAGCCCCTGCGTCGTGTAGGGGGAGCAGCGGAGGCAGAGACCGGCGCTCTCGACCAGGAGGAGGTCGGCGCCCCCCTCCTCGACCCAGGCGATGGCATCCCGCATCACCATCACCCCGGCATGGTCAGGGCAGAGGTCGCCGGAATAGACCTTCCGTGCCGGGATCCCGAACTCTGCCGCGAGTTCCTCGTCCTCGAACGCCCGGACGACGTCGATTTTCAGGTAGGCGATCTGATGCCGGTCCTGGAGGGCACGAATGGTCTGCCGCACGACAGCGGTCTTCCCGGCTGAGGGGGGCCCGGCGATGACGACGAGCCTCATACCCCGACCGATCCTGTGACCAGGTTGCCGGCCCTGATCTCGTCCCGCATCTGCCGGAGGATGCCGTCGAGACGACGGGCCTCCCTGAGGGCAGCGTTCTCACGGCCGTCAGGCTCGATGACCCGCTCGACCGCTCCGTCCCGCATGACGATCCGCCGGGCCGAGAGGAGGGAGATCAGAGGGTCATGGGTGACGAAGATGACTGCCTTCCCCCCGGCACGGAGGACCCCGATCACCCGTTCTTTGAAGATCCCGGCGTTCTCCACCTCATCGAGGAGGAGGATCGGGGCAGCCGCGATCAAAACAGCATCAGCTACCAGGAGCGACCGGGTCTGCCCACCCGAGAGCGCGGTCATCCGGGCATCGGGCTGGATCGCCTCGCCAGTAAACTCGTTTGCAAGGTCGATCGTCCGGCCGACGATCCCTTCGTCCTCGATCTTCCTGGACCTGACATGCATCGCAAGAAACTCCTCAACCGTAAGGTCGGCAAGGCATTGGGTGTTCTGGGTGATCAGGGCAACGGGCTTATGTGCCGGATCGCGGACAAACTCCTCGGGTGGATATTCACCGTTGACGAGGACTGTCCGTCCCGTTGCGGTGTCGTTCCGGGCAAAGACCTCGATGTCGTTTATGAAAGCGCTCTTCCCGGAGCCGGTGGGACCGACGATGGATATTGTGTCGCCCGGGCGGATGGTGATCGCCTCGAACCGCTCAGGTTCGCCGCTCCTGCTCCGGCCGGGAAGGATCGTGATCTCCCTGATATATGGGTTATCCATGCGGGAAGAATGGTCGCCCGGAAAATAAAAGAGTTATCCTTTGAAGGCATCAAATTTACCAAAAAAGAGGAATAATTATCTGTATAATAATACTATGGTATAGTGATGTTCTCGCAGAAGATCTTTGAGACCGATTTTGCCACGGCGCTCCAGGAGGAACTCGCCCGGCAGGGTATGAGCGTCCGTGACCTCGCCGTGCTGGCGGGGATCCCGGTTGCCACCCTCTACAAACTCACCTCGGGCAGGGCAGACCCCAGACTCTCCACTGTCCGGCGGATCGTCAACGTTCTCGAACCACGGGAAAAGAGTTTCATAGCGGTGATCGCGGCCCGGTTCCTGCTCGACGACCTTGACAACCGTGACCTTCAGATCGGCGAGAAGAGTTTCCGTATACGGGGCTATTCTGCAGACTCTCTCGACGAGTGCATCATCGCCGCGGTGCAGGCGGACCGTGAAGGGGCGCTCGGGGTAGTCTGTGCCCCCATCCTTGCACCGATCGTGGAAAAACTCGTCGACTGTCCGGTGGGGATTATCAAGCCACAGCAACAGACACTGATCGAGGCGATCGAGACGATTGCAAAGAGGGTTTAGTGGAACGCCACAACCTAACTCTCGATGAAGTCGATCAGGTAGTAGTTCCCGCGGTACTCCGCGATCTTCCCCCGATAACCCTTTACGATGCGCATCGTCTCGCTCTCCGAGAGCGGCACCTCCATAAAGCCGGTGCGGAGGGTCTCGTTCACTTTAGGGAGGCCGACGAGATCGGCATCGGTGAGCGGGACGACCTTGTGGCCGGCGTTCAGGAAGTCGGCTTTTGTCCAGCCCCGGGGGTACCCGGAATCTTCCAGATCCCCGTTGCTGATATTGTAGAGCGTGAGGTAACAGCCGCTCAGCCCTTTCACGTCGGCGGAGGAGTAGAGGTAGTGGAGGACTTTGCCCGGGGATCCGGCGTCGTATCGTCCGGTGCTCTCCACGCGGTACGCGACACCGCCAATCTCGAAATAGCCGCGAAGGACGTCGCCGCTGATGGTCAGGTGCACCCTCCCCTCCCCGGAAAGGGTGCCGGTGAAGGAGTGAGTGTCGTGCAACGACTCCTCGAGATCCGCCGTGCAGGGCTTCCCGGCGATATGCATCGCGAGCGGTTCGCCGGAAAGCAATCGATCGAGGATTGCCTCTGTATCGTAGACCGCGAGTTCGCAGCGCAGGATCGAAGAGAGGATATCCACGCCCTCGACCGGGGCATCCCTCTTCTCCGTGAAGAAGTCGATATGGACCAGGGCCTGATCCTGTGGGGCAATCTGCTCGTGCGGGACTACGGTGACCTCCGTGCCGGGCCAGAAGACCGCAAAACCCGCTGCCAGCGCCGTGACTGCGGCGGTGAGGAGGAGCGCCGGGATCACCGAACGTTTCTCTGTCATCTCACCACCTCCTCCGGCCGATGAGGAGGAGGGCCCCCAGAAGCGAGAGAACCGCGAGCGCGGAACCGAACCCCGGAACCGTCCGGCTCGACAGCTCCAGTTCCAGGTCGAGGTCGTTCGTCAGGTTCTCAAAGACGAACTCCTCCCGGAGGGGGGAGTAACCCTCCTTCTCGACCGTGACGGTCTGCCGGTAGCCGAGGGCATCTTCTACCAGGTAGTCGCCATTTTCTCCCGTCACGGCCGTCGCCGCAAGGGGTTCGTTGTCGAGCGTAAACACCGATTCGAACCGAACCAGTGCACCGGGAACCGGGTTGCCGCCGGCGTCCGTCACCCTGCCCGAGACGGCGATCGCCGGCGGCGGCGGGAGACCGATGCGGACGGTCACGTTCACGGTCTTCTCGGCCCGGCGTCCGTGGTTGTCCGCCACGACGGTGATCGTGTTCTCCCCGGCGGAGACCGGCACCGAGCAGGCGAATTCGGGCCGGTTTCCGCACGAGACCTCCCCGGTTCCGCTCCGCACAACCACGTTGTGCAGACCTGCGGGGGCATGCACCTCCCCGACGACGGCGACGCGGGGTGGAACGACGTCGATCCAGACGGTCTCGCCCTCACGCGGGAAGGTGATGTTGATGGTGATCGGGTCTTCGACGGGCGGTGGACACTCGTTGATGACGGTCAGGATGAGTTCCCCGGCCTTGCCGAAGACGAAGGTCACGTTGTCGTGATGATAGACCCGGGAGTCGTTCGGGAGCTGGTGCAGCCAGGTGCACGGTTTCTCAAAACCGCCCGGGGTGGGAACTTTTGCAGAGAGTTCGTCGCTGATGGAGAAGAGGTGGTTCCCGTCTTTATCGAAGACCAGCGTCTTCTCGTCCGCCGTATGGACCATGATCGAACCGAACGGTATCCCGGTGGTCACGCAACCGTCCCATTCCGGCTGAAGGCTCAACACCCCGGAGATGGCGATCGTCTCGATCGATTCGTTCACCTTCAGTTCCGGGATCAGGTGCTGGTTCGGACCGAGGTCCGCGCCTGCTGCCGGGACGGCCGCGAGCAGCACCGCGAGGAGGAAGAGGGGGAGTGTGCGTGTTCTGGCCTTTCCGCTCATTCTCAATCCCCCGCCGCTCAGTCCCGGTAAACTGTCCCGACCCGGTAGTACAGGCCCTCGTACTCGAAGTACTTCCGCTTGCCGGTCTCGCTATCGAAGATGTAGGTGTCTATCGTCTCCTGGCGGATCTTCTCCGGGTACTCCACGCCCCCCACCAGCCGGATGTCCCCGGACATATACGGGCCCCCTTCGTCCTCATGCCCCTCACCCCGGAGGATCGCGTCCAGGACGGGCAGGTTCCGGAACATCTCCTCATCGAGGGGAATGACGATACCCTCCCGGGCCCTCTCCTCCGTGACTTCGTAGAGCAGGAGTTCGTCGGGCGGGATGGTTGTGGCGATGTAGGAGGAAACAACGACGTAACAGCCGAACAGGAGGAGCCCGGCGACCCCGACCGCGATGAGGTATCGCTTCAATCGGGTGCCCTTCTCATGATTCGGCGGGGTCATCGAACCCCCTCAAGAACGGCTGCATCTTCCTCCATCTGCCCTCCTCCCGGGTGCCGGCCCGGTTTTTGGCGGGTCGCACGACCGGACCCCCGCCCCGGGATATCGGCATCCATGCGGGAGAGGTCGACGTTCTTCTATAAACGATTTCTGTGACAATCGTCTACACGTCGGGCCTTCACGATCGATTTTAAATCCAAACAACGCCGTCGCTGGCCGGAACCCGGGGGCGCGCCGGTCCCTCAGAGAGCGAGCACTACCTCGCCATCGTGAATGATGTACTTCTACCCAGCTCCCCTCAGGGGCCGGTGTAGGGAGGGGTAATCGCCACGGTTCTCATCGGCTCGACGGCCACCCCCTCCGGGGGACTGTACTGGAACATGCTATCCGGGATCCCGGTGTTCCAGGTAACGTTGCGGTATTCTACTGTCAGGAGCGCCTTGCCCTTAGCGTTGAAGAAGTCGGCTCTCCTGAGAATCCATGAGTCCTTCTCAATCCCGGCATGCACGGCGTAAACCGGGTACCACTGCCGATCCGGAGTTTCCGCTATCCGGGTGGTGTTCGCAACCTCAAGCACGTAAATCTTCTTTCCGTCCTCGGTTTGCACCCCGGATAACGAGCACTCATGGTCGGCGAGCAGGTTCCGGATCAGGCCGAGAGCGTCGAACGCACCCGTCGCGTACTCGTCACCGAAAGTATAGTTGCGCATCCGGGCAGAGACGTAGAGAACCTCATCGGTAGCATTGACGTAGTGCCACTGCGTTTCACCATCGAAAACAACGAGATCTCCTGCCCTTGTAGGACGCCCGGGATCAGTGGGATGTTCGGCAAGGTAGTTAATCCGGAACCGATCCGGCATCTTAAACCAGACCACTTCACAGAACGTTCCGCGATCCGATACGCTCGTCACCGTTGCGGAGAAATCCTGTAGCGAGTCGTACGTCTCGGTGAACTTCGCGGCAACCTCAGGGCCGGGAGGAAGTACTTCTTCTGGCGGTAAAACCCCGTCGGATGGCAGAGGTTCCGGGGTAGCCGGGCCTACAGTGCAGCCCGCCGTCACGCACACGGTCATTATCAACACCCAGGGGATCCATCGTCGCGATTGCATTTAGCACCTCAATACAATTTCATTTCGTAACAGGTCAGGTATACCTGTAAGCCGCCGTTGGCATGAAGGGTTCTCTCTCGA
>NZ_JASEFJ010000031.1 GCF_030019085.1 Methanoculleus sp.
CGAGAGAGAACCCTTCATGCCAACGGCGGCTTACAGGTATACCTGACCTGTTACATTTTTAATTGCCTTCAAGTTTAATATTATTAATATTATGTACATCCAAAATAGAACTAACACATAAGAGGTAATTGCCATAATTACTGATAACCGAAGCAGGTGACACAAATAAAATATAACAAAAACACTGATGGTACGTGTGACGTCCCAGATAAGCACCCAGTGGTTATACCCATATAATTGCAGATGACTTGTTGGTGAAGCAACAAAGTTCACAATCACCATCACCGCCAGCGGCCAGCAGTACCACCCCGCCTCGGTCCACGCCGCGCCAAAAATGAACGGAACAACAAACGGAGCACACAGCGCCGGGATTCCAAGCAGAGGAACAGCAATCACCGACAGGTGTTTGAGCGTTCTCACGTACAGAGACCGCAGCTCCCGCGACCTCTCCCTGACCATCTTTGATGCCTCCCCGAGGTATGCCTGCCCCATCGACCCTGAAATAAGACTGCCCGGGAGCACCACCAGCATATGGGCAAGCGCGTAGTACCCCACAACCTCTGAGTTGTAGAGTGCAAGCAGCATGAGGGGCGGGAGTTGCAGTGACATGGTGTTCACAATAGAAGCAGGAAAATTAAACACCGGAAAACTCTTGTACGTTCTTGCAACGCTTAGCATGCGGCTCAGCGATATGGCCTTGAAATGTTTCCTCTCCTTCTTCCACATCGCACGGGCAAGGGTGGTAACCCCGGCGACCTGAGAGACAATTTGCCCGATGATCAACCCTATCGGTCCAAAAGAGAAGATGCCGAGGAGGATCTTGCATACCGAACCTCCGACACCCTGGTTGATCTTTGTGTAGGTGATCCTCCCATAATCCCTCTGCCGGACGGCCCAGTAGTTCAGCATGGTATACAGGCCCATCCCGAAGAAACCGATGAGGAGGAACCAGATGTAGTGCTCAAGAGCGGCCAGATCAAAGGTATTCATCAGCAGGTCCCTGCCAAAGAGGAGAATGAGCGCAAATCCAACTGTTGTGATACAGAGGAGAATGAGACTCAACCCAAAGAGGTTAATCGCGTCTTCGTTCTCTCTGGGGAGTGCATAGGCAAATTCATAGCGGAGGGTGGCGCCGACCCCGACGATTGCCAGGACGGACGAGTAGACCGCAAGGACACCCATATCCGACGGCGTATAGAGCCGGGTGATGATCGGGGCCGTGACGATCCCGATCAACTGAGCAACCGCGGTGCCGCTCCCGAGGACGAGTACCCCCCTGTAGAGCGGATTATTCACTATGTAATTGAATAGTCGAGCGGTATGCGCGTTTTTATTCACGATTGCGGTCAGGTACAAGAAAAGCCTGGCCAACGTCCCTTGCAGCTGGTTGCTTATTGTCATTCAATCAAAAATTATTGGCACCCTGATGGTGCCGGAAATCTTCTCTCCTGCCAGGTTGCTCCAGGGTATGCATGGATCCAGGTTCCATATTGTTCTGCTGTTGAGGTAGGCTACGGCTGAAGATATATTCACCGAATTGAACCAGAAATCCAGACCGAGAGCCTCGTATCACCTTCCATCCCTTTGCGCGGTATCCCCCCGGGAATGGTAATAATCTACCAGAAAGGGTAAGCCACTTCCCAGATCTCTCCCTTCGCACTGACGTGGGGCACGAAGTCTCATCATCCTCTCTTATGCAGGCGGAGAGAACGGGTCTCTGCCTGCCAGAGGCCGCCCGGTCGGATGGTTTTTCGTCTTCTGCGGCCCGGTGCCGACCAGAGTCCGGCCCTGAGCCAGGTGGAGACAGAGGCTTCCTCCCGTTGCATACCCGGCAAATCCCGCTCCTAGCTGTGTGCCGGTTGTAGCAAGCGAACTGGCGACCCGAGCGACCGAGAGCCGCCCAAAATGTTTGGTGCGCGAGTTCCAGTAATTCAGCGCAAGAAACACCCCACTAATGAAACCAACCGGCGGAACCAGCATAAGGTAGGGCTCAAGCCCGGGCGCCCTGAGCAGGGAGAGGAGGGCATCGCCCCCGAAGTACAGGGCCGGCACCGTCAGGCACGCTCGACCACCGCCACACAAAGGAGGCAGAGGCCCAGCAGGTTTGCAGCCTCCTCATCGGTCTTCGGGAGCATGATCGCAAGCTCGTAGCGCATGCAGGCGACAACCCCGATGATGCTCGTGATCGAGGTGAAGATCGCGAGAAACCCGAAGGCTTCCGGGCCGTAGAGACGGGCGATGACCGGGGCTGCCAGTATGGTGATGAGCCTCGGGCAAGGGTGGTACCGGTGACAAGTGTGAGGACGTCTGCGGCGAAGGAGGATGAACGGGAGGGCTCTGGCATCGTAATACTCTACGTTTTGGTGGGTGGGTGATAACCAGGTATCTATTCCTGTGCGGGAGGGTGCATGGGGATCCCGGAAAAAGGAAGGTGCGGGGCCTGCATCCCCGGGGCCAACCGCCAGCGCGCTGCCACAAATCCGGCGGGGAGGAACACGGGACCGCCCCCCTTTTCGCGGATACCCCACGTTTCCACCGCTAAAGTGGAAGCCCGGCGGCATACGGTGCCAGCCTCGCCGGGGGATGCATCATCAAGCCCCCATCGGCTATGGCGACCCCCATCAGAGAGATCTGATGGCAAGGTCATTCTCCCCGGGGCCGTCTTCCGTCCCCACGCCATGAATATCCACCGCGGCATTGCGACCCCGATCAGCAAGACACTCGTGGACTCCCGGCGTTTGAGCACACCGGCAATCTCCTCCGGGGATTCGACGTTGACCACGGATCATACCCGGCACCTCCAGGCCCTGTATCAGAACCTCCCCCACGAAGCAGAAGACTCCCTGTGCAGGTCCTGGGGAACCTGCCTCTCAGCCCTGAGATTTTCCGGGTCTCCAACGCAATCGATTGCATGCCTATCAACCCGTTGCCGGGAGAGTCTGTGCAGGAGATCTCGCTTCTGGGTCGTGATATGACCGGGCCTTCTCCAGTCTATCCTCTGTCTTTCTTGCAAAGACCGTCTCTTTCGATCAACGGTCTCCTGTAAACTGATCCTGCCCGGGTGCCCATGGAACCGGGGGTTCTTGATCACCGCCACCGCCGTTCTCCAGATGAGGTTATCAAGACCCCCCTCCCCGTGTATGGTCGGTGCAGTCGTGAACAAAAAACTCCGGGAACGTAATCCTGCCTGTCGCCGCGACCAATCTTGAAACCCGGGTGATCGTCGTTTGAGTGTCTTGTATCCAGGATTGCACCCCCTGAACCCCGGGGTTTCGTCCTCTCTTCTTCGCCGGCAAAGCCGGGATCGCTCCAGAGAGAGGAGACCTCCATTCAGGATCATGGGCAGGGGAGCCCCCCTGCCTCTGGAGGGGGATCTACCCTCTGGCGTCTCCCCCATAGTCTCTCACGACGCAAGCAGGGAGATTTGTATCGATGCATCACGTTTGAGTCTCGCCACGGAAGGCAAGGAGAGTTCTCTTTTCCTGTGGGTTTATGGATACGCCACGTGATTGGCGGCAAACACCAGTGCGGTGACAATTCGCCCGCACGGGCTTTCGTCAACGAGCCTGGGTGCGGTCCCACCGCCGGCGGGGAGGTTGAATCGCAACGCCTGGAGAGAGCATGATCACCCCCCCGGTATCATGCTTTGCGTCCGGGAGGGTAGTTTGCCCGCACACGACCCCCTCGTCCCTCAGCGTGGCGAACCTGGCTTTTTCGCGTTCCCCCTGCGTCGCTGGAGCAAGCCCGCCCTCGTGCGCGGCTGTTTCATTCCTCCGGCAGTTTGTTGTAGAGCATCTGCGGCACTCAGTCGCGTCTGGATATTCTCGATACCTGCAGGAGAGGTATACCGCCGATCGAAACACAATCCTTCCCGTCAACATGGGACCTGAGGTATCCACGACTGAGGAGAAGGGCGGCTCTGCTTTCATCCCCGGGCCTCGCCGACCGGGGGTTTCCCGCCCCGCAGGCTGAACGAGTCTCTCGAGGCTGCCGGGGGCTCAAAGACCTGAGAAGATACATGCTTGATCTTATCCTCCGCAGGGGATTACGCTCCTCGTCATGGGTGAGGCCCACAACACCGTCCCGTGTGGTTGACCACCTGCGCGTGAACGCCCTCTACGGCAAGAAGAGGCAAACTCAAGTGCAGCCGATCGGGAGGAGTGATACAAAGACCGCCATCGGGGTATCACTCAATCGGAGCAAACGCGGTCAGTTTGATCGTTGTGGGAACAGTCTGCTACGGTGATCGGGTTCGTTGCAACCCTGCAGGCGTTCTTCAATTATTCACGCGCAGCAGAGCCAAGCAACTGGATAGTTGCGACGAGAAGTCCTCGCAAAGATCGCCGGCGAGTGCTCCTGAACGAAGGCATACTTATCGGGATGGCGCCCACTCGGCAGATGAGGTCGAGAGAGCAGCCCGGAGACCCTGCCCGGAGGGTGAACTGGAGATGCCGTCGGCCTCTCGACGAACCGGAAGGACTACGAGAAAGCCCGCAGAGGGGTTTTGAGGACGGCGAAGAGAGGTAGTCTTCCGGAAGTGGGTGGGAGAGGTATTGCAGGCTTAAAGAGCACCTCATAGGACAAAATAGTTATTGGGTAAACTCCTGCGCCGAATCTCTATGTGCAGTCACTGACGTGTGATGCTGAGGTGCCTCTGCCACGACCTTGTCGAGAACAGCAGCAAATTTTTTCGCCATCTCCAGTTGGCTGTATTTAAAGATTGCACTCTCTTCAGTGCGTGGTACTGCTCCGGTTCTTACGTACTCCGAGTAGTACCTGGACAAGGCGACCTCGAGATCCTCCAACGAAGATGTATACTGCCCGGCCTGTGTCTCGTTAAGCAAATCTTTCACGACACTCTCTTCCGGACCACCTACCGCGATGATCGGCCTCCTGGCGGCAAGATATTCGAAAACCTTCCCGGTGTACACTCCCTTCTCTTTCGGGTTGTTCCACAAGAGCAGCAGCAAGAGGTGTGACTCCCGCTGCCTCTGGAGTGCTTGTTCTCTTGGAATGAACCCAAAGACCTTGACAATGCCATCCAGATTGGCATCCCTGATCTCGTCGAATAGCCAGGGGTCCTGGGAGCCGAAGAACCGAACTTCAACACGATCCGGATCGATAGTACCGTCCTTTATCAGGTTTTTCAGGGCTTTAAAGAGTGTCGAGGGATCCCGCTTTCCGTCGTAAAGCGACCCCGTATAAGTTATGGTAAACTTATCGGTTAGTTCCGGAGGGTCAAAACGTGCAACCTCTGGATCAAATCCATTGGTAATAACATATACCGGATTATGGGTGTGCAAACGGCTCAGGTCGTCTGCCAGGGGTTTGGATACCGTCACGAGAGCGCTTGCTTTCCCCAGTGTCCGGAGTTCGAGGCGCTTTTCAGCAAACCTCCGGAGAGCGCAATGGTTCAAGTAGGGATTTTGTGTCCAGAGATCGCGGAGGTCTGCAACCCAGGGGATCTGATACTTCTCCGCGAGATTCCTGGCAATAAGGTGACATATCTCTGGTTTTGATGAACTCAGGATGGCATCTATTTTTACCTCTTGGAGAAGCTGGTCTCCAGCCTTAATTGCATGCTTGTACCAGCCTTTTTGGGGATCTGGGTAAGTGATTATTTCGCTTGGGAGATACACAAGACGGTCTATTATCGAAGGCTGATTCTTCTTTTTAGAGAGACAAAACTGCTCATTTAACGATTCTTTTGGATTCAACCTCATGCGTTTCTTCCAGAGCGCAATCACATCCTCGTAGGGGGTTTGAATGACGCGGAAGCGTGGATCTGGTTCTCCTGGTAAAGTTGGTGTCAATATGATGGGTTTCCACCCATGTTCGGGGAGGTACTTCGCAAGCCCGTATAAACGGATTCCACCAACCTCTGGCATAGGAGGGAAAACGAATGAAATGATTAATACATTAGTCATCAATATCTCCTTGCATTTAATTTATCACCTTGACCTTATGTAACTCAAATTCACCATTTGTGTAAAGGGAGTCCACTCCGGGATCATTCTTCAGTCGTTCGAAATCTTGAGTACTGAATCGATATTGCGCCATATCCGGGAAGTAGTCAATGTAAACTACTTTATCTTGCTGCTTTATGGCCAGATCTGTTTCTTCATCATAGGCGTAGGAGATTGTAGTGAAATTGTCATACCCAAAATGGTATGGTGCGATCTGATCCTCTAGATACAATGGAAGATGTTGAACTCCTCTCTCTTCCGGTGTGAGAAATGCGTTGGCGAATCTTCCGGGAGCGATATTAATGCCGGTTAATGGTACATCTATATCACGATGTTGATAGATGAAAACCATACCGGTAACTTCCGATCGGGTGGTCTGATAATTCTGGGTCAGATTGTATGGTGATGGGTAGAGGTTAAGCATTCCACCCGTGAAGATGGCGAGAATCACCAGTATAACAAAAACTGTCCTTAGATTGGGTCTATATAATCCGTGGTTTCTTCGCTCTCCAGTTAACAGGCATGCAAAAAGATATGCTGCAAAAAGCGTTCCCAGCATAGATACATAAATTACAAGTCTGAGTGGACCAAAAGCAAGGTTGAATAGATAGAGTCCTGGAATTATCAGTGCTAGCATCCCCAAAGGGCCGTAAAACGAAAAAAGGCATTTTTCCTGGTGTCTGTGCGTGAAATCTCTCCATAACATCGGCAGAGATATTACAGATAAAATTGAGAGGATAAGTGGGCACCAAAGCCTCCTAATAACCTGCTCGATGACGCTGTAGCCATACCCTTGCGCGTATGAGATCTGATCCGTAAGATCCATCAATTTTGAGGGACTTCCCTCAGAAACGATTGTTTGGTACATGCTCTGAATTGTCCAACCCCACGCAGAGAACGAAGAGATCCAGAATATAAACCAGATTACCAATAACACGAGAGGTAGCACCAATCTAAGATCGCGTCTGCTGAAGTCGAAGTTCCCTATTTTCCTTTCACGGATGACCATAGTTATCCGTGGCAGTAGAGGGGGTATCCAGAGCGTAAGGAACACTGTCCCTAAGAAAATTGCCGGTACCGGATGAAAAACAGGATAGAGCAGAATTACAGCAGATAGCGCAAGTGTCCATGGCCACTTCCTCTGTTGGAGGGACCTGACCACCAGGAGCAATGCAAAAGGAAGGAAAAGGTTTGCCAGCGCATTGGGTGTCAGGTTCAAATACCAATCAAATGCCATACAGCAGCTGATAAGCCCGGCCAGCAGAACTCCGTCGTGCCTGGAGAATAAGGCCCTGGCAAAGACGTACATGAAGAGAACGCAGAGAAGGCCGAATATTAACGGTACAATTTTATGCAGGAAGACCAGATCAAGACCTGTTAAAAAAACGATCTCTGATAGATAGATATGCGTAATCGGATAAATCACCGAGGTCGGTGCATGCCCTGCGTTGAGCGTTTCTTTAATCCACCCGATATGGCTGGCAGGATCCCCTGTCATGCACCACATGTAATAGCCGCGGATGATAAATAGGCCCAGGCACACAGTGTAACTCAGGAATACGAGTAAGAATCCGATCTTCCAGAAGGGATTTCCATCCAATTTGTTCTTTGCTATCGCTACAACAACAAGCGCAACCCCAACAATCACCGAGGCAATCACGCTCACCCAGAGTATCAGCGGTGTCGACCGATAGATCGAGGCCTCATAACCCGTGGCTGGCGTATTCCAGGTGATAATGAGCGCTACGCTCAGGAGGAAAAATAAGATTATTAGAGCGATCTTCTGGAAACGCTGCCTCTGGATTGTGTAGGGACTGAACATGATTATTCAATATTCTGAAGAATTTCTTTCCAGTTCTCTACCGTCTTTTCAAACGAGAAATTCTCCTCCACAAACCGCCTCCCGGCTTCCGCGATCTGTTCCAGGTCCGGGTGCTCCAGCGCCCGTACTACATTATCCGCGATACACTCCGGGGAGTTATTCTCCATAATAAATCCGGTCTTCCCGTCTATTATAACATCCGGTATCGCCCCGACCGGCGTCGCGAGCACCGGGGTCCCGCAGGCCATCGCTTCGAGCATGATGTTCGGGAGCCCCTCAGTGTAGGAGGGGAGGACAAGGAGCCAGTGTGTAAAGAGACGGAATGTTTTGTGCGCGAGATACTGCAGACGGAAATCCCTGAAAATAGTTTTACCTGTTCCCCCGGTCCCCCATCACTACCCACGAAGAGCACCCGTAGTCCCGCCGCATCACAATTTAGAAAGCACTAATCCAGGGCACCGCCATACTTCTTACTCATGCGCTACATCGTCACCGGGGGCGCCGGGTTTATCGGCTCAAACCTTGCGGACACCCTGGCACAACAGCACCACGACGTCATCATCATCGACAACCTCGCCACCGGGCGGCGGGAGAACATCGAGCACCTCCTCGACCACACCCGGGTGACGTTCATCGAAGGGAGTATCACCGACCTCGATCTCCTGATGGACACTCTCCCTGGCGCGGACGGCATCTTTCACCAGGCGGCGATCCCCTCGGTGCCGCGCTCGGTGAAGGACCCGCTTGCTTCGAACGAGGCGAACGTCACCGGCACCCTGAACATTCTTGTGGCGGCGAAGGACTGCGGCGTCTCATCCGTGGTAGCTGCATCCTCATCCTCGGTCTACGGTGACACCCCGGTCCTCCCCAAGCACGAGGACATGGTCCCAAACCCCCTCTCTCCCTACGCTGTCACAAAATTTGCGGGCGAGTGTTACGGGAAGGTCTTCTCCGACCTCTACGGCATCAGGACGGTCTTCCTGCGCTACTTCAACGTCTACGGCCCCCGGCAAGACCCTAAATCTGAGTACGCGGCAGTGATCCCGAAGTTCATCACCCGGCTGCTCAATGGGAAGCCGCCGATCATCTATGGCGACGGTGAGCAGACCCGTGACTTCACCTTCGTCGCCGACGTGGTGCAGGCAAACATCAGAGCGATGGAGAGCAACGCCCGCGGCGTTTTCAACATCGCCTGCGGCCGCCGGATCAGTCTGAACCACCTTGCGTCGATCCTCTCCGAGATCACCGGCACCCGCCGTGACCCCATCTACGAGGCGCCGCGTCCGGGCGACATCAGGGATTCTCTCGCCGATATCTCGCGCGCGCGGGAGGCGTTCGGGTATGACCCCCAGTTCCCGGTCGAGGAGGGGCTCAGGCAAGCGGTGGCCTGGTTCAGGGACCGGGCTTAGACCGCTGGAAGCCTCCCGGGGTTTCCCTTCATCGTTTAATCCGCTCTCCACGGCGAATCTGTCATTCCGCATCCCTCTGTGGGGTGCGCTTCCATCAGAGATCCACTGCCGGTCGCGTATTTGCTCCCCGCCACCCTTCAGGTAGTCACGAAGAATCGCAGCCTTCAAGTGTCCCCGCAGGAAATAATCTACATCACTGCGGAGATAAACTCAATGGTTCAGCAACCACAACTCAACGATACGATTGTCTGCGTTGTCGGTCTGGGGTATGTCGGCTACCCGCTCGCCGATGCATTCTCGCGACACCTAAAGACGATCGGCTACGATATCGATGAAGGCAAGATCGCCCGGATCAATGCCACACCGGGTAACAGGGTCATTGCCACCACCGATCCTGCCATGATCCGCGGGGCCGACGTTGTGATCATCGCCGTCCCCACCCCTGTAACAAAGGCAAAGGACCCCGACATCTCATACATCATCTCCGCCGCCGAGACTGTCGGCCGGAACCTGAAAGACGGCGCGATCGTCGTCCTCGAGTCGACCGTCTACCCCGGTCTCACCGAAGAGATCATGGTCCCGACCCTTGAGAAGGTCTCCGGCAGGGTTTACGGGAAGGATTTCTTCGTCGGCTACTCGCCAGAGCGGATCAATCCGGGAGACGCTGACCACACTCTTGATAAGATCACAAAGATCGTTGCCGGGATGGATGAGGCGACGACAGAACGCCTCGCTGCGCTCTATGGCCTCGTGACCAACGTCTATGTCGCCCGTGACATCAGGACGGCCGAGGCTGCAAAGGTGATCGAAAACATCCAGCGCGACTTGAACATCGCCCTCATGAACGAACTCTCGATCATCTTCCGGAAGATGGGGCTTGACACGAAAGCGGTCCTCGAGGCCGCCGGGACGAAGTGGAACTTCCACAACTACCGGCCCGGGCTTGTCGGCGGCCACTGCATCCCGGTCGACCCCTACTACCTGGTCTACAAGGCCGAGGAACTCGGTTACCACCCCCAGGTGATCCTGGCCGGCCGTGCGATCAACGACTCCATGCCCAAGCACGTCGCCGAGATCGCGATCAAGGAGCTGAACCGGGCAGGCAAGGTGATCCGGGATTCAAAGGTCCTGATCCTGGGGCTGACCTACAAGGAGAACGTCGCCGATACCCGGGAGACCCCGGTCGGTGACCTGATCCAGGAACTCAGGGAGTTCGATGTGGATGTCTATGGTTACGACCCGCTCCTTGAGCCCGCTGAGATCGAGCGGTTCGGGGCCCGGCCGGTCACCTCGCTCAAGGGGCTTGAGGGGGCGGTGGATTGTGTCATCGTGAACTCGCCGCACAGTGTCTTTGCGGGGCTGACGCTGGATGCACTGGTTTCGATCTGTAATGGGAAGCCGATCGTTGTGGACGTGACCGGGATGCTCCGGAGGAACGATGGGGTATGGGAGGGGTGTGTGTATTGTACGTTGTAGGGTGTTCTGCCATGAGAGGGCAGAAGTATAGCAATCCAATAAGTGATGAAACGTGGATGTGTATTTAGGAGACTACTGGATATGATTCAGTTGTATCTGTGTGGCCCATCCAGCAGGACACATTTACGCCGCTACTAATGCAGCAACTACCGATCCGTTGGCGAGGGTGAATTATGATAAAGAATGTGCTTCGAAATTTAGGATGTACCCTGATAGGGACTAACACAGAGAAGGAGTATCGCGAGATTTTAACAATAAAAGACCCTGATGCGCTGCATGGGTTTATCGAACAGAGGCTCACCGATCTGCTCTTCCACGCGTATCAGCACACCAGGTATTATCATCGGCTCTTCGATCAGATCGGCATTATTCAAGGCGACCACGTTGATTTATCCCGTTTTCATGAGATCCCTCTCCTCACAAAAGAGATCATCCGAAAACAGCAGGAGGAACTCATATCCGATGATTTTGAAAGTAGGGGTTGGTTTTATAACACTTCCGGGGGTTCTACTGGCGAACCCGTGCGGTTAGTTCAGGACCGGCAGTTCCAACGGTGGGCGAAGGCCACCAACAATTATTACTATAGATCTATCCTCAATATCGATGAACCGATAGTTAAAAAAGTCATTATCTGGGGATCTGAGAGAGATCTATTCACAGGAACCATCGGAGTAAAAACTAAAATAACAAACTGGCTCACGAATACGATTACGTTAAATAGTTGTAACAGGTCAGGTATACCTGTAAGCCGCCGTTGGCATGAAGGGTTCTCTCTCG
>NZ_JASEFJ010000032.1 GCF_030019085.1 Methanoculleus sp.
GCGATGCATCGCCGAACACATCCTCTCTCTGATACGGGGAAGAAGCCTGACAGGGTCTATAAACGAAAATAAGGAGAGCCCCAGCCGGGCTTAAGGAAGTCAAGTTCTTAATCCATGACAGTCTTTATATGTCTCGGGCGCATATAACCACTCATGGGGAACGAGCGGTTTCATCACTCGCCTGAGGAGTACTTCGAGTACGCCGAGAAGAGCCTCACGGCCGCAGTTGAGGACGGACGGATAACCCCGGAGGACGCCGGGCTTATTCGGGAGTACGTGGCGGAGAGTTCGAGTGGGTTGTCTCCCGGCCGCCAATACAAGACAGCCTATACTCTGATCGCGGTCCGGCGATACCTCCCGCCGTTCCTGGAGACGAAGAAGACGGACCTGCTCGGCGGCATCAACCGTATGCGTTTTGCGAAGAAGGATAACGGGAAGCCGTACAAGAAGAACACGATAGCCGACTACGTGCGGTTTACTAAGCGGTTCTACCTCTGGCTAGTGAAGAGGGGATATGTCGATATCCCGGCGGACATCATCAAGGAGATCAAGAACCCTCAATATGACACGCAGACCAAGAACGAAGACGACATCTTGACAGGCGAGGAAGTCTCGCAGCTGATCGACGCGGCGAAGAGCATCAAGTACAAGGCGCTGATCGGCGTGATGTACGAGGCAGGGCTCCGGTCCGGGGAGGTCGCCTCGTTGAAGTGGAAGGATGTCACCTTCCACGAGTGGGGCGCGAAGGTCCGGACCGCCGAGAAGACCGGCCGGCTTCGGACGATCCCGATCATCACCTACCGTGAGTATCTTGCCAAGTGGAAGAGCTCGTATCCCGGCGACCCGACCGGCGATAACTTTGTGTTCCTGACGAGCCGCGGCGAGCCGATGCAGTATCGCGGGCTCGCGAAGGCGATCTCGAATTTCGCCAAGGCCGCCGGGATCAAGAAGAAGATCACCCTGCACTCGTTCCGGCACAGCAGGATAACGCACGCCCTTCGCGGTGGGATGCAGGAAACGCTAGCGAAGAAAGCGTTTTGGGGCAATCAGACCACAAAGATGATCAATACCTACTCGCACCTGGTAGACGAGGATGTCGATAACGCCTTCGCCGCCCTCGCCGGCGTGGAGCTGCCGGAGAACGGCCGGGCGAGCGAAGCGCCCGAGCCGGTGCAGTGCGGTCAGTGTCACCTTGTCATGCCGCCCGGGAGTCGGTTCTGCGCGCGGTGCGGGCTGACGCTTACCGCCGAGGCGGCGGAGGCGGTGAATACGGTTATCAAGGCCGCCGAAGCGGTTGTGGCGAACCCGAACGACCCCGAGGCGCTGACGATCCTGCTTGAGGCCCGGGCGAGGATGGCGCGAGGAGGGTGAAAATTTTAGGGGGATATAAGTTCCAGAACACCAGTTCGGCCTTCATTTAAAATCATCCGGTATAACCAGACCAATACGAGTTTCACTGGCGTATGGGTGCAACGAAACTTCTATTTTGACCCGTTCAAGGTGTTCGTCGGCAGTATAATTCAAAGCACCTTCAATTGCCTGTAACAACGCCCGGAAATAGACTGCATGCGGGGTTTTATCCCTCCCTACTTTCAATACAACCCATCGGAGCAGCAAATCCATATCTTCGACGTCAAAGATTTCTCGGACTTCCTTCTCGGGCATCCCATATGCTACTAGAGCGAGATCCCGCACCGCCTGCTTGGCCCTCTCTTTGATCCTCATGTTATACTGGTTAGTATTACCTTCACCAAACACGTCTTTGCGCTCCTCTACCGGAGTTTTAAGGAATTTTCGACGCCTTTCAGTTAAGAATCCAGTCGTCTCCCCTTTGAGGGGTCTATTCTCTAAGCTTCGGTTGTTCTTCCCACTCCCGTTCATGCTATAGAATAACCCTTACTCATATTTATACTTAATTCAAATATTGATTATACAGATAAGTAACAAAAATAACAAAAAATACCTATATGAGTATTTATTTAAATACGCAAGTTCTAAGGAATGGGTATGGAGCGGGTTGCTACAAGGAAACTCCAGCGGTTAGGGGGATCGAATTATGTCTCACTACCGGCCGCGTGGGTTAAGCAGAACAGCCTCAAAGAGGGCGATCCGGTCGATATTTCTCTCGAACGTGGGAGACTCGTAATTACAGCAACGGGGGTGCAGGGCGATGGCACCTGAAAGCGCCCCCGCTCCCGGTCTCGTCATCGACCAAGAAACGCTCGACCATCTACCGGCGTTTCACAAGGCGATCGCTGAAGTGCTCATCGAGAAAGGGCGCTGGCAGTTAACAGACAGTGAGAACAAGGATTCGGAGCGCACCCGGCGAAGGCACGCTCCAAGGACACTCAGCATCAGCAGGGAGCAATGAATGTCGGTAACAACTGTATCTCAGAGGCTGTATAAAAATCATCCGATTTTCAGAAATGTGTCGCTTGATGACCTGCCGAGCGCTTGCCAGACCGACGGTACACTCTGCGGCTCGTTCGGTACTTCTACCGGCCCCTGCCAGCGATACGGCGTCCGCGGTTGCCCTCTTCGGCGGCTACCGGGCTATCATCTCGACGGGGTGAGCGCGTGACCACCGGCGACCCGTTCGGGGATGCGAAGGCATCCGGTTTTAAGATCATACGCTTACCGAAAGGAGCAGCGCCACAACCGCCGGCAAGATCGGCACCGGCACCAACGAGCCGCCCCGCGACCGACGGACCGATAACCCCGCTTGATATCGTCCGCTGGCTCCGGGAGCAGGGGATCACCCCGCTCCCGTGCCGGCCGAAGTCCAAGAGCCCGATATCGCAGATATCGAGACGCGGGATCTACGGCGACAACGCGCCCGCGGGCGACTCGTTCCACGTCCCGACCCCGGAACGCATGGCCGCGGTCCGGGCATGGTGGAGCAACGAGGACTATCACCGGCAGGCGACCGTCAAGGACTACTCTATCTCCGTTCCGCTGCATCCTGACTGGAACAGCGGCCGGCAGGTTATCGTCCTGGATATCGACGACACGAGCCTCTGCGATGCGGTCGCAAACGCGCCCGCTCTGGAGCGGTGCCCTGTAGGAACCGGAAAGAAGGGAGCTAAACTCTTTGCCTTCCTCGACCCGGACGGCGGGCGACCGGAGAGCCCGATCGTGCAGTACGCCCCGAAGGACGACCCCGATCACCCGGCCCTAGAAATTTTCACCGGGAGCAAACATGCTCTGATCTACGGGGAGCACCCTGATAGCACACGGGAACGCCCGATCCTTTACGCGATAACGCGGGGATTCGGGGAGCCCTTCCCGGTGCTCACTTGGGAGGATATCGAGAAGGCGCTTGAACCGATCATCCAGGAGAACGGTCTCGTGCTGAAGGAGAGTGGAGGGGCGCGGGAGCCGGTGGATCTGGTGCAGGCACCCCGCCCCCGCCCCCGCAGTGGCCGGACGATCACCGACCGGCTCGGGCTCTCGATCACGGACGTCTGCACCATCACCGACGGTGTGCGGTGCGGCGACGAGATCCGCGGGAGTCATCCGGTGCACGGCTCGACGACCGGGCAGAACTTCGCGATCAATCCGCATGAAAACACCTGGCACTGTTTCCGCTGCGGAACCGGCGGCGGTCCGCTCGAATGGATCGCCGTCGAGGCGGAGATCATCGACTGCTCCGAGGTGCGCCCCGGGTGCCTGCACGGTCACTGGCGCGAAGTCTTCGATGTCCTCCGGGCGAAGGGGTATGAGGTCGATTCACCGGCCCCGGAAGACGCGCCCGACCCGGAGATCACCCTCGACGTTGAAGCGGAGGCATTGGAGATACTGGAGGACGGGGATCCAGTGGATTACCTGCTCGACGTGTTCCACAGCGAGCACGTCAGCGATGACACCATAGCGAAATGCTGCTATGTGTCGGCCGCGTCGCGGGTGGTCGAGAATACCCGAGGGTTGCACGTCCTGACGACCGGCCCGAGCGGCAAGGGCAAAAGTTCGAGCTATGACTCGATCCTCCGACAGATGCCGAAGGAATCGCAGATCGGCGGCACGTTGTCGGACCGGGCACTGTTCTATCACGACATCCCCGAACGGGCGATCCTCGTCCTCGACGACAAGGCGATGAGTGAAGGGTTGCAGGAACTTTTCCGGGGGGCAACCTCTGACTTCAGAGACCCCGAGCCGCTGCGGACCGTCGGCGCTCGTCGGGAACCGATCGTAAAGATGCTCCCGCCCCGGTGTGTGTGGTGGATGGCGTCCGCCGACGATATGGCGGATGACCAATTCCACAACCGATGCCTTCAGCCGTGGTGCGACGACAGCGAAGAGGCGGATCGGGAGTTCTTCGAGCATATGCTCCATGAGGAGGCATACGGCGACGACGAGGAGGAGAAGGCCCGGCGGTTCGCCGTGTGTCGCGCGATGTGGTCTGCCATAGGCGCGGAAGTGATCCCGGTGTGGGTGCCCTTCGCCCCGGCGATCCGGTTCGGTGACATGCGGAACCGACGGAACGGGCGGATCTTCGTTGACCTGATCAAGTGCTTCGCCCGCATCCGGTTCATGCAGCGCCCCCGGGACGACCGCGGCCGGATCATCGCCGCGATCGATGACTTCCGGGACGCTCTGACCCTCTACCACGAACTGACCGACGAGTCAGGCAGTCAGGTGAACCAGCTGACTCCCGACGAGGCCCGGATACTCCGGCTTATCGAGCTGATGCACCGGGAGTCATTCAACCGGAACGACCTTGTAGCCGTAAGTGGTCTCCCGGCGCTCCGGGTCTGGAGGATCCTACACGGCAGGGCCGAACGCGGCACCGGCGGACTCCTCGACAAGTGCCCCGCCCTCACCGTTCAAGACGTTTCCGTCTCGGTGGAGGAGGAAGGCCTTCGGCGCGGGCACCGGGAGAAGCGGTATTACTTCGATGCGGGATTGTATCGGGCATGGAGCGGTCGTGGTGCAGTCACTCTCGATATGGACATGGCGAAGAGCATCTTTACCCAGCTTTCCCGGTCTTTTCCCGGTCTTTTCCCAAGTTGGGAAAACACCTTCGCGCGTCTCTCCTCTGTTCCTTTCCCAGAAGAGAGAGAGATAGAGAGAGATAGAGATAGAGAGAGAGAGGGATATCCCAGAGAGAGCGAGAACACACCCCGCCACACACCCCCGTGCCCCCGTGTGGGCGATCCCGACGAGGTGGGAAAAGAGGTTCATCCCAAAAATGAGATGGGGGTTACTACGTCCCTCCTGTCAAACGGGAAGCCCACAGGAGCGGGAAGGTCATTACCCACACTGGGAAATGACCGGGAAAAGACATGGGAAAGAGAGGTTCATCTCAAAAATGAGATGGGACATAACACCCCGCTACCCGGCGCGATCGATCCCGAGGACCTGATCGCTGCACCGCCGCACCAAACGAAGTGCCAGGTGTGCCAGAGCCGCCCGGCGACCCTGAAGAGCAGGGACGGCCAGGTGTGGATCTGCGACGTGTGCCAGAGAATTATCCTGCGAGCCCGGGCGCGGGAGATGGGGGTGCAGTCATGAGTTCCTCGTGCCGGGACAACGCCCGCCAGTATCTCCGGTCCCGGTTCGCCGGTGTGGACGGCGCCCTGCAACTCTGGGAAGCGTTCGTCGCGCAGTGCCCCGACATGACACTCGTAGCGGACGCACTCGACCACCTCGCCGGGTTCCATGACTACTACCGGCAGCCCCGGCAGGCGACGAAGTATCGAGCGGAGGCGGCCGCCTTGAGAAAGTGCATGGCAAAGGTGACAGCATAATGGCGCGACAGTGTAGCATCTGCACCCACCCACAGCGGGACGAGATCGATCAAGCGATCGTTTTAGGCGAGAAATACCGAACCATAGCGAACCGCTACGAGATCTCTGAATCTGCCCTAAAACGCCATAAGAAACACATCTCGGCGGCAATTGTCGATGCAGAGCGACAGAAGGCCGTCTCCGGCACCGCGAAGATGCTTAAGGAACTGTCCCGCGGGTTCGATTCACTTGCCCGCGCCGCGGACAAAGCCGAAGAGGAAGGAGACGACAAGCGGATGGCGTATTTGTGGAAGACCGCCGCCGACCTGGCAACCCCGCTTCTCAAGATCGCCGGGGATCTCCCGGGCGACGGGACGACGATCAACATCTATCAAGCCCCACAGTGGTTGAAGATCCAGGCGGTCATCTTCCGCGAACTTCAGCCGTATCCAGACATCCGGGTCCGGCTCGCAGAGGCGCTAAAGGAGGTCGAAGACTCGTGACCACCGCCCCTCTTCGACACCTCATAGACCCCGTGGCCTTCGCCCGGGAACAACTCGACTTCGAGCCGGACCCCTGGCAGGTCGAGGTCCTCCTCTCCCCGGCAAACCGCCTGCTCCTCAACTGCTCCAGGCAGGCCGGGAAGAGCACCACCACCGCGATCGTGGCGCTCCACACGGCGCTCTTCCGGCCCGGCAGCCTCGTGCTCCTCGTGAGCCCGTCGCTCCGGCAGTCAAGTGAACTGTTCAAGAAAGTGACCGGGTTCCTGGATGCCCTGGACGACCGCCCCCGGCTGACGGAAGACAACAAGCTCTCGTTTGCGCTGGAGAACGGATCGAGAGTGGTCTCCCTCCCCGGCACCGAAGCCACGATCCGCGGATTCAGTGCGCCCTACCTCGTGATTGAGGACGAGGCCGCCCGGGTCCCCGACGCGCTGTACTATTCCATCCGGCCGATGCTTGCCGTCAGCAGCGGGCGGCTGATCCTGATGAGTACCCCGTTCGGCAAGCGCGGGCACTTCTTCGAGGCATGGACCGAAGGCGGCGAAGACTGGCAGCGGATCAAGATCCCCGCGCCCCGGTGCCCGCGGATAACTCCGGAGTTCCTGGAGCAGGAACGACGGGCGATCGGGGATTGGTGGTTTGAACAAGAGTACATGTGCGAGTTCCGGCAGGCGACGGATAGCGTGTTCCGCTACGACGACGTGATGGGCGCGGTCTCCGAGGACGTGTCCCCGCTCTTCGCCCCGCCGACGACGAGGACCGCCGCCGGACTCGACGACGATGTTTTCCCGCTCTTTGACGAGGCAACCGAATGACGAGATATTTTGTAGGCCTGGATTTGGGACAGGCGGCCGACTACACCGCGATCAGCGCGATCGAGGTTCACCCGACGCCATACCCCGTACAGCACGAAGACCGCGACCCCGAGACCCGACGCCTTCGGACATTCGAGACGGTGGTCGAGAGCATCCCGCTCACGCACCATGTCCGGCACCTGGAACGGCTCCCGATCGGGACACCCTACCCCGAGCAGGTCGCCCGCGTGAAGGAGATTATGGCCCGTCTCCCGCCCGGTACAGACCTGATCGTCGATAACACCGGGGTAGGGCGGGCGGTGACCGACATGCTCTTTCTGGAAGGGCTGACGCCTGTTTGTATCACTATCACGGGCGGGGATACCGTGAACCGCGACGGCCCATACTTCCGGGTCCCGAAGCGTGACATTGTGGGGGAACTGGCGGTATCGCTGCAAAACAAGCGGCTCAAGATCGCGGCAGCACTCCCGGACGCGGAAACCCTGATCAATGAGCTCCTGGCGTTCAAGGTCAAGGTGAACCTGAAAACCGCCCATGACAGTTACGAGGCATGGCGGGAAGGCGACCACGACGACCTCGTGCTCTCCGTAGGGATGGCGGTATGGGCGGCGACGTGGTATTACAGCCAGCAGACCGGCGATGACATCGTAGTGATCGACGAGCCAGTCTCGATATCGCCCGTATGAGCGTAGAGGTGATGTAATATGGCCGAAATAACCCCGGACCAACTGAAGGAGATATTACGTCTCCATGCGGCATGGGTCCGCAACGACCCGGCCGGTGTTCGTGCCGACTTGACCGACGCGGATCTCTCTGGCATTGTCCGAGGAGCGGATAACCCCGATGGTGTTGATCTCCGTGGCGCGAGTATGGGACTAATACCCCTCCGAGGTGCAGATCTCCACGGTGCGGATCTACAGGGAGCGATCTTCTACAGAGGGTATCTCCCGGAAGCGAACCTGGACGGGTGCAACCTGGAAGGCGCGATCCTGACTCGTGCCAACCTCACGGGAGCGACGTTTCGGGAGGCGAACCTCTCCCGTGCCCTGCTTGACAAAATTGCGGCCCGAGGAACTATCTTCACCCGGGCGAAGCTCCGGCATACACTTGTCCGGGAGGCGGATGTCAAAAACGCAGATTTTTGGAGAGCCGACCTATTCCGGTGCAACTTCAACGGATCGGATCTTCGCGGTGCGGATTTCCGGAGAGCAGAGATCGTGGGAGTAGACTTCCGGGATGCAGATCTACGGGGAGCGCACTTCGAGAAATCAGCGTGGCCCCTATGGTGTGGAACCCGTCGCACCCGCGTTGATCGTGGAATAGCTAGCATGCTGGCATACCAACTCTATTGCTTGAACTGCGACGATCCTGACTTCCTGCTAGTGAAGTTGCAAATTGCACCTTTTGCCCAAACATTCCCGTGGCAAGACCGCCCCGGAGAGAACGACATCGGACCGGAAGAGCACCCTGCTCTACAACCATGAAAACGATCGAGATCGCCCCGCCACCTGGGAGCCAACTGCACCTCTTCCGAGATGCCCCGGTGCGCGGGGTTTTTCCCCTCTCCTTCTCCCCGGGTGCGGCCGATGAACCCCCTCCGGCAGTCCGAAGCGGGCGCGGAGGACGATCCCGGTTCAACACGACACCTTCAGCGCCATATGGGCGCTGAAGCATAAGCTCCGGCTGCCGTCATATGACGCGGCGCTCCGGCACCTCCTGGAGAAGGCCGCCGCCGGGGAGGAGTGATCGGGTTGCCGAAAATGCCCCCGGCCGAATAGATCCTTGTTCTATATATACCCATATCCCCTATTCCCTCTCATGACTGACGCAGAACCCTCTTTCTGGACCCCCGCGCGAGCTCTTGTGACGATCGGGGCAATCCTACTCATTGTGGTGACGGTCGGGTGTGTGAGTACTCCCGCCGAGACGGCGACGGATGCCGCCGTTAGAGAACTCCGTGCAGCGGTTAATGCTCAGAATGCCGGATTAGGGAATATAACAAATATTGATTCCGAGTTCGTTGATGGGAAATTTGTTGTGTACTCCAGCGATCCAGCTGGTATCATGTACGCGCACGAAAAGTTTGTCGAATCCGCCGAACACGTGGAAAGGGCAAAACAACACCTAGGCGAGGCCCGCCGCAATATGGATAACTCAGAGGATCTTCTGATGAACGGGCGCATGTTTCAGGCGGCACTGATTGTCGATAACATCGCTCAGCGTGGAATTAGCCTTACCACCGAACTTGGGAAACCGTCTCCAAACGCGACATCTTGTATGGTCGATGCCGGGCTGATTGAGCGATACTTACCGGAACGAGACGACATGCTACGCCTCGCCGGGGTGTTGTGAGCACGGGCGCATCCGGCTCATGGGTGCCGGGTACGTCCAACTCTTCCAACTCTTTTTATACGGCGTTGTCCCGGGCCGTAAACGTGCCTTCACATCGCGCCGTATTCCGGCGATCTCCCCTCACCATGACACCTTACACCTACGGCAGAAGAGAGGCCGGGAAATCGACGATATGAAGGCGCACAGAAGGGGTTATTCGACCTTCTCAACAACGACGCGGCGCTTACCCTCTTCTATCCTCACCGTAACCTCTTCGCCGTCCTCGAATGGGAACCTATCATCCCCGGCGACATCTGCCGGGACGGTGACATATCGGGTTTTCGCCTTCCCGACCGGCACAACCCGGCCCTTTCCTTCTCTTGCCATATACATTGTAAGTTACACAGTAAATTATATATACTTATGCGTTGTAATATGTAATATACAAAGCAAGTTGCAATGTAGGTGAAACAACTATGCCCTTCAGACCATGTGGGAAAATCCAGAAGCACCACGACGCACTGCAGGTGCAGGTGGACGGGTGGAAACTCGGCGAACTTGTGATCGCCGCCGCGGACGTTCCGAAGATGCTAAACGGCCACGCGGTAGATGTTCAGTTTGTGCAGGAACGCCCCGACCGCGAGGTCTTCGTCGGTCACGCCGGTAGCGCCCGGATCTCCCGGAGCGGCCGGGCGGTGAACGTCCGGATCGAGAGCAGGCTCATGTCGGCCCCACTCGCGGCGGTGCAGAAGGTGCTCTCCGGGCAGCAGCTCGCCGCCCGGCTCTCCGCCCCGCCCCCGATCATCGACGCGGACCGGGAGCAGGCGAAGTCGATCGACCATGACCTCGTGAGGTCGTTTGCATGATCCCCGTCGAGGACGCGGAAACCCTGCACGCGGAGGCGAAGGCCCTTCGTGCGGAAGTCCGGGAGGTCGTGGCCATCCTGGAGAACTGGAACGCAGACCGCCGACCGCAACCACGCGGTCCGAGGAGGTGCAACCCCTCCCGGCGGCATGCCTGACGGCTCCGGCCCGATGGCGAGGAGACTAAGAAACATGACAGAGATTGATTTTGGAACCCTGGTATTGGCCGTTGTTAACGAGATGAACTGCACTGCGAGCGAGTTATTCGGGGATGAAGTCACAGACCCAGATCTGGCCGTGAAGCGATACAACCGCAATGTCATCGGAGCGATCCGGCAGGTCTTCGACGAGGCCGAGGCAAGGGCAGATGTCCCGGCCACCCCGACCTGCTCGCGGTGCGGTGCCGTCCTGGAAGGGGAGATGCGCTTCTGCACCGTGTGCGGCACACCGCAGACAGTGGAGGCGGCAGGCGAGCTCCTGGAGAGGGCACTCGCGAAGGATGCCGGCACGACTCCGGACGACCCGCGCTTCCGGGCATCACTCGCCCCGGCTCCGCGAGGAAGAGCCGGAGGTGTGGAACGCCCTGGTGCAGAAGATCGCCCCGCGGGCGACGGCATAACCCCACCCACCTTAAACCACGCTCTTTTTTTATCCCGAGGTCGTAACGCCCTCTATGGTTGATTTAGCTACTTGGCGAACCCTACTCTATCCCGTCGAGTGGATGTTCCGGTTTTTCATCGGTGCCGGGTAATCTGGACGGCTACGTGGATGCATCCAAACCCCCTCGGCGTGTTCGTCTACTGCGTGATGACGGTCGGCGTGTTCCTTACGGCGGTGTTGCAGGTGTGGGTGTTGCTCCGGTTCGCCCGGGACCGACAAGACGCTCCCGTCATGTCGAACGGATGAACGATTAACTCTGTATCGCCGCCACATTTACGACACGCACGGCAGGGATCACGCCGTTCAAAACCGATGTGAAAATCTCGGCGCTACGGGCTTATTTTTCAGAACGGATTAAGAACTTGGCTTCTTCAAGCCCCAGCCGAGATTCGAACTCGGGACCTGCGGTTTACAAGACCGCCGCTCTACCGGCTGAGCCACTGAGGCATCCTCTATATATTAG
>NZ_JASEFJ010000033.1 GCF_030019085.1 Methanoculleus sp.
GAACAAGAACCTGACGCTCGTCCAGGTGCCGGTGGAGTTCCGGAGGCGGGACGGAAACTCCCGGCTGATCGCGAGTCTCTTCGGGTACGCCTCCGCGGCAGGCAAAACAATAGCACGAAGCTTCCGGGACTACCACCCTATCCAGGTCTTCACCTGGATCGGGCTCGTCCTGATACTCGTCGGCCTGGCCATAGGTTTCGGGGTCCTGACGCACTACTTTGAGACCGGGATGGTAACGCCCCACCTCCCCTCGGCGGTCCTCACCACCGTGCTCGTCATCGTCGGGCTGCAGGCGATTGTGTTCGGGCTGCTTGCGGACATGTTGAAGACGCAGAGGATGCTGTCGGAGGAGATCCTGTACAGGCTGAAGAAATGAAGGCGAGTACCGCTTTAAAGCTCGGGCTCACGGCCCTCCTGTTTTTAATCCTCTTCACGAGGGTTCACCCATCAGAAATCTTCAATACATTTGAGTCGCTGAACATTCCGTACCTCATCCCTGCTTTACTGACGGTGCCGATTCTTTTCCTGATCAGGACATATAAATGGGGAATCCTGCTCCGAACAACAGGTATCACCAAACCATTCTTGGAACTGTTTAAGGTTCTCATCATCGGAGTGTTCTACGGCGCAATCACACCAGGTAAGGTAGGGGAACTGGGGAGAGCGTACCACCTGAAGGAAAATCGAACCGTCGTATTATCGACTGTGCTCGTGGAAAAGATTACTGACGTTCTGGCTCTGGTTGTGCTCGGTGCCGTTACCATTGCGCTCTTCTTCAATAATCAGTCCACGATGCCATATCTTATTGCTGTGTGCGCCATCGTTGTACTTTGTGGCACGGCAGCACTCGTTAACCGGAGGTGCCTTCTGCTCGCCGCGAGGTTCTTTAAAGTCGGTGCGGAGCATGTGGACACGTTTGTTACCAACTGCCGGGACCAACTTACTAATCCCAAAATACTACCCGTCGTAATTCTTTCTACATTCAGTTATTATGGTATTGCCTACCTTCTCGGCTACTTCCTGCTTCTCGCGCTCAACGCAGACGTAAATGCCGTCATTGCACTCCCCCTCATCGTCCTCATGGGAAACATTCCCATCACCATTTCAGGACTGGGGTTGCGGGAATCCGTCGGATCGTACTGCTTCCTCCAGCTCGGTGAAACCGCCGCGAACGGGTTTGCCTTTTCACTCCTCCTCTTCCTCACCATGGTCCTGATACCCGGGCTCTTCGGGTACCTGTTTGCTCTCAGAGGTGCACATATGGAACAGAACAATAGTACTCCAGATGACTGTAAAAGCAAAGGCCAGATAACAGGGCTCCTCTCACCGTTCCTCGAAGAGAGAAGATTACAAAAAGTGCTCCCGCATATTTATGGTGAGAGGGTTCTCGATTATGGATGCGGCTATGGCAAGTTGGCATCGATGCTCAACGGCAAGGAGTATTTGGGCGTCGACATAAATGAAGACGTGCTTCTGGCCGCGCAACTACGTTATCAGAACAATGCAAGAGTGTCCTTTCACTCGCCATCCAGCCTTAAAGATTCAGATCGGATATTTGACACTATCATCCTTTCCGCCGTCCTTGAGCATTTGGACGACCCTGTCGGGCAACTAATGTTCTGTAGAGATCGATTATCCGATGACGGCCGGATTATTATTACAACCCCAACCGAATTTGCAAATACTATCCTTAGTGCTGGGTCTCATTTGCGTCTGTTCAGCAGGGAAGCTGTAGAGGAACACGACAGACTGTATCACCAGCAGGACTTCGTCAGTTTTTCGAATGAAACCGGTCTAAAACTGGTACATTATGAGCGATTTGAGTTCGGGCTGAATCAGTTAGTGGTGTATGCTAAATGAAAGGACATGGACGCCTGCTTGTTTTCGACATATTGCGAATCGTCTCGGTATGGCTTATCGTGGCATCACATGTCGGACTCATCACCAATCACTATCTTAAGATCCCGAACATATATTATCCCACTTGGGGCGGAACAGGAGTCACACTCTGCTTATTGTGAGTGGGGCCGTCCTTTCAGTACAATTACAAAAACGTCATCAAATCCACTTACGACTATAGAAAATCGTCCAGCTTCTGAAGATTGTCACGAAATATCCTGCATATCGGAGACTCTAGATGGTCTTACATAACCAACGCAACACATGGATTACTTATTGTTATATATTCGCTATTCAAAAAAATGATATGCATGTCTGCATCATCGGAGGCGGCCTTTCGGGACTAACTGCTGCCCAAACACTCTCCAATATCTTTGAGGTCACAATATTCGAGATTCGACCCTTCCTCGGCGGGTGTCTGACCTCTTATAATCGAAAAGAATACCAGATTGAACACTATTACCACCACTGCTTTGCCGGTGATGAGCATCTCTTCTCTCTCCTCAGGGAGCTCGGACTTTCAGACCGCCTCGAATGGATCAGTGGATCTACCGGATATTATGTCAATGGAACGATTCATCCGCTGACACGCCCAATCGAAATTCTTCTCTATCCTCACCTCTCGTTCACCGACAAGATACGTCTTGGCCTCCTTACGTTGCGGGCGAAGAATCTTGACCTCGTGTCCCTGGACACAATCCCCGCGGTTGACTACATCAGAGAGCACCTCGGAGAGAAGATCTACACTTCTTTCTTCGAGCCCCTCCTGCGGAGCAAGTTCGGCGATCGCCGGCACGAGGTCTCGGCTGCGTGGCTCATCTCCAGGATCGCCATCAGGTCCGACCGTGGCGTTGAGGGAGAAAGGCTCGGCTACCTGAATGGCGGCTGGCACCTGGTTGTCGATGAGATGGAGCGGCAGTTGCTTAACAGCGGATGTATCATTGAGAAAGAAACCGCGGTAACCTCGATAGAGCGAGCGGGAGAAAAATGGCTCATAAATGGCAGGGCCTTCGACGTGGTTCTCGCCACTATACCGCCCCAAGAGGTCGCACGCCTCAGCGGGAGAGATGAGTTTACCACGGTGCCGTATCAGGGTGCGGCCTGCATGACCATCGGACTCGACCAGGACGTTACTGATGGCATTTACTGGTTAAATATGAAGGATACAGCCCCATATGGGGCTGTTGTGGCCCACACGAATTTCGTGCCCCGTGAGCGGTATGGTGAGGATATCGTCTATCTCGCCTCCTATTTTGGGGAAAAACCAGTACCCGGTCTGAAGGAAACGATGCTCTCTGACTTCTGCCGCCGGTTTTCAGTTCCTGAAAACGCGATCCACTGGAGTGAACTCGCGGTGGAGCGTTTCGCCGGGCCAGTCTACACCACCGGCTTCGCCGGTCTCATCCCCGCATACGAGAAGCACGGGCTGTACCTCGCCGGAATGTTCTCCCCTCCCAACTATCCTGAGCGCTCTATGGAGGGATCGATTATTGCCGGCCAAGAGGCAGCCAGAAAGATCATGGAGGAGAACCGTGTCTGAAGACGGCGTATCGGTCATCTTACCTGTCTTCAATGACCGGTCCGCCCTTGAACGAGCGATCCCTGAATCTGTCGCTGCACTCTCTGAAATCGCCGACGCGTTTGAGGTGATCGTCGCGGAGGACGGGAGCACCGACGAAAGTGCAGAGTTCGTCCAGGCATGGCACGAGAAGAATCCCCGCGTCAGGCTCCTCCATGCTGACGAGCGCCTCGGCCGGGGCAGGGCTCTGAACCGCGCTATCAAGGCCGCATCTCATCGTATTGTCTGTTATTATGATGTCGACCTCGCGACTGACCTCGCCCACCTGCCTGAACTCGTTGGGGCGATCCGGGATGGCGCTGATATCGCCACAGGATCCCGGCTAATGCCGGATTCCAGGATCGTTCGGAGCGGTGGCCGGGAGATCGCAAGCCGCGGCTACAACCTTCTCGTGCGCGTCTTCCTTGGAAGCAGGCTCCATGACCACCAGTGTGGTTTCAAGGCGTTCAGAAAAGAGCGGATCCTCAATCTGATCCCTGAAATTCAGGCCACACACTGGTTCTGGGATACTGAGGTTCTGGTTCGGGGGCAGCGAAAGGGCTATCACGTGGCTGAGTTCCCGGTGGTCTGGCGACAGGGACCTGGTACAACCGTGCGTTTTAAGGATGTCTTTTCGATGGGGTCACAGATTCTCGGGCTCTGGTGGCAGTTGCATGTGGCGGAAGGTTAGTGCAATCCTCATCCCGTCCCTGGTTGCGTTCGGAATTCTGGCGTATATGCTATGGCGGGTCTGGGATGACCTCATGGTCACCATCGCCCATATTCATCCCCTGTATCTGGCCTTCGCCGTCCTCATCTGCGCCCTTGCATGGGTTATGCGAGGATGGCGATACCGGGCGATCCTTGGCGGGCTCACCGTCCGGCTCGGCCTTACCTTCTCCACGGCCTGCATCCTCCTCTCCCAGACCGCAAACCTTATTGTCCCTGCTCGCCTTGGCGATTTGGTCCGGATCTTCATCCTTAAACACGAAGGTTTGGCAACCTACTCGCAGGGCGTCTCGTCCCTTATCGTCGAGCGGATATTTGACGTGGTGACAATTGCTCTTCTTGGTCTGCTTGCGCTTCCTTTCGTTATCGGAACGCCAGAATGGTTTCTGCCTCTTATCGTCATCCCGATCGTTGGAGGGGCCGCCTTTGCTATCTTCTTGCTCTTGACGGGTAACAGTCACTCTGAAAACAAATATCTCGGCATTTTCTATAGCATGCTCACAGAGGTCAGGGCAGTCTCCCTGAGCATGAGGAGCGCCTTTGTGCTTGGGTCGTCCTCAATCGGGATCTGGCTTATGGACGTTCTGGTCTGCGCCGTTGTCGTCATGATGTTTGGCGAGAGCATCCCCTTCATGGTCATCATGCTCGCCATCGTCATTGGTAACCTGATCAAAGCTGTCCCGATCACGCCCGGCGGTGTTGGAACCTATGAGTTCGCCCTCGCCATCACCTTCGAACTCGCCGGCATGGCTCCGGCGACTGCAACAGTGATCGCCGTCATTGACCACCTGGTCAAGAATCTAGTCACCCTTGTCGGTGGGGTCGCGTCCCTCTATTACTTTGGTGACTGGTCAGTGAATCTGATGAAGCACTCGTTCTGGGAAGGGCTTTCCGAGGAAGAATTACATGAACCTTGAGGAAAGTTATAATAGGGTTCTAGGCAGGCTTGAATTTTTCGAAGCAGCACAAGGCACTTCGGTAAAACTACGATCGATGGCCAATCAGATACAGTAATTGCCTGCGGAGAAGAGTTTTTAAGGAAGGATAAAGAGTTTACCTCATCACTTCTTAAAATCTAGTTATCTGTTCATCTAAAGGTTCCCACATCTGCTTCAATTTTGATTTATAACCCTTTGAAACAACCAATATGTAGATTATGCATCTTATAATGCATGAATTGATATAGTGCGCCTGCAAACGTTATTGCAACTATGGGAACTGACATAAAACTAACCGAAATCGGATTCGCTATATTAATTAGTTTATTGTTTGCGTCAGTTGTCATACCATCATACTCTTTTGGCACATCTAACCACAATGAACAGATCCCAATAATTCTTAGAACTATGGATGAAAAATACTTAGAAAACGATTGGTTTGTAAACCAAAATGATGGTTTTTCACCCAGATACTATTACTCTATACTCATGGCAAGTATTGCAGGACAACTTGGCTTACCAATTGCCTTCTACGTAATTTACATAACATCGTTAGTATCTCTTTTAACGATAATTTCCTTGATCTCCCTAGATCTGTTTAAGAGTTATTTCGCTCCGATAGTGACGTTAAGTTTGATTGTTTATGGTCCAATCACCATTAGAAATATTTTGGGCGGGGATTGGCTAATATATAATTTGTTAATCCCAGCTTCCATTGCACTTCCATTAACAGTATTGTCGACGTATTTTTTTCTAAAGAAAAAGTTCTATTTGGCATTTATCATTCTAGGCATTGTAACCTTTGTGCATCCTCTTGAAGGGTTGTTGATAACTTGTATCTTAGCCCTTTGTTTGCTCATTCTAGTTAAATCGATAGATATCATAAAGAAAACCTTCTGTTTGGGGGTGTATGCAATCATCGCCTGTGTTGCTTTGTTACCTGTAATTACGTTCTCATCCAACATACAAAATCTACAGATATTTGAAGTTATCACCTCTATCCGCCATCCACATCATTATTGCCCATTTTCTTTTCCACTGGGTAACTATATCATTTTTTTAGAAGTGTTTGCAGTATTTTTGGGATTGATCCTCTGGAAGGCAAAAACAAACTGGTCAGACAAAGATACGTTGTTCTCACTTTTTTTCTCTACTGGGATAGGTTTGCTCGTCATAGGGACTATATTCGTAGAAGTACTGCCAGTCCCCCTCATAGGTAAGTTGCAATTATTTAGACTTGCTCCATATCTTGTTCTTGTAATGTATTTGTATATCGGATATGGTGCATCTCAAGCGGTTAAAATTTTCCTAACGAAAATTAGAGGCCCTAATTATAAATTATCAGATAATGTTACACAATATTCCAACGTATTGCTGCTTGTAGGACTTGTTTTTGTAACGTTGATTTTTGTGAATGTGGTGTTCAATACATCCTACCTACCGGCTACTGGACCAAGAGATCCTATGTATGACTGGATAAAACTACATACTCCAGAAGATGCTATATTTCTTATCGATCCTTCCATCGAAGATTTTCGTCTAAGGGCTGAAAGAGCAATTGTTATCGACTGGAAGGCGTTCCCGTTTCGGGATGAAGCTGTAATCGGGTGGTGGAAACGGATACAGGATGTTACAAATCATGGCAAAGGTTACAATACCTTAGATGAGACTGAACTCGCTGCACTTTGTGAGAGATACGAGGCAAGTTTCATCCTCATAAAAAGTACGAGCGATCTCAATCTCACCACGGCATATGAAGACGCAAACTATCGGATATATTCGATTTAGCGGATTGTGCTATCATAAGTGCTTAATTTGCTGCGAGATTAGTTGACTCGAAGTTGCAAGCATGATATGTCAGACTAATGAAATTTCATCTAAGGGAGGGGTCATCCCAATGTTCTTTTACCATAACTGCATATGTCAGTTGAATTAGCCTATGGAATGAATTCGCACACCGTCCATATCATGAAACGATCTGCTTAAACGCTTCAATCTGACTAAAAAAGATCTCTAATGCGTTTTGCTTCTTGTATACCCTTGGATCGAGTTATATCAGTCTTACCCACTTTGGCTATTTCTGGCTTCTCCGGTGATCGGGATATTGCTCCTGATTCCTTAGTCCCTGTTGTACTGGCGGATATCCCGGGCATCGTAGGCCGCATCTGCTGAAACAATCGCAGGTTGCTCCTCCGCTCCAGGAATCTCCAATCCTTCGGGATTTAGTGCATAGAGTTGGGAATGGGGGCATTTGCTGGGGAAAAGATACAGACATGAGGGATACCGCTCTAATCGATCAGATCGCTCAGCTTAATCCCCTTTACCTTTTATAGCCATTATAATTAATAACCTCTTTTTCCACCAACCAGTTTTCATCAGCATTGCCATGGTATCGATCACACAGTGCGAGAGACCGACATGGAAATTGCAGAACATTAGCTTGACAGGAAAATCTTTGTTTCCCGTGGCCTTACGATCTCATACCCTGAGCGCTGGATGCACTTGGCACGATATACCGGTGGTTTGGTTCCGATTTTGCCGGTATATCAGTACCATTCCGAATTATGCAAAAAGGGTATATCAGACGACCTCCCTCGACCTTATCCAATTAGGATGGACAGGATGCCATTGGGGGGGGCGCAGGGACCACACCAGGACGGCCGATGTATGGCTTCATTTAGGAAGGTGTTTCAGGTTTGCCTCCCAATTATCGTCCTAACTAATCACACTGGCGCGGCAGTCCCTCACCCCACGCCCAGCACCTTCACGATCACCGCCACCACCCCGCCGACAATCCCTCCAGCCCCGGCGCTGATCGTCGAGATCCTCTTCTCTTCTCCGGCCTTCTCCGCCCGCCAGCCCTCCAGCGCCCGGAGCCGGACCTCAAACTCCTCGTCCTGTGCCTCCATTCTCTGCAGGGTTTTGCAGATCCACTTCACATCCCGGTTCGTCTCATAGACGAGCTCCCGGGTGGTCTTTTCGTTGGTCATCCAGGCAATCCTCCTGCGGGACTATAGGTGGCGGGGGACAAAAAGGCTGACCGTAACGGTTATATTTCAGAATCCGAGCCCAATTCAGGCTTCCCGATAAAGTCAGGCTGATACTCTCCCGGGTCTACCCTATAGTTGTCTGTCATATTCCCGGGAGCATGCAGGCAACGGGAGATGCGAAGCATCTTCCTGCTGGGCACAACCGAGAGCGTTGTGCCGTGAGGAGTTACCAACCATGGCAGACTTCGTTCAGACAACCGTGAACAAAACGGCGGTCCGGGACCTTGCCGTCCCGATCGCCGACGTAACGTCGTTTAACAACCT
>NZ_JASEFJ010000034.1 GCF_030019085.1 Methanoculleus sp.
CTGAATGACAGCAGTTTTCAGCAGATTGACAGCAGTTGCTGTCACTGAACGAAGCCTTATCTTTGGGTATTTTCAGATTCTCTGGGTGATATGCGTGTAGCCTCTCCTTAATGACAGCATTTGCAGGAACAGAGGCACACTTCATCGCAGTGCTCCCTCCCTCAGGCCTCTTCTGTTCCTGGGTCTGCTGAACATAAGACTGATCCAGATGAGTGATCTCATCATTCTGTATTTTATTTGACGAAAACTCATTGTTACTTTGACTTTCTCGTTGACAGCAGTTGCTGTCATCGTGCTGAAAGTTGCTGTCATTGCTGTCACCGTCGTCCAGCAAGACCGCCTGTGGCGGTCGGTTTCCTTCCCATGTCCGGATGACTGCCGGGGTCACGCTGACCGTTCCGGTCTCCGGCATCATGGCCGCCCCTTCCCCTGTCTCGATGAGATACTGGTGGTTCCTCGTCCTGTGGCGATGGATCTCGCGGACAGCGTGGCCGTACCGCCGGATCTCCCCGTCGACAGTCCGTGATACCAGTAAGAGCGGCACCCTATCATCCAGGGTCATCGCACCCACCCTGCCGGGGTGGTGAGTCTTATATCTTTGTAATCGTAACTATGAGTGGTGGCCTGGTGCATCCTGGTTAGCGGAACTTCCGGTGATGCCTTGCTACCATCGCAGTTGCCTCCTTTTACCGGAGCGCCGGTGCCGCGGTGGTGGATACACCCCGCCGCAGCGCCCCTCGCCCCAGATTCTCCCAGTTCTTTCATGGTTTTACCTCTCCAGCCACGTCCGGGGCTCTTTTGCACCCACCCCGTCTGCACCGCTTGATCCAGGCGTAAGACGTGGGGATAAAAAAGCCCTTGGTATTGAGGGCGTTTATGAACGGAAGTTGCACTTATACTTTATGTGGCGAAAAATGGAGTTCTCCTCAAATCAGGGGTGGATCCTGGATCCTGGCCCGGAAAAAATACCCGGGCTAAACGAGGTTTCTGTGTTTTCTCGATCGGGTTTTATACACCATAAGGCATGGATTTATCAATAACCTCGGGTAAACAGTCTTTCATATGCCTCCCCCGTCCCGGAGACCTTCCTCTTCCTTTCGCTTTGTGCATACCGCCGATCTCCACCTGGGAAGCCGGTTCATAACGCCTCCAGGAATGGACCAGAAGACCGCTGCTGATCTGGCAGGTGCGACCTATAGTGCCTGGAGAGAGATAGTAGACCTCTGTATCCGTGAAGCAGTCGATTTTCTGCTGGTCGCAGGCGACGTCTATGACAGTGAGGACCAGAACATCCGGGCGCAACTCCAGTTCATAGAGGGACTTAAACGGCTCGGCGAGAACGGAATCGCTGCATACATCGTCCGCGGCAACCATGACCCGGATGATGCATGGTCGAGATCGATCAAGATGCCCGAGAACGCTTTCGTCTTCTCATCTCAAGAACCGGAGGTCATCATCCATCGCGGTCGGAAAGACAAACCTCTTGCAGCGATCGTAGGGATGAGCTTTGCAACAGCCCATATTATGGACAATCTCGCAGGGCGGTTTCCTCGCCGTGAGAAGGGCTGGCCCTGCACGATAGGTCTTCTCCATTGCAACGTTGGGGGAGTCCCGGGTCACGAACCATACGCTCCATGCAGCGCCCAGGATCTCAGGCGATGTGGTTACGATTACTGGGCGCTGGGCCATATCCATCAGCCCACGGTCATCGAGGACCGGGACCCCTGGATCGTCTATGCCGGCAACCCGCAGGGGCGTGATCTGGGAGAGACCGGTGACCGGGGCTGCCACCTCGTCACGGTCGGTGCTAATGGTGCCGTTGAGGTCAAAACTGTCAGAACAACCAGATACCTCTGGAAGGTGATCGAGATCGATGTCACCGGTTCTGTGGATCTTGGAGTCCTCGAAGAAGAGATCCGGAAGGAACTTGTCATCGTATCTGAAAAAGCGGGTATTCCCGTCGTTGGTCGGATCATCCTCACCGGTGCGACGAGGCTCCATGGTGAACTCGTAGCGGCGGGCGGACTCGCTGCACTTGAAGAGCGACTCATCGAGGATCCACCGGCCAGCAACTATCCCATCTACCCTGAACGGATCATATGCCGAACCGTCCCCGTCATCGACCGTGACGCGGTTCATTCCCGTGACGACATCCTCGGAGAGATATGCAGGCAGAGCGATCTGGCGATATCCAGCAAGAGCGGACAAATCCGCCTGAAAGAAAAGATATCTCCCCTTCACCAATATGCCCGTGCATACGTAAGCGAACCGGATGACGAGGAACTCAACGCGATCATCCGTGAAGCCGAGGCCCTGCTCCTCTCTCGACTATCTGAAGGAGAGAGAGAATGAAGATCAGATCGCTCTACATCGATGGTTTCGGGAAGTTTCACGACTGGAAACCACCCACTGAGTTCGGCGAAAGCCTGACAGTGATCTTCGGTCCAAATGAGGCAGGAAAGACAACGCTGCTCGCCTTCATCCGTCGGATGCTCTATGGTTTTCCAGACGGGAGGAAGAATCTGAACCATTACCCTCCTATCAACGGCGGGAAGATCGGTGGCAGGCTGGAGATCCTCGGTGAGGACGGCCAGGAGTACATCCTCTCCCGTACAGGGGTTCGGGGCGTTCCCTCTCTCACATATGCTGGCGGCACCGCTGTGAAGGGGATAAAACCCCTATCCCTGCTGGGTCCATGTGACCAGGTCTTTTATGAGAACGTCTGTGCGATCGGACTCAATGAGCTGCAGGAGATCTCGACACTCCGGAGAGATGAGATCAGGGATCGCCTGGCTGCTGCAGGTGCTGGAAACCTCCCTGTCCGCGAGGTTTCAACCTCTATTCAGCGTGCTGCAGACGGGATTTATGTGATCCAGGGGAAGAGGAAAAAGATCAACACCCTGATGTCAGAGTTGAAAGACGTCGAGGCGAAGATCCGCGACGTGAAGAAGAGGCAGGGAGAGTATGATCTGATCAACGAGGCAATCACCCGGGAGAGCAAGGCTGCCCTGGAGGAAGATGAAAAACGGAAATCTGCTGAGGAAGAGATCACCTGCCTCAAATCTCTTGCGCAGGCGTGGGAGATATTTCTCGAACGCGAAAAATATCGAGACGCTCTCAGCAAAATCCCCGGGATTGAGCCGTTTCCGGCTGGTGCTCTCGAAGATCTCAGCAAGATCGAGGCTGAGATTAAATGGCTGGAATCGGAGCGCGAAGACCTGACCAGAAAGCAAAGCAGTTCAAAGGAAGAACTTGAACGCTGCGTGGTCAGGGAGGAAGTTCTCGCGCAGGCCGACAACATACGTGCTCTCGAACGAAAGGTTGAGCACTACCGGAACCAGGTGGACGATCTCAAGGGAGTTCGGCTGGGGCTTGAACAGCAGCAGGCGAGCCTTGCCTCGATGCTGAAGTCTTTTGGGGAAGGTTGGGATGAGGAGCGTGTCATCAGGTTCGATACCTCCGTTCCCGCCCAGGACGAGGCCAAACAACTCCGTGACCGCCTCACAAAGAGCATGAACGACTGCACTGCGCAGAGGTCCAGGCTTGAGGCGGCAGAGAGGGAGGCAGCAGAGAAGAGAGAGGACCTCAGGGACCTGAAGAGACGTCGGGATGATATCGGGGATGTCGAAGATCCCGTGACCGCCCGGAAACGGCTCAGCCTCTCCCGTGAAATGCTGGGGGAGATTCAGCGCGTTCAGGAACTTGAAGTGCGACTTCAAACGATCCGGCAGGAAGAAGCGAGAACCGCGGAGATCAGGGCTTCCCTTCGCTCTGCCCGGGGTCTCCCATCATGGCCGGGTATCCTGGTAGCGCTCTCCGCCGTCCTTGTCTTTCTGTGGGGTTTTTTCACCGCGGCCATCCAGATTGCCGGGCTCATCGCCCTGATCCTGCTCGTTGCTGCGGCCGGTATCTTTCTTGCCGGGAGAGGAGCGGAAGGGGGGAATGATACGGAGGTTCCTGCAGAGAAGGGGGAGACACTCGCCGCTCAGCGAAAGGAGGTTGAGCGCGAGATCTCGGCGGGGAAAGAGAAGATTAGGTCATGTGCTAAATTGCTTGGGTTTGATCCCCCTCATGAACGGACGGTTGCCGAAGATCTCGTCCACACCCTCGAAGATGCTGTGATGGAGGCGGGCAGGGCATCAGACCTCGATAGGGATATTGCCCGCGCAGAGGAACTCTGCAGAACTGCAGATGAGGCACTGAAGAAGGCAAGAAAGGCGATGGATGATCTCCGCTCTGAACACAAAAAGGCCCTGGATGCCTGGAAACGGTGGTGCAGCGAACGGGGTCTCCCCGGGGCGATGAATCCCGACCTCCTCCCGGATCTTATCGCTGAGATCAAGCAGGCCGCAGGTCTGTGTGCACAGATTGCAGCGATGAAGAAGAGGGAAGAGAGTCTCTCGGCGGAGATTCGATTGTTTGAGGAGGAGATCGCGGCCGTCGCCAGGGCCTGCAACGAACCTCTGAAAGGCTCTCCCGAAGTCATCCTTGAGGGGCTCATCAGACTGCTCCATGATGAGGAGGAGGCAAAGAGACGATACCATGCGCTCGGTGATCGGCTGAATGCAGAGGGAGAGGCGCTGGAGAGGACGGTTGCTTTATATGCTGCAGCGAAAGCGGATCTTGAGACCATTCTGAAGGAACGGGGTGTGGAGACGCCGGAGGAGTACCGCGAGATCGAGCGGCTGTCACGGGAGAGACAGAAACTTGAGGAGAGTATCCGGGATGCCGGGTCCGCGATCAGGAGGATCAGCGGTGTGGAGCGCTACGATGATTTCATCACGGCGCTGCAGGGGTATGACCCCGTCCAGATGCAGGTTCGTCTCAAGGAGAAGGAGAACGAGCTTCAGGAGATCCGCGAAAAGATCCAGGATATTCACCAGGAGATCGGGACGCTCAGGGAGCGGTGCTCCGGGATCGAAGGTGACGATGAACTCACTTCGCTCCTCTCTCATGAGGCTGCGCTGAAGGAAGACCTCAGTCGGGTGTCCCGAGAGTGGTCGGTCTACACCGTGGCATCCAGCCTTCTTGGGATGGCTGTGGAGACTTTCGAAAGGGAGCGTCAGCCAGAGATCCTCATGGAGGCTCAATCGTTCTTCACGGCGATCACCGGCGGGCGGTATACGCGGGTGGTCAAGCCGTTTGATGGGTCTGATCCCTACGTTGAGGAGGCAACCGGCGCCAGGAAGAAGATCGACGAACTCTCCCGTGGGACTGCCGAACAGCTCTACCTTGCACTGCGGTTTGGGTATATCCGCGACTACGCGACATCGTCGATCCCGGTGCCTGTCATCTTTGATGATATCCTGGTCAATTTTGATCCGGTTCGGCGGAAGAATGCCTGCCGGGCGATCGCTGAACTTGCAGAGACGTGCCAGGTCATCTATTTCACCTGCCACCCGCATGCGGTCGAGGATCTGGTTGAGGCGACGCCTGATGCCGTGGTGATGGATCTTTCCGCGGAGTGACGAAAGACCACGCGGTCTCGAACAACCCTGCTCATCCGGGGATGGAAAAGACGCTGTTGCCCATCGGTGGGTGGGGGGAGAGGCTGGGTTGTTTATCCACGGGTTTTTCGGCTACGACTTTGTATGATCCGGTTACCAGCCGGGGAGATCTTTTCCGGCCGGGGTGGCTTTCATACCGTTCTTGCCAGTCTGCTGTGTGTAGGAACCTTAATTGATCAGACTGCCCGGGGAGCCAGAGGCGCACCGGATGAAACAGGTCTCCCGGGCAGTGGCTATCTTTCATGCAGAATGAGGGGGAAAAGACCCGGGAAGAGATTGGGTTTTCACACCCTTTTGTTCGCGGGTCTCAGTGCAGGCAAGTAGTTTTTTGGTTAGGTAGCAGCCTGGTTAGCGTTAGCAGTCTGGTTACCGATGTAATACACGAACACCAGGGCAACAACGAGTCCCCCGACCCACATGGTAAAAAGTGACACTACTATACATACGATGAACGCAAGGATCCCAATCAAAATCTTACCCCTCGCAATCCCCATTATGAGAGGCGCGAACCCCCCAATCAGGAGAGCCAGGATATACCACCAGATCATCTTCATCCTTTATCACCCGGATTCTTTCTGTTTTTCTGTCGTCAGGGACGCCTTGATCCCATCATCCGGCTGCTTGAGAGGGAACACCCCGTTCAACAACTTAAACCCGTATCCGACACAATTGCTAACTTTGCCTCGCGTGCCCCTTGATGAACGGTTCTCCCTGCCTTTACAGTGCGCCTTCCACCCCTCCCGGCAGGGAGGGGTTTTCCATACCCTTCTTCTCGCGGGTCTCAAGTGCAGCAATAGTTACTTCCTCGATAAAATCCTTTCTATCGGTTCCTGCGTGCCCCAAATCCAGTTAACACTGCGGGTGTCTCCCCCTCCGCGCTGTAGAGCACGGCCGTGAACGTCCTCACGATCTAACCGATAGAGTAGCATCTCCCATCAACAGTATGGACCGACGGATCCGCCTCGTCCCCACTCGCCCGAAGAGTCTCGATCGACTATCAGCGGGATGCCCATGCGCTCTAAGAGAGCGCCAGACGCACATACGAGGATCCAGCGACCCGCGAAACTTCCTGGCCGACAGTGGCTATGACGGCCCGACGATTGAAGGAAGACCCGCACCCCGCCGGCGGCCGGTATCAGAACGATATCCCCTTTTTGCGAGGGGGCTGGATCGGGCCGACTCTGTCAGGATGCCGGACTGAAATAGAAGAGAGAAAGCAGGGTTTTTACCCCCGTACCCACCACTCTTCGCCCTTTTGACGCAGGTTCTGGCCCATCATCGCTTCAGGATCCTCTCTTTCTGGACCAGAAACTCCTCGTCAGAGAGCGTCCCCTTATCGTGCAGCGCATCGAGCCTCTCCAGCAGGGCGATCGTCTCTTCCGGCTTACTCACCGACCCCTCTTCCTGAGTCGTCTTCGAACCCCTCTTCTGGATCTCCTCAATGAACGCCGTCGCCAGAACCCCGGCAGGTATGGCAAACATCCCGATCCCCATGACCGCAATAAACGAACCAAGCAACTTACCGCCCACGGTGATCGGGTAGACATCGCCGTAGCCTACCGTTGTCAACGTCACAATCGTCCACCACATCGCCTGAGGAATACTTGAAAACGCCTCCGGCTGCGCCTCGTGTTCCAGATAAAACATAAGACTCGACGCAAAGATCAGGATTATCACGAGAACGCTGGCCACAACCGCAAGAATTTCCTTCGACTTCTGGAAAGCGCCGCCCAGCATCTTGAGGGCGTAAGAGTACCTCCCGAGTTTCAGCAACCGGAAGAGCCTCATGAGGCGGGCGGCCCTCACGAACCGCAGATCCACCGGGATCAGTATCGGCAGGAAGAACGGCAGTATAGCGACGAGATCGATCAGAGCCATCGGAGTGAACGCATACCGGACCCTCCCTGCCACCGCCCCACCGTAATCCGGGTTCTCCGTGCACGTCCACAACCGGAGGGCGTACTCGATGCTGAAAACTGTCACTGAAAAGAGTTCAAAAGCGTAGAAGAGATCCTCATAACGCAGGAATATAGCCTCAACCGATTCAAGCATCACCGCTATGACGTTCGCGATGATCAACGCCATCAGGCAGGCATCAAAGGTTCTGCTTACGAGCCCACCCCTATCCGGATCGCCTGCCATGAGCAGGTAGACCGCGGACTTCAACCGGCGGTACGTCACTCTCTCCGTGTGCTAGGTTCTGTAAAGATTCGTGTGAACTACCCCGCGCCTCTCGGGCGCGGCTTCCTGCTTCATCGAACCCGCCCCGGAGGGCCTTACATGATCTCCACAGGCGT
>NZ_JASEFJ010000035.1 GCF_030019085.1 Methanoculleus sp.
GGGGAGGGAATACGAAAATTACTACATTTGATGGAGGACATGCGGAATGTGCGTTGAAATCTTGAAGGCGCAGTTGTCACGTTCGAGGAGTTCAGGTTTGAATTGGACTAAGGTAGGATTGAAATGCCACAGACGGGGGAAGTCTGATCCCGGAACTACGGTTTGAATTGGACTAAGGTAGGATTGAAATATTTATGACGGGCGCGTCCACCCACGGGATCCCGTGTTTGAATTGGACTAAGGTAGGATTGAAATTTAATAATTCGTTCTTTTGTTTCTCTCACGACCCTATGTTTGAATTGGACTAAGGTAGGATTGAAATGAGAGTAGTACGACACAAAAAATACCTTCCCTTGGGTGTGTTTGAATTGGACTAAGGTAGGATTGAAATGTGTCGAAAACGTACTATCCTTACCGTTTCGCTTTCTGTTTGAATTGGACTAAGGTAGGATTGAAATTGATAATTTTCTTCTCTTCTCCATTTTTGCATTTTCTACGTTTGAATTGGACTAAGGTAGGATTGAAATTTGATACAATACGCTGATCTGTACCTTTCAGAACTGTTTGAATTGGACTAAGGTAGGATTGAAATAAGAAAATGGTGGGATACCAAAAATTGCAATGGGTGTTTGAATTGGACTAAGGTAGGATTGAAATCGTATATCTCACCGCGCTGCCGTTTCACCAGATCGCGTTTGAATTGGACTAAGGTAGGATTGAAATCAAAAATGTAAAAATTATTCACCTGTTGCCGCGCGCCTGTTTGAATTGGACTAAGGTAGGATTGAAATGTTATACAGGCGCGATTTTTTATCCAGAGTGATACCATGTTTGAATTGGACTAAGGTAGGATTGAAATTTGATGAATAGATCAGTATCTCTATTAGTTCAAGATGTTTGAATTGGACTAAGGTAGGATTGAAATTACTCGACAGTGGTCGAGGTCGGTGAACTTGTCGAGTTTGAATTGGACTAAGGTAGGATTGAAATTTCAAGTATCGCGCGTATGCGCGCGCGCGCATGTTGTTTGAATTGGACTAAGGTAGGATTGAAATGGTAGTGTTCCGGTAACTCTTCATACACTTTTTTTGTTTGAATTGGACTAAGGTAGGATTGAAATTCCGAGATCGACTGGGATAAGGCCGACGAGTGGGATGGTTTGAATTGGACTAAGGTAGGATTGAAATCGGAGGAGGCGAAAGAGGTGAGGAATGCCTGGCTCTGGTTTGAATTGGACTAAGGTAGGATTGAAATCGATCACTTACCTTCATCAAAAATGACAATGTCGTTGACTGTGTTTGAATTGGACTAAGGTAGGATTGAAATCGATCCCCCCGTCGATAGTTCTCTCTTTTTTCGTCGTTTGAATTGGACTAAGGTAGGATTGAAATCTGTTCATATTTATCTCTTTCTATAGATAAAAGTGCGTTTGAATTGGACTAAGGTAGGATTGAAATAGATCATTATCCCTCCACTCAACGTCCGGCTGGACGTTTGAATTGGACTAAGGTAGGATTGAAATTTCTATACCCACCTCTCTCAATATGCTCGTCGCACGGTGGTTTGAATTGGACTAAGGTAGGATTGAAATGTGTACGCCTTCTGGGCAGTGATCGCCGTGCTCCGGGGGGTTTGAATTGGACTAAGGTGGGATTGAAATAGGATCCACTCGGTCTCCCCGGAGCCGGGGACGGTGACGTTTGAATTGGACTAAGGTAGGATTGAAATAGCATTGCAAGAGCAATGGTCTTGGTAGTAATTTTGTTTGAATTGGACTAAGGTAGGATTGAAATATACTTATCAAGTTCGCTGTCACATATACTGTCGGTTTGAATTGGACTAAGGTAGGATTGAAATGTGGTCTCGAAGGTGGTCTATAAACACGGTCTTACCGTTTGAATTGGACTAAGGTAGGATTGAAATCGCTAAACTGTTCATAGGGTGCGTGTGTCTCTGGCGTTTGAATTGGACTAAGGTAGGATTGAAATTGGTGTGTACCTCTACTCTCTAAGTATTACGTTCAATGGTTTGAATTGGACTAAGGTAGGATTGAAATGTGGAGGTGGCCGGACAACTATCTCGGAAAAGACTACGTTTGAATTGGACTAAGGTAGGATTGAAATTATAATGCGAGCGAGTGATGGAAATGACAGAAAAAGGTTTGAATTGGACTAAGGTAGGATTGAAATTGTTTCATACCTCTTCAAATAGATTAGAGGGGATCGTTTGAATTGGACTAAGGTAGGATTGAAATCTTCGTATTTTACCACTTTTTCACTCTCCTTACTTTGGTTTGAATTGGACTAAGGTAGGATTGAAATTGTTCAGGTGAGGCGTGAATGGAAACCATCCTTGCTGTTTGAATTGGACTAAGGTAGGATTGAAATACGGTAAAGATACGACCGATGCCTTCAATCGTCATGTTTGAATTGGACTAAGGTAGGATTGAAATCTTCCATCTTACTCACTCCCAATAACTGCCACAAAGTTTGAATTGGACTAAGGTAGGATTGAAATTCTTTATCCCTCCACAATTTTTTTTGCTAGTTCTACGTGTTTGAATTGGACTAAGGTAGGATTGAAATGATTATAATGATACATATTATGTCTGTTGTATAGAGTTTGAATTGGACTAAGGTAGGATTGAAATATGTATCCACCAGTCTCGTCATAGATACGCAGATCGCCGGTTTGAATTGGACTAAGGTAGGATTGAAATATAAATTAACACAAGAAAAACTTCTAATGCTCAATTGTTTGAATTGGACTAAGGTAGGATTGAAATCAATATTACAGTTTTCAATAGAAAAACTGTAATATTGTTTGAATTGGACTAAGGTAGGATTGAAATGCGGAGGTAGCGAGCGACGACCGGTTCCCGGTCAGTTTGAATTGGACTAAGGTAGGATTGAAATAAGTCAGTCTAGACGAACATATCGTGCATTAGACGGGGTTTGAATTGGACTAAGGTAGGATTGAAATCTCGACCTCCGCGATCCGTTTCAGTACCTCGATCTCGTTTGAATTGGACTAAGGTAGGATTGAAATGTCTCTGGTGGTGAAAAGTCGGCATTACGGGATAGAGTTTGAATTGGACTAAGGTAGGATTGAAATTATGTGACTCCTGCACCTACTCCAAGCCCTGCTATTGTTTGAATTGGACTAAGGTAGGATTGAAATGCCGAATACGTGGGGGCACGGCCGTGTCACGTGCTCGGTTTGAATTGGACTAAGGTAGGATTGAAATTTTTGGGGAATACCGAACGTAAACGGTGGAGGTAGGTTTGAATTGGACTAAGGTAGGATTGAAATTCATCAAAATCATCATAAAACGTCTTCGGCATATAGTCGGTTTGAATTGGACTAAGGTAGGATTGAAATATTGCAGTGTTCGTGTTTGTTGGGTCATAGTTCTGGTTTGAATTGGACTAAGGTAGGATTGAAATATACAGTTCCGCCGGAACCTTGACCGATAGATAGATGTTTGAATTGGACTAAGGTAGGATTGAAATCGCGGATGGCTGGCTAGTCGATAGGCTAGGTGGCTGTTTGAATTGGACTAAGGTAGGATTGAAATGTAATTGTCATTTTGTTCTTCCTGCCTTCAATATAGTTTGAATTGGACTAAGGTAGGATTGAAATGTTTCAGGGGCGGGTATACAGTGACCTGGAACCCAGTTTGAATTGGACTAAGGTAGGATTGAAATCTACCTACATTGACACTATGGAGTAGTCACACAAAACAAGTTTGAATTGGACTAAGGTAGGATTGAAATGTAGATCCGGGCGGTCGTCTCCCCTATCCGTAAGACATGGTTTGAATTGGACTAAGGTAGGATTGAAATTCAAAAACAAAGGGATTAGTCGAAATGTTTCGATTAGTTTGAATTGGACTAAGGTAGGATTGAAATTATGTTGCAGTTGTAAAGGTTTGTCTGCCAGTTGAGTTTGAATTGGACTAAGGTAGGATTGAAATGGTGCAACAAAGCACACAGTAGAGATAAGGAGAGAGTTTGAATTGGACTAAGGTAGGATTGAAATCGGAAAGTGCGTTCGACCGCTCGGTCCCGTGCAGCGCTCGAGTTTGAATTGGACTAAGGTAGGATTGAAATCTGGATTGAGGCTGCCGTTGAGCGGACCCTGGAACCCAGTTTGAATTGGACTAAGGTAGGATTGAAATTGCGAGGCAGTGCTTCAAGTGATTTTGCCATACGATGTTTGAATTGGACTAAGGTAGGATTGAAATGAGAGTAGTATAATGTAGAAAATACCTACCTCTAGGGTTTGAATTGGACTAAGGTAGGATTGAAATTTTTCCGGATAAATAGCGCTACCTCTTCCTGTATCGTTTGAATTGGACTAAGGTAGGATTGAAATAATAGATTGGTCGACTTTAAAACGACTAAAAACGCGTTTGAATTGGACTAAGGTAGGATTGAAATCTTCAAACTCATTTCTTTTGTCTTCAAAAACAAAGGTTTGAATTGGACTAAGGTAGGATTGAAATGATTATTACTGTCAGTAATATTTCATATAACCTCAATTCGTTTGAATTGGACTAAGGTAGGATTGAAATGATATATCCTGTCAGGTCGCAAATATCGTCGAATGCCGTTTGAATTGGACTAAGGTAGGATTGAAATGCATTTGTACTTGTATACCATCAGTTCCCCGCCAGCGGTTTGAATTGGACTAAGGTAGGATTGAAATGTTTTATGGTCTTGTTCCTGCCCGGCTCTATGACCGTTTGAATTGGACTAAGGTAGGATTGAAATCCCGAATAGCCTAGCGCGGTTGAGACCGATGACGGCGTTTGAATTGGACTAAGGTAGGATTGAAATTTTGTTCCGCCGTCTATCGAAAACCTCTGCCGTGACGTTTGAATTGGACTAAGGTAGGATTGAAATGCGATTGCATATTTTTCGCACAACTGTGCGACTTCGTTTGAATTGGACTAAGGTAGGATTGAAATGCCTTCATGATATCTCACCTGCGCACAAAAGAATTAGTTTGAATTGGACTAAGGTAGGATTGAAATTAGGTTGTGCCGACAACCTGTGTTCTTGCATAACCTGCGTTTGAATTGGACTAAGGTAGGATTGAAATACGGCAGGTATTGTCTGAACATTACAGTCCTGTCACGTTTGAATTGGACTAAGGTAGGATTGAAATGTGGCTGGTGCCAGGGTACCGAACACGTGTTCTGAGTTTGAATTGGACTAAGGTAGGATTGAAATCCGTAGTGCCGTATGCTCCTTAGGTGACAAGTACTGTTTGAATTGGACTAAGGTAGGATTGAAATTTCTTCTTGCTCTTGCACGGCATTATAATCACCCGTTGTTTGAATTGGACTAAGGTAGGATTGAAATTAGTCGAGCCGTAGCCGCGCCGTCGAAAAGTTATCGAGTTTGAATTGGACTAAGGTAGGATTGAAATACGCCAGGATCGCGACCTACACAAAGACCGGCGTAGTTTGAATTGGACTAAGGTAGGATTGAAATTGGTGTATACGGAGCCACATATGACCATTGAGACCGATGTTTGAATTGGACTAAGGTAGGATTGAAATATCGTAGTCTGAACCTCGACGCCGTCGAGGCGGTAGACGTTTGAATTGGACTAAGGTAGGATTGAAATTATAGCCCCGAAGTCGCTATGACCGATGCCTACAGGTGTTTGAATTGGACTAAGGTAGGATTGAAATCTGATCGCCCGCATCATCTGCATCGAGGATCAGAGTTTGAATTGGACTAAGGTAGGATTGAAATGTATTCATATCTGGTCGTGACGCGGATTTCAATTTCTGTTTGAATTGGACTAAGGTAGGATTGAAATCCAGGGCGTCGATCGCCGCCCCGGTCCGGCCCTGCGTGTTTGAATTGGACTAAGGTAGGATTGAAATTAGATCTCTTCCTTGGTTATTTCTTCCATTTTGCACTCTGTTTGAATTGGACTAAGGTAGGATTGAAATGCGAGACATGTTGAGATTCAGGCTCGACGAAATCGGCGTTTGAATTGGACTAAGGTAGGATTGAAATCATTGTCCACGCAGCAAGGCCGCCTGCAGACGCGACCGTTTGAATTGGACTAAGGTAGGATTGAAATCGTGGTCGCAATCACGACGCCCGGGCACCGGTCGTCTGCGTTTGAATTGGACTAAGGTAGGATTGAAATTTGGGAGTTGTGGGGATCATTTGATTTGGTTTCGATAACGGTTTGAATTGGACTAAGGTAGGATTGAAATGTCATCCACAAACATGTTGTCCGAATTAATATCGCGGTTTGAATTGGACTAAGGTAGGATTGAAATTGAACTTCGGTGGCTGGGTCTTAATGTACGTGAGTGACGTTTGAATTGGACTAAGGTAGGATTGAAATGTTCGACCACCGGGATCGTGGACCTGGTCTACATCCCTCTGTTTGAATTGGACTAAGGTAGGATTGAAATTAGATACCATATGTTTGCCTGCCCATGATGTCCTGGTTTGAATTGGACTAAGGTAGGATTGAAATAAATATTCTACATTTGACATTTTACTCTTCTATTTTCGTTTGAATTGGACTAAGGTAGGATTGAAATATTAACCGGGTATATGGCGCGCGATATGGATCAATAGTTTGAATTGGACTAAGGTAGGATTGAAATTTCCCGCCGAAGTCGAAAAGAGCACCGGGGCTGCAGTTTGAATTGGACTAAGGTAGGATTGAAATGGATCGATATCCAGACGGGGGCAGCGCCCGGCATGCTGGAGTTTGAATTGGACTAAGGTAGGATTGAAATTTCCCTGATGGGGTATTTCTACTCCGGGGCTGATATTGTTTGAATTGGACTAAGGTAGGATTGAAATTATGAATGTGATAATTTCACCCAACTTTCAGCAGTCCTAGTTTGAATTGGACTAAGGTAGGATTGAAATTCATGGGGAAAACCTGTTGAAGGGAAGGGAAGAGTCGTTTGAATTGGACTAAGGTAGGATTGAAATTTTTAATCCTCATCATCACCCTCACCAAACTCCTCATCAGTTTGAATTGGACTAAGGTAGGATTGAAATGCTTATGAAGTGGCTGTGGAGGTACTCGTCCTTCGCGGTTTGAATTGGACTAAGGTAGGATTGAAATGGTAATTGTAGTGCTCTGTTATGTACGGCTGTGCCGGGGTTTGAATTGGACTAAGGTAGGATTGAAATTATCGATATATGGCTTCAAGTCTGTATCTCTCTCATCGTTTGAATTGGACTAAGGTAGGATTGAAATCTTCAAACTCATTTCTTTTGTCTT
>NZ_JASEFJ010000036.1 GCF_030019085.1 Methanoculleus sp.
CCGAAACGAGGGTGTCACCATCGTCTTCGTCTCCCACGACTTGGGCTCGGTCCGGCGGTTCTGCGATCGGACGCTTCTCCTCCGGCACGGGGAACAGGTGGCCCTCGGGAAGACAGACGAGGTGATCGATCGGTATATCTACGGGAGGGTGGCGGAGGCGCCGGCGGAGAGCGCCGACCCGGTCGAAGAAGCCCCTCCCGCCGAGGAAGCACCCTCGGGGAACGGGAGAGTGAAGATCACGGGCGTGAAGTTCCTTAACAAGTTCGGCGCGGAGAGCGCCCGATTCAACGCCTTCGATCCGATGACGATCCGGATCTTCTACTTGGCCCGGGACCGGGTCCCGGATCCTGTCTTCGGCATCGCTCTCTATTCCGAGCGCGGGGAGCATCTCTACGGGACGAACACCGATTTAAAAGACGTCTCGATCGAGTATATAATCGGAGAGGGACATATAGATCTCCAGATAGACCGGATCCCGATGCTCGCCGGGCGGTTCCTGCTGACGGTTGCGGCCCACACCCGCAGCGGGGAGCGCTACGACTGGCAGGACAAGGCATATTCGTTTGACGTCATCCCGACAGGGAGGGATGCCGGAATCTTCGATCTTCCCTGTGTATGGCGGCGGTGAGGAAGGTAATCTATGAGCGATACTCCGTTTGAGATCAAGGACGACGAGATCAACGTCGAAGAGATTATGGAAAAGATCCGGGAGAACATCCGACGGCGGAAGGAGGCGGGGGTCTACCCGCCGGATCCTGACTCCCTCGCGGCCCCGCAGGCTCCGGCCGGAAGCAGCACCGACATCGCCCGGGATCTCGCCTATCTCTCCGGCAACTGGGACATCCAGAACAGGAGTTACTTCATCAGTTCCCACCGCCCCGTCGCCGGGAAAGTCCTGGTGAAAGGCCGGGAGCTCGTTCACGGTGAGGTGCGCCGCTATGTGGATCCGGTGATCTGGAAGCAGGCTGAGTTCAACCGTGCCACGGGCCGGGTGCTCGAGGAGGTGGCCCGGCAGGTTTCCGGGGTCGAGTCCCTCCGGGAGCAGATCCGGGACGAGGTCACGGAGCTGGCCGCGCAGTTGAAGGCCGAGATCTCCGAAGAGGTCGGGGCTCAGGTCCGCGCTGAAGTTGCAAAGCAGGTGCAGTCCGCACTCCTCGCGATGGATACCGATATCGAGAACCGGGCGTGGCTCGCGAAGGTTCTTGAGGGGAGGGTGCTCCGGGGTGCACCCGGGGAGGCCGAACTTCCGGACTCCCCCTCGGCCGGCACCGGCCTGAACTACTTCGTCTTCGAAGACCAATTCCGGGGCTCCCGGGAGGAGATCAAGGAGCGGCAGCGGGCGTTCGTCCGCTACTTCGAGGGCTGCAGCAACGTGCTCGATATCGGCTGCGGCCGGGGCGAGTTCCTTGAGTTGATGCGCGATGAGGGCATCGGTGCCCGCGGCGTCGACCTCGACGAGACGATGGTGGAGTTCTGCCGCTCCCGGGGCCTTGCGGTCGAGTTGAACGATGCGGTCTCCTACCTGGAGCAGCTCGAGGACGAGAGCCTCGACGGAGTCTTCATCGACCAGGTCGTCGAGCATCTTGAACCCGCCTACCTTGTCCGGCTGCTCGAACTCTGTTACCGGAAGATGAAGTTCGGCTACCACATCGTTGCGGAGACGGTGAACCCGCTCTCGTTTGTCTCGTTTGCGAACTTCTACATCGACATGACCCATGTCCGGCCGGTTCACCCGGAGACGTTGAAATTCCTGTTAGGGGCTGTGGGATTCAGGGAGATCGAGGCCCAGTTCTCATCACCGGTGCCAGATGAGGCGAGGCTGCGGAGGTTGCCGGTGGATGAAGGGATAGGCGAGGCGGAGCGGCTGCACGTTGAGGCCTATAACCGAAATGTCGATCTGCTGAACGGGACGCTGTACGGGGCGCAGGACTACGCGATAATCGGGAAGAAATGACTAAGGGTTCAATGGTTTCAGGTATGATGATACGTATAGAGCTAAATTATGGAATTGTGTCTTTAAATTGGTATAACTAAATAATCCGATTGGAAGAGATTAACATGAAGATTCATCAAATTGTACCTTCCATTTACCCGAATGATGCAATCGGAAATGAAGTTATGCTGATGCGCGATCTGCTACGGGAATGGGGGTATGAATCAGATATATTTGCTATAGACATTCACCCGAGTGTGCGGGCTCGTCCTTATAGAGAGTATGAAAATGAATCATCTCCTCAAAATATTCTTATATATCATTTCGCAATAGGATCAGAAATATCCCAGTTTATCAAGACACTTCCCGATAAAAAACTAATGATTTATCACAACATCACGCCATCGCATTTTTTCTGCGGAATAAATGATAACATCATGCTTACGTTGAAAAAGGGGCGTGAAGAACTCAAATCACTTTCCCAGGAGTTTGATCTCGCCCTGGCTGATTCCGAGTATAACAGGATTGAGTTAGAGCGTGCGGGCTACGATAAAAGTTGTGTACTGCCGTTACTCATCGATTTTTCAAAGTATACAACCTTTAATCAGGATCTGCTAGATGAATTTTCAGATGATTGGGTTAATATTATTTTTGTAGGTCGGATTGTGCCAAATAAGAAACATGAGGACATTATCAAAGCGTTTTATTATTATAAGTGTATAAATCCCAAATCCCGCCTTTTTCTTCCCGGGGGGTATGATAACAATGAGCCGTACTTTCAAGCACTTCAGTCTTTAGTTCAAAGATTAAACGTCTCGGATGTACATTTCTTGGGGAAGGTGCCGTTTGACGATCTTGTTTCATACTATATGTTATCGGATGTTTTTCTTTGTATGAGTGAACATGAAGGATTCAATGTACCAATTGTGGAAAGCATGTATTTTGGCATACCAATAATAGCCTACAATTCTTCTGCAATCCCTTATACGTTGGGTAACGCCGGAATCCTTGTTAATAAAAAAGATTATTGTAAACTCGCGGAGTTGATGGATATAATAGCTTCTGACGTCAAATTAAAAGAGAGATTGATTCATGTACAGAGAGAGAGATTTAAGGAATTTGAATTGGGTAAGACAAGCATAAAATTTCGTCAAATAATTAATACTCTGATAAATGGAATCGATGGAGCGATAAGTGATTGATAAAAATAGTCTTGAGTGTGTTCTATCAGGTTTTGGAGATGTGCGGTACAAGGGTTTCACTAACATTTCATATCTCTAAGAGTTAGCAAATCATTTAGTGAGGAATGGTATGAAGAAGGTCCACCAGATTTTACCATCACTTGCTCCCGGGGATGCGATCGGGAATGAAGTTTTGTTGATGCGTGATCTGTTACGAAGCTGGGGTTATGAGTCAGATATCTTTGCTCAACATATTCACCCAGATGTGCAGGCCCGTCCCTATAAAGAGTACGAGTTGGAGTCCTCTCCTCAGAACCTCTTGATTTATCATTTCTCAATTGGGTCTGAAGTTTCTAATTTCATTAAGGGTCTTCCTGATAGGAAAATAATGATTTATCACAACATCACGCCCCCACACTTTTTCCGTGGGATAAATGACAATCTTATGTTTTTATTGGATGAAGGGCGCAAGGAACTCGGATCACTTTCCCGGGAGTTTGATCTCGCCCTGGCTGATTCCGAGTACAACAGGATTGAGTTAGAGGGTGCAGGTTACCCTGAAACAGGTTTGCTCCCATTACTCATCGATTTTTCGAAGTATCAATCCTTTAACCCAGACATCGTTGAAAAATATTCCGATGGCCGGGTGAATATCCTGTTTGTGGGTCGAATATCGCCAAACAAGAAACATGAGGATATTATCAAGACATTTTACTACTACAAGTGTATCAACCCAAAGGCACGTCTGCTTCTCCCCGGGGGATATGATGGGTGTGAACTTTACTTTCAATCGCTTCGGTCTCTGGTTCAGAGGTTAGGCCTCTCCGATGTCTATTTCCTGGAGAAGGTGCCTTTCAAAGATCTCGTTTCGTACTACATGGTCTCTGATGTTTTCCTTTGTATGAGTGAGCATGAAGGATTTAACGTGCCGCTGGTGGAGAGCATGTTTTTCGATGTGCCGATAATTGCTTATAACTCTTCTGCAATTCCCTATACTCTGGGTGATGCGGGTATCCTCGTTAAATCCAAGAGATACGTTGAAATTGCAGAACTTATCAATTTGATCGTGGGAGACCCTGATATCCGGGGTAAACTGGTTCACCGGCAGAAGGAGCGTTTTCAGGCGTTTAAATATGATACTATAGTGAAGCAATTTTATAGTATAATTAAGGGGTTTGAACGAAATGATTAATTTTTGTTGTCTCACCATTAGCATGTATTTTCCCAAGTATACGAGCGAGAACGGTTCTCTGAGTGTTCCTGGTAACATGATCCGATCGGTGAGGGTATCTTAATGCGCCTGTGCTTTGTAGTCCAGCGTTATGGTCTTGAAGTTAACGGAGGTGCGGAACTTCATTGCCGTGAGGTCGCAGAGCACCTGGTAAAGTATGCCGATGTTGATGTGGTCACGACCTGCTCTATTGATTATGTGACATGGAAGAACGAGTACACATCTGGCGTTGAGACACTAAATGGCGTCACTGTCCGACGATTCCCGGTTGACTACGAGCGCAACACCGCGCACTTCAATAGGCATTCAGAGGCAGTTTTATGCCGTCCCCATTCTTACGAGGATGAAATAGAATGGATGAGGCAACAGGGCCCATACTCCACTCCCTTATTCGAGTTTCTCTCGGAAAACAGGGATAACTATGACGTTTTCATATTTTTCACCTACCTTTACTGCACTACGTTTTTCGGCCTCCCTCTTGTCGCAGATAAGGCTATATTAGTCCCGACTGCGCATGACGAACCCCCGATTTATCTGTCCATATTTGAATCCCTCTTTCGCCTTCCTCAGATGTTCTTCTTCAATACCGAAGAAGAGAAGAGTTTTGTCCATTCGAAATTTCACGTCGCTGCTATTCCTGGTGACATAATCGGTGTGGGCGTTGATGCTCCGCAAAATGCCGATGCATCCGCGTTTAAGCAGAAATATGGGATTAATAAATTCATCCTGTATGCGGGGCGGATTGATGAGTCGAAGGGGTGTAATGAATTATTTGACTATTTCATTCGATACAAAGCCGAAACTGATTCTCCGGTGAAACTTGTTTTGATGGGCAAACCCGTGATGAAGATCCCTGCTCATCCGGACATCGTTTCCCTGGGTTTTGTCTCCGAACAGGAGAAGTTTGATGGGATCGCGGCTTCGGAGCTGCTTATCATGCCCTCCAGGTTCGAAAGCCTCTCCATGGTACTGCTCGAGGCATGGCAGTGTACCCGGCCGGTTCTGGTGAACGGGGGATGTGCGGTGCTGAAGGGGCAGTGCTGTAGAAGTAATGCAGGGCTGTGGTACGAAAATTATGATGAATTTAAGGAGTGCCTTGATCATCTCCTGGAAAATAAAGAATTAAGTGCTGTGATGGGAAGGAGCGGGAAAAAATTCGTGAAGGAGAATTATAGTTGGGAGACTATCGAAAATAAATATCTACAAAATATTGAGCAATTTATTGCGGGCAGGAAATAAGTATTGGCTAAATTGTGACCGTGTTCTTTCATGAACAGTGTTTGATTAGACAATCCTTGTACTATACTGCCCGACCTGCCGAAATTCTGTTTTTAGAAGCCTAACTGGCCTCCGTGATCGTGACGTTCTGCACCGCCACACTCAACCAGCGTGTATCTGGGTTATTCAACCCGGGAATATCACAGGGGCGCTCGGCTCCTTCGGGCACGTGGAGCCGGATGGTGTTTTCGCCTTTTTGGAGATGGATCGGGGTTGAGATGCTGACGAAATTTGTGGGGACTGCTGTTTGCTGAACGAACTGGTCATTTGCGTAGATCTTTAGGGTTCTCGGGCGGTGGAAAGAGACCACTTGAAAGTTAATGGTGACATTGTGATCCGTACTAGAGTATATTAGAAGTGTTGCTTTATCCGTCATCCACTGGGTTGGTATTTCAGCCCAATTCTCAAGACTATGCCAGCCATTCATTGCAAGGTGGATGTCTTGTTGGGTCATTTTACTTGTTTTCATCTGCTGATTATACTCTGTCATATCAAAGAAGTATAGTCGTGAGTTATTGCTTATGATCGGGCTTGTTCCAAGTATATTTGAGACAGTTGAGATCAAATGTGATCCGCCATCCTCATAACCGTAGCTGTCTATATAAATACCATTAAATCCGGCGGTAGATAGTAGAAATATCATCTCATCAACAGGTTTATTAACGACCGCTTCTTGCCATTGATCCGCATCTCTTCCTTTCATTGCCCCGTAACTCCAGCGGAGATGGTGGGAGTGCAAATACCCTTTGATATGTTCATAATCTGTCATTCTGTACACGGGGGGGTGTTCGGGGAAAGGAACGTATGGTAATTGAAAGATCATCGCATCTTTGGGCATAACTGTCTCGATTTCTCTTATAAATTGCTCGTCATCATAATAATCTGCTTTTATTTTGTCATATGAAGGTATAAATGATGGTGATGTCTGATCCAATATCCCTAGGGGTAATATTAGGCAGATTAGGGCATAGAATATGATTTTTCTCTTCTGTGTATTTGCAAACTTTTTGGAGAGTGATTCCAAAATTAGTACCATGGCAAATATAGAGAAAAATGCTATGAATATAGATATGCGATTATAACAGCGGAACTGTGGCGTTACTAAAAGTGCAAATACGCCTCCAAAACCACCAATAGTCGCTAGTAATACTGCAGATATGTTAAAAAGACCAAGGCCGTCCAAATATGTCCGTATTTCGGCGGGGATTACTGCTACTATGTTTGTGTTCCTAAACAAAACCCATATAATCAACAGAAGGAAACCCAAACTTCCAATCAGACCTAATGAGGAAGATTGATTTTCATTAACTAAGGGTGCAAAGGAAATATATTTATTAGTAATCTCTGCCAAAAATGGGATTCTGTGGCCCGGAATAGGCATTAATAGTTGGACAATCTTCAGCCCAAAATATTCTGTCTCCAGTGGGGAGCGGATTGCAGCCTCTGGGTTCTTTCCATGTATATCTTGATAAATAATGCTAGGAGATAAACTTATGATGATCCCAAGAACTATTACTGCAATCAGTATAAAAGAGCGAATTAAGCAATGTTTAGATCTTTGAGATGT
>NZ_JASEFJ010000037.1 GCF_030019085.1 Methanoculleus sp.
GTGATTCTTCCTCGATACGGTGGCCGGAAGGACGTCTACGTCTCGTCTCATTCTCCTTTGCTGCCACGGCCTTCGGGGACGTTTCGCCGCGACACTGCCCCCGGTGAACGGGGTGTCCGGCCACGATGACCCCCCTGCGAGCGTTCCTCACGCGGCACACTGTCAGGAGAAGCGATCCTTTCAGGACTTCAGCAGTCAAAATTTTGAGGTCGCTGGGCTGAAAACCCCCGGGATTTCAGGTCCCGTGATCCCCCATGATAGGGCTGGATGGAGAGAACGATCACTTCCCGCCCTTCTCCAGCTCTTCTATCTTCTCCTCGACCTCCCTGTAGCCGTCCTGGTAGAACTCCTCCTCGGACGGCTCAATCTCCCGCAGAAGGCGCAGGAACTCACCTGCATGAACCTTCTCCTCGTCCGCAATATCGAGCAGGACCGTCTTTACCAGCTGGTTGTCGGTCGATTCGGCGATCTGGGTGTAGAGCTGGATCGCCTCATACTCGGCAGCGATCACGAACCTGATCGTCCTGACGATCTCGCCCTGGTCAAGTTTGCGTTCCATGTGGTTGCCGGAGAACGGTTGTCCAAAATCAGGCATACAGGATTACCTCCAGTGGTTCATGGGAGAGGGAATTATTTATACCCACCGCCGGGCGGAGAGAGGCCTCCCGGTGCTCCCAGTTCATCAAGAACCTGGCACGCCCTGCAGATCTCTCTCCCCGGTTCCGCCGGCATCGGTTCGCCACAGCGTTCACAGACGCCAAACACAGTTTCAGGGGCCGTACCTGTTCTCCGGAGGGCCTCCCCCAGCCTCACCAGCGAGTATTTCGTCGCCGGGTGCCGGTAGGTGTAGTCGTCCAGGACCCCCCGGACATCACGCCTGAGGGCGCCGACCGCATAGGGGCAGCCCGCAGGGTCAAACCCCTCGACGTGGAGGAAGGCGTAGAGCGCCACCTCCCGCTCCGGGATGTAGAGAAACGGCCTGATCCGCGGGATCATCCCCTCGACCTCCCGCACCGGCCGGGTGAGTTGTGCCGCATCCCCTCGCAGAACGTTCATCAGCACGGACTGAGCCTCATCGTCCAGGTTAAACCCGTATGCGAACTTCGTGACCCCCTCTTCCCTCGCAACCCGGTTCATCAGCGCCCGCCGCAGCACGCCGCAGTAGGTGCAGGAGAGCCCTGTGCCCTTCCTGGCCACAATCTCATCAAGCGTTATCCCGTAAGCGTCGCGAAAAGAGGCCGTCACCCAGGGGACGCCCATCTCCTCCGATATCTTCCTGGCGAGGTCTGTGTCGCGGTAACCGGCAATCCCCTCATCCACCGTTATCGCCATCAGCCGGACGTCCCGCCGCTCGCCAAGGAGGCTGTGTAGAAAGAAGAGAACGGCGCTTGAGTCCTTGCCCCCAGAGAGCGCCACTGCCACCCTGTCCCCCGACTCGATCCAGCGGTGCTCCCTGATCGCTCGTTTTGCTTTCGCCTCAAAATCGCGGTTGAAATGCTGTTCGCAGAGATGCAGCCCCGAGTAGCGCTGGTAGATTATCGCCTCACGTCTGCACTTGCTGCACTGCATCCTTGCTCGATCATACTTTTATCACCTTGCCACATAAATTCTGTAGACGATGCCTGTTCCTGCAGAACACGTGCAATCCCTGCACCCCTACGAACTCCGGATCCTGCTTACCCTCGAGCGTCTCATGCGGCGCTACACCTGGGTGCCGTTCGAGATACTCAGGTCGGCCACCGGGTTCTCGGAGTCCGAACTCACGTACCGTCTGGGCAGGCTGATGGCCATGGACATGGTCCGTTACGAAAAGACCCCCTACGATGGCTATGCCCTGATCTTTGACGGTTACGACACCCTCGCACTCCACACCCTGACAAAGCGCGGCACCATCCAGGCGCTCGGAACGCAGATCGGCGTTGGGAAGGAGTCGGAGGTCTACGAGGCGGTTGGTCTCGGGGTCGTGGTTCTGAAGTTCCACCGTGTGGGGCAGAGGTCTTTCCAGGCTGCTCGACTCAAGAGGGGCTACATGCCGGATACAGGGCACTGTCCCTGGATATTTGCATCGAGCAACTCGGCAAGAAGGGAGTACGAGGCCCTGAAGGCCCTCCACCCCGCCGTCTCCGTCCCCCTCCCCATCGACCACAACCGGCACGTGATCGTGATCTCTTTTATCCCCGGTGTCAACCTCACCCGGGCGACCCTCACGGAACCCGAACCGATCCTGGACTCGATCCTGGATAACGTCAGGGAGGCCTATAACCTCGGGATCATCCACGGCGACCTGAGCGAGTTCAACGTCATGGTCGATCAGGAGGGGCAGTGCTGGCTGATCGACTGGCCGCAGTGGATTGAGACCGCCCACCCGAACGCCGATGAAACCCTCGCACGGGATATCACAAACATCCTCCAGTACTTCAAACGAAAGTACGGCATCGACTACGCCTTCGACGAAGCACTGGCACGGGTGGTGGAGTGAAGGTCTTCGGGATCGATATAATCAAAGGCTCTGTCCGGTCACGTAGCCGCCGACCGGTCTACGCCCTCTGCCGGATGGAGGATGGCGAGATACTGGACGTTCAGGAGGTCACGGCGTTCAGGCTCCAGCGCCTCCTTACTGCCGAGCAGCCCGAGATCCTTGCGGTGGACAGTCTCCAGGAGATCGCTGCAGATCAGCACGAGGTCTACGCGTTCCTCCAGTCGCTCCCGCCTTCAACGAAACTCGTCCAGGTGACCGGCGGCGAGCGTAAGGAGAGTCTCGGGAAGGTTGCCGCCCGCTACAACATCAATTTCAACCGGTTCGACCCCTACGCCGAGGCGAGGACGATCGCCCGCGTGGCCTCTCTTGGCGCGGGTGTCCAGGTGATCGCGTTTGAGAACACCACCGATATCGTTGTGAGCAGGCACCGGTCGACAGGCCCCGGCGGGTGGAGCCAGAACCGCTACGCAAGAAAGATCCACGGCGCGGTGATGCAGAAAGGAAGAGAGATCGAGGCCCGACTCCGGGGTGCCGGACTCGATTACGAGAAGAAGGAGACAAAGGCCTTCGGTGGCTGCTCCCGTGTTGCGTTCAGGGTCGCCGCCCCACGGGATATGGTTCCCGTCCACTCCTCCCGCGGCGCCGATGTCCAGGTCAGGGTGAGCGGGAGACAGCTTGACCGGATCCGGTTTGAACCCCTATCCGGCCGCCCGCGGTACCTGATCGTGGGGCTCGATCCCGGGACGACTACCGGGATAGCCGCCGTTGACCTCGACGGCAACCTCGTCCTCCTTACGAGTTCACGGCAGATGACAATGTCGGATATAGTCGAAGAACTCTATCGTGCCGGAAAACCCCTGATCGTCGCATCCGATGTTCAGCCGATGCCGTACTCGGTTGAGAAGGTCCGCAGGGCGTTTAACGCCATCCCCTACACCCCGAAACAGTCTCTCCCTGTGGAGGCGAAGTACGAACTGACCGCATCGTTTACCTGGACAAACGATCACGAGCGCGACGCTCTCTCGGCGGCGCTGGACGCCTACCGGAGTCTCCAGAGCAAGTTTCGGAACATAACAAAGCGTGTGGGGCCGGGGTTCGACCTCGACGAGGTGCGTGCCCGGGTTCTGCGGGGTCAGCCGCTCGATACCGTGCTCGAGGAGATGCAGGCCGCACCTGCGCCGAGAACTGAGGTTGTACCGGAGACCCCTGCCCTGGAACGACCGGTCGAGGATGAGCGGGTGATGGCGCTTGACGGAATGGTCAAGCGGCTCCGCAGTTATGTGCAGGAGTTGCAGGACACTCTCCGGGAGCGAGACCGTGAGGTGGAGCAGTTGCGCCAGAGCCTGCGCCGTGCACGTTCCGCGACGGAGCGAAAGATCCGTCGGGACGCGGAACTGGCGGCAAAGGATGCGACAATCGAGAGTCTGCGAGAGCAGTTGCGGGGCGAGCGGCGACGGTCCCGGCGGCTGAAGAAACGACTGGAACGGATGCAGGCGGTCGAGAGGGTTGAGGTCACTGAGGACTCCAGACCTCTCAAGGTGCTTGACTCTCTCACCCGGGAAGGGGTACGGGGTCTCCAGGAGGAGATGGGTATCGCCGAAGGTGACGTCCTCTACGTTCCACGGGCGCATGGCTGGGGTCGGGGCGTGGTAAAGGACCTGGCCGCGGGGGGTGTGCGGGCGCTCCTCGTCGGCGGGGAACCGCCGGACCCGCACCTGGTCAGGGTTGCGAGGGAGGCGGCTCTTCCTCTCATCCCGGCAGGGTCTCTCAGCCCGGTTGTACGGGGAAAGACCGGAATGGTGGAGACCGGGGCGCTCGAGGAGGCGATAGCGGCGTGGAAGGAGGAGCAGAAAGAGTTCCTGCGCGAGCGGGAGGCTGAACGTGTGGAGTACCTTGTAAGGGAGTACCGGAGCGAACGGGAGAAGGAGGTGCGTCGCGGTGGATGAACGAGAGTTGCACCGGCTGATAGGAACGATAATCGCTCCGGAACACCTGGAGGATGACTGCGCGGTCATCCGCTGTGCTGACCGATTCGTCGTCGTGAGCACCGATATGCTCCATGAGACGACCGATTTTCCCGTCGGGATGACCGACTGGCAGGTTGGCTGGATGGCGGTGGCGGTCACGCTCTCTGATGTTGCAAGCATGGGCGCGGCGCCGGGAGAGGTGCTCCTGGCGGTAGGTCTTGATCGACCGGAACGTCTCCGCGGGATCATGGAGGGCGCCAGGGACTGTTGCGCTGCGTTCGGCGCTGAACTTGTGGGCGGTGACCTGGACGCCCACCGCGAGCTTACGCTCGTGAGCACGGGGCTCGGCTGGGTCGAGCCCCAGTATCTTGTCCGGCGGCGGGGGGCACGGCCGGGCGATCTCGTCGCGGTGACCGGGCCGCTCGGCGAGGCTCAGGCCGCTCTGAACGGTTACGAGCAGCACCGCAGGGAACTCCTGGAACCGCAGCCGCGGGTCCGCGAGGGGCAGGCGCTTGCCCGTGCCGGGGTCTCGGCGATGATGGATATATCCGATGGTCTGGCTCTCTCGCTATATGACCTCTTTGCCGTGAACGATTGTGGGTTTGCAGTCGATACCGCCCGGCTCCCGCTGCCTGCTGGCGTGCCCGTGGAGGAGGGGCGTGAACTTGCTCTCTACGGCGGCGGGGATTTTGAGCTACTCTTCTGCTCTCCACCGGGTGTCCTCCCCGTCCCCGGTGTTGAGGCCCACGTCATCGGGGAGGTCATTGAAGAGCGGGTCGTCCTCGCAGACGGCAAGCCGCTTGAGCCACGCGGTTACCTGCACGAGTGGGGCGGGTAGTCTTCTCTTTTCGGATCTCCGGGGCCTCTCAGGTGGCGCCGGGCGGTCTCAATCGTTGGATGTAATCAGGAGTAGTTATAAAGCCGGGTGATCTAACTACTCCCGATAGACGGCTGCCTATCTTTAAGTTTGATCATCAACTTCGGTCATGGATCAACGGCAGGTGGAACCGGTTCTGCAGGGAGGTGGCGTTCCCGGGGGTCGGTTCTCGAACAATTTCGACTTCCTGCGGTTTGCTGCGGCAACGCTGGTCGTCGTTGCGCACGCATACGCGCTCCAGATCGGCTATTCGCAGATAGGGTTGCACGATCCTGTCATGCTCGCTGGACGGGCAGCGCTTGCCGCTCTCCTTGCCGCCAGCGGTTACCTGATCGCGGCGAGCTGGGAGTCGACCGCATCTTTGCTCAGGTTCGCCTGGAAACGGTTTCTCCGGGTCGCCCCTGCGCTTATTCCCGCGATACTGGTCACCCTCTTCCTCGTCGGCCCGCTGATGACCTCCTTCCCGCGGGGCGACTACTTTGCGGCCCTACTCTCTCCTGAGGGGCTTGCCGCCGTGCCGTTCTTTGAGAACGGCGGTGTTATAGGTCTCTTTCAGGAGAACCCGGTGACCTATGTCAACGGGTCGCTCTGGACGATACCTCTCGAGGTCGCGCTCTACGGGGTTGTTGCGGCACTGGGGGCCGCCGGGCTCCTGCACCGCCGGGGTGCGCTCCCGGCTCTTATTGCTGTAAACATTCTTGTCTGGTTTTACTGGTTCGATGATGCCAGGATGGCAAAGGTCCGGTTCTCGCTCTATTTCCTTGTCGGGGCGTTCCTCTACCTCCACCGGGAACGGTTGACGTTACGGCCGGCCATCGCAGGTGGCCTGTTCATACTCCTTGTTGTGTCGGCTATGACGCCTCTTGCGACCCTTGCGGGGGTGATCGCCATACCTTATATTACCATCTACGCCGCGCACATCCCGATACCCCTCCTCAACACGTTCGGGAGATATGGGGACTTCTCATACGGGATCTACCTCTACCACTATCCGGTGCAGCAGACTCTCATCCAGGTCACGGCAAACACTCTCACCCTGCCGACCCTATTCGGGGTGTCGTTTCTGGTGGCGTTCGCGTTTGCGTTTTTTTCCTGGCACGCCATCGAGAAACGGGCGCTGGCGGCAAAGAATCTTAACACAACTGACCTGTGGAGGGTGCTCGGGTTATCTCCCAGGCCGGAACTGATTGGCCGGTGAGGGGCGGTATTGGCTCTGCCCCTTTCGAAACCCCCGGCGACCTCCGGT
>NZ_JASEFJ010000038.1 GCF_030019085.1 Methanoculleus sp.
CCCCTGGCACGGCCATCCGGGTCTATCGCCGAACACTGCCCGCCCCCTCGCAGGGGGCGGGAGGAGGCGCGGAACGCGCCGGGAGGCGGGGGTGTTCTGCGAAAGGCCGTATTCCTGGAGACGTGTAGAGACATGGGGCGGGGGACGTCCCGTCCCCCTCCCCGTCAGCCCCACCCCACGAGTGTGATTCCCCATGGATACAGTGTCCGGGTATGCATCCAGAGTATCACAGCGAGAGCCTCCCTTTGCACGGCCATGGGGTCAATCGCCGATCACTGCCCGCCCCCTGGACTGGGGCGGGAGGAGGCCTTCTTGGGCGGCCGGGAGGTGGGGGTGTCCGAGATGGTATTCTAACATGCATTGACAGTTCCATAGTAAAAGAGGATGATTTATCCCCACAGACCGTTGACCCGATGGGCTCATATCCCACCTTACCGCTGGTGTGAATGGCAGAGCCCTCCCTCCAGCCACCCCGGGATACCCCTGGTTTGTCGTCCCCCTCACCATCCGGGCAACAACCCCCAGAACACACGAAACCAGCAAAGAATCAGAGATCGGTTGTAGCAAAAGTTTATAAATAATAGTGATTATATAAATCACCATAATGGCTGGGGTAGACCAGGCTCAGATCGATAAGATACTTGCCGGGGCATCCACCGAGGACCCTGAGGCCCGTCTCGACGCCCTCGAGAAAGAACTGGACTTCGTCAAGACGTCGATCAAACGGCTGCTCATCGACCTGCGGGAACGACTGAACGAACTGGACAACCCATTCACGAGCGCTGCCTCTCTGCGCAAGGAGGGCCACTGGGAGACGCCTGCCGATGATACCCTGGCCGGGAAAGGTAAAGAAGAAGTTCCAGCCCAGGAACCGCTGGCAGAGGTATCACCCCCGCCCCAGAACCCCGGAGAGAAGCCCTCCACTCTTAGAGCGCCCAGTCTCTCCCTCTCCCCGTTGCCAGACGCCGGAATGGTTTCCCCTCCCGGGTTCAATCCTTTCACCCCCGCCGAAGATTCCCGGCCCAGATCTCCGTCAAAACTCAAACTCCAGAAGGTTCACCGGCTCTTTGAGTGGGTGAACCGGGGATGCAGCAGATACGGGCGTGAACGGATGGGGATCATGATCGATGCATACCAGTCGATGGGCTACATCAGCGAGGATGTAGCAGGACAGATCCGCGAGATCATGCGGATGGTAGCCGATGCCAGCAAAGCGGTAGAGGAGATCGGCCCAAACGAGTTTGTCTCCGAACTCTACGTCCTGAACAGGATCCTCGACCCCGAAGACTCCACACTCGACCGGGACATGATCGAGGTGCTGATGCACTCGCGGCGCGGCACAAAAGAGCATAAGGGCGAACCCCGGTTGGAAGGGGATACCGGCGATGCCTGGGCCGAGTTGCTGGACAGGATCTAACAGGACCGGGTAGAATGGACAGGATCAACGAATGTCAAGCGAAGCCATCACCACAGCGATGTTCCTTATCGCCGCCGTCATATCGGCCGGCGTCCTTATTAACGCAGTTTTTCCAGTGATCTACTCCCTCTCAGGCACCATATCTTCCTCCTCCCACGCCGTTGATGAACGGTTGAGCACCGATATACGGATAGTAACAACCTACGCCAGCGGCAATAGCAACACCGCCAGGATCTGGTTAAAGAATATCGGCACCGGGAGGATCGCGACCACCGAGATCGAGAAGGCCGACGTATTCCTCGGGGCGGAGGGCGACTTCATCCGGTTGTCGCATTCAACAACCCTAAGCGAAGGAACATGGAGGTATGAGATCCTTGAAGACACCAACGGCCAGTGGGACCCCGGCGAGACCCTCTATATCGAAGGAATGACCTCAAAGATCCCGTCCAGCGGTGATGTAGTCTACTTCCAGTTTGTCCTCCCGTCAGGTATCTACCGTTCGACCACGTTTACCGCGGGTGATTGATCATGAGCGCAGGATCCATTGTCGCAGCCGGGGTTGGCATCCTCCTCCTTGTCATCACCGCCTACGTCCTGATCGGCGTCACCCTCACAACCACCGAGGTGATGGTCGAGGCGCAGAGCAACCTTGTCGCTCACCAGGAAGCTCGGATGCGAACAGCGATAGCGATACAGAACACGACCATGAACAACCTGACCCTCTACGTCGATGTAAAGAACACCGGGAACGAACCGATCGTCGATATACGTTCAATCGACGTCTACCTCCACGACGAGGCCGCCCCGGTCTACATCCCATTCGGCACCGGCCCATACCACTGGAGCAAGTTGACCATCGAACCTGACACCGTCCACCCCGGCCAGTGGGACCCCGGCGAGACCCTCAACCTCACCGTCACCCTCGAGGGGGGTGCAAACCCCACCTGTGTCCAGGTCGTCACACCAAACGGCGTCTCAGCCTCAGCATACATCGGTGATTAAGATGGCAATCAGCAAAGAAGCACAGAGCAGCGTTCTCGAGATGCCGGACAAGAGCATCCTCTCCACCGGAAACTCCGAGCTCGACAAGAAGATAGCCGATGGCCTCCCTATCCAGTCGCTCACCCTCATCGAGGGCGAGAACGACACCGGCAAGAGCGTCCTCACGCAGCAGATCATCTGGGGCGCCTTAAAGCAGGGTTTCAACGTCGACCTCTTCTCGACCGAGAACACGAGCAAGAGTTTCCTCACCCAGATGGAATCGATGAGCCTTGACATCTCCGACTACTTTGCCTGGGGCTACTTACGTGTCTTTCCGATGCACGTCGTCGGGTTTGAGTGGACAAAGGAGAAGATGCATGGAACCCTGGAGCGGATGATCGCCTTCATGGAGCAGACCAGAGCCCAGATCATCGTCATCGACTCGCTCACCCTCTTCACCGAGTATGCCAGCCAGGACACCGTCCTCACGTTCTTTACCAACTGCAAGAACCTTGTCGACCACGGCAAGACGATCCTGATCACACTGCACACCTACGCCTTCGTCGAGGACGCACTCGTCCGTATCCGCTCAATCTGTGACGCCCACCTCTTCATGAAGAAGGCGCTTGTCGGAGGTAAGTACGTCATGATGCTCGAGGTGGTCAAGGTCCGCGGCGCCCGCAAGACTACGGGGAACATCGTCAGTTTCGAGGTTCACCCCGGCTACGGAATCAAAGTGATCCCTGTCTCCGTCGCAAGGGTGTGATAACAATGGTAACGGACCTGGAAGCCACGGTAACCCTCCCCTTCGAACCCGAGTACATAGACGAGGGGAACGACTGCTACAACAACGTCGAGTCCTGCGCACTCTATCGGATGCTCCCCTCAAACGCCCGCGAATATGTCAGGAAAAGCCCCCACCTTCTCGAGTATCTTCACATCCTGCCGGTAAACACAGTTGGCATCCCCCTCTTTCTCCCGGAGTTAAAGAAAGACTTAAAATCGCTGGAGAACCCGAACATCATCTACCCCGTGAACGATACAACGTTCATCCACATCTTTCCCGACCCAAACGATGTCCGGAACTGGTACATCCCGATCGAACCCTCGTTTCTCCACTCCGTCAAAGCAATCCTCCCGGTGATCGAGGACAGACTGATCGACATGATCGACGCCCTTGATGAGGAACCGCTGACCGAGCAGGCACGCATCGAGACCCTTCGGACGTTCGTCAAGCAACTCGTATATGTCAAACAACCGGGCGAGTTGATCGATGAGTCTCTCCTTGCAGGCGGAAAACCCAAAGACCTCAAGACCAGGATCAAGACCTTCCTCACCTCGGACATCGGCGCGCCGGCAAAACCCCCATCCAGCGGCTTCCCGGAACTTGCCGACGGCCGGATCATCCTCACACCACAGGAGTATCGCGCCCTCGAGTACATGATCGTCCGCGACAAGATCGAGATGGGGGTGCTAAAACCGTTCCTCTCCGACCGCTACATTGAGGATATCACCTGTGATGGCGTCGGCCCGATCTTCATCGAGCACAAGATCTTCAAAGGACTCAAATCGGTCGTCGGGTTTAAGGACTCGCAGGAACTCGACAAATTTGTCATCAAACTCGCCGAACGGATCAAACAGCCGCTGACATACCGGAACCCGATTGTCGACTCTACCCTCCCCGACGGGTCGCGTATAAACATCGTCTACGGAACCGATATCAGCAAACACGGGAGCAACTTCACCATCCGTAAGGTAAACGAGGTCCCCCTGAGCATCCTGCAGGTCATTGAGAGCGGGGCATGTGACTACATGATGGCCGCCTACCTCTGGATCTGCCTTGAGTACGGGATGTCTCTATTCGTCTCCGGCGAGACGGCGAGCGGCAAGACAACGACCCTGAACGCCCTCACGACCTTCCTCCCACCCGAGAGCAAGATCGTCACCATCGAGGATACCCCTGAACTTACCGTCCCCCACCGGAACTGGACGCGAGAGGTCGCAAAGGCCAAGGGTAAGGGGGAGGGTGAAGGCTCAGATGTCACGATGTTCGACCTCCTGAAGTCTGCCCTTCGTCAGCGCCCGAACCAGATCCTGGTCGGTGAGATCCGTGGGGTTGAGGGGTCTGTTGCGTTCTCCGCGATGCAGACCGGGCATGCGGTGATGAGCACGTTCCACGCCGCTTCGATCGAGAAACTGATCCAGCGTCTCTGCGGTGACCCCATCAGCATCCCGAAGACCTTTGTCGATAACCTGAACATTGTAATCATCCAGAGCGCCGTCAAACTCCCGGGTGGCGGAACCGTCCGGCGGATGCTAAGCATAAACGAGCTCGTCGGCTACGACCCAGAGACCCAGGGGTTCTCCTTCATGGCCACGTTTGTCTGGGACCCAGCAACCGATACCTTCACTTTCACAGGGAGAGGGAGCAGTTACCTCCTTGAGAACAAGATCGCAACCATGCTCGGGATCCCCGAGAACCGGCGGGCCGAGATCTACGATGAGATCGATAAACGTGCCAGGATCCTGGAACGACTCCACAAAGCCGGCTACACCCAGTTCTGGGACCTGTTCCACATGATCACAAAGATCAAGAGACAGGGGTTGCTCACCATCGAGGTGTAACGTTTGTTCGAGAGCGTGACCGAGCGGTTGCGGACGGCAAACCAGGGGAAGATCCCGTTTGAGGAGCAGATCGAATCCCTGAAAGAACTCCGGTCATCCATCCTCGAGAACAAGAAGATGGAGCAGGACCTGCTCCTCATGTACACCTACATGGCCGCGATCACCACCTCGGCCGTGACCAGGCCCGAGATCTTCCAGTACACCTCCGAGCGGTCGGAGTATGCCCCCTCACGCTATATCGCAAAGGTCCAGCGACAGGTTGCCGGCTGGGGCCAGAGTTACGCCGGGGGACTCCGGGCCATCGCCGAGCGGTGCAGGAACGCCACGCTCAAGAGTATGCTCAACCGATACTCAAACGCCATCGATTCCGGTGTTCCCGACGCGGATTTCATCGCCACGGAACTCTCGACCATCCGGAGCATCTACCGGAACTCGTTTGAGCAGGGGATCGAACTCCTGAAGAAGTGGGGCGACGCCTACATCGCGATGCTCCTCTCCGCAG
>NZ_JASEFJ010000039.1 GCF_030019085.1 Methanoculleus sp.
CGAGAGAGAACCTTTCATGCCAACGGCGGCTTACAGGTATACCTGACCTGTTACAGCGATTTTATACTCCCGATAGTCCCCATTACAACAATCCTCTCCTCCAGGACGGTGGCCACCCCTCTGACCTGTGCCGGCATACGGGCCTCCTTAAAGGCCCCAAGGATAGCGGGAATGTCACGTTCTCCCCGGATACGGAGTGTCTCTTCAAGTGTCATCTATTCCTTCCTCCTCTTTTGATGGTGCAATTCATTACCGAACCCCGGAGGGGTCGTCGCCGGAGAGTCCCTGCTGCAGTATATGGTCATGTGCCTCGATCGCCGCCTTTGCCCCCTCGCCGGCGGCGACGATGATCTGCTTGGCCCGGACGCAGGTCGCGTCCCCGGCGGCAAAGATCCCGGGAACGCTTGTGTGAGTATTCACGTCTATCAGGATCTCGCCCTTATCGTTCAACGCCACCAGGTCGCCAAGGAACCCTGTCTTTGGCATGAGCCCTATGGCCAGGAACAGTCCTGCGACGTTGAGTTCGGTCTCATTCCCGGTCTCTCTGTCGCGGATCGTGATCCCCGTCAGGACGTCCTGACCGTGGAGTGCGGTCACCTCGTGGTGAAGGTAGATCTGCACACCGAGCTCCTTTGCGCGGTTGACGTAGACCTCGTCGCATCGGAGGTCGCTCCTGACGATCATCGCCACGGAACTTGCGATCTTCGCCATCTCGATAGCGGTCTGGACAGCTGTGTTCCCACCGCCGACGACGGCAACGGGTCTGCCGCGGAAGAGCGGTGCGTCACAGGTGGCGCAGATCGAGATCCCGCGCCCCATCAGTCTTGTCTCCCCCGGGAGGCCGAGTGTCATTGGCTCTTTTCCAGGGGCCAGGATGACCGTCCTGGAGCGGAAGACGTTCCCGGAGGTTGTCCTGACCAGAAAGAGATCGCTCTCTCTTGCGATACTCTGGACGCTGTCAAGTTCAAGGCTGACATCAAACTCCCTGACCTGCTCCTCGAACTTACGGACGAGTTCCTCGCCTGTGATTGCCGTAAACCCCATATAGTTCTCGACCATCCAGCTCCAGGCGGCCTGCCCGCCGATATCCTCTGAGACAACGGCCGTCTTGAGGAGTTTTCTGGCAGAGTAGACAGCGGCCGTCAGTCCGGCGGGGCCTGCACCCACGATGAGCGTATCGTAGACCCGGTCGATCGCCGCCGTCCTGAAGACCTCGCGGAGCCTCTTTGCATCGAACCCTATGATCACCTCATCGCCGACGACCGTGACCGGCACCCCGCGCTGCCCTGAGATCCGGATCATCTCCCGCGCTGCCTCGCGGTCCTTCCCCACATCTACGACCTCATAATCGATGCCATACTTCCGGAGGAACGCCTGAACCATCCGGCAGTAAGGACAGCTCTCAGTCGTGTAGACCTTCACGCCTGCCATGGTGAAGAAGTAACACTGAAAGAGTATTTAACTTGCGGGGAGGGCAGCAGGATCTGATAAAAAGAAGAAAGTTGTTTACTGGATCTCGCGGAACATCCGTTGTGGGACGCCACAGATCGGGCACTTCTCCGGTGCCGTGCCGAGTTCGATGTTACCGCAGACTGGGCAGAGGAAGACCTTCTCCGCACCGAGGTCTTTTCCGTCCCGGACGGCCTCGAGCGCCTGGAGGTAGATGTTTGCGTGAACCTCTTCTGCGCGCATAGCGTGGGTGAAAACGATCGAAGCCTCGTTTTTGTGTTCCTTCTTTGCTTCGGCTACAAAGGCGGGGTACATCTCCGTGAACTCGTAGTTCTCGCCCTCCATCGCGGCCTTAAGGTTCTCCTCTGTGGTCCCGACGGCGTCCAGGAGGAAGAGGATCCGCTTTGCATGGATGGCCTCGGCCTCGCTTGCCGCCCTGAACAACTTCGCCACCGTCGAGTAGCCCTCGGCACCTGCCTTCTCTGCGAAGGCCGAGTATTTCCTGTTAGCCTGAGACTCGCCTGCGAACGCTTTCTGAGCGTTTTCTTCTGTTGGCATGATGAACTCTTTTCGGGACGCCCGTATTAAATCTTTCATCATCGTTCAACGAGAAATGACGTTTGATCTCCTGGTCTGTTTGTCTGTAGCTTCGGTTGGCTCATGCGTTCTTTTCGGAAACCCTATACCTCCCAGGATACTTATCGTGGTGTATGGAGGATGGTTTGACCCGGCAGGAGCCAGGAGGCGAAAGAGCGGATGCCCAGATCCAGGTACGGCGGGTATTAATCATCGTCCTTGTCCTGAATCTCGCAGTTGCGCTTGCAAAAGCCATATTTGGCCTGATCGCCGGCTCGGCGAGTATGGTGGCGGATGCCGTTCACTCTGGGTTTGACTCCTTCTCAAACGTGGTCGGGATCACCGCACTCCACTTTGCCGGGAAACCCCCGGACAGAGGGCACCCCTATGGCCACGGCAAGATCGAGACGCTTGGCACCCAGGTGATCGGCGGCATGCTCCTCCTGACCGCCGCCGGTATCATCTACGAGGGTGTCCTGAGACTCGTCGAACCCGTCCCCCCCGATATAACGGCGGTCACCGTCTTTGTCATGCTCGGGACTCTCGTCGTCAATATCTGTGTCTCCACCTACGAGAAGAGAAAGGGCCAGGATTACAGGAGCCAGATCCTTATCGCCGACTCGCAACACACCCGGAGCGACGTCTTCGTCTCTCTGTCGGTTCTTGGTGGTTTCCTGGTGGTCGGTCTCGGCTACCCGCAGGCTGACCCTATCATCGCTCTCGGTATCGGTCTCCTGATCGCCAGGATGGGGTTCAGGGTCCTCTACGAGGCAGCAGAGGTTCTCACCGACACGATGAACATACCCTGCGACCCCGAACTGATCCGGACTGTTGTGATGGAGACACCAGGGGTCACCGGCTACCACGAATTCCGGTGCCGTGGCAAACCCGATGAGATCCTTGCCGACATCCACATAACCGTAGACCCTGTCATCCCCGTCTTACGGGCGCACGAGATCTCGGCCGAGGTTGAGCGTCGGCTCAAGGATGCGGTGCCGGGGCTCGCCGAGGTGGTCGTTCACATAGAGCCTTCGGACCCCACAAGCAGCCGGCCGAGTTCAAGGCCCTTCCGGTAGGCCGCCTCAACAACCTCGGGCCGCGTCCGTATGTCCTGGATCGTGTCCATGTCGTTCTGGAGCACCTCGTTCCAGTAGGGACAGTCGATGATCTCCCCGAACGCCCGTGCGGTTGCTTTTGCACCCTCAAAGACGGATGGCAGGTTCATCCCGGCGATCGAGATGAAGAGCATCCTGCGTTTTTTCCGCCGTTCTGGTGATATAAAAGACCGGCCCCGGTGGTACTTTGCCATGTAGAAGACCTGGAACCTGTCCATGAACGACTTGAGTCTCCCCGGGATGCCCATCGTCATAACGGGGGTGGCTATGATCAGTCCGTCCATCTCCCGAAACATCCTGAAGTATCTCTCCATCCCGTCGTCGATCAGGCAGTTTTCACTCCCCATGCACTGGAAAAACTCCATGCAGGGCATGATATCCAGGTGAGCGACCTCGATCTTCTCGACCTCACAACCGGCCTCCTCTGCGCCTCTGATGGCCTCACCGAGGAGATAAGCGGTGTTCCCGTCGAGGAGCGGGCTTCCCAGCAGCGCGACTACCCTCTCTGGCATGATTGGAGGATTACGCGTGCGCCTATTAATAGGATGCGGATACCGTATGGTTGGCGGAACTGCTAAATACCTTGCGCGGCAATTATCGCTTTGGTGAACATCAATGGCTGAGCCAGAGACGAAAATAGCAAAAGCGGGAGAGAAGCCGGGCCCCGGCAGGTACATCTGCATCGACTGCGGGCGTGAGATCAAGATCGACAGCACAGACCAGGATCTCGTCAGGTGCCCCTCCTGTGCATGTGAGATGTACAACTGCCTCCCTATGACCCACATCAGGCCAGATATCAAGTCGCCTGAGGACGTCATGAATCCTCCAGAGAGGAAGAAATCAGGTAAGTCCTGAAGGTGGTATGAATGGTGAACGTATCGGCGGAAGGCCAGATTTACCGCTGTGAGATCTGCGGAAACGTCGTCCAGGTGCTGGAAGTCGGCGGTGGCGAACTGGTCTGCTGCGGTGAACCTATGGTGCTTGAGGAGTGATCGATATGGATGAGAAGAAACTCGAGGAGAAGATAGGAAAGGTTCCAGAGATCTTCAGGGAACTCAAGGAGACCGATCCCGACCTCTATGCAAAGGTTATGGGGCTTGACCAGGTGATCTGGGACGACGGCGCCCTCTCAAAGCAGACGAAGAAGATCATCGCGATCGCGATTGCAGCGGCGCTCCGGGACGGGCACGCCGTAAGGGCGCAGATGGCCGGGGCGGCAAACCTTGGTGTATCGAAGGAGGAGATCGAGGAGGGACTGCGGGTTGCGTTCCTGCTTGCAGGGATGCCAGCCTACGTCCATGGTAAGACCGCCCTCGAGGAGTATTTTGGTAAACGCCAGAGAAAGTAAGTTATGGAACCAGAAGAACAGCACAGGATGCCTGTGATCGGCGAACCGGCACCTGAGTTTGAGGCACTGACAACCCACGGCCCCCTGAAACTCTCTGATTTCAGGGGAAAATGGGTCATCCTCTTCTCTCACCCTGCCGACTTTACGCCGGTCTGCACCACCGAGTTCATGGCGTTCGCAGCTATCGCCGACGAACTCGCGAGGTTGAACGTCCAGCTCATCGGTCTCTCCATTGACAGCGTCCACTCACACCTTGCGTGGGTTCGGAGCATCAAGGAGAAGATGGGGGTCGAGATCCCGTTCCCGGTCATCGCCGACCTGGACATGAAGGTCGCCAGGCGTTACGGGATGATCCATGGCAAAGAGGGCACTACCGCGACCATCAGGGCGGTCTTCTTCATCGACGACAAAGGAATCCTGCGTGCCATGATCTACTACCCCGCGTCCAACGGCCGGTCCATGCCAGAGATCCTCAGGCTCATAAAGGCCCTCCAGACCACCGATGCGCATGGCGTCGCAACGCCTGCGAACTGGCAGCCCGGGGATAAGGTTGTCGTCCCTGCTCCACGGACTCCAGCAGAGATCGAGAAACGGTTGAAGGAAGGTTACGAGTGCAAGGATTGGTACCTCTGCTTCAAGCAGATCTAAAAACCCACTTTTTCGTATGAAAATGACCCCCGATTTTCATCCGGTATGCCTGTAGCCCTGACGG
>NZ_JASEFJ010000003.1 GCF_030019085.1 Methanoculleus sp.
CGATCTTTGAGCCTTGAAGTGCGGATCTAACGGCAAAATAAGGCTGAAGATCCAGGTGGGTTTGAAGTGGGCTAAAATCAATATTCTGACAGTCTATGGGGAATTGTCCTTCCCTTTCAAACCGTAAAATACACCGCAGGAGACCCTCATGCCGGGGGGTCACCCGCGTAAAAAGGATATCAGAGCGCAGGTTTGGTCTTCAGCGCTTCTACCAGGAGCTGAACACCTGACTCGATATCACCTATATCAACAACCTCGACCGGCGAGTGGATGTAGCGCGCGGCAATAGAGAGCGGAACGCTCGGGATACCCCCGCGCTCAAGATGTATGATCGTTGCATCAGTGTTGCCGCCTGTTCCGACCTCAACCTGGCATGGAATGTTCTTCCTCTCCGCTGTCTCTCTGAGCCAGGCGACCATCGCGGGGTTGGATATGAGTCCGCGCCCGCTCGCGTTGACGATGCTCACGACAGGCCCCTTGCCCATCTCGACGCTTGCGTCCTTCTTCTCGATGCCCGGGTGATCTCCGGGGATGGTGACATCGGTTGCGATGGCACAATCAGGATTCAGTGAGTATGCGCTCACTTTCGCCCCCTTAAGCCCCACCTCCTCTTGGACGGTGAAGACGGCGTAGATGGTGTGTGGCGACGCCATCTGTTGCAACGTCCGGATGAGCATAGCGACGCCAACCCGGTTGTCTAGCGCTTTGCCGGTAACACGGTTGCCTGCAAGTTCTGCGAACTCACGGTCTATGGTTATGGGTGTGCCGATCTCGATCCCGAGGTTCTTTACCTCATCCTCACTTGCAGCACCCACATCGACAAACATATCCTCGATCTTGATCTCCTTTTTGCGCTCTTCCTCCTTCATCATGTGTGGCGGTTTCGCGCCGAGAACGCCCATGACCGGGCCGTTTTTGCCGTGCAGAATCACCCGCTGTGTGTAGAGCACCGGCCCAAACCAACCTCCGATGGGAACGACCCTCATGAAACCCTTCTCATCGATATACTGGACCATCAGCCCTATCTCGTCCATGTGGGCGGCAAGCATGATCGAGAAGTCATCGCCGCGCTTCACAGCAATCAGGTTGCCCATAGTGTCCTGTAGGAACTCGTCGACCGATCCGGCAACCTCAGCCTTTATGATATCCCTTATGCTACCCTCGCTGCCTGAGGCCCCGTGGGCGTCGGACAACTTCCGCAGTAACTCTTTTACCATTATTTGCTCACCTCATCAACTCCCCGAGGCGTGCGATCGCCCTTGATAAATTCTGTCTCGAGGTCGCGTAACTGATACGCGCGTAATCAGGCGCCCTGGAGCCAAAGGCATCGCCCGGCACGATGATGATACCGTTTGCAATGGCCTTCTGGATCAGGTTCTGCCCCATTGGAACAAACATGTAGAACGCACCCTCTGGTCGCGGGAAATCGAACCCAAGCCCGGTGAGACCCTCGTAAAGGAGGTCACGCCGCGCACGATATTCCTCCCGCATCCGTGCCACCGGCGTCTGGTCACCGGTGTATGCGGCGAGCGCAGCATACTGCGATATTGAGGTCGCGCACGCCTGGGCATACTGGTGCACCTTGAGCAACTGCGGGATGTAGTCTTCCGAGGGTACTGCCAGGTAGCCGACCCTCCACCCGGTCATGGCGTAGGTCTTGCTTGCGGCGTTGACGGTGATGACATCGTCGCCAAAACGGGCTGCACTGACGTGCTTCTTCTCATAGATAAAGTGCTCATAGACTTCATCCGAGACAACTGTAACCCCACGGTCGTTTGCGTACTCCACGAGAGCGCGGATAGACTCCTCGCTCTCGACGGTGCCTGTCGGGTTTGACGGCGAGTTCAGGACAAGAAGTCGTGCCCCGTCCATCTGTTCCTTCGCCTGTTCGACGTCGATATGAAGAGTAGAATCAAGTGCAACACTCACGGGGCGCCCGCCAGCGATGACTGCAAGGGCAGGATAGGAGAGGAAACCCGGGTCAGGGACCAGTACCCGATCCCCTGGATTTACGAGTGCCTCCATGACCAGATGGAGCGCCTCACTCCCTCCTGCCGTGACCAGGATCTGCTCCGGCAGGTATGTGAGCTTGTTCTCGCGTGCAAGCTTTCCGCAGATCGCCTCCCGGAGTTCCGGAATCCCTGCGTTTGGCGTGTAACCCGTTCTACCCTCTCTTATGGCGGCGATTGCTGCCATCTTAATGTGGTCGGGCGTATCAAAGTCCGGTTGCCCGATACCCAGGTTTATCGTGTCCGGCCCACCGGCATCAAAGAGCTTGCGGATGCCGGACATCTCCACCCCAACTACACGGTCGGCATATCTATGTTCTTTCATATACTTACCTCACTCAATGTTGGCGTGCCGGCATTGGAGATCCTCCGGTCGGCAGCTGGTGATCTCCATCAATCTGGAGATAATAGCGTCTGCAAAGACCATGGCGGTCGTCTCGAAGATGGTGCCAAGCGGCGCAAAAGATTTGAGCTCCCCCATCATCTGCCGGATCTCGAACTCTGCAGACTCGTCTGCAACCTTGTCGCGCTGGCTCTCGATGATTACGACGCAATCAGCTATTTTGGCGATCCTTGAGCCTTTCTTTGAGGTGATAAGGCAGAGCCTTCCGCCGATCCACCTTGCAGTTTCAGCGATATCTGCAACCGTCTTGGTAGCGCCTGACCCGGAGAAGACTATGAGGACATCTCCTGGCTGCATGGCCGGTGTTACAGTCTCCCCGACGACATACGCCGTGAACCCGAGGTGCATCAGACGCATGGCAAAAGCTTTTGCCACGAGCCCTGAACGGCCGGCGCCCATGGTATAGACACGGTTTGCGTTCAGGATCTCGGAGATAAACGCATCGATCTCTTCATCAGACATACCGTCTGCGATGGTTATGATCCTGGTCGCCATCAACCGCATCATCTCCTTAACCGGGTGATCTGTCATACTAACTCCGGAATTAGATTTAAGCGAATCATACATTAGAATATCCCGACCCCTATGGGACAGGGGGACATGTATGTTACGCAGGGGTTTGATTGAACCGCCAGTGGGGTCTCCAGGTGTCACCGCAGCTACCCGGATTGTGGTGGGGCGCGGTGGTAGACACCCGGAATTCGACCATCACTGGAGTTGCCCGCCACAAGTGTTAACCCTATCGGATCCATTTGATGATGCAATTTGACGGTTTTCGGCAGGGCACGATCCACGACCCGACTGAGGGGAAAGAAGTGGTTGGTGATGGGTCGAGGATATCAGTACTTATACCACCGTCCTTTTTCATCATACTCTCCCTGCAATTGTATTACACCGGCAACCAGGCTGTTGAAGAAACTCGCCTTGTAGGTGTAGTGGAACGCCGAGAAGAGCGCGACAACGATCGCATAGATGATTGCAGTGATCCAGATCCCCTCTGTTCCGATGAGGGCCAGGACGTCCTCTGGCATCAGCATCTGGAGTTCTGCAGGGCTCATAGTTAGAAGGGGTTCGAGTTTATTCACAAGAAGAGCTGACCAGGTAAAAAGCGCCACAAACCCGAGTAGAACAAGAACTACAATATTTATCAGGTAGAAGACCAGCACGCTCCAGAGGTTGTTCATGACGAACTCAACACTCCTCCGGATCGACTCAAAGGTTTTTGTCCTCTCGAAGGCCGCTGCGGTGTCGTAGAAGAATGTGAAGAAAGCGATCGATAAGACAACACCGAGAAGGAGCGCGGCCATGTTAACCGCGATGACTCCACCGATAAGCGCGAGCGGGATCGCTAGCAGGATGACCGTCAGCACGACGGCGAAGAAGATGACAAACGATGGCAGCAGTATCCGGAAGTAGCAGTCCTTCCCTGATCGCACAAATCCCGCGCCTGAGAAATCCCTCTCCCGGATCATACCGTAAATCCCGCCCGCAAGAAACGGCATCACGAGTACCTGCAGGAGCAGTAATGGCTGCGTGTAGAACGCCCCCACCTCGAGTGGGACGATGAGATCGAGAAGGGTGAGAAGACCCATGACAAGGCCCACTGACCAGAGGATGGGGTGCCGCCAGAGCAGAGCGGCGGCATCGGTGACCGATTTGAGCGTCATGCTCACCGGTTCCGTGGCATGGCAACGATCTCGCGCACCTGCAGGTCGAAGAAAGATGCGGTGTGCGCGGGGCGAATGACGCAGACAGTATCGGCACCGCTTGCGGTGCCCCCTGCCGCGATCACCTCCTCATCAATGCCTATCACACCCTGGTCAGCAGCGATGAGAACGCACTCCACCGCTACCTTCAGGCCGACCGCGACAATGCGCCGCAGCGCCTCGGCGATCGCCTCGGTTCGGGAGGCGCCTCCAAGTCGCTGTGAGCGTGATATGGCCCGCTCAAGCCCGGATAATGCATGTGTCCCTGTGACGATCTTTGCGCTGCCCTCATGGAGGGTCGCAGCGGCCTCGGGTGAGAACTCCCACTCACCGGGTTTTGAGAAACCAACAACGTGTGTGACAACGATGAGTTCAAGACCCGTTCCAGCCATGACCTCCTGGAAGAGGAGTGCTGTGCGGCCGGTGGTGCTCGCGACAACAATCTTCCTGATCCCGAGTTCCTGTGCCCGCTCGACGGCAAAATGGGCTGCATCGTGTGTGTTCTCCGCGCCCGGTGAGTCAAAGTAGTATGTATTCCGCGTTACAAAGCCCATGCACTCATGTTGTCATTTCTCCTAATTGAATCTCCCGTAAGGCTGGCGGGAAAGAAGATGATAAATGGTGGATGCCCCAACACTACTCTCAACGCTAACAGGAGATACTCTCATGATCACACTGGCCATTGCAGGAAAACCGAACTGCGGGAAATCAACGTTTTTTAAGGCAGCAACTCTGGCTCAGGCTGAGATTGCCAGTTACCCGTTCACAACCATCGATGCCAATCATGGCGTCGCGTATGTAAGGACTGCCTGCCCCTGCAAGGAGATGCATGTCCCGTGTGAGAACTGTGTGGATGGTGTCCGATTTGTCCCTGTCGGACTGATCGATGTGGCAGGTCTTGTCCCCGATGCTCACCAGGGGAGAGGGCTTGGAAACCAGTTCCTGGACAATCTCAGGCAGGCGGATGCGATTCTACACGTCGTGGATGCAAGCGGTGCGACGGACGCCGAAGGAAACCCGGTTGAGATCGGGTCGCGTGACCCTCTGAAGGACATCGAGTTCCTGCAGTATGAGATCTCAATGTGGATGTATGGTATCCTATCGCGAAACTGGGCGAAACTCCAGCGTCAGGCCCAGGCACGGGAATTTTCACTGGCGGCGGCGATTGCGGAGGTGTTTGCAGGTCTGGGTATAACCTACGAACATGTTCGCGATGCCACCACAGCGGTCGGGGTGGACCTGCGAACGGCGGGAGAGGAAGAGATGGTGGAGTTCTGCCGTGAGTTGATGAGAATCAGCAAACCAATGCTGATAGTCGGGAACAAGGCCGATCAGGCGCCGAAAAAGTGCCTTGACCGACTGGCAGGGCGTGATATCATCTTTGCAAGTGCGGCCGGTGAACTTGCACTCAGAATGGCCGCAGAGGGGAAGTTTATCCGTTATCTCCCTGGTGATCGGAGTTTTGAGATTTTTCCAGGGGTAAACCTCAGCGCTGCTCAGCGTGCCGCCCTACAGAAGATAGCCGCATTCATGGAGAAGTTTGATGGGACCGGCGTTCAGATGGCGCTGGATACGGCGGTCTTCAAACTTCTGGACAGGATCGTGGTATTCCCGGTCGAGGATGAGCATAAACTTACCGACAGCAAGGGCAGGGTGCTTCCAGATGCGTTTCTGATGAAGCGAGGGTCCACTCCTCGTGACCTTGCCTATCAGGTTCACTCGGATATCGGCGAGGGGTTCCTCTACGCCATCGACGCAAGGACCGGGATGCGGGTCAAGGATACCCATGAACTAAAGAACGGTGATATCATTAAGATCGTGAGTGTCCGCAGGTGAATGGGCGGGTTACTGGGGATCCGCACCGGCGCAGAACACCCAAATCCCGGGTTTTGGGAGATCTGGAAGGAGAAACCATCTCGATGACATGCAAGGGAGGGGCGGAGGAAGATCCCTCCCTCACCCCGCCGGGGCGACTCTCAATAGATACAGTTCCCTGGAGTAAAGAACCTCCGGATCGTTTTATTCCGCCAAATACACGACTTTCCTGGCCAATCGCCACGTACTGCCCGCCCCTTGAGGGGGCGTGAGGAGGCCGCGTGAGCGCCGGGCGGCGAGGGTAGCCAGTAAGGGATTTTCACCCGGGGTGATTTGATTTGGCCCACGCATAATACAGGGAAAAGGTGGTGAGATGACATCTTGATCGCCGATTTGATTGCCCCTGTTTGTAGCACGCGAACAAACCGATAGGCATTTATGTAAAATTGAGGATAAACGATTGTCATGGGTGGCGAGGTCTACCAGGCTCAGGTTCTCCGGAACTTCTTTGACACCATTACCGGGACGGACAGGAACCTGACCCGGATCTACATGTGCGTGATTAGCCTTGCCAAACTTCGGATGGAACCCCCGGAGAAGATGACTTTTTTGGTGGATCAACTTCGCAAGTCCAGACAGAAACGCGAACTTTCTGTTGACATTATTGATTATATGTGTGATGTGGCGCGCGACCTTGAAATCACCACAGTCCAGACCGCGTTCGGCGTCAGAGACGTCAACAGGGTGGCTGATGAGTTCAGCGGAATAAGTCTTGACTCGCTTTGATTCGGTTTTTCCCCGCACCCACGCGAAGGCTGCTGCCTGGTAGAAGGCTTATCTCCACGGCAGATCAACAAGTCAGCAGGTGGTTTTTTGCGGATATCCATGAAGCTCGAGATGAAGGACCAGCCTGGCCAGCTGGTCGCAGCCCTCCAGCCGATCTCAGCAGTCGGCGGAAACATCATCGCAGTAATTCACCAGAGAGAGCCCCATGCGGCTACAGAGGTGCTGGATGTACAGATCGTGCTGGAACTTCCAGAGGGGCGTCTCGAGAAGCTTCTTGCCCTGCTCAGGCAGCAGGGTGTCAAAGTCGTGCGTATAGGGGAGGAACGTCTCCTCTATGAGTCTACGCTGATCATGATCGGGCACCTGATGCACACGGACATATCCGATACAGTCGATCGGATCGACACAACCGGCTCGGCCGAGGTTACGGAACTCTCGCTTATCATGCCGGCGATTGATTCGCCATCGTCTGCGCGCATCACCATTCGTTCAACAACCCGGGCAGAGATGGAGAGGGCGATCCGGATCCTGCGCAAGGTAGCAGAGCAGAAGGACATTCTCATAATCGAGCCTCTGGAGGGCATATGATACGGATAGCCATCCTCGGCTTCGGGTCCGTCGGTCGCGGCATAGCCCGTGCGATCCTTGCAAAAAATCTTGACATCCTTGTCACCGGCCTTGCTGACTCACGAAGCGGAATAATCGATCCTGTCGGGGTCGACCTTGAAGCAGCACTTGCCAGAAAGGAGGAGGGTGCTCCCTGTGGCAGTACGGATATTCGGCCGACCGATGTGGTGACCCGGGCGGACTACGATGTCATGGTGGAGGTGACCCCTACAAACGTGGAGAACGGCGGGCCTGCACTCCATCATATCCAAACGGCTTTGCGGCGGAAGAAACACGTTGTTACATCAAATAAGGGTCCAATCGCACTTGCATATCCGGAACTGCTTGCGATTGCTGAGGAGAATGGTGTTACCCTCAGATACGAGGCAACGGTCTGTGGTGCTATTCCGCTCATCCATGCCATGCAGGAAGGGCTTGCCGGGAACACCATCTCCCGACTCTATGGCGTCTTTAACGGCACCTGCAACTACATCCTCACCCGGATGGCTGCAGAAGGCCTCACCTACGCGCAGGCTTTAGCTGAAGCCCGTGAACTCGGGTATGCCGAGGCAGACCCCACATACGATGTTGAAGGTATCGACGCGGCGATCAAACTGGTAATCCTGGCAAACACCGTTCTGCATATGCAGACCACGCTTGATAGAGTGGAGAGGACAGGGATCGCTCTTCTGACGCCCGAGGCCCTGCAGCTGGCTGAAGAGCAGGAATGTACGATCCGGCTGATAGGTGAGATCATCCCGAAGGCCGGCGTGCTTCGTGTATCGCCGCGTATACTTACGAAGACCCACCCCCTCGTTGTCGAGGGGACACTCAACGCCGTTACAGTGGAGACAGATCTCGCCGGAGACCTTACGTTCATCGGTAAGGGCGCAGGCTCCACCGAGACCGCCAGTGCTGTGATCGGCGATATACTCTACATCCGTGACAGATATGTCCAGAGTTCTTGAGCGGAGAAAGCAACTATTGCGGTTGATGCGCCAGGCAACGCTCGATACCGGTTACTTCACGGTCGCCGGTATCGCTGAGGTAACCGGCATCCCCCGAAGCACAATCCAGGACTGGGTTAATCGTCTCATCGAGGAGGGGTGCGTCTCTCTGCTGGAAGAGCAGCGGGGTCGGCACGCTGCGCGGTATGTGGCCAGTAGCGTGATGCCAGAGACTGCCTGCCGCAGGGTATTCACCACAATTGATGGTGAAGAGGTCGAGATCTACCATGAGTGCATGAGCGGGGGGTGCGCTGCGTTCTGCGAGTTCCATCACACCCGCGCCGGCGGTGCTCTCCAGACTGTCTGGCGAGACGGGACGCTGCTCCGTGAGCGGGCACACCTCGGACGGCAGGAGGTCGCTGTCGGGCTGGACCCTGCGCCGGCAGTAGGGATAGTCGGTGTCTTTCACGAAGATGACTGTATCCGCCAGCAGATCAGATGTATCGGCGGCCCGGCTTACTCCCTCACCGATATGATGTCCTTTGCAGAGGGCGTATGCGGAGTCACCGTTTACCGCGAGGGCCCTCTGGTCGAGGGGGAGGTGGTAACCCGGGCGCTTGCTTACGTCGCTATCGGGATAGATGACACCGATACCGCCACCGAGGGCGCAACCTTTGCCCTGGCTCTTGCCCTCCTGCAAAACCTTGCGAAACTTGATGGCGTCATGCCGATCGGTCACCGTGTCGCGATGCTTAACCCCCGCCTCGAACCCAGGACAGCCGGAAATTCCTGTAGTTGCATCGAACTTGCAGTGGAACCCCGGATGATCCCACGGATAGAGGAGGCCGCGGTGCGATTTGTCGCAGGGGAGGCGGCGTCCCACGAGTGGGGAATCGCTCTTCGAGAGGGGTTTCGGGTACCTCGTGATCTCAGGGCTTATGGCAAGGGGGCAAGAGAGTCGGTGATCGATCTGGAGATGGCCGAGGCCACCGCCAGACATTTCGGGGTGCATCTCCACGGTGGGCGTGGTGTTATCGGGGCACTAGCGGCGATCTCGCTCATCGGTCTCCCGCACGACGTTCTGCTCGATCCAGGAAAGGATGTCTGCAGAGGCCTGGAACCAGCGGGTCACGGCGATCAGTGAACTCCGATCTCGATCATGCCTGCATCGTCCGGTTTTCTTGTAAGGTGAGTTAGGTTTTCCCTTTTTCTTCCATTTACATGAGTTCTTTCACGGAGCCCCCGGTGCTCTTCCGTAACCTATAAGTACAGGGATATGGATGATACACATCATCGAGGCGAGTGGACGTGCGGGCCGAACTGGAAGAAGAGATCAGGAAACTTTCCTCTCTGGCGCGAGAGCGGGGGGCGGAGCCACGATGGATAGAGGCCCATGAGATCGTGGTCGCAGAGTGGGTGCGGTTCAAGTGCCGCTACGGTTGCAAGGGCTATGGGAAGCATATGTCCTGTCCGCCCTATGCTCCAGCACCAGACGAGACGCGGCAGATGATCAGCGATTACAGCACCGGGCTGCTCCTCAGGTTTGAGGGGATACCGGGGCATCCTGACCTCAAGCCAGAAGAGATACCGCTTGACTTTCACCCGTTTCTGCGGGACCTTATCCTCTGGGTGAACTCAACGGTGCATCTCCTGGAGAAGACAGCGTTCTACGATGATTTTCCGAAGGCCTTCGGGTTCGGGGGATACCCATGCATATACTGCGAGCACCTCCACTGTGTCGCCGAGGAGCAGGAAGGTGTCGTTGACGAGAGCATCCGCAGGTTCTGCCGGCACATGGATCTCGTCAGGCCGAGCATGGAGGCCGCCGGGATAGACGTCTTTTCCACCGCCAGAAGGGCGGGATGGGACATCCATATAGTCCCATGCAGGAACCTTGAGTATGGCAAGATCGAGCACGGCAACATTACCTCCGTAGGGCTCGTCCTGATCGAGTGAGTGTCCCCCCGCGCACACTCTCAGTAAAAAGTTGGCGAGTTTATATCTCAGAATCGTTGGTTCGAGGGCCCCGGATATCCCGCCACGTCAGGAAGCCTCCAATTTATGCCTCATTATGCATCTCCCGGGCTCAGGTATGCACCTTTGAGGAGGAAGCCCCTATGGGAAAAAGGTTCGTGGCCGAAGCACCTGGATCTGGTGCCATTTCCAGGTCTTCAGGAGTCCCGGAGCCCCTGGATAAACTCCTCGGTCATATGATAGGCGTCGTCGTCCCTGAACTGCAACGGAGGGTGCTTCATGAAGTAGGCGGAGGGTGAGATCAGCGGCCCGCCGATACCCCTGTCAAGGGCAAGCCTGCAGCAGCGGATGGCGTCAATGACTATCCCGCCTGAGTTTGGAGAGTCCTCAACGGATAGGCGGAGATCGAGGTACATGGGGACATCCCCGAAGATCCTCCCCTCCATCCTGAGGAAACAGACCTTGTTGTCCTTTTGCCAGCAGACGTAGTCGCTCGGGCCGATGTGGATGTTGTCAGCGTCAAGGGGTTCTTTGAGGACTGACTGCACAGCCTCAGTCTTTGATCTCCTTTTTGAGGCAAGGCGGTCACGATTGAGCATGTTAAGAAAATCTGTGTTACCACCAGTGTTCAGCTGGTATGTTCGGTCAAGCACAACACCCCTCTGGCGGAAGAGATCGGCAAGAACCCGGTGTGTGATTGTTGCGCCGATCTGACTCTTGATGTCGTCACCGATGATCGGAAGACTGTGCTCCTTAAACCTCTTTGCCCATGCAGGATCGCTTGCGATAAAGACTGGCATGTTATTGATAAAGCCTACACCAGCCTCCAGCGCACACTCGGCGTAGAACCTTGTGGCCTTCTCCGAGCCAACCGGGAGGTAGTTGATCAGCATCTCTGCACCCGAGTCCTCCAGTTCCCGGATTATATCCTCACGTGACGCCTCCTCATCATCGGCGAGCACGAACCTGCACTCCTCTTTGTAGTCCAGCATGTGCTCCGGAAAACCATCCAGTACCCGTCCCATCCGGACGGTCACACCGGTTTTCGGCACCTCCGGACAGAAGACTGTGGTGCAGTTCGGGAGAGCGAAGATTGCTTCTGCAACATCCTTTCCAACCTTCCTTGCATCAATATCGAATGCCGCGACCACTTCGATCTCGTAAGGCCGGTAACCACCGAGATCCCAGTGCATCAGCCCGGTTACGTCCTCCCCTCTCTTTTCTCGATAATATTCAATTCCCTGAAGCAGAGAACTGGCACAGTTTCCAACACCCACTATTGCAATCTTGATCGAATCCACAACAGCCCTCCATCATGCGGTATGGTTTCTGGCAAGGATCATCACTCCCGATATCCAAAGCCAGGCACAGCAGTATAGGTTGCGAGATGCACTCTACTCAACAACTGTGATTTAAGAGTAATTTGCTGCAGCGAGAAATATAAGGATATGCTATGGGATGTGGTCAACCACAGCCGACAGAATGTATTGGGGCATGATACCATGTTTGGCACCATGCCCATCTGGGGCTTTCGGGGTCGGGCAGTGCGTGGCGATAGGCCGGGAAGGCCGTGTGGAGCAGATCCCCCGGAATCCGCCCATCAAACCAGCGCATCGCCTGAAGGAACTGGTTTGATAGACTTATCACGTTCTCCACGGTAACCCGGCAGGAACGACCAACATTCCAGGTTGCGACGCTTTGAAAAAGTTCTGTGTAATGTTACACCTCCGCAACTTTTTTTTACTTTAACCGATCCAGATCGTGACTGTTCATATTCAGGAGATGGTTAACTATGGTAGGTTTTGAACATGCATTGATCGGAGAGGCGCTTGTTGGCGAAGGCCCGGAGGTTGCTCATATCGATCTGGTCATCGGCAAGAAGGGGAGCAGCGTGGAAGAGGCGTTTGTCACGGCGCTTGCATCGCCCGCAAAGGGGCACACCCCGCTCCTTGCGGTCCTCACTCCGAACGTTCCGGCAAAGCCCTCTACGCTGATGGTAAACAAGGTAACCATAAGGAATGCGGCCCAGGCTCTCCTTATCTTCGGGCCTGCCCAGGCAGCCGTCGCAAAGGCGGTCGTGGACAGCGTTGCTGAAGGTATCATCCCGGAAGCGCAGGCTGATGACCTGTTGATCATAGCATCTGTCTTCATAGAGTGGGACGCAAAGGACAAGAAAAAGATCTATGACTGGAACTACGAGGCGACAAAGACCGCAATACGCCGGGCGATAAGGGGCGAACCGAGGATGAAAGATGTGCTCGCACAGAAGGATACCGCAAAGCATCCCTTTGCATGAGACACCAGATACGGCAGATAATTGATTCCACGTGATCTTTCCCCTGTACCGGGGGTGGGTCACCCTCCCTCCCCCAGACCGGGTTTGGAGATGGTATTTGAGATCCCGGATCCGGGACGCCCACCTCATTCTGCAATATAACTGGAGAGTCCCTCGTCTGTCTGGCTCTTTTCAGTCAAGAAGAAGATCGTCACGAGAAATGTTCAGAAAAAGGTATCTGGGATTGGCTTCTCATGCGCCGACCGGGACTCGAACCCGGGTTTAGGCGTTGGCAACGCCTAGTGATAACCACTACACTATCGGCGCACGCGTGTGCTTTCGCACTGTGTGCCTTAAAGGGTGAGTTTTCAAGGCTAATAAGCCTATCGAAGATTTGCCCGCTGCGATGGCTGCGCAACGTCTTACTAACGGTCTCCCTGTAGTAGAGCCTTCCTGATGTTTCGGTTTGCAATTATCCAGAGACCCGGTGTCAGGATCAGGATAAATGCGGCCATGGCGTAAGCGATGATCTCTGCGGAGATGAGCAGGAGATTGAAGGTGCCGTGCAGCGCCATCCCCAGAATTAATCCACGACGGATGATCGAGGGGCGCTTCTCGGCGGGTGCAAACCTGGCCTGACCTAGAGCGTAGCCCCAGACTCCGGCAAAGAGCGCGTGGCCGGGGACTGAGAATAGCGCACGGGCAACGATTGTGCTGAGGGCAAGAGAAGGGGAGGTCAGGTAAGCCGAGAAGACGTAGAGAACGTTCTCAATGGTTGCCAGCCCCAGTGCGGCGGCAGCGGCGTAGACGATGCCGTCCATAGGCTCGTCGAACTCGGTGTTCGGGTATGCAAACCGATGCACAACCGCAAACTTGCCGTACTCCTCAACTATTGGTGCTACAACGGCGCCCATGAGAAGGGGTGACGCGACGAAGAGGCCGATGAATCCCTCGGCGAAGGCAACGGGAAACGTAACCAGGAGGCCAAGGATGAAGATTTTCACAATCATGGCCGCCGGTTCGGGCTTGAATCTGTCCCTCCGGTAGAAGTACCACGCCCAGAATAGACCCGGCGCAAGTGCCAGAACCAGGACCAGAAACGGCTCAACGGCGACCATGCTTATTGTGTCATGGCTTTATAGAGGAAGAGCTTTTCCGTCTGTGGGAATCCGTTCTCTCGGCCGGTTTTTCAATAGCATACCCATAGCCGTGACCGGTAAGACCTCCCTCTGGCAGATGGGTCGCGGTCGCCTGATCCGACCCCACAGATCCATCAGTTTCCGTTGAAACTGGCTTTTCAACACCTTAATGTAGTCTATTCACCACACTATAGAACGAATGATCCCTCTCATGCTTGATCTGACGGGCAGGAGGGTGCTTATCTTCGGTGGAGGCGATGTCGGTGCCCGGAAGGCTGCGTACTTCGAGCATGAGGCGGAGGTGACGGTGATCAGTCGTTCTTTCTCACCGCGGCTTGACGCTCTCTTGGTCAGGCGAGAGGAGGTCGACCTCGCCTCTCTACCGGATGAAGCGATCGGGGAACTGCTTGATGGCGCATTTCTTGCGGTAGCCGCAACACCCGATCCAGCCCTCAATAACCGTATCGGAAGACTCTGCGCCGCGGCCGGTATCCTCTTCAACAACGCCGCAGGGGAACCGGGCGACGTCATAATCCCCTCTCTCGTCCGCGGGCGTAACTACCTGCTTGCGATCAGTACCCGCGGGAAGAGTCCTGCTGTATCCCGCTACCTCCGGATGAGACTTGAGTCGGAGTATGCGAACCTGGATAGGATGATCGACCTCCAGGAAGAGATACGCTCGACGCTCCGGGAGATTGAACCGGTGCAGGCAGAGCGTTCCCGCACCCTCTGGAAGATCCTGCTGGATGACGAGATCTGGGAGGCACTGGCCACCGATTATGGCCGTGCACGCGAACTGGCGATCTCGAGGTACCTCCATGTCTGAAATGTCTGAACCGCTCACGACCCCCCTCGCGCTTGCCGGCATAAGCCACCACACCGCAGACATCGCCACGCTCGAGGCGTTCAGGTTCCCGGACGAGGTGGCGTTTCTCCGCGAAGCGCGGGAACGTTTCCATGGTGTGCTCCTGCTCCAGACCTGCAACCGCGTTGAGGTGCTGGTGCAGGGTGATGCACGTAGCCTTGAGGAGTTCCTGCACGTGATGGGTAGAGACGGGTTTACGGTCATCGAGGGCGAGGCCGTGCCCCGCCACCTCCTGGAACTTGCTGCCGGAATCGACTCCCTGATCGTCGGTGAGGATCAGATCCTCGGGCAGCTCAAGCAGGCGCTGGCAATCACACAGGAGGCAGGCACATCCTGTGCTGCAATCGAACTCTGTATCAACAAGGCTGTGCATGCAGGCGTCAGGGTCAGGCGTCAGACAGGGATCAACCGCGGCACAGTCTCCGTTGGTTCTGCTGCGGTGACGCTCGCAGAGAAACTTCTTGGAACATTGCGGGATCGACACATCCTGGTGGTAGGGAGCGGAGAGATGGGGGTGCTTGTGGCGCAGGCCCTGGCCGCGAAAGGTCTCACTGCAATCTACGTCGCCAACAGAACCTATGACCGGGCGGTGATCCTCGCAGAGAAGATCGGGGGACTGGCGGTCAACTTCAAGGATCTATACCGCTACATCGCGCTCTCTGACGTTGTCATTTCATGCACCGCTGCACCCCATGCCGTCATCCGGACAGAGGGTGTCCGGGAGGTGATGAAAGAACGTCTCTGGCCGCTCGATCGGCAGCCCCGCCATCTGATCCTCATTGATATCGCTCAGCCGCGTGACATCGAGGAGGGGGTGCGCGAGATCGAGGGCGTTCACCTCTTTACCATCGATGACCTCCGGAGCGTCAATGAGGCCGCCATGGCCTCCAGGAGGGACGAGGCCGCCCGGGCACGCCAGATAATCGAGGAAGAACTTGAGCATTTCATACGGCTACTCCGCCGCACGGCGGCCGACGAGACGCTGGCCCTCCTCTACACCTGGGCGGAGTCGATCCGTGGGCGTGAACGCGATCGTGCGCTCGCCCGACTCGGGGCGGTGGACGAACGGACGCAGGCGATCGTCGACGACCTGACGCGAGCGCTAACCAAGAAACTCCTGGCGGACGTGACGACGGCCATCCGGGCGAGCGCGGAGCGCGGCGATATAAAAGGTGCAGAAACCCTGATGAAGGCGATTACGCGAGGAGAATCATGTTTCCAGAACGAAGAATGAGACGGAGGCGGAGGCGGATCATCCAGCCACTCCTCCGCGAGACAGAACTGCGAAAGACTGACCTGATTGCGCCGGTCTTTGTGGACGAATCGATCGATGCACCGATCCCGATCGCCTCGATGCCGGGGCAGTTCCGCCACCCCGTGGATGGCGTTGTTGATCACTGTCGTCGTCTCCTGGACGGCGGTATCCGTGCGGTGATCCTCTTTGGCATCCCGGTTGAGAAAGACAGTGAGGCAACCGCGGCATACGCGAGCGACGGCGTCATACAGCGGGCTGTCAGGGAGATCAAGAACAATCTCAGAGGCATGGCGGTCATAACCGACGTCTGTGCCTGTGAGTACACCGACCACGGTCACTGCGGGATTGTCGGTGAGACCGCCGATGGCCCTGACCTCTTAAACGACCCCTCACTCGAACTGATGGAGCGGATCGCCGTCTCACACGCGGAGAGCGGTGCGGATATCGTTGCCCCCTCCTGCATGCTCGATGGCATGGTCGGAGCGATCCGGCAGGCTCTCGACGCCGCCGGACATACGGACACCCTGATCATGTCCTACTCCTCGAAGTTTGCAAGCTCCCTTTACGGTCCATTCCGCGATGCGGCGGATTCCGGGTTTGCGTTCGGTGACAGGACGACATACCAGATCAACCCAGGAAATGCACGCGAGGCGGTGATGGAATCAGAGCTCGACGGCGCAGAGGGTGCTGACATCCTGATGGTCAAGCCGGCCGGTATCTACCTTGATATTCTGGCGTCCGTGAAGGAGTTGGGGTTGCCGGTGGCTGCCTACCAGGTCAGCGGAGAGTATGCGATGATCAAAGCCGCTGCGGAACGTGGATGGCTGGACGAGCGGGCGGTTGCCCTCGAGACTCTCATCGCCATCAAACGTGCCGGGGCTGACATGATCATCACCTACTATGCAGAAGATGCAGCAAGGTGGCTTGATGAAGAGCAGTGACCTCTTTGAGCGTGCAAAGCAACTGATGCCCGGCGGCGTCAGCAGCCCTGTCAGGGCGATCAGACCATACCCGTTCTATGTGGAACGCGCAGCGGGGTCGCGTCTTACGACCGTCGATGGTGTGGAGTTCATCGACTGCTGTCTCGCTTACGGCCCGCTCATCCTCGGCCACGTTCACCCCGAGGTGAAGGGGGCGATCGAGCGCCAGATTGAGAAAGGGTGGCTCTACGGCACCCCGACACCCCTTGAGATCGACCTTGCCGGGACGATCATTGAGGACCATCCGGCAGTCGATATGGTCAGGTTCGTCTCTTCAGGATCGGAAGCGACAATGGCCGCGATCCGCCTGGCTCGCGGATACACCGGAAAGCAGGATATCGTAAAGGTTGAGGGCGGGTTCCACGGAGCACACGATGCCGTCCTGGTGAAGGCCGGTTCCGGGGCGACGACGCTGGGGGTGCCCGACTCCGCGGGTGTCCTGGCGGACGTTGTGGCGCATACCCGACAGGTCCCATACAACGACCCTGAGGCACTTGAAACCCTGCTCGCCAGGAATGAGGATGTTGCCGCGTTCATAGTGGAACCCATCATGGGAAACATCGGCCCTGTCCTGCCAGAGGACGGTTACCTCGCTGATCTCCGGGAGATCACCGCCGCACATGATGTCCTCCTGATCTTTGATGAGGTGATCACCGGCTACCGGGTCGGGATCGGGGGTGCGCAGGTTCGTTATGGGGTTAAACCTGATCTTGCAACCTTTGGTAAGATCATCGGTGGTGGACTTCCAATCGGAGCGTTCGGGGGGCGACGGGAGATCATGGAGATGGTCGCGCCCTCTGGCCCCGTCTACCAGGCCGGAACTTTCAGCGGCAACCCTGCAAGCCTTGCGGCGGGGTATGCGACGCTCCGTTACCTCCACGAGCACCCGGGCGTCTACCGGCACCTGGATGAGGCGACGCGAGCGATCGAGGAGACCGCCCTGGATGCGCGCAGGGGATCGTTTGTCAGGATGGGTTCGCTCTTCAAGCACTTCTTCAGGGAGGCGCCGCCCAGGAACTACCGGGACGTTCAGGAGTGTGACAGGGAGGCGTTCTCGCGGTTCTGGAAGGCGATGCTTGATGCGGGGATCTTCCTCCCGCCGTCACAGTTTGAGACGAACTTCCTCTCCACCGCGCATACCAGAACAGATATCGAGAAGATTGCAGACGCTTACGGATCATGTCTTTTCGCATAGGTACACGGGGGAGCGCTCTTGCGCTGGCACAGACAGAGAGAGTCGTTGAACTGCTTGCCGACCGTGGTGTTGATGCGGATGTTGTTACCATCACGACGGAGGGCGACACCACGATCGGCGTCCCGCTCCACGCTATAGGAGGGCAGGGGGTCTTTGTCAGGGCTCTCGATGACGCCATCCTCCGCGGCGAGATCGACGCTGCTGTGCACAGCATGAAAGATATCCCCGCGGCACGTCCGGCAGGACTTACCTGCTGCGCGGTGCTCGAACGTGACTCTCCCGCTGACTTCCTTGCGCACGAAGTCCCGCTCGATGCTCTCCGCGTCATCGGATCCTCGAGCACCAGGCGCCGCGCCCAGATCCTCCGCGACGACCCGACGCTTGAGGTAAGACAACTGCGCGGGAACGTCGATACCCGGATCCGGAAACTCCGGGAGGGGCGGTATGATGCCATCGTGCTCGCTGAGGCGGGTCTTGAGCGACTGGGGCTAACTCTGGAGGGCGAACCCCTCCCCGTCGGGAGGTTCGTCCCCTCGCCAAACCAGGGGACGATTGCGGTGGTCTGCCGCGATGACCCGGCGGTCGTTGAGACCCTTGCAACGCTTGACGATGCCCGGACGCGTCTTGATGTCGGGGTCGAGCGTGCCGTGATGGAGGAGGTCGGTGGAGGTTGTTTCACCCCGCAGGGGATATACTGTCGGGGCGGAGACCTGGTTGCCGAGGTGCTCTCGCTCGATGGTTCCAGGTGGGAGCGCATCGAGCGGCGCGTCACGACGATCGATGAGGCAAGGGTGTGCGGGCGAGAACTGCGCGAGAGGGCGGCCGACCTGATCCGGGAAGCCTACGCGGCACTGGGGATACGACCATGACAGGAAAAGCCTACCTGGTTGGGGCAGGGCCAGGTGGTCTCGGCCTCATGACGATACGCGCTCGTGAGGTGATCGAGAGCGCGGATGTGATCCTTTATGACCAGCTTCCGGGCGAAGAGATCCTTGCGACCCTCCCTGGGAGCGCCGAACTCATCGACTGCGGGAAGTATGGCGGGAACCACACTCTGGAGCAGCAGGAGATCGAGACGCTGATGGTTGAACGGGTGAAGGAGGGAAAAACTGTCGTACGCCTGAAGGGTGGCGACCCCTTCCTCTTTGGTCGCGGTGGAGAGGAGATGGAGACACTCCGGGAGCACGGCATCCCTGTCGAAGTGGTGCCGGGGGTGACTAGTGCCATCGCCGTCCCGGAGATGGTCGGGATCCCGGTCACCCACCGGCGGTACGCATCGACCGTGACGTTCATTACGGGCCATGAAGACCCGGCAAAACCTGAGTCCGCCCTCGACTGGGCGGTCCTCTCACGGTTGAAGGGGACACTCGTCATCCTGATGGGGGTAAAGAACCTCCCCAAAATCGCGGCGGTTCTTATCGAGCACGGGAAAGATCCCTCGACCCCGGTGGCGATCATAGAGCGGGGGTTACGGCCCGACCAGCGTGTGACTGTCGGGACGCTTGCTGATATCGTCGATAAGGCCCGTGCGGTGGGTGTCAGACCGCCAGCGGTGATCGTCATCGGCGGGGTTGTGGAACTATATGGAGGTTCCAACGAGTGATGGTGGGGTTATGACATTCGAGAGTGACTCTCTTTCTCGACCATACCACCACCCCCTATGATTGAGGTTGCTGAAAGTGCGCATCGCACCACCTGATATTAGACCCCGTAGCCTCATGCACCACATCCCTTCAACCGGCATACTCTTTTCCTCCTGTGCGCTTACTCTCCTATGAGGTTTACAATGCGGAGTGAGACGGTTAAGAGGGGTTACCAGCGTGCCCCGAACAGGGCGCTGCTCAGGTCGCTTGGCATCACAGATCGTGAGATGGAGATGCCCTTCATCGGGATAGCAAACGCCTACAACACCATCGTCCCCGGACACATCCATCTCCGGTCGATCTCGCAGAAGGTGCAGGAGGGGATCGCTGCCGCGGGCGGAGTGCCATTTGAGTTCGGGACAATCGGCATCTGTGACGGGATCGCGATGGGACACGAGGGGATGCGGTATTCACTTCCCTCGCGGGAGAACATCGCCGACGCTATCGAACTGATGGTTGAGGCGCACCGCTTCGACGGCCTGGTCTGCATCGGGACATGTGATAAGATCGTCCCGGGGATGCTCATGGCGGCGGTGCGGTGCGACATACCGACGATCCTCGTCACCGGCGGGCCGATGCTCCCTGGCTACGCGGCAGGCCGCGAACTATCTCTGATCGACGTCTTCGAGGGCGTTGGCCGCGTTGCCGCTGGCACAATGACCGAGGAAGACCTCGGCGAGATCGAGTGCTCGGCGATGCCCGGGTGCGGGAGCTGCCAGGGACTGTATACCGCAAACACCATGGCATGTGTTACCGAGGCTCTGGGGCTCTCCCTCCCCGGATGTGCAGCCATCCCGGCGGTCGATGCCGCAAAACTCCGTCTGGCCCGGGAGAGCGGGGAACGGGTGGTCGGCCTTGTCCGGGAAGATATACGACCACGCAGGATCGTCACCCGGAAGAGCCTTACAAACGCTATAAGAGTGGACATGGCACTCGGTGGATCGACGAACACGGTGCTCCATCTGATGGCAGTCGCGCGTGAGGCCGGTATCCCCCTTGACCTCGAGACATTCAATGCCATCGGCGAGAAGACGCCGCACATCTGTCACATGATGCCCGGCGGGCCGCACTCGATGCTTGCCCTCTACCGCGCCGGAGGCATCCCGGCGGTCTTAAAGAGGCTTGAGCGCTACCTTGACGACGCTCCGACGGTCTCAGGCCGCTCTATCCTGGAGATCGCAAATAACGCCAGGATCACCGATCCGGATGTGATACGGTCGACCGAGGCCCCGGTCAGCCTCGCCGGTGGTCTCAAGATCGTCCGGGGAACGCTCGCCCCCGACGGCGCCGTCGTCAAGTGCGCCGCTGTCCCCGAGGCGATGTGGCGTCACAGGGGTCCGGCGCGGGTCTTCGATGGCGAGGATGCCGCGATGACCGCGATCCTCAAGCGTGAGATTGCAGAGGGTGACGTTGTCGTGATCCGCTACGAGGGGCCGCGGGGAGGACCCGGTATGCCGGAGATGCTCTCCCCAACATCGGCACTGATGGGGCTTGGTTACGCACGGGTCGCCCTGGTCACTGATGGCCGTTTCTCTGGTGGCACAAGGGGACCGTGCATCGGGCATATCGCACCCGAGGCCGCGGTCGGCGGGCCTATCGCCTTTGTGGAGGATGGCGATGAGATCGCGATCGATCTATACGAGAAGCGACTCGATCTCTGTCTGGATCCGCAGACCCTGAAAGAGCGGCAAAAAAGCTGGAAACCACCACAGCCCCGGATAACTGGCGTGCTCGGCAGGTATGCCAGGACGGTGGAGCAGGCAAACCTGGGTGCCGTCCAGCGTTGAAAGACCCCGTAAGGGCTGGCGGGATCGGGGTTATCCCCTCCCCCCGAAACCGTCTCTCTCACAAAAACCCCGACCATCTCTCAGTGGGATCCGTTTCGGGAGAGGTTCATCAAACCGGGGCAGCGCCCGATGGTTGGGGGCGGTGCGTCGTGATGAACACGCAAAAGCCCCGTTATTCAGTGTAGTACTGCCATACCCGTCAGGCCGCATCTCCTCTGCAGGGCACCTTCTCAACGATCCAGGTATATATATTTTTAACGCATCGGTGACAATCCCCCTGTTTGGCCAGTGATGACGGATCGTCAACACTGACAACGGAGTAGAACATAGATGATAGAGAGATATCTTGAAGGGAACAGGCGTTTCCTGGAAGAAGACTTCAGAAGAGATCCCGATCATTACAGTCCGCTTGCATCGGCCCAGCACCCCGGTGTCCTCTGGATCGGGTGCTCCGACTCGAGGGTAGACCCGGAGCGGATCACCGGTGCAAAGGCCGGAGAACTCTTTGTGCACCGCAACATAGGCAACATCGTTCCTCTTCAGGACTGGAACCTTGCAACCGTGATCGAGTACGCGCTCAACCACCTCAAGGTCGGTGATATCGTCATCTGCGGGCACTCAAACTGTGGCGCGATAAAGTCGCTCGACCATGAAGGCGGGGACACCTACATCCCGCTCTGGTTAAACAACGCGGTTGAGGCGAAACGTCGTGTCGATTCCAGGATCCCGGCCCCGAAGAACCCGGAAGAAGAGAAGAACCGACTACGTCTCATCGAGATCGAGAACATCGGCCTGCAGATCGAGCATCTCCGCACCTATCCACCCGTCAGGGCTGCAGAAAAGGAAGGGCGGATCCAGATTCACGGCCTCTACTTCGATCTTGCCACCGGCGAGTTGAAGAAGGTAATTTAGGGATTTTCAAGAACCGACTCAATCTCTTCTTTTATCAGATTCAGCGAGATCCTCCCGATTGGCGTGAGCCTGTCGTTGACCAGGATTATCGGGATCGGCGGTTGGTGCTCCTCGATGATGCATCGGACGTCTTCGGGCATCCCTTCATCGATCAGCGTCGTCTTCACCACAACCCTATCCCCATACTCGGCGAGCAGTTCTTTACGCAGGGCGTTGATGGCTTCAAGCAGGTTGTTTGAGGGGTGGCAGGTCTCAAGGCCGCAGGATCTCGTCTCGTCACAGGGAAATGGGCCGCACTCGGAATCTTTGAGCCCGACAATCTCGACTATCACTTCTGCCATATATCAACGGTGGGTGACGGATGCTATATTATCCTTCGTCCGCGGTAACGAGCAACGCACGTAGCGAAGCCCTGATCTGTTCTTCAAGCCCTTCGATATTTGCCACGTCTCGCAGTCGGTCGAGATCGCCGATCAGGATCGGTTCAACAGGGCGGATACCCAGATTTCCCATGAACGCATTGACCACGCCTGTGACGCAGGTGAATGCCTCCTTCCCACGCCGTCCAGCGACCGCGATGAGAAGACCGCGGGCGTGCACCTCTGCCCCCAGCACCTTCTCTCGCGCGTGGAGCCACTGACACCGGTCCATCGCCGCCTTGAGGGGTGCAGGTACAGTACTGGTGTAGACCGGGGTGCAGACTACCACGAGCGATGCGGTCTCAAGCGCCCTGATTAGCCTTGGCATATCATCCTCAACAGGACAGTAACCCTGGTCGTAGCAGACGTAGCAGCCTATGCAAGCCCGTATATCCATCTCCTGCAGATAGAAGATGCGAGAGGAGAGGCCTGCCCTTGCGACCTCGTCATCGCACCATGACGCAATCTTTGCGGAGTTGCCAAACCGGCGAGGACTCCCCTGCAGGATCACAACATCGACCTTATAGCCCGGTAGCGGGCGTGTAAAGACCCGTGGCCGGGTATAAAGGTGTGGGCGCGACGAGACGTCCTGTGCTAGCCTGGCAAAGACTATCTCCGCGGTCTTACGGGTGTCAAAGAGCGAACCCGGCGGTATCTCATATGAGTTGACCGCGTAGTTGTAGACCGTCTCTGTGCCATGGAGAACCTCGATTTTGTAGCGGATCATACCTGGATATATACTTCCCATATCCTCCAGGGTCAGCCTGAGGGTGAACGTTCCCTCAGATGTCTCGATAATCTGAGTCTTCTCTTCTGTCGCGCTCTCGCTCATCGTGTGTCATCTCGTTTCACCTTATCTTCTACATTTCGGATTGCCTGAAGGATGCGCTGCTTTCCAGACCGGCAGCCGGTCGGTCACTACCGTTAATAAGGAATCCGATCCACATGGTATGGTAATTCATGAAGGCGGTTCTGGGTCTTGAAGACGGAACATTTGTTGTAGGGGATGGTTTTGGTGTTGAAGGGACATGCTCCGGTGAACTCGTCTTCACGACGCAGATGACCGGTTACATGGAGGCATTGACTGATCCCAGTTATGCCGGACAGATCCTGATGTTCACCTACCCCCTTATCGGGAATTACGGTGTAGATCTGCAGAATTTTGAGAGTTCCAGGGTTCATGCATCTGGATGTGTCGTGCGCGAGATCGCGCGCGTGCCAACTACGAGACCCTCGGTTGCGGAATACTTTGAAGAAAACGCTCTTTTGGGGATATCTGGTGTTGATACCCGCAGCCTGACGATAAAGACACGGACCCACGGCACACTCAGGGCATCTCTCATCGTCGGTTGTGAGGACGGGGACGAAGCGGTCAGGCTTGCCAGGTCGGTTCCCCCGATCACCGGGACCGATCTTATCGGACAGGTCTCCTGTACCGGGCCCTACACCATCACCGGCCCCGGAAAACGGCTCGCTCTCATAGATCTCGGGGTGAAACGCCACATCATTGAGAGTCTGAGTTACCGTGGCGCTGAGATCCATGTCTTCCCGCACAACGCAACACCTGACGAGGTTATGCTTGCAGAGCCCGACGCTCTCTTCATCAGTAACGGTCCCGGCGACCCGAGAAGGGCAACAGACGCCATCCGTTGTGTCAGCGAACTGGCCGGGGATGTGCCCATAATCGGGATCTGCATGGGCATTCAGGTTGCAGCACTTGGACTCGGCGCAGAGACCTACAAGATGAAGTTTGGCCACCGTGGGACAAACCAGCCTGTCCGCTACAGCGACGGTAAGATCTACATCACCACGCAGAACCACGGGTTTGCTGTGGACGAGGAGAGCCTGCCGGAGGGCTGCACCGTATCCTACCGGAACGTGAACGACGGCACAGTCGAGGGGTTCGAGAATCGCGATCTCAACATCACCTGCGTCCAGTTCCACCCTGAAGCGCACGGCGGACCCAGGGACACGGAGATGCACTTCTTTGACCGCATATACAGGGAGATTCCATAATGCCGAAGATGCCTCACATTAAAAAAGTCCTACTTATCGGTTCCGGCCCAATCCAGATAGGGCAGGCAGCCGAGTTTGATTTCTCTGGATCACAGGCCTGCCGTGCCCTCCGGGAAGAGGGGGTCAAGGTTGTCCTGGTCAACTCAAACCCCGCGACGATCCAGACCGACCCCGATATGGCGGACACGATCTACATCGAACCCCTGAAGGCCGAGATCATCGCGAAGATCATCGAGAAGGAGAAGCCTGACGGTATTCTGAGCGGCATGGGCGGTCAGACCGGGCTCAATATGACGGCGGAACTTGCGGAGATGGGAGCACTCGAGGGCGTTGAGATCCTTGGAACACCGCTTGAGGCGATCTACCGTGGCGAGGACCGGGAACAGTTTCGCAATCTGATGAACATGATCGGGGAACCCGTCCCCCGGAGCACGATCCTGGAGAACATGAACCAGATCGAGGATGCCATACGGGATGTGGGCCTCCCTGCGATCATCAGGCCCGCCTACACCCTTGGCGGATCAGGCGGTGGTGTGGCACACACGCCCGAGGAGATGCGGCGAATCTGCGAGATCGGTCTTGCCCGTTCCCGGATTCATCAGGTCCTTGTGGAGGAGAGTGTCGCGGGCTGGAAGGAGATCGAGTTTGAGGTTATGCGCGACGCCTCAGATACGTGTATCATCATCTGTGGCATGGAGAACGTCGACCCGATGGGCATACATACCGGTGAGAGCGTCGTCGTTGCGCCAATCCTCACCCTCCGGGATGACGAGTTCCAGACACTCCGGACTGCCGCGATAAAGATCATCCGGGCGCTCGGCATCCAGGGCGGATGCAACATCCAGTTTGCCTACCGAGATGGCGATTATCGGATCATCGAGGTGAACCCGCGGGTCTCGCGCTCATCCGCGCTTGCCTCCAAGGCGACCGGTTACCCGATCGCCCGTGTTGCGGCAAAGATCGCGATAGGGCTGCGACTGGATGAGATCATGAACACAGTGACCGGTGTCACGCCGGCGTCATTTGAACCGGCAATAGACTACGTCGTGGTGAAGGTGCCCCGGTGGCCGTTTGATAAGTTCCGGTCAGCAGACAGAACGCTCACCACCGCGATGAAGAGCACCGGGGAGGTGATGGCGATCGGGCGAACGGTAGAGGAGGCATTCAAGAAGGCGCTCCGGTCGCTCGATAATGATATGCAGCGGCACACAAACCCAAACGAGATCCGGATGATCCTTACATCTCCTACGGACGAGCGTTTCGGGTGTCTCTTCGATGCCTTCCGCGAGGGATTTGCCGTTGAGGAGGTCGCAAAACTCACCTCCATAACACCGTTCTTCCTGGAGAAGGTCAGGAACATTGTAGACCTCGAACGGAAGTTAAAGACTAACTTTGCACCGGAAGACGTCAGGGTCGCCAGGCGTTATGGTTTCATAGTCGAGGAGATCCAGGAACTGACCGGGTTGACCGCCGCTGAGGTTGAGAGACTCTCTGGAATGCTGACCTACAAGATGGTCGATACCTGTGCCGCCGAGTTCCCGGCGACCACGCCATACTTCTACTCCACCCGGGAGGACGGGTGCGAACTGACCCGGAACGACACAAAGAAGGTGCTGATCCTCGGTTCGGGGCCGATCAGGATCGGACAGGGGATCGAGTTTGACTACTGTACCGTCCACGCGGTGATGGCACTGCGTGAGGAAGAGGGAATCGAGGTTCATATCATCAACAACAACCCCGAGACGGTCTCAACCGATGCTGACACCTCTGACAGGCTCTTCTTCGAGCCGATGCACCTTGAGGACGTCATGAACATTCTCAAGAAAGATGACTATTACGGTGTCATGGTCCAGTTTGGCGGCCAGAACTCTGTGAACCTGGCAGTGCCGCTTGAGGCGGAGATCAAACGCCTTGGTCTTGGAACAGAGATCCTGGGGACATCACCCGACGCCATGGACGTGGCAGAGGATCGTGACCGGTTCAGCCATCTCCTGAAGCGGCTCGGGATCCCCAGCCCCGCGAACAGTTCCGCCTACTCTGAGGAGGAGGCGCTTGAGATTGCCCGGAGGATCGGCTACCCGGTGCTGGTCAGACCGTCCTACGTCCTTGGGGGGCGGGCGATGGAGCTCGTCCACGACGATGCTGAACTCGCGAGTTATATCAAAGAGGCTGTGCGGGTGAGTCGTAAACACCCCGTGCTGATCGACTCGTTCCTCCAGGGCGCTGTCGAGATCGACGTGGATGCTGTCTGTGACGGGACGGATGTTCTGATCGGCGGTATAATGGAGCATATCGAGTGGGCCGGTGTCCATTCTGGTGATTCGGCCTGTGTCATTCCGCCGCAGTCGCTCTCAGCCTCGGTGATCGCACGGGTGCGTGAATACACAAGAGAGATCGCCCTGGGTCTCGGGGTTGTGGGACTGATAAACATCCAGTATGCCGTCCAGAACGATGTGGTCTACGTCCTGGAGGCAAACCCCCGGGCAAGCCGGACGGTGCCGTTCGTTGCAAAGGCAACAGGGATCCCCCTTGCAAAGATCGCGGCGAAGGTGATGGTCGGGAGGAAACTTGCCGATATGGGTGTTGCTGAACGCGAGATCCGGCATGTTGCGGTGAAGGAGGTGCTCCTCCCATTCAACAAGCTTCCCGGCGTCGATACCGTGCTCGGCCCGGAGATGAAGAGTACAGGTGAGGTGATGGGAATCGATTATGATTTCGGCCGCGCCTACTACAAGGCATCTACCGCCGCGGATAACACCCTGCCGACGGAGGGGAACGTCTTCATATCGGTGACCGACGAGCAGAAGGAGGAACTCCTCCCGATCGCACGAAAACTCAGGGACCTCGGCCTCACCCTTTACGGGACGAGCGGGACGGTTGAATTCCTGGCCCAGAACGGCATCGAGGCAAACCTTGTGCGGAAAGTCCAGGAGGGGTCGCCAAACGTCATTGACGCGATGCGCTCAGGGAGCATCCGGCTGATCATCAACACCCCTGCAGACAAGGCCTCCCGCCAGGACCACATACAGATCATGAGGGCTGCTGTGGATTACGGTATCCCCTACATCACGACGCTCCAGGCGGCCAGGGCGGCCGCGATGGCGATCGAGGTCATCAAGCACGAGGAGATCACTCTCGAGCCGCTGGCGCACTATCATGGAGAGGTATAACCGGGAAGGCTCAAACATCTTTTAGGATGGGTTTTGCTCGGAGTTATGGGGCATCTCAACCAGTGATTGGATCTCCATAACCCGGCGCTGCATGGTATTTACATGTGAACTTTATCTTGCAGCGTGAAGAGGGTGTGGAACTGGATGACCCTCGCCGGTAGGTCTGGTTTAACCCATTCCAGGATCCCCCCTCCTTCGGGGATTCACCGGCCACAGGGTATCTTCGCGATCCAGGTTGAAGAGATGGGTTGCCGGATCGAAAATGTTATAATTTTGAGTGCTAAATATGGTGGCAGCCATATTGATAGCTAACAGACTTGATAGCTAACAGACGCCGTTGAGAGAGGGGATTGGTGCTGGCAGTGTAGTGTAGTTCCGTGAGGTTTAATGCCAGAAATTCTTGCAGTACTCTCTCTGGCGCTGGTCGCCTTTTGTGTGCTCTCAGGTTTTATTACCTATGGCCTTGGCATTTACATCTTCTCGCAGAACCCATCCTCGACCGTTAACCGCCTCTTCCTTGCGGCAGCGCTTCTTGCGACCTGCTGGGGTGCTGGAGAGTTTCTTATCTGGAATTCGACCGACTATGAGGGTTTTTTGTTCTGGCTGAGGGCCAGTTAGTTCTGGAGCGTTTTTCTCGCGGTCGCGGTCCATTTTGTTCTTGCCCTCACCGAACAGCCCGCCGTCCGGGAGAAGCGGTACGGCACAATCCTTGTTGGACTCTACCTGCCCGCAGTTATTATCGCGCTGATCGGCTTTACCACAGACCTGATCTATCAGGTCTCGTTTCAGCCAGGAACGGGATACATATACCAACCAAACCTCACAACCCCGGTCTACCTGGTCGTGATAACCTATGCTACTCTGGCGATGCTCTGGGCGTTATACGCCGGTTTCTCGTCCTGGCGTCGGGCACGCCGGGAAAGAGAGAGACGCCAGAACCTGCTGATCTTTGCTGGTATAATGGCCATCGTCGGTTTTAATGGTCTCTCCGGGGTGGCTCTTCCGTTTATCGGGATCCATACCGTCAATCTTGTTTTTATCGGGATTTTCATATTTTCCGCTCTCATTACATACGCCATCCAGAGATACGAGTTGTTTACCCTGACCCCAGAGGCAGCGGTCATGGACATCATCAGTACAATGCCTGATGGACTGATCCTGACTGATATGGACGGCACAATCTCTCTCGAAAATGCATCGGCTGCGGAGATTCTGGGTGTCTCCAAAATAGACCTCCATGGCCAACCGTTCCGGAAGTTTATCCCGGGAAACGCATACTCCTCGATCATGGCCGCTGCCGAAAAAGGGAGGTTCTCGGATCTTGAGGTGGTGCCGGAGAACAGGAATGGCAGGATCGCCAGTATCAATGGCGTGATTGTCAGAGGCCCGGAAATGAAACCCGCAGGGTTCGTCCTGATACTGCGTGACGTAACCGATCGGAAAGCGGCCGAGACGGCACTTCAGTTGAGCAAGCAAAAGTTATCCCTTCTTGCCGGGGTGACCACCCACGACATTGCCAACGCGGTCACTGCTCTTTCTTGGTACCTGGACCTGCTCCAGGAAGAGTACAGAGATCGTGAGAGTCCTGAAGTTCTCGAGCGCTCGATCGAGACCGTGGGGACGATAAAACAGCATCTTCAATTCTTCCGTGAATACAGGATGATCGGCACATATGGGGCTGCCTGGCAGTCTATCGGGCCAATGAACACACAGATCGCCGGCGAGATCCAGCATCCGGGGGTTGAGATAGGCAACCTGGTTGCACCGGTGGAGATTTACGCGGATAAGCTTTTGCCAAAAGTCATCTACAACCTCCTCGATAACGCAATCCGTCACGGCGGAAAGGTTAGCCGGATTCAGATAACCACCTCCGAACTGGACAACGTGAATCTTCTTCTGGTCTTTGAGGATGATGGTGTCGGGGTCAGGGACGAGGAGAAGGCGAAGATCTTCGAGTATGGATACGGCAAGAACAGCGGTTTCGGGCTGGCTTTTGTGCGGGACGTCCTCGCGGTGACGGATATTGGGATCTGCGAAACCGGGGTTGCGGGCATGGGGGCACGGTTTGAGATTCTTATCCCCCCGCAGGCCTGGAGATGGATCGAGGGCAAAAACCCGGTTCAGACTATTCCGAACTGATAACGATAAGCGAGCGTGAACCACCGTCAGAGTTAAGATATTGGATGACAAAAACCCGGACAGCGTTACAGCCCTGCGCTGCGCTCCCGAAAACAGGTGAGCAGGGTAGGCGGAGGGTTGCTCTGCATCCAGGGGAGAGGGTGTCTGTGTGACATGATGATACAGGGGCAGGGGGTGTTCCGCCTCTCCCCAAGAGAGCGATTTTCCATGGGTACCGTTTCCGGGAGGGTATGTCCAGCGTTACGGTGAGACTCTCCCCTTGCAAGGCCATCCGGGTCTATCGCCACAAACTGCCCGCCCCCTTCGTAGGGGGCGGCAGGAGGCGCGGAACGCGCCGGGAGGTGGGGGTGACCATTACAGATGGCGTTAACCCGAAGATGAAGACTCAGAAGGTGGCTGAATGGTGAGATCTGGAGGAGGCTAAACCAGGTTGCTTGTGTAAGCCTGACCTGCTCTGGCAGGAGGCCGCGATTGATACGGCATCCCTGAGACACCCCCGACTCCCGGGCATACTTAAACTCGCGACGGGGGTTTTTATCTCCCGATGCTGGAAGGTTTGTCCGGGCAGGAGGTCTCAGTCCTCCTTTTGGAGGATGAAGAACTCATACCCGTATTCGCCAGCGTGCTCCCGAAAGATCGCAATCTCACGGAGGGCAAACTCAATCTGTGCCATCGCCCCGGGATTGCCGGCGACCTCTGGCCGCAGGTCGTCTATACGCCTGAGGACGTGGGCATAGTAGCCGTCCCACCAGGCAGAATCCGGGAGAGGGAAGTTTGCAACGACCCGGTATCCAGTATCTTCTGCGATCGCAGAGTTCTTCGTGACCGGTCCTATCGCCGGATAGCACTCGTTCCAGAACGACAAAGCCTCCGGTGATGGGTTTTCGGTGAACCAGACAGATTCGGTGAGGCAGAGGTATCCTCCCTGGCGTAAAAGCCTCCTCCAGGAGTTCAGCCCCTCCTCAAACCCAATGACGAAGATCGAGCCTTCCGCCCAGAGGACGTCAAACGTTCTGTCAGGAAACGGAAGGTCATTCATCGAGGCCTGGACGGTGTTGATTCGATCATCCACGCCGGCAGATCTTGCCTCGTGGATGAACTGGGCGAGGTAAGGTTGATGAATGTCGACGGCCGTGATACGACAACCAGGACAGACCCGGGCCACCTCGATCGTCTGCATCCCGGCACCGCAGCCGATATCCAGGATCTCGGGTCTGGCGGGTAAGTCTGAGAGGAATGAGAAGGCTTTCCTGGTGCACTTGTTGCTACCCGGCCCCTGCCGTGGCAGACCCTCGTGCATCGTAAAGACGAAAGGAATTTCCACGCGAGCAATCTGTCGTTCAAAGCGATAAAACCACTGCTGCAGCTAGAACCACTTCCGGGACCCTCATTGTGGACTACATCCCACCAGATCTTAATACCGGCGGCACCAACTTATGAACATGGAGCAAAGGACCCCTGCCCCGGAACTCCGGGAGAGAATGGGGCGTTTTCGGGACCGTATGGACGCCGATAACCCCTCATGGGAGTTTGCTGCGGTTTTCGGACGGACGAACCAGTTCTACTTCACCGGAACGATGCAGGACGGGGTTCTCCTGATCCCCCGCCAGGACGAACCGGTGCTCTGGGTACGCAGGAGTCTTGAACGGGCGCTTGATGAGTCAGAGTTCCCCGAAATCCGGCCGATGAAGAGTTTCCGCGACGCTGCTGCCGGCATGGGCGAGTGTCCGGCGACGGTTTATCTCGATTCTGAGAAGGTAACCGTCGCACTGCTCGAACGCTTCCGCAAACACTTCCCCTTCAGGGAGGTGCGTTCGCTCGATGCGCAGTCGGCAAACGTCCGGGCGAGGAAGAGCCCTTACGAGATCGCGATCATGGAGCGGGCGGGAAGGATCCATCGGCACGTGCTCGAGGATTGTGCCCCGGCAATGCTCCAGGAAGGGATGAGCGAGGCTGAACTCGGGGGCGAGATCTTTGCTCTCATGGTCAGGGAGGGGCACCACGGCATAACCAGGTTCGGGATGTTCGGGGTGGAGATGGTGCTCGGGCAGATCGGGTTTGGCGAGAGTTCGCTCTACCCAACTGCGTTCGATGGCCCTGGTGGGTGTCGCGGGGTGGCTCCCGGCGCACCTGTGCTCGGCAGCCATGACCGCAGGCTTGCACCCGGTGATCTGGTCTTTCTTGACTGTGGTTGCGGCGTGCAGGGCTACCACTCCGACAAGACGATGACTTATATGTTCGGGCATGCGCTTCCGCCGGAGGCGATGGAAGTGCACTGGCGTTGCGTCGAGATCCAGGACGAGGCGGCGTCGCTGCTCCGGCCGGGTGTAACGCCGGCAGAGGTCTACACGACAATACTCGACAACCTGGAGCCAGAATTCCTGGAGAACTTTATGGGTTTTGGGGAGCGGCGGGTGCAGTTCCTGGGTCACGGCGTCGGTCTTGAGGTGGACGAGATGCCGGTGATTTCCAGCGGTTTCGATGAACCGCTGGAAGAGGGCATGGTGATCGCTCTTGAACCCAAGAAAGGGATTGAGGGGGTCGGGATGGTCGGGATCGAGAACACCTTTGTTGTTACCCGCGGAGGTGGCACGTCCATCACCGGGAGGAACCGCGGTTTGATCCCGGTCTGAAGATACAGAGTGGCAGAATCGATCACCATCACATCCCGTTCAGCCATGGCGGATGGTGGCCAGAGGTGATCGGCCTGAAATCCGGTGTGCCTCAATCTGGCCCGTAAAGATCTTCTTTCACCCGTTTCGCGACCGCCTGCTCTCTCTGCTTTAGCAGAGCGATGTCTATCGCTCCCTCCTCACGGTAGGAGGTAAATAGGAGATAGAGGAAATCAACAGTCAGGTGCATGACCTCCCTCCTGAACCGGACCTCAACGGTTGTATCCCCGGCAAGACCCCTGATGGAGAACCAGTCGGGCTTCTCGAATTTGTAGAACCCCTCACCCTGATTTGGGAGCGCTTCAACCTCGCCAAAGTGTGCAAGATAGGAGAAGAAACCCTCCGTTAAGGGGGCGCTGAGGAGAAACTCCTTCATGAGCGAGCCGTCGGCACAGGATTTATGCCGAACCGAACGAAGAATCCGCATTCTGTGCAATCTCCCTGACCGCCTCTGCGGTGTTCTGGCACTCCTCATCCGTGGTAAACCAGGAGAGGCTGAGCCTGACTGAACCTGAGCCGCCGTCGATCGCCCGATGAACAAGGGGTGCGCAGTGGAGCCCGGTACGTGCCACGATCCCGTATGCACGGGCAAGGATGAACCCCACATCGTCGTTATCGAGTCCTCGGATGTTGAACGAGATTATGGGAAGTTCGGGCGAATCGTTGTAGATCTCGATCTCCGGTTCCTTCTTCAGTTCATGGATAAGATATGCAGTCTCTCGCTCTGCTTTCTCTGCTATGGTCTTCACCCCGACGGAGGCGATGTAGTTTACGCCGGCTGCAAGCCCCGCAAGCCCGGGGTAGTTGTGTGTACCGGCCTAGAACCGCTCCGGCATCTCGCGGGCTGAAAGAGCGAGAAAGAGGCCGTCCCTGTCCCCCCATAGCGGACAGGAGCGATCGAGTCGGGGTCACGCAGGAAAAAACCGCCGCTACCCGCGATCCCGAATAGACCCTTATGCCCGGTGAAGACGAAGGCATCGACCGGCAGCGCCTTCAGATCAACGGCTACGTGGCCGGCGGTCTGTGCACCATCCACGATAAAATAGACCTCGTGGTCATGCAGGAGTTCCCCGATACGGCTTATATCCTGCACCGAACCGAGGACGTTGCTACCGTGGGTTGTGACCATGAGCCGCGTATCCGGGGTGATGGTCGCCTCGACCAGATCCGGGTTGACCGATCCGTTCTCGAAGGGAAGAACCGCCAACCGAATGCGGTGCTGCCGTTCGAGTTCGTGCAGCGGTCGCAGAACGGAGTTGTGGTCGAGTTCGGTTGTAAGGACATGAAATCCTGACCCCTTTCCGGCGAGAAATCCCAGGATGAGGATATTCAGGGAGTCTGTTGCGTTCATGGTAAAGACCACATGCTCCGGCGGCTCTGCAGCCAGGAGAGTCGAGACTGCCTCGCGTGCCAGTGTGACATAATCTTCGCCCTGGTTCCCCGTGTTCCTCCCTGACCCGAAGACCGGCCGGCAAGGGACTGGCTGACGGCCTCGAGCACTCCCTGCGGTTTTGGCCATGTCGTGGCGGCGTTGTTCACGTAGATGATCGGTGGACGTTCAGTCATGCAACTCGTTTTTCAGCGGTTCTGTCGGCCACGACCAAAAAGAGATCGCTTCGGGCACCTGCAGCGGCAATCCGGTCGATTGGGGAATACGTGCAACCCCCAGAACAACCAATTCTCAAAACCGCAGGAGGGGAGGGGTGACGGCCGGAACGTTTCCCGATCACCTGATCTAGTCGGACTCCGCGTGCCGGTGCATCCCGTGTGGAACTCGCATCTCAAACCGCGCTCCTTTTCCGGGTTCCCCCGTCTCGGTGATGGTGATCCCGGTGATCCCGGTGATCCCGAGGATCTCACGGATCAGGAAAAGCCCTAACCCGGTGTTCTTCCCGAAATTCCGCTCAAATATCCGTTCCTTTTCATCCAGCGGAATACCGATGCCGTCATCTTCCCAGACCAGGACCAGGTCTCCGTTCTCCTCCGGGTATGACCATACACGGACGTGTGTCGCCGACTCCCCGTGACGGATGGAGTTGTCCATCAGGTTGGAAAAGACCGTTGCAAGCATCGGGTCCGCATAGATCATCAGGTCTCCTGTCTCATCTTCGACCGGCAACCCATGCAAGGTCGCCGACCGGATAGCATCTGAGACCCGCTGCCATTCGGGTGCCCGGACACCGAGGTCTGTGTAGTCCCGCGTAAACTCTATCTGGCGGCGTATCAGGTCGGCGGCGTACTGTACACGGTCAAGGTAGTTGGAGATATCCTCGCCGGGACCGGCCATCTGGGCAAACGATAGGTTTCCAAGAAGGACTGTCAGCTGGTTTAAGATATCGTGCCGGGTGATGCTGTTCATGAGGGTGAGTTTCCTGTTCGCGGTGGCCAGGCTGTTCCTCTGGTGGGCAAGTTCACGGGCATGATACTCGATCTCCTGCTCCATCCACTTGCTCTCGGTTATATCCTGAACGGTTAGTGCCATCCCACGGGATATATCCCCGGGATCGAGGGGAGTGCCCGAGACCTGAAGAAAGACAGGGTCATCGTTTCTGCCACCACGTTGTGACCGCGTCTCAAGCGTAAACCTCCCGCTCTTATTGATCCCGGTGAACGCCTTCTGCATGGCGGTCTCATACTCCTCTTCATCCGGGAAGAGCAACCGGACGTGCTGACCGATGAGTTCATCACGGGAGTAACCGAGGATCTCGCAGAGGCGGTCGTTTACCTCCGTGAATATTTCGTTCACCGTCATGACTATACCTATTGGAGCAACACGGAAGATCCCTGCCATCTTCTCAGCAGTCTCCCGTAACGCCTTCTCGACCCGTTTCTGCTCGGTTACCTCCCGGATCGTCTCTATAGCACCTACACGCCTGCCTTCCAGGTTGTAGAGGGGTGATGCCCTCAGCCTGAGGACAGCTTCCCTGCCGGCAGGATGGGCCAGCGACGTCTCGCTCTCAAAGACATCTCCTTCCCTCCCCAGGATGTCGTAGTGGTTCTCAAGGGCTTTATCGGGTTCGAGAATATAATCGATAAGTATGGGGCGTGCCTCACCGTAGAACGGAACCGCATAAGCGTAATCGCCCCTGCCAAGCATCTCCGCTTTTGGAACACCGGTAAGCTTCTCCATAGCACGGTTCCAGGTGATAACACGACCCTCTACGTCGATGACAAAGGCCGCATCAGGAAGGAACTCGATGATGTCGGCAAGCCTGCGCTCACTCTCCCGTAGTTGCTGCTCCCTCTCACGAAGATCCTCAAAACTTGACCGGAGTTCCTCCTCGATGGCCGTGAGTTGTTCATAAGCCGCCTGCAGTTCCTCGTGACGCCGCATCACCTCGAGTTCGGCAAGTTTACGTTCTGTGATATCGTGCAACATCCCGATGGTACGGATGACCCGCCCGGACTCATCCCGCTGATGCTCGCCCCGCTCAATGACGTACCTGACCTCCCCGCTACCATCTTGAATGATCCGGTGCTCAATCTCGTAGCCGTCACTACCATCCCTGAGTGATCTGGAATGCACCGAGATGACCGCAGCGCGATCGTCGGGGTGAATGTAATCAATGTAATCCTGGTATCCTGCTGAAGATTCCCCACAGGCGGAACCAAAGATCCGGGCGGTCTCCTCCGACCAGGTCAACTGGCCTGTGGTGTGATCGAACACCCAGCTGCCCACGTGAGCGATCTCCTGAGATCGTTTCAACCGGTTTGCGGTCTCCTCGCGCTCTCTTATCAGGGCATCGCGTTCTGTAAGTGACCTGGCCAGGGTGATGTTGGCGTAACTCAACCGTGATATAAAGATGGCAGCCTCACGGAGGAACGAGATGGCGCTATCCACAGTCTTTCTGCTCAACCGTGGAACGGCATCAAGCGCAGCGATGTAGGCCTCTTCATCAAATCCATAGTGCCTTGCCTGCGTCCGGAAGACCTCGTAATCCGGTTCTTCGTCATCGAGGAAAAACTGCGCCATGAAGACGTTGCCAAGGTGTTTGCCACCCACGATGATGGGAGACGCAACTTGCCACAAGTTGTTCCGGCAGCGGTAGATCTTCGCTTCCCCGGCAGCAATCCCTATGGAGAGTTGCGTGTCGCTCTCAATACAGTTTCGAAGCGTCCCGGGATGAACCCGGTGAAACTTCGTGCAGATCTCCTGCCACCCTGCATTGATCAGCACCCGGCCATGGGTATCGATTATGGAGACCGAGATCCCGGTGAGAGCGTGGAAATCATTGAGAAGCGATAGAATCATCGGGATATCGATAATATCGGCAAGTTCCAGATTACCGATATCACCTTCCGGGGAGAGGATGCTCTCCAGTTTCGCCCGTACGCGCTCCTCGCTCTCCCTGAGACGTTCCTCTACCTCTTTTGCCTCAGTTACGTCATGAACCATCCCGACTGAGCGGATGACCCGCCCGGACTCATCCAGGAGATGTTCACATCGCTCAACAACGTGGCGAACCTCGCCGGTATCGGCCCGAAAGAACCGGTGCTCGATTTCATAGCCCCCGTTCCCATCTGTGATCGAGGCGGAGTAGGTTGCATCGACCCTGGCGCGATCGTCCGGGTGGACGATCGATAGGAACTCCTCATAGGTCGGCACGCCCTCTTTGGGGTCGCGCCCAAAGATGCGGTAGGTCTCATCCGACCAGACCAGATCTCCTGTCCTGTGATCGAACTCCCAGCTCCCAAGATGTGCAAGCCGTTCGGCCTTGTGCAGCATCTCCTCGGTTTTGCGGACTGCAGCCTCAGCCCTCTGTCTGCCAGCAAGTTGTCTTATTGCATTTGCGAGTTCGGCAAACTGCGACTTCGGGTCGCCGCCTTTCTGCAGATAGAAGTCAGCACCGCTGTTGAGTGCCTCGATCACCACCTCCTCACGTCCCCTACCGGTGAAGATTATGAAGGGAACCTGCGACCTGGCCTCACGAACCCGCTTGAGGAGCGTGATACCGTCCATCTCCGGCATCTGGTAGTCCGAGACTATCACATCGTAGCGATCGCTCATGATCATGCGGAGTGCTTCACGCGGGTCTGGAGTGGTATCGACAACCATCCCGCCTCTCTGCTCAAGGAAGATGCGAGCGAGCTCAAGCAGTGCAACCTCGTCATCAACGTAGAGGACGCGCACCAGGGGGGATGGTGACATGGAGCTAAACCCGTACAAAAGGAGGCACTATGGTTCTTTATAGGTTTCGGAGATATCGGTGAGCTGTAAAGGCCGATTATTACAGAACACTCTGTCACAAAGAAAGATTCGTTCCAGAACATGCGTATCAGATCCACTCTCCTCAAAAAAGGAGGGAACTGCCAGGGAGCGCTACCAGAACCGGTGGGTCTTTACGTAGTTGCGCTCGGCCTTCAGGATCTCACGGTAGAAAGCGTCCCCATCAGAGAGGGTTGCCAGGATCCGCGACGCTGTCTCCGGGCCGACACCCTTTGCCGCAAGGGCGATCACCGCTTTCTTCCCGCTTGAAAGAACGATGTTTGCGTTCCGGAGGAACCGGACCTCGATCGCCCGCTCCTCCTCCGACTTCTTCTTTTTTGTTACCGCCGGGATGAGTTCTTCGTCCCAGGGTTTCAGCGCGGCGATGAGACGTGCGCCGCAGAGGGGACACTGCGGCCGCTCGGGGACGCGCTCAACGACCGTCCGGCTCTTCCACTTCCGGCAGTTCATGCAGAACAGGACGACCTCCTCCTTATCCAGACGGCGCATAAGCGTCCCGATCACCGCCTGGTCGATCATCGGCGGCGGGATCGTGTCCCGGGATGAGGAGAGCCCCTCGCTCCCGATGGGGCTGAGTCGACCGATGGTGACGGCAATCCGGCCGTCACGTATGCCGGTCAGGATCTCCTGCGCCGCATCCACGTCCATGTAGTTGCTGAAGAGTTCCCGGTAGGCCTCCGTCGCTATGACCGTCCCGTCGAATAGGTCGATCAGACGGTGGATGCTGAACCGCTCGTAGTCGGCATCCGCATCGATGGCACCGAACTTTTTGGCCACCTGAACAAGTTTCCACTTGAATAACGCCGTCCGTTTCAGGGCAAGTTTCAGGATCCCGGCAAGGTGGTCGGGTTCGACCCCCGCCAGGGTCTCCTGCACCTCAAGCGCCCGGACGTTCCCGGGCAGGCGGAGGAGGAATCGGTATGCACCGACCTCGATCCCGACGGTAGTTCCGTAGCGGGCGGAAAGAAGGATCGAGAGAGCCCGGGCGAGCGCCTCGTTTGCCTTATGTCCCCCACAGACGTTGCAGACCACACCCTCGTCAGCGTTCTCAAGGGTGATGAGTCGATCGGATGGAATGGGGTGGTTTCCTGTGTCCATCCTGGCCATGAACCGCTCTGCATACCTGATCACCCCTGGAACGTTCGAGTAACGGTCGAATGCCCGTCTCCGTCGGAGCGCCCCGACCTCCCGGGCGACCGCAAACGGTACAGGGATCTGCTCGCCTTCCCAGGATGGGACTTCCCCTTTCGCCCTGGTTGCAGGCTCGACGGTGATCCTCCCGCCCTCCATCTCAAGCACCCTCCAGAGCTGGCCCTTCGTGATGAAGACCGCGCCGGTGTGCATCCAGCCAAGAACAAACGACTCATCCAGTGTTCCGACCGTCCGACGCGACACTATATCAAAGATCTCCATCTTCCGCTCGTCATGGATCATCGAGAGGTTCCCGACAAGGTACCGCCTTGCACGCCCTGTCCGGATGATCCTGGTCTCCTCGATCCGGATCAACCTGTGCTCCGCCATCTGGCGGCAGACGTCGTCCAGGAGAGACCCGCAACCGTTAAAGACACTCGACCGTTCCACTATCTTCCGGACACGCGATATCTCGATCTCGCCGTACTCGACAGCGATCGCCGCCACCTGGTTTGCAAGCACATCGGCTGCGCCGGCAGGCGGGACGATCCGTTCGCACTCGTTATCCTTCGCCAGCCTTGTGATCACAAGTGACTCCAGGAGGTCGTCAAACCCGGTTGCAAGGACAGTCCCGCGCGATATGGCATCGAGACGATGTCCGGCCCGACCGACCCGCTGCACCAGTCGCGATACCTGCCTTGGTGAACCAAACTGGACAACATGCTCGATATGCCCGATATCGATACCAAGCTCCATCGAAGAGGTCGCGATCAGCGCCTGGATCTCACCATTCCTGAACCGCTCCTCGGCATCCACCCTGATATCCCGCGAGAGCGAACCGTGATGAACCTCGACGTCCCCCCTGGAGTAGAGGCTGTGGCCGAGGGCCTCGGCGGTCACGCGGGTGTTGACAAAGACAAGGGTGGAACCCCGGGCATCCAGACACTTCTCGACCGCACTGACCTGATCACTGAAGTCCTCGCCGGCAAACCGGACGGTGATATCAAGGTTGCTTGCGACCGGGACCTCCACAAGCGAGAATGGCCGTGAACCGCAGAGGAACCGACCGATATCGTCCGGGTTCCCGACGGTTGCCGAGAGACCGATCCGCTGGAAATCCCCGGCATACTCGACCAGACGTTCGAGCGCCACCACAAGCTGTGCCCCCCGCTTGCTGTCGGCGAGCTCGTGGATCTCGTCGATGATGACATACCTGACGTTTTTGAGGTGTTCGCGGAGACGTTTGCCCATGAAGAGCGCCTGCAGCGACTCCGGGGTGGTGATGAGAAGGTCGGGAGCGTTCAGTGCCTGCTTACGCCGTTCGTTCTGCGGCGTGTCCCCGTGACGGACGCCGACTGTGAGTGATAGTTCCCGGCACCACCACTCCATCCGTGCCAGGATATCACGGTTCAGGGAGCGCAGTGGCGTTATGTAGAGTGCCTTGAACCCGGGACCCGGGGTCTCAAGGAGCCTGTCAAATACCGGGAGCATGGCGCTCTCGGTCTTCCCGGTGCCTGTCGGCGCCACCAGGATCAGGTTATCTCCAGCAAGAAGCTGAGGGATGGACCGTTCCTGTGCCTCAGAAAAATCTGTAAACCCGCGCTTCCGGACAACCTCCCTCACCCGTGGGTCGAGAAGTTCAACCGTCGATCTCTGCGGGGCAGAGCGTGGCCGGGGAGCCGACGTATGTGCCATCTGCCAGGAACACCTCCGCGTTCTTCTCGTCTATACAGCGCGACAGCGGCCCGAGTCCGCTCTCCCGCAGCAAACCCACATCGATCCCGCCCGCAAACTCGTTGAAGGCCGGGACGAAGAGAAGCCGGGTGCGCTCCCCTGTCGGCTCTTCAAAGACTGAGTAGAGGTAGGCTGGTCGGGCGCGGGCGGCGCAGCCGACGGCATCCATGAGCGAAACCACCGGGTGGTGGTGGCCGAGGATTATGAGGTGGCTGGAAAGCCCGGCAGCAGGATGGGTGTGGCCGTGGAGATACCCGACCCCGTCAATGATTGTGCCTCCGGCGGGCAGGAGTTCACCTTCCAGAAGGAACCGGTCGATCCCGCCGTCATGGTTGCCGGGGGTGACGGCGATCGGGACGAGTTCGCGAAACGACTGGAGTATACGTGGAAGTTCCCGGTACTCCTGTCGGGTTGTCACCGGGACGTTGTGCTTGACATCACCAAGGAGGAGCAGGAGATCGGGCTCTGTCTCCTCGATACAGGCGATCACCCGCTCTGCACGGGCGTTGCTCCTGCTGGTGATGTGAACGCCGTAGCGTTCGAGGCCCGACTCGATCCCCATGTGGAGGTCGGCGACGACCAGAACCCGCTGCTCCTGCTCGACCAGGAGGGCCGGGCCGTTCTCAATGAAGTGTAGGTGCATTATCGTCTCAGATCAGTTTTACTGTGCCATCTACAGGCTGGTAGCATTCTCCGGCAGCGAGAAGTTTCTCAAGCGCCGTGCGTGCTTCACTGGCGGTGAGGCCGGAACCCACCCCGGCAGCGACTGCATCTTCGATAGAGATCCCCTTCAAACCGCTGTCCACCGCCTTGAGAGCGTCCAGCAGGATCTCCGCCGGAGCACGGGGGGTGATCCGGGATGGGGAAGGGACCTCCCGGACAGTCGCGAGCGCTGTTCTTACCATCCCGGCCATCTCCCGGATCTCGTTCTCCGTGGTTGCGTAGAGCCTGAGGGCGGTTGCGGCACGCTCACCCCTCCCATCCCGGAGCGCCTCAAGCCGGTCAAGCGTTGCAGCGGCGGTTGCGAGCACCCAGATGTCGCGTGCGGTGCGGTCAACCACACGGATGGCCTCGACCTCCAGTGCCGGGCACGCCCGGTCTCCCGAACCGCCCGGCACCGGCCGAGCGGTGACGGCAACGAACACAGGCGGGTCGATGTAGCCGAGCGTCTCGAGCGCGTCAGGGTTATGCCAGTCCACCGTGACCAGGAATACACCGGTAGGATCGGCTACCCGGGCCTGCATGAGATCCCCGCCTCCCAGGCGTTCGGTGAGAGCACCGACAATAAAGAGGCGGTGGGAGCAGGCACCAGAGGGTGTCACCGGGAGATGGCCGTCGCCGGCATCCACAGTATACCGCGCGGTGGAGAACTCCCGCGCGAACACTCGTTCTACAGGCTCCATGCAATCAATCCGTTCGAGAAAGTGGTTGTGAAATACAGGGACTACCACGCGTCTGTACCTATTATCTGCGTTTCACCCTCTAAAAGGGATCACCGGATTATGAAACATTGAATCTTTTTACGTAGACAGACACCTATGTCTATGCAATCGGAAGGCGACCACACCATCTGGATAGAGAAGTACCGGCCCAGACGACTTGATGAGATGGTCGGGCAGAAAGATATCGTGGTGCGCCTCAAGTCCTACGTGAAGACCGGGAACCTGCCGCACCTCCTGTTTGCAGGGAGTGCAGGGGTCGGAAAGACCACCGCCGCCGTGGCGCTCGCCAGGGAGTTTTTCGGAGAGTCCTGGCAGACAAACTTCCGGGAGATGAACGCCTCCGACGAGCGCGGTATCGACGTCGTCAGGAACCAGATAAAGGAATTCGCGCGGACGTCGCCACTTGGCGGTGCGCAGTTCAAGATACTCTTCCTGGACGAGGCGGACGCGTTGACCACTGATGCGCAGGCGGCTCTCAGGAGGACTATGGAGACCTACGCCCGCACGTGCCGGTTCATCCTCTCCTGCAACTACTCCTCAAAGATCATCGACCCCATCCAGAGCAGGTGCGCTATATACCGGTTCAGGCCGCTTGACCGGGAGGCAATCATAGAAGAGATCAGGAGGATTGCTGCGGCCGAGGGGCTCACGGTCTCGGAAGAGGCACTTGACGCCATAGTTTACGTCGCTGCAGGGGATATGAGAAAGGCGATCAATGCTCTTCAGGGCGCTGCCATCATCAGCCCCGAGATCGATGAGAAGATGATCTACTCGATCACCGCGACCGCCAGACCGGATGAGATCGACGAACTCCTGGATCTCTCGATCGCCGGGAGGTTTGATGAGGCCGAGAAAGTTCTCTCCGATCTGACCCGTGTACGTGGCATCGCCCCAAACGAGCTGATCAACCAGTGCTACAGGGCTCTGATCCAGCGCGATATTGACCGGCCGCTCAAAGTGAAACTTATTGACGCCCTCGGCGAGGCCGATTTCCGCCTATCGGAGGGAGCAAACAGCGATATCCAGATGGAAGCGCTGATCGCCCGGTTCGTCCTTGCCGCCCGGGAGCACCGCTGAGGAGGTTTGGTTTTGACCGAGGAGATCAACGTCGAGGTCACCGATAACGTTGGCGAGTGGACGAAAACCCTGAAAAAACAGTATCGCCGGGAGCTTGCCGAGATCTCCCGCGAGTATCCTCACAGGCGTTCGCTTGTCATCGATTACCGCAAGATCCTGAACAACCGGCTTGCTTTTGAACTCCTCCGCAGCCCCGGGAAGGTTATAGGGGATATCAGAGACGCGATAGTCCAGAACAAACTGCTTAAACTCAAGGACAGTCTGGAACCGGATCACCTTAACATCCGGTTCACCAACCTGCCACAGAAGACCAACATCAGGGACATTCGGGCTGACCAGATCAATACATTCGTCAGCATCGAGGGGATTCTCAGAAAGACCACGGAGGTCCGTCCCCGGATTGTAAGTGCGGTCTTCCGGTGCCGCTCCTGCAACAAGCTGACGGATCCGATCCCGCAGGGTTACGGCCGGTTTGATGAGCCTGAATTCTGCCCGAACTGCGAGCGCAAGACACGACTCGATCTTGTCCTCAACCGATGCCGGTTTGTCGACGCCCAGAAGATCAGGATTCAGGAGTCGCCGGAGGGTCTCCGCGGTGGAGAGCAGCCCCAGACGCTCGATATCGACGTCACCGACGACCTCACCGGCCTGGTCACACCGGGTGACCGGGTGGTTGTGAACGGCATCCTGCGGTCGGTGCAGCGGATCAACTACGGCCAGAAGAGCACCCTCTTTGACATCTACCTGGAGGGCAACTCTATAGAGGTCGCCGAGAAGGAGTTTGAGGAGGTTGCGATCACTGAGGAGGACGAGGCGAAGATCATGGCCCTCGCTCGCGACCCAATGATATACAAGAAGATTGTGCGGTCGATCGCACCGACCATCTATGGTTCCGACGACGTGAAGGAGGCGATCGCTCTCCAGCTCTTTGGCGGTATACCGAAGGAGATGCCGGATGGTTCCCGTCTACGCGGTGATATCCATGTCCTGCTGGTCGGAGACCCGGGTATCGCGAAGAGCCAGATACTGAGATACGTTGCAAAACTCTCGCCCCGCGGGATCTATACAAGCGGCAAGTCGTCGACGGCCGCAGGGCTTACGGCGACTGCGATCAAGGACGAGTTCGGAGACGGCCGCTGGACGCTTGAGGCAGGTGCGCTGGTTCTCGCGGATATGGGGATCGCGGCAGTCGACGAGATGGACAAGATGGCAAAAGAGGACAGGAGCGCGTTGCACGAGGCAATGGAGCAGCAATCAGTCTCGGTTGCCAAAGCCGGGATCACAGCGACCCTGAAATGCCGGTGCGCCCTCCTCGGCGCAGCAAACCCAAAACTCGGCCGGTTTGATCAGTTCATCCCGATCGCCGAACAGATCAACATGCCGCCATCGCTCCTCTCCCGGTTTGATCTGATCTTTGTTATGACGGATCAACCGGAGGCCGAACGTGATGCAGCGATAGCCCAGCACATCATCAAGACCCACGCCGTGGGAGAGTTGATCAAGCAGCACGAGCACGAACCCCTGGCGGGTGTTGATGATGATTATATCCGCCGGGCGCTTGAACCGGTCACGCCCGATATCGATCCAGCGCTCCTGCGCAAGTACATCGCATATGCGAAACGAACGTGCTTCCCCATCCTCTCAGACGGGGCGAAGGAAGCGCTTATAGGCTATTACATGCGTCTGCGGAACCTGGCCAGTGGGAACAACAAACCTGTCCCGGTCACTGCCAGACAACTCGAGGCACTGGTGCGACTTGCGGAGGCGAGCGCCCGGATGCGCCTCTCAAACACCATCGATACAGAGGACACCGACCGGATCCTCAAGATCGTGGATGCCTGTCTCAGGCAGGTTGCATACGACGCCGAGAGCGGGAGTTTTGATATCGACAAGCTTGTGACCGGGGTTCCAAAGTCGCAGCGCGATATCATCCGGTCGATAAAGGAGGCGATCCGGAACCTCTCGGGGGAGTCGGATGGCCAGGCGAGGGTCGAGGAGGTCATCGAGATCCTGGTTCAGCAGGGGTTCGCCCGCGACAAGATCGAGTATACGCTGGATCACCTGAAACGGGGCGGCGAGGTGCTCGAACCCCGGCATGGGCTTGTCAAGTTGATAGGGTAAGAAGAAGCAGGTTAAGGGCGGAGTGGGGTGCCATACAACTTTCGCCCCCGTTATGGCTGTTTGTGGGGGTCGGTTGCCGGAGACTTCTGTGCGCTGCATGGTCAGCCTCTGATGAGAATGGTCTCTCGCCGTATGCCATGTCTCCTGTCTTTCAAGACCCCGGCGGGGGTGAACGCGTCGCTTCCGCAATCAACCGACGGGCGTTCAAAGGAGTTTGCGAGGGGTGTTAAACGCCTCCAGTCTCCAAACACGTCTGAGCCCCAGGCGCGCTTGAAAAGAACATATGACCACAGCCAGCCGCAAACCATGCTCTTGCTGCACGGCGGAAACGCTATATGCACAAAGGGTAGATGAAAAACCATGAGTACCAGGTCCGGGCCATTCCCACCGCACATTTTCTCTCAAGGGCAACCACTGCGTTGCCGGCGTCATTCGCCTAAAAACTCGTTGGAGGGGGTTTATTGAAGCAAAGTAGTATCCAGCTGGGGATCCTTGCACTCTCAAGCCTTGCCGCGATTGCTGTCACGATTGTCTGCCTGGTAAGCGATATCACCATCGTATTTCCGCATATCTTCTACATTCCCATCGTCTATGCCGCCTACTACTATCTCCGGCGGGGGGTTGCCATATCTGCCGGGCTTGGAGCGATCTACCTGGCGCTTGTCGCTCTCCTCACCCCGGCAACCCCCGAGATCGTGTTTGCGGCTGTAATCCGGGTAGTGGTCTTCCTTGCCATTGCAGCGATCGTGGCCAACCTTGCCGCCCGCCTTCGTGCAGCGGTCGCCGCCGAGTGTGAGGAGCAGGAGCGTCTCCAGGAACTAAACAGGGAGGTCAGGAGTAGGGAGAGGTGGTATCGGGCGATATACGAGCAGTCGCCGATCGCCATCGGGGTGTATAATGCCGAAGGGAGGCTCACTCATGCCAACCCTGCTGCCCTGGACCTCATGGGTGTGAAGGATCTAGACTCGCTCAGGGGCTTTCCCTTATTCGAAGACCCGAATCTTCCAGAGGACAAGAAGCGACAACTCATGGAGGGGAGAACAACCCACTACCAGGCCCAATTTGATTTCGAGAAAGTCCGGTCCCGTAACCTCTATCCGACCTCACGAAGCGGTGTCATCTGGCTGGATCGCCTCATCACACCGATAAGGGATGATGGTGATTCGATCATCGGTTACCTCGTCCATGCCTATGAGATCACCGAACGCAAGAAGGCGGAAGACGCTCTGAGAGAGAGCGAGGAGATGTTCAGAACCGTCGCTCAGTCGGCGTATGACGCCATAGTCATGATCGATAGCGAGGGTCGTGTGACGTTCTGGAACATGGCGGCGGTGAAGATGTTTGGGTATTCGGAGGAAGAGGCACGCGGGAGACCTGTGCATGACCTCATAGCCCCGGAGTACGTTCAGGAGGCGGCAGAAGCGGGACTTCGTAACTTCGCCATCACCGGGACAGGACCTGTCATCGGCAGGCCGCTTGAGAGGACAGCGCGCAGAAAAGATGGGGGGGTGTTTCCGGTTGAACTCACCATCTCTCCGGTTCTTACCGGCGGGGCATGGCATGCTGTGGCTGTTATCCGGGACGTCAGCGAACGAAAAGAGGCTGAAGCAGCCCTCAGGAAGGCTCACCGGCAGTTGCAGATCCTCACCGGGATCACCCGCCACGATATCTTGAACAGCATCACGGCGGCTGACGGGTATATGGAATTGTACAAGGACGCCGATCCTGCCGACCGTGAGGCATACCTTGAGAAGGTTCACCTGGCCATCCACAAGATCCAGCGCCAGATCGAGTTCACACGCCAGTATGAGGCCATCGGCACGCTGGAACCTGGCTGGCAGAGCCTTGAGACCATCATCCGGGGCCTTGAGGTGCCGCCATCGATCTCACTCCAGACCTCCGGGATCAAACGCGAGATATATGCAGATCCCATGCTAAAGCAGGTCTTTGAGAACCTCCTTGACAACACCCAGAGACATGGCGGTGCAGGCGTCAGCAGGATCACCGTAACTGCTGAGGTATCCGATGGCGACCTTCTGGTGACCTGGGAGGACGACGGCGTGGGTGTTTCAGAGGCGGATAAGAAACGGATATTCGAGCGCGGGTTTGGGAAACACACAGGTTTAGGCCTGTTTCTCTCACGCGAGATCCTGGCGTTGACAGGGATCACAATCACAGAGACCGGCATTCCGGGCAGGGGGGCAAGGTTCGTGATTCGTGTCCCCTACGGGAAATGGCGGGATGCAGAGGAGGAGTGAGAGGTCAGTGAGTAGCAATTGCCCCATGGAAGCCGTGTTCATGGCTGAGACAGGATCTTGATGAGATACCGTGGTGAGGTTCCTTCGCTGGCAGTGTACCGATGGAGAATCACCATTCGGAGTGGATCTGGTGGGAATGGCGGAATGAACTTTCCCTCAGCCCTCCCTTTCCGGTCTCTTCCTTACTCTCCCCGGCGCCCGGTCGTCCCAGGCCGAGACGGGAACTCTCTGCTTGATACACTCCTGCGCTGGACTGTGCCATTTAAGCCAGAAACAGGTATTGGTGTCCCGGCCGATGAGAGTATATGACGCGAGCCCCGATGAGACGGCGCGATCAGATCTATCAAAAGGAGTTTGATCCCCGGCACCAGGGGGGATCAACCACATCCTGGAAAATCCCCGGTGAAGACGAGGACAAACACTTTTAATTTTTTATACTGAGAGATTCTGGTATGCACACCGAGGCCCAAGAAGGATCCGCCGAGATCCTGCTAACCGCTCCTCTACCTGGAAACCCTGAGATGGCAGCGGAGATGGCGATACCCGCAGGGGCCAATGAACCGGGGCCGGAGAGACGGTGTGCATCCCCACTTTTTCCTTACGTCTTGTTATGCACAATCGTGATAACCACATTCATTCTACTCATCTCCACGGCCGTTATACTCGAGATTGCCGTGACGACTAGCTCTGTATTCCCGGCGGTCTGCCTGCCGGGTCTCCTCAGGTCTGGCGCATCCTCGCGCATAAAGCGCTGGTTAAAGAGAGGTTCAAAAGAGAGCGAAAGCGAAGAAGAAAAAACCCAACCCCCAGCGAATGCTCCTGGTGGTGAGGAGTCCTCGACCGACAGGGAGACCGAACTCAATCAGGACGATCTTTTCTTCCCCGAAGAGATTGAGATCGAATGGCCAGAGGAAGATCTGGAAGAGTTCGAGCCCCTTACTAAGGCGAATCCCGTGGAAGGAGAGGCCTCTCCCAATGAACTCTCCATAGAGGCTTCAAACAGCGGTATCGCGGATGAAACCTCCACTTCTCGCTCTGAATCGCTCAGCGATGAGGAACTCATGCGGATGCTCGGATTTGAGGATGACGATGTCGGGTCTACGTTTTATAGCCCCGGACCAGACGAGATCAGCCTCCAGGAAGACCGCCCGATAGCGTCGCTCATCGAGGACCTGATGAGTAACGATGGCGTGGTCAGGCGGCGTGCCTCCGAGGCCATCGCAGAACACGGTGCGGACGCCGTAGACCCGCTCGTTCACGCACTTGCGCACGCTGACGAGGCCAGACGGTGGCGTATCGCCGATGCCCTTGTCATGATCGGGGAGGAGGCGATCCCCGCGCTGATCGCCGCTCTCGGAGACGAGGAAACCCGGATGGGGGCGGCGACCACACTTGTGCGCATGGCGGGTCCTGCCGTGCCACCCCTCATTCAGGCGCTTGCCGATGAGGATGAAGAGGTGCAGTTCGGGGTTCGCTACGCCCTCCGTGAGATTGGCGACGAGGCGCTCCCATCCCTTATTGAGGCACTCGATGCGCCCGAGCGGCGCGTCAGGAACTCTGCCGCCACCATACTCCGCGAACTCGGTTGGGTACCACCCGACACCGCCAAATCGATCCGCTACCTCATCGCCAGCGAGGCGTGGCTGGATCTTGCGGCTTATGGTGAGACCGCAGTCGAACCCCTCATTCAGATCCTGAGATCTCGCGATAAAGAGATCTGGTGGAACGCTGCCCGTACGCTCGGAGAGATCGGCGAGACCGCAATTGAACCTCTGATCGATCTGATGCAGGAGGCAGGCGATGAGGTTCGGCCGCTTGCTGCCATGGCCCTCGCAGAGATCGGGGCAGCAGCTGTCGTTCCGCTCATACGGCTGCTGGAGAACCCGGAACTCCGCAACAGTGTGGCAGATGCACTGGCACGAATCGGTGAACCTGCGGCGGAGGCGTGCATCCAGGCCTTGAACACAACCGATAGAGAGGTAGAAGTGGTGCTCCATGGTGTCCTCTGTGCAATCGGTGATCCTGCAATTCCAGCCCTGATCCAGGTCCTCATCTCCGGGCCGCAACGGTTGCGGTCGCGCGTGGCCGATATCCTGAGTGAGATGGGCTGGGAACCATGGAGTGATACCGAACGGGCATGCTACCTGATCGCCCGGGAGGAGTGGACAGAGGTCGCCCTGATGGGCGACGCAGGTGTTGACATCCTTATCGGGGCACTCAACGATGATGATAACCGCGTGCGTCGCGAGGCCGCGGCTACCCTCGGGGAGATCGGTGATCCGGCGGCTGTGGCCCCGCTCGTGACCGCCCTTGCCTGGAAGAGCGTTGGTCCTGCGGCGGCAGAGGCACTGGTTGCCATCGGAGAACCGGCCGTGGCTCCTGTTCTTGCGCTGCTCGAGGAGGGTAGCAGCGAGACCGCAATGGAGAATGCGGTTGAGGTGCTCGGCAGGCTCGGCGTGACGGCGGCCGTCCCACGCCTTATCGAGTTCCTCAGAAGAGGTGGAGATCGTCTCCATCGAAAGGCCGTCGATGCCCTGATCGGCATCGGTGCACCGGCGGTAGATGCACTCATCCCCCTCCTCGACGAGGAGGGAGATGCGCAGGCGGGCGCGCTGGCCGCACTGACCGGGATCGGTGACCCTGCAATTCCCTCTCTAATAAAGACCCTCAGCGACGAAAACTCCGCCATCAGGCTTGGAGTGGCAGGGGTTCTTGATAGGCTTGGCTGGGAGCCCGCCGATCTGGAAGAGAAGATCGCCTGGTTGATCGCACTGCGGAGGTGGCGGGACCTCGCTGAGATCGGCGGCCCCGCACTCGAGCACCTGGTGGCAAGGCTTGGTGACACGGATGCTGCGGTGCAGGCCGCCGTGATGGAGGTTCTGATCGATATAGGGACTCCTGCGGTTCTCCCACTGGTCTCTGTGCTCGATGAGGATAGACTCGGTGGACCGGCCGAAGATGTACTGGTTCAACTCGGTTACGTAGCAGTGGATATGCTGATCGAAGCCCTGCACCGGCCGCAGATCCGTGAGAAGGCTGCACGAGTGCTCGTTCGGATCGGCGCCCCTGCCACGGGAGCGCTCATCCTGGCCCTTGCGGATCCAGATATCGGTGATACAGTTGCCGGGATCCTTGAAGTGATAGGTGAGCCTGCCATAGATGCGCTCCTCGCAGCGCTCGGGCACAACAATGCCCGTGTCAGGGAACGAGCCCTGATGGTTCTTGCCACGCTGGGTGAATCGGCCGCACCCGGGCTAATAGGGGCGCTGGCTCACCCTGATGACGGCGTCAGGCTTGGAGCGATCGACGCCCTCACCCGCATCGGGAGGCCAATTACGCCACTTATAACAGAATCCCTCAACGACGAGCGTTACATGGTCCGGCTTGGGGCTGCGGAGGTGCTCGATCGGATCGGCTGGAAACCTGAGACCGAGGAGGAGACCATCCGCTACCTGATCGCAAAAGAACAGTGGGCTTCGGTTGCCGCGATCGGGGCCGCCGCTGTCGAACCCCTGATCCGGATGCTCAACGATCCTGACAGCGGGATCCAGAGGGGTGCAGCGCATGCACTAGGTGTGATCGGAGCACCTGCTGTAATGAGACTGATCCGGGAACTCCAGACCGAACAGGAAGCGGCGCAGAGAAAGGCGATCGAGGCTCTCAAGATGGTGGGCGAGCCTGCTGTTCTGCCGCTTATCGAGGCGTTCCAGGACAGTGACTGGCGGATCAGGCTTGGAGCAGCGCGGGCGCTTGTCGAGATTGGGAGTCCGGCGGTTGAGCCCTTGATCCGGGCGCTCCGCACCGCCCCGTTGCCGATCCGCTCGGGAGCGGCCGCAACACTTGGTAAGATCGGAAACCCTGCGGCTATAGAACCTCTGATCGATGCGCTTCTTCTGGACGACCCGCGTCTCTGGCGTGTTGTGGTGCGGGCGCTCGGACTGATGGGTGAACCTGCTGTTTTGCCTCTCCTCCGTGTTCTGAGAGAGGGCAGCGAGGCATCACGTAAGAGCTCAGTGGAGGCGCTGGTGATGATAGGGGAGCCTGCTGCACGCATTCTCCCCTCTGCACTTACTGATACGCATTTCCGTGTCAGGGCCGGGGTGGCTGATGCCCTGGACCGCCTGGGCTGGTCCCCTGCGAAGGGAGAGGAGACGGCAGTCTACCTGATAGCAAAGGAGCGCTGGAGCGATCTTGTCAGGATGAGGGCCGTCGCAGTCGAACCTCTGATAACCGTCCTGGAAGACCACGATGATAGCATCCGGCGGCGGGCAGCGATGACTCTCGGTGAGATCGGCGACCCGCGTGCGGTGCGAGGTCTCATAAATCTGCTCCACGACGATTATTACAGCGTTCGTCGGGAGGCGGCATCGGCGCTAATTGCCATCGGTGCCCCTGCGATGGAGGAGGTTATCGCCGCTCTGGAGGATCAGGACGGCGACGTCCGTAAACGTGCGGCGGATGTCCTGGCCGAGATCGGGGATAGGCGGGCGGTCTCGCCACTCGAAGCCCTCCTTGACGATGAAGACTGGTACGCCAGGAAGGCCGCCGAGGATGCACTGGCAAGGATCAGGGAACGTGGCGGCTGAACGAAGGGCCCACCCTTCAGGCACAGAAGAGGGTTTGGACCAGAGATGTAATTTCAGGGTTTTTCTCGTCCGGGGCATGACACCGGAGACGTGTTTTCGAGCGGAACTCCGTGAAGGGCCAATGTTTTATTATATTGCAGCGCGCTATATATGGGTGGATAAAGCGAGGGTTGCCAAGCCAGGTCAAAGGCGCCAGGTTGAGGGCCTGGTCTCGTAGGAGTTCGTGAGTTCAAATCTCACCCCTCGCATTGGCAGTTTTCCGTTTTCCATCACTGAGATCGATCTTTCGTGCAATTGCCAGGTAAACAGACGTGTGACTTTTCGTAAACACAACCTTCAAATTGACCAAAAGACCACATAAATTGCGTATTCAATGGGTTACAGTGTCAAACCTCTAGCCCGGAGGAGGACATATCCAGCGATGCTCACTGACCGGGAACGGGAACGCTACCGCCGGCAGATAGCGCTCTTCGGGGAAGAGGCACAGGAGCGGCTTGCAACCGCCAGGCTCGCCATAGTGGGTGCCGGAGGGCTCGGTTGCCCGATTGCGCTTTACCTCGCTGCTGCCGGAGTGGGGGAGATCCGGCTGATCGACGGTGATCTGGTGGACCTGACCAACCTGAACAGGCAGGTGCTCCACACCGAGAGCGATATCGGCCGGCCAAAGGTCGAGTCGGCGGCAGCGAAACTCCAGGCACAGAACCCGGATGTAAGGGTCACCCCGATCCAGGCTACCATGGACGAGGGGAACGCCCCCGGTCTTCTTGCCGGGGTCGATCTCATCATCGACGCCGCCGACAACTTCCTGGTGCGCTACACCCTGAACCGGGCGGCGATCAGGGAAGGTGTCCCGCTCATCCACGGGGCGGTCAGCGGGTTCGACGGTCAGGCGACAACGATCGTCCCGCGACGGACGGCCTGCCTGGAATGCATATTCCCGGTGGCTCCACCCCGTGAGGAGATGATCCCGGTCGTCGGGACAACAGCGGGGGTCGTCGGTCTTGTCCAGGCAAACGAGGCTATAAAGTATATCACCGGCAGTGGTGAACTCCTTGAGAACAGACTCCTTATCTGGGACGGTCGGGCCGGGACGATGACAACCCTGACCGTAGAGCGGCAGGAGGACTGCAACGCCTGCGGGGCAGCAGGTGACGGAAAGGCATGAAAGTCCTGCAAAAGGAGTTTGCCCGGGTCTGCGATGCGATGAACCGGGCCTGCCTTTGGCGGTCGAAGACCCCTCAAAACGGGCGGCAAGTGCACTCTTAGAACTGAACGGCATCCTCCGAACAACGGCGAAGAGGGAGACGTAGCCTCCTCCCGGAGTTGCTGGAAGGGTGGATGAGAGAGGAGACGAGTATGATCAGCGTAACAGAAGAGGATTTCGATATAAACACCGTGATTGAGCAGGTGAAGAGACCTGATCTCGGCGCTATCGTTACCTTCCTTGGTACCGTCAGGGCCGATGAAGGGGTGGAGGTGATGGAGATCGAGGCATACCAGGAAGTCGCGGTGAGAGAACTTGAAACGATCAGGGATGAGGCGTTCCAGAGATTCCCGATAGCGACCGTCTGGATCATCCACCGGGTTGGACAACTCCGGGTTGGGGAGAACATCCTCCTCATAGTCGTCGGCGCCGGGCACCGGCAGGAGGCTTTTGCAGCCTGCGAATACATTATAGATCGAATAAAGCAGAGCGTGCCGATCTGGAAGAAAGAGATCGGAGAGGGTGGTGAACGGTGGGTGCCTGGAGAGGGTTCAGGAGGCGAGGCATGATCAGGCTCCAGTCCTGCCGCAAGTCCTACTCCAGAGAGACCCAGCGCGCGGTTCCGCCCGAGGAAACGCTACGCCGTGCACGTGAGAGGCTGCCGGCGGCCGGGATAACCAGGGTTGCAGACATAACGAACCTTGACCGGATCGGTATCCCGGTATTCTCAAGCATCCGGCCAACCGCCGAGTCGGGGGCGATATCGGTCTACAACGGCAAAGGTGCCACCCCCATCGAGGCCGAGGTCTCGGCCATGATGGAGGGGATCGAGCGCTACTCGGCGGAGATAGGTGACCGGGAGGTCATCATGCGGCGCTACAGTGAGGTTTCGGCAGAGTATAAAGCGCTCGATCCCGTCGACCTGATCCTCCCAGATCGCGTCCCTCCAGATCTGGTGATCCCCTGGGTATGGGGCTACGATATCGTGCAGGAAGAGGAGATCCTTGTCCCGACTCACGCGGTCTTCCACCCCCTACCGGTAACCATGGGTGGTCTCTTCCGGACGAACACCAATGGACTGGCCTCGGGCAACACCCTCGAAGAGGCGATCTTCCACGCCCTGATGGAGGTTGTTGAGCGGGACGCCTGGTCGCTCGTGGAGGTGACCCGGAATACCGGTCCACGGATCGATGGGATCGAGGACGGGCTTGCTGCCGACCTGCTCGCAAAGTTTGAGGCCGCCGGGGTAGAGGTCACGCTCAAGGATATCACAAGCGATATAGGAATCCCAACCGTTGCCGCGGTTGCCGATGACATTGTCCTCAGAGACCCGACACTGCTCACGATCGGGATGGGGTCGCATACAAACGCCGGGATCGCCGTCCTCCGGGCACTCACAGAGGTTGCACAGAGCCGGTTGACCCAGATCCACGGCGCCAGGGAGGATACTGATACAGCGGATGTCAGGAAACGGATCGGCTATGAACGGACGAAACGGCTGAACCGGCACTGGTTCGCAGATTCAGAGACCGTATCTTTCGCTGACCTGCCGTCGTTTGACAGCGACGATTTCCTGACCGACATCCAGCATGTCATCGACCGACTCAGAATGGCAGGGCTCTCGCGAGTGATCGTGGTCGACCTCACCAGACCAGAGATCGGGATCCCGGTTGTCCGGGTTATCGTGCCCGGTCTGGAGATGTACGCGATGGACCAGGACCGGATGGGCAGGAGGTGCCTCGATGCACGGCGTAGTCGTCTTTCTGGGTCCCAGTTGTGACATTGCAACCGCCAGCCAGATCCTGGACGCCGATTACCGACCCCCGGCTAAACGGGGTGACATCATCCGGGCCACCGAGGAGGGTGCCAGGATTATCGGGCTGATCGATGGCGTCTTCTTTCAGGACTCTGCCGTCGCCCACCGTGAGATCCTTGCCGCGCTGAGGGCAGGGGTGCGGGTCGTCGGTGCCTCAAGCATGGGAGCGCTCCGTGCGGCGGAACTCGACAGCCTCGGAATGGAAGGGGTCGGCGAGATCTACCGCGCCTATCGTGAAGGGAGGCTTGTTGCTGACGACGAGGTCGCGCTCCTCTTTGATCCTGAGACTTTTGTGGCGATCTCAGAGCCTCTTGTGAACATTCGGGCAACCGTTCAAAGTGCGATCGGTTGCGGTGTGATCGGCACCGATACTGGCAGGACGCTGATAGAGGCCGCCAGAAAACTCTACTTCCCCGAGAGGACATACGATGCGGTTGCCACCGCGGCAGAGGGCAAGGTTGATCCAGCAGAGATTGCACGCTTTCTGGTATTCGTCAGGGAACATTCTGTCGACCAGAAACGTAAGGACGCGCTGCTCGCGCTTGAGTATATCAGGAATATCATCAGCGAACCATGAAAGTCCTGTCTCTAAAATAACGCGATTTTTTGCCCCTGAAATTGGTATAACTGTAAAATGCCGCCATATCACGGTCGTCTTACTTCAGGGTATGTGGCAGGGCAGGGGGCAGTCCCTGAGTTGTCCGGCCAAAATTTGTTTGATGATATAGCATAGTATGGTGGACGTGCAGAGGGGCAGGGGAGGTTCTCACCAGACGTGGCGCCCAACCCGGTTGTTAGTATGAAATTTATCTTATATATTTTTTACCTTATATGATGAACTTATGAAAACGTAGTACAACTGCCCCCGGGGCCTCTCTCCCGTTCCTGATGTTGCCAGATGAAACCAGCGTATTGCCACCAGGTTTTTCACCCCTGAAAGCCTTCACTTCAGAGGTGATGTTATGGCGATTGATTGGTACAACGAGTTCGTTGATCTCGACCATACCCCCGGCCCGGACGAACTTGTAGCACTCTACTACTTCGAACCCGCCGAAGGGATCAGCAAGGATGAGGCGGTTGGCCGTATTGCCTCGGAGAGCTCGACCGGGACCTGGACAACGCTCTTTACCATGCCACCGAGGATGCGTGACCTCCAGGCTAAGGCCTTTGAGATCGAGGGGAACTACGTGAAGATAGCATACCCTCTTGATCTCTGGGAAGAGGGGAACGCCACCCAGCTCCTGAGCGGCATCGCCGGGAACATCTTTGGCATGAAGGCGTTGAACCGCCTCAGGTTGATAGACGCCACGCTTCCGGCAGGCTACATCCGACACTTCAAGGGGCCGCACTTCGGTATCGAGGGGATCCGTGACATGATGCGCGTCAACGGCCGGCCGCTCACAGGCGCCGTCCCTAAGCCGAAAGTGGGGTTTACCGCAAAGGAGCACGCCGAGGTTGGTTACGAGACCTGGATGGGCGGGTTTGATTTTGTCAAAGACGATGAGAACCTGACGTCCCAGTCATTTAACCGGTTTGAGGACCGCGTCCGTGAAATGACGGTGATGAGGGATCGCGCTGAGCAGGAGACCGGTGAGGTGAAGTCTGCGCTCATTAACATCACGGCCGATACCGAGACGATGAAGACGCGGGCGGAGATGCTTGCGGACTACGGATGGAACTACGCGATGATCGATGTCGTTGTGGCGGGGACGGCCGCGGTCACAACACTCCGGGATTACTGCTCCGACCTGGGGCTTGCAATTCACGCTCACCGCGCGATGCACGCAGCCTTCGATCGGGACGAACGGCACGGGATCACTATGCAGTTCCTGGCGAAGTTGATGCGGCTGATCGGCGTTACACAGATCCACACCGGGACCGCCGTAGGTAAACTGGTCGGCACAAGGGCCGAGGCCACGTTGCTTGCAGATATGCTCCGGGAACGGCACATGAACGCCCTCCCCCACATGGCCCTCGACCAGGACTGGGGAGAGATCAAGAGCGCCTTCCCGGTCTCGTCGGGTGGTCTCCACCCCGGACTCGTCCCGGACGTCCTTGATATCTACGGAACCGACCTCGTCCTCCTGGTGAGTGGAGGAATTCACGGCCACCCTGAAGGGACCAGGGCCGGTGCGAGGGCCGTCATGCAGGCGATCGAAGCATGGCAGGAAGGCGATAGCCTCGACGATAAGGCAAAACAGGCCCCTGAACTCAAGAAAGCCCTGGAGAAGTGGGGTTATTACAAGCCGAAGTGACCGCGTCAGAGCCTGAATAGCGGGCAGATACCGGTAGTCAGATCAGGGCGTGTTGAGGGTTTTCCGGGTGTGGCTGGCGCGATACCTGAAACGAGGTGATATCTGTGTTCACCGGATGCTGCGAAGGGATGGAAGGTCGTCACACCCTGACCGGCCCCCTCGCCAGGGGATCTGGAAGCACCGGGCGATAGGGCACCAAAGGTTTTGAGACACTATCGCGACATCAACGTTGCACCATCTTTGCGAGCCTCGCGAGTCCCTCCCGGAACTCATCGATGTAGACCTGCATCGAGAGACTCCCCTCCGGGAACGGACAGTCGATATCGTAGAGCCGCTCTATCATCGGGTCGGAGGGGAGCAGGTCGACGGCGATCCCGCTCTCTTTTGATGCCTCGACCATTGCCTTCCTGAACGGCCCGATGCAGTATGCAAGTCGGTACCGGTAGGTCTCCCGGGTCTTCTCCAGGTAGCCCTTCAACCTATAGACCTCTATACGATGAAAATCGCGCCTGACCCGCTCGTCCGTTGTCCTGCCGAGCATGTAGTGGTAGTTACAGAACGGGTACATGCACTCGAGCTCCGCAGGAACCGTCCCGCAGGTGCCAAAGATGACAATATGGTAGTCCGCGGGGTCGAGGAGATCATCGATGATCCGACGGAATAGTTTGTGACTCGGGCTCTGGCTGTAGGGCTTACGCACCGCACAGGGGAGAAAGAGGGCGATCTCTCTTGGCGCCACCAGATACTCATCAATGATAAACCGATACGCTTCCTCAAACTCCCTGCGGTAGAAAGGCGGGTCGAATATCTCTATCTGGTTTCCATGCCGATCATGCACAACCTCGACCACCCGTGGCCCGGTCTCCGCACGCTGTAGCACCCGATCGTCCTGCATGACTGGAGATTACCCTCTGAACTGGATAGAAGTTTGATCCAGGAAGAGAAAAAGTCCTCCCGTTATGCTGCTGTAAATATCTCCGGACAGGAGGGTATAAAAGTAATCTGGAAAGGCGCATTCCTCCCACCTGGCGGTAATTACGTGCACCGATCTGCAGCATAGCCAGATTAAGAGGGTGACCCGGTTCCGGAGTGAGAATGGCAAAAGATTTAACCGTTCAATATCCTATATTGCAACGTTCGAATAAACGCGAACGGACTCTGCTTTCGCAGAGGATCATGGAGGTAGAGATATGAAATCAGAGGATTTTGAGAAGATCATTAGCAGTGCCATAGACAGCGAAGTGGAATCGTACACCTTCTACAAATCGGTTGCCGATAAGGCGAAAGACAAAAGCCTGAAGACCATCTTCCTCGACCTTGCCGAGGACGAGAAGAGCCACCGCGAGTACCTGCAGCGGGTGCTTACCCGCGGGCCAAAGGAGATGCACTTCAAAGCGGCTCCCGACTACAAGGTCACCGACGCTCTCGACGAGCCCGAACTCTCCGTCGACATGAAGCCGCTCGACGGTCTGCTCCTCGCTATCAAGAAAGAATTACAGGCTGCACAGATGTACAGCCGGCTGGCAAGGGTCTCTGCAGACGCAGAGCAGAAGATGGTCTTTGAACAACTCGCCAACATGGAGAAGGGACACAAAGCCCGACTCGAGGACATCTACACAAACATGGCATATCCCGAGGCGTGGTGATAGGTACCACCACCTCACACAACAACTTTTACTCGCGCTCAAACTGCCGTGACAGAGGCGGTCGGAACATCCGATGCCGTCCGGCCATCACCCTCCCTCTTGTTTTTGACATTTAAATCTTCCTATTGGCAAATGGCTATGAGGAAGTAAGGCAAAAATATCTGGATACCCAAATGAAGAAGATCATCATCAGGGGAGCACGGGAACACAACCTCAGCAATATCAACGTCGAACTCCCGCGCGACCGACTTATCGTCCTTACAGGTGTATCCGGTTCAGGAAAATCCACGCTCGCCTTTGACACCATCTACGCCGAGGGGCAGCGGCGCTACGTCGAATCACTATCCGCTTACGCCCGACAGTTCCTGGGTCTGATGCAGAAACCCGACGTCGACAGCATCGAAGGGCTCTCTCCTGCCATATCCATCGAACAGAAGACCACATCAAAGAATCCGCGGAGCACCGTCGGCACCGTCACCGAAGTCTACGACTACCTCCGGCTTCTCTTCGCCAGGGTTGGCAAACCCTTCTGTCCGGTGCACCAGATCCCAATCGAGGCGCAGTCGCCTGAGAAGATCGCCGCCAGGATCGCCTCAATAATGACCGGGACGGTCACCATCCTTGCCCCGATAGTCCGGCAGAAGAAGGGGACATACCAGCAGGTCTTCCGCGACCTCAACCGTGAAGGTTATGCCCGCGTACGCGTGAACGGCGAGATCCGGCGGACAGACGAGGAGATCACCCTGGAGCGTTACCGCAAACACGATATCGAGGTTGTCATCGACCGCCTATCCGTAGATGAGCGCTCAAGACTTGCCGAGGCCGTCGAGAACGCTCTTGAAAAGTCCGGAGGACTGGTCATCGCAGTCGATAACGAAGGACACGAGGAGACCTGTTCCTCACTCATGGCCTGCCCGGTCTGCGGAACGGCGTTTGAAGAACTCCAGCCCCGGATGTTCTCCTTCAACAGCCCTTTCGGTGCCTGCGAAGAGTGTAACGGCCTCGGGATCCGGATGGAGTTTGACCCCGATCTGATAATACCTGACAGGAACAAGAGCATCGCCGAGGGCGCCGTCGCTCTCTACAGGAACTATGTTGACGGCTACCGGGTGCACCACCTCGCTGCGGTGGCCGATCGATACGGATTCTCCCTCCTGACACCGATAAAGGATCTTACCGAGCAGCAGTATCAGGCACTTATGTATGGCTCGAACGAACGACTCCGGTTCTCGGTGAAGGCAAGGAACGGCGACTCCTCATGGTCACATACCGGGAGATGGGAGGGGCTTGTGCCCCAGGCAGAACGGCTTCACAGCCAGACGAGATCAGATTACCGCCGCCGGGAACTTGAGAAGTTCATGCGCGTCCTTCCATGCCCCAAATGCGGCGGCCGGAGGCTCAAGGATAAAGTACTCGCCGTGAAGGTCGCCGGGAAGTCTATCGTCGATGTCACCGACCTCTCCATAACCGAAGCGCTTTCGTTCTTCAGGACGCTGGAACTCACCGAGACCGAGCGCGAGATCGCAAAACAGGTTCTCAAGGAGATCATCACCCGTCTCGAGTTTCTGGAGCAGGTAGGTGTCGGTTACCTGACGCTTTCGCGGGGCACCGGGAGCCTCTCCGGCGGCGAGGCACAACGGATACGTCTGGCAACCCAGATCGGATCAAACCTCACGGGCGTCCTTTACGTCCTGGATGAGCCCTCAATAGGGCTGCACCAGCGCGACAACAGGAAACTGCTCGACACCCTCCGAAACCTCCGCGACCTCGGCAACACACTGATCGTGGTGGAGCACGATGAGGAGACCATCCGGAGCGCCGACTGGGTGGTGGACATGGGACCTGGAGCGGGGCTCCACGGCGGCGAAATAGTCGCGGAAGGCCCACCCGAAGTCATCGCAGCAAATCCCGGTTCGCTCACAGGAAGGTACCTTGCGGGCGATCTGAAGATCGAAGTTCCCGCCAGGCGCAGAAGGAGCGATCGGTTCATCCGGCTCACAGGTTGCCGGGCAAACAATCTCAAGAACATCGATGCCAGGATCCCGATCGGCGTCCTGACGGTTGTAACCGGTGTCTCGGGTTCGGGGAAGTCAACACTCATCTACGACACACTCTACCGCGCACTGATGCAGCGACTCCATAACTCACGCGAACCCGCCGGCGAGTTTGATACCCTCACATTCGACGAAGAGATCGACAAGGTGATAGTCATCGACCAGAGCCCCATCGGCCGGACACCGCGCTCGAACCCGGCAACTTACACCAAGGTCTTTGACGAGATCAGGAAGGTCTTTGCCGGAACAAAAGAGGCAAAAGTCCGTGGCTACAACGCCGGGCGGTTCTCGTTCAATGTGCGCGGCGGGCGGTGTGAAGCCTGCCAGGGAGAGGGGCTCATCAAGATTGAGATGAACTTTCTCCCTGACGTCTACGTCGAGTGCGAGGAGTGCCGGGGAGCGCGTTACAACCGCGAAACACTTGAGGTGAAGTACAGGGGCAAATCAATCGCCGATGTCCTCGATATGAGCGTCGAGGAGGCGCTGGTCCTCTTTGAGAACGTCCCCTCTATCAGGAACAAACTCGAGACGCTCTCACGTGTGGGGCTTGGCTACATCAAGCTCGGCCAGAGTTCCACAACCCTCTCTGGCGGCGAAGCGCAGCGGATAAAGCTGACCCGTGAACTCTCGAAGCGGGCGACGGGAAAGACGCTCTACCTCCTCGACGAACCTACGACGGGGCTGCACTTCCATGACGTGAAGAACCTGATCGCCGTCCTGGACGATCTTGTGGCGCGGGGGAACACCATGGTCGTGATCGAGCATAACCTGGATGTCATAAAGTCGGCCGACTACATCATCGACCTGGGGCCAGAAGGCGGGGACGCAGGCGGCGAGGTCATAGCGACGGGAACCCCCGAAGAGGTCGCGGAAGTTGAGGGGAGCCACACCGGAGCGTTCTTGAAAAAGATCCTGAAACCATGAGAGATAAAGCACCGGCTGCGATTCAGTTGCAACACCCCCTCCGAGACACATGTCTACAAAGACTTTATCGGTTCCACCTCCTGTATTCACATATGCGCGTGCTGCCGTCAACGACGGCGTTGACTAGGATCCCCCTCTCTCCGAAAGAGTATTAGAAAATACCACACCTGAACCATGATCGACCCTGCAACCCTTCCAACCGAACCTGGCTGCTACCTATTCTCTGACGAGGAGGGAACGGTCATCTACGTGGGTAAGGCCAGGAACCTCCGGAAGCGCGTCTCAAGTTACTTCTCCCGGCACGACCTTGACCCGAAGACAGCACGCCTGGTAGACGCCATCGCCGGGATCGACTTCATCGTCACCGACACCGAGGTCGAGGCATTCATCCTGGAGAACACCCTGATAAAGAAACACCAGCCGAAGTACAACATCGACCTGAAAGATTCGAAGACCTATGCCTACATCCACATCACCGACGAACCGTTCCCACGGATCCATGTCGCCCGTGGACCCGACGGAAAAGGCCGTTACTACGGGCCGTTTGTTTCGGCAAAAGAACGTGATGATCTTCTCAAGCTTTTAAAATCGCTATTCGGGCTCCGCTCATGCCGACGCCTACCCCGGCGAGCGTGCCTGCGTGCGCACATGGGATCATGCAGCGCCCCCTGTATCGGGAGGATCGGCGAGGAGGAGTATCAGCAGAGCGTCCGGAGGGCCGAGGCAGTCCTCAAAGGTGATATCGGCGGGCTCATCAGGACACTCAGGGAGGAGATGTCGGCACAAGCGGAACGCCTCGATTACGAACGGGCGATGGATCTCCGGGACCAGATTGCTGCCCTCGAGCGGTTGCGCGAGCGTCAACATGTTGACCGGCAGAAGACCTACAACGAGGATATCATCAACTATGTCAGAAACGATGGAACCGTTTATTTGATGCTCTTCAACGTTGACCGTGGAACACTTGCCGGGAAACACCAGTACACCTTCGATGAGACTGAAGGCTTCCTCGAGGAGTTCCTGGCCCGCTACTACGCTGACAATGAACCCCCGGAGGAGGTGATCCTCCCCGAACCAGTAGATGATGCGGTCGCCACTTACCTCTCACACCTCAGGGGAGGTAAGGTCCGTCTTGTGGTGCCGCAACGGGGCGAGAAGAAAAACCTGCTCGACCTTGTCAGGAAGAACGTGGAGATCACGTTCTTTGGCGACCGGATCAAACTCGAGGAACTCAAACGCCATCTCCACCTCCCGACCCTCCCGATCGCGATCGAGTGTTTCGATATCTCCCACCTATCAGGAACGGCGATGGTTGGCTCGATGGTCAGGTTCCACTGCGGGAAACCCGACCGGCGCAACTACCGCCGGTTCCGGATCAGGACGGTCGAGGGTATCGACGACTTCGCGGCGATCGCGGAGGTCGTGCGCCGGCGCTACAGCCGGCTGAAGAGGGAGGGCGGGGAACTCCCCGATCTGATCCTGATCGACGGCGGAAAAGGGCAACTAGCAGCAGCAACTGCCGTGCTCCGGGAACTCGGGTTCGATATACCCATCGCGGCCATCGCCAAGCGCGAGGAAGAAGTCTTCATACCGGGTTTCTCCCACCCCCTGTCGCTTGACCGTCACGAGAAGGCATCACTCTTCGTCCAGGAGATCCGCGACGAAGCGCACCGGTTTGCGATCACCTACCACAGAAACCTGCGGAAGAAGATGGTGGTACCATGACCGTGTTTCAACTCACAGCGGACTTCAAACCCACCGGCTCCCAGCCCGACGCCATCCGGAAACTCACCGCCGGTATCGAGAGCGGTGAGCGGTTCCAGACGCTGCTTGGGGTGACGGGATCAGGTAAGACCTTCACAATAGCAAACGTGATCCAGAACGTCCAGAAACCAACGCTGGTTCTCGCCCACAACAAGACGCTTGCAGCCCAGCTCTACAACGAGTTCAGGTCGTTCTTCCCGGAGAACAGGGTGGAGTACTTTGTCTCATACTACGATTACTACCAGCCAGAGTCCTACATCCCGAAACGCGACCTCTACATTGAGAAAGACGCCCAGATCAATCCAAGGATCGAGCAGATGCGACTTGCCACCACCGCCTCTGTCCTCTCCCGCCCTGATACCATCGTGGTCGCCTCGGTCTCATGTATCTACGGTCTTGGGAACCCCGAGAACTTCCGGGGTCTGGGGTTCGAGTTGAAGGTCGGCGACCGGATGAGACGTGACGATATCCTACGGCGACTCGTGGAGATCCAGTTCGAGAGGAACGATATCGAACTTGCTCCCGGTCGATTCCGGGCACGCGGCGACACAATCGACCTGATCCCGGGCTACTTCAGCAACATCGTACGGATCGAACTCTTCGGGGATGAGATCGACCGGATCAGCGAGATCGATAAGACTTCCGGAGAGAGGGTCGGGACGATGGACTACTTCTTCGTCTTCCCAGCCCGCCACTTTGTTGTCCCGGAGGAGACAAAAGAGCGGGCGATCGCCTCGATCGAGGAGGAACTCGAGGAATGGCTCCCGAACCTGGGGATGTTCGAGGCGCACCGGTTGCGCCAGCGGACGCTCTACGATATCGAGATGATCCGGGAGACCGGGACGTGCAAGGGGATCGAGAACTACTCACGCCACTTTGACGGGAGGAAACCCGGGGAGAAGCCCTACTGTTTACTGGACTACTTCCCGGACGATTTTCTGATGGTGATCGACGAGAGTCACCAGACCCTCCCGCAGGTTCGGGGGATGTACCACGGCGACTACTCGAGGAAGAAGGCACTTGTGGAATACGGGTTCCGTCTTCCATCGGCGTTTGACAACAGACCGTTGAAGTTCAACGAGTTTACAGATTACATGCGAACGGTTATCTTCGTCTCGGCAACCCCGGGAGACTACGAGCTTAAACGCTCAAACGTTGTTGAGCAGATCATCCGGCCGACGGGGCTCGTTGATCCAGCGGTGGAGGTCAGGCCGATCGAAGGGCAGATCCCGGACGTTATGGCAGAGATCAGGGCCACCATCGAGCGCGGCGACCGGGTGCTGTTGACGACGCTCACGAAAAGGCTTGCTGAAGAACTCTCGGACTACCTGGCCGATCAGGGTATAAAGACCCGTTACCTCCATTCAGAGATCGATACCCTTGAGCGGACGGAGATCATACGGCAACTACGCCTTGGGAAGTACGATGTGCTGGTCGGGATAAACCTGCTGCGTGAGGGACTCGATATCCCCGAGGTTGGACTGGTCGGCATCCTGGACGCCGACAAGGAGGGTTTCCTGCGCGACGCCCGGAGCCTGATCCAGACGATCGGCCGGGCTGCCAGGAACGCGAACGCAAAGGTCGTGCTCTACGCCGACACCATGACCGACTCGATCAGGAGAGCTCTGGCGGAGACAGAGCGGCGGCGGGCGATGCAACTTGATTACAACGCGCGGCACGGGATCACACCGCAGACCATCAAGAAACCGATCCGCGAAAAAGAGGTCGATATCAAGGATATAAGGCACGTCCCGAAGGCCGAGATCCCGAACCTGGTCATAGAACTCGAGGCCGAGATGCGGGAGGCGGCGGAACGCCTGGAGTTCGAGCGCGCGATTGCCATCCGGGACATCATCCGGAGACTGCAGGGAGAAGGGACGGTAAAGAAGGCCAGGTGTTGAGAGAGCAGAGGGGGTGCCATTACTACGAGCAGGTTCACAAGAACACCTACAGACGTCCCTCGATGCGTTCAAGTGCGGGGAAAAAGACGTTTTGTAGTATTATCCTGTCATTGAGCGATAACCAGCGGCGTGACACGAGTCGGGCAAAGGCTCGGGTGAACAGGCTCTTCGCCAGGACAAGCTATCATCTCTCAGGGAGGTTCCGTGGTGAACCCCACGAAATCCATGTCGTGGTGGAACGGTTCCCCGGTGCTGATAGTTCAGAGAGATACTATAAGAATCCTTTTTACGCCGTACCTGACCCTGGAGGAATTGCCTCGAAGGGAGATTGAAGGGTATCACCCTCCTAATCCGGGCCTGCCACGTAACTTGAGCCCGAAATAATAAAAAATCGGAAAATACGCCCCGGCCGGGATTTGAACCCGGGTCAAAAGCTCCGCAGGCTTCTAGGATATCCACTACCCTACCGGGACACGAGAACGAATCCGTTTACCCTAACAACTAGCGTTGTCCTGGTTAAAAAGGATTGCTCACAGGGTTATGGGGAGAGCCAGTGTGGATACACAGGTCACCAGGAATGCTGCTGTGTATCCTTGATCCATACGACTACACGCCACCGACGCGCACCAGGATCTCCACTGTAACCTCGTTTCCAGAGAACTGGATCAGGTAATCCCCGTACCTGCCAATAAAGATCCTTTTGTGGGTGTCAACGCTGAAGCCCTTCCCGAACCCTTCCTCCGCCACGATCTTACCTGTCGCGCTGTCCCGGACGGTCACCATGAACCAGGCGTTCTCACTCGGGTATCTCTGTGTGACGACAATGTCATCTTTATCGCCATAATCACTGGTGGTATGTTTTTCGCGTGTGATCATCTTTGGTTCCACGTCGAACTCAATGATAAGCGGCGGTCTGGTCAGGTTGAATGAGTAGGCCTCTGTAGTCTGCTCAAACTTCGTCTTTTTATGATAGATGGTCACGTAAGGGTCTGTCGTCGGCAGGGCCTCAGGCAACCTGCTGAGCGTTGGCGCCGCAAGATCGTTCGGTGTCGGCGTAGGATAGGGGGTGGCGGGCGTCAGGTAGCCGGGGTTGTAACCCTGTCCGTTACCAGGTTCTTCCGTCGGAGGAATCGAACCCGACCACCCTGTATTTCCACCTGGCGGCAACTCCGCACACCCGGCAGAGGCAAGGATGATGACCAGCAGAACCGCAGCTGCCATAAAAGGTATATGGCCTACCATCATCGTAGAGGGGTTGCGCAGCAGGGTATATATGTCTTTATCAATCCTCTCGCGGTTATGAGAGTGCCTCGCTCAACCCACTACTCCATATGATAAACGCAACCAGTAACGTATATCTGCGCCTGGCGTCAATTTTTGTTGATAAAGATGAGCAAAAAGCAGGGGAAGAAAGGAAAGAAAACCGTAAGCCCGGCACAGAGGGGACAGGACGATTTAGGCGACCTTGATACCGGGATCGCCTCACCTGTACCCTCAGACGTCTCTTTGCTCGAGAGGGTCGTGAAGACAATCAGGACATCCAGGTATATCCAGATCCTCCTCGGACTGACGTTTGTCGGGTTTATACTCAGGTTCTACAACCTTGGTGGGAACTCACTCTGGCTCGACGAAGCCACAACCCTCACGTTTGCCCGGCAATCGCTTGGTGGGATCTGGGCAAGCGTCGCTGCGGGAGAGTTCAACCCACCGCTCTTTTACTGGCTGGAGCACGGGATGATTTTCTTCGGGGAGAGCGAGTTCGTGCTCAGGTTTCTCCCTGCGCTCCTTGGTGTCCTTACGATCCCCGCTATCTACCTCATTGGGAAAGAGTTCCGCGATAAAAACGTCGGGCTCCTTGCAGCAGCGCTCCTCACGTTCTCACCCTTCCACATTTTCTACTCACAGGAAGCCCGGGCCTACGCCCCGATGCTCTTCTTCTTCTCGCTTGCGCTGCTCTTCTATATAAAAGCATACCGATCAAATGAGACCCGTTCCTGGGTTTTATTCGGGATCTTTTCAGCGATTGCCTTCTGGACACACTTTTACGCGTTTGTCCCAGTCGCAGTCCTTGTCCTGCACGCGCTGATCACCCAGGTTGGGGAGATCCATAAAGATCTGGGGACCGCACGAAATATAGCACTCTCGATCGTTGTGTTCATCGTAATTACCCTTCCTCTGCTCATCGTTACGGCCGAACTGTTCCTCGTGAGGACATCATCAGCCCCAACCTACGGCATCCAGGGCGTCAACGTCATCTATCAGACGCTGCTCCAGATATCTGGATTCAACGACCTGATCATGGTGCTATTCATCATCCTCTTCTTGATCGGTGTCATCTCAACATGGCGCGAGGATAGAAATGGATCGCTCCTCCTCGTTTTCATGATGATCCTCCCGCTGGCAGCAAGCCTCCTCCTCTCCTCAAGGATGCCGATGATCCCACGTTACCTCATCTACCTCCTGCCAGTTTACTTCGTAGGCATAGCATCATCGTATCCAGCGCTCTACGCTATCGTCCGGGATAAAAGAGCAATATACCTTGCGATCACAGCGGTGTTCCTGATCAGCACGCCATTCCTTGCGACATACTACACGACGCCGCAGAAGAACGACTGGCGAGGGTTCTCTGAGGAACTCGCGGGTATGACGGTAGATGGCGATCTCATTGTAGTGTTGCCCCCCTATATGTCGCAGCCGCTCGACTACTACTACAGCAACACCACCGATGGGACGATCGAAGTTGGGGCGAATACAGGGGAGGACCTCGATGCGATCCTGGAACAATACCCCGGCCGGCGTGTGTTTTATGTGGTAACCGCTGATATCCTCGCTGTCGACCCAACGGGAGACGCTCTGGTCTGGCTTGATAAGAATGCCGAGTTTGTCGGGCAGCGTATGGGGATCTACCTCTTCAGATCGACCTAGCGAGATCAATTACCATGACCGAACGCTACGACCTCTCGGTGATCATCCCAACCTTTAACGAGGAGGAGAATATCGCCGCTATCATCGATGCGGTAAACGATGTCTGTTCAAAGAGCGGGATCCAGGCTGAGATCCTGGTTGTGGACGACAACTCAGATGACCGCACGATCCCGATCGTACAGGAGATCACCGGGCAGTGCGAGAACGTGCGCCTGATCGTCCGGATGAAAGACCATGGCCTTTCCCAGTCGGTTGTAGATGGGTTCCGGGCAGCGCGATCGGATATCTTCCTGATCATCGACGCTGACTTCTCCCACCCGCCAGAACTTATCCCCCGGTTTTACGAGGCTATACGTGATGGTGCGGATATAGCCATCGGGAGCAGGTACATGAAAGGGGGGGATATCGAGGAGTGGCCACTCAAGCGACGGATTCTATCTCTGGGAGCCACGGCGTTTGGACGTATTCTATTTCCTGAGGTTACCGACCCCGTGAGCGGGTTCTTTGCCGTACGCCGAGAGGTCGTGGACGGCGCTCCTCTCGCACCAAAGGGCTACAAGATCCTGATGGAGGTCCTCGGCAAGGGCCGGTGGCGCTCATTTGTCGAGATTCCGTTTGTCTTCAGGGACCGCGCAGAAGGGGAAAGCAAACTGCGACTGGAGACTATGCTTGATTACATCCGGCAGTGCTGTGGCATCCTCTGGTTCGCGGTCACACACCGCATCGGTCCGGTCTGGACGGAGTGGACAAAGGTTGTTAGATTCGGGATTGTTGGACTCTCGGGCATCTTTGTCAACATGGGCCTCCTTTACGTGCTGACGGAGGTTGCTGGCATCTATTACCTCGTCTCAGCAGCTATCGCGATCGAGACCTCGATCGTGAACAACTTCGTATGGAACGATCTCTGGACATTTAAATCAGAAGGGAAACTCAGGCTCAGGCGTAGACTCCACCGGTTTGTGTCGTTCCAGGCGGTCTCAATGGGTGGGCTCGCCATCAATATGCTGATACTCTACCTCCTTGTAGAGGTAGGAGGGATTTACTATCTCATCGCGAACCTTGCAGGGATCTTTGCAGCGTTTGCTTGGAACTTTATGATCAACCGACACTTCACATGGAAGAGCATATGATGGGGCTGGCCGTTCAACCCCTGTGCACCACCGACTTCGCACGCAAGCCACAGGCATAACATCGCGACCAACTTACCCCCATCACACAAATTTCTCCTGGAGATACCCGACGATTCTATCGCCTGATCTACCATCGCCAAATGGGTTCTCCCAGTTCCTCGGCCTGAGAACCATCGCCCTGGCGGCGGAGAGTATAGCCTCAGGATCCGTCCCTGCAAGTATGTTCCCTCCTGCAACGACCGTTTCGGGACGCTCTGTGTTCTTCCTCATTGTCACACAAGGTGTCCGGAGGATGCAACATTCCTCCTGGACGCCTCCTGAGTCGGTCAGGACAAGTTGTGCTGAGGCTTCAAGAAGGAGGAAATCGAAATACCCGAGAGGCTCGATGAGATGGAGATTATCTGGAACCAGCAGGTTAAACCGCTCAATCATCTTTCTTGCGCGGGGGTGAATCGGATAGAGAACCGGGACGCCAAACTCGTTGCCTACGAGTTCAATACCTTTCAGTATACCGGCAAGGTTCTCCCGCCTGTCTACGTTCTCCTGGCGGTGTGCGGTGACAAGGATGTAGCCACCCTTCTCAATGCCGAGCCTTGCAAAGATAGTCTCATCCCCTGCAGCGAGAGAGAGGTTCTGAAGAACAGCGTCGACGACGGTATTGCCGGTTACGAATATTGCTGGGTCAGGCCGTCCTTCTTTTCTCAGGTTGCAGGCAGCCGTTTCTGTCGGTGCAAAAAGAAAATCGCTCAAGTGATCGGCAACTACCCGGTTGATCTCCTCTGGCATCGAACGATCATAACTCCTCAATCCAGCCTCAACATGACCCAGAGGGACACCAATTTTTGCGGCTACCAGAGCCCCGGCAAGCACTGTGTTCGTATCACCCTGGACCAGCACGACGTCGTGGTGATCCTCAAGCAGAATCCGCTCAAGACCGGTCAGCATGCGCGCAGTCTGTGTAGCATGTGTTCCGGAACCAACCTCAAGGTTGTATGCAGCGTCTGGAAGTTTGAGTTCGAAAAAGAAGATCCGGTCCATCTCGTATGAGTAATGCTGGCCGGTGTGAATTATTGAGAAATCAACGGATCGTACAAGACATGAACGTATCACCGGAGACATCTTGACTATCTCAGGGCGCGTGCCGAGAATGATCGCAATCCTCATCAATATTTGTGGAACGAAGATGGATTAAAACAGATCGATGATATACTCTCCGGTGAAATATGGTAGGCTAAGAGTAACGGTTATGCAGGTCTCGATAGTAGTCCCCCTATATAACGAAGAAGATAATGTCGACAACTATGAACTCGAACTTTTCCCAATTGTCGACGAGATTGCAGAGAGATACAATATATCCATCGACTTTATTTTCGTTGATGATGGCAGTAAAGACCGGACCCTTGAAAAGATCAATTCGATCGCGGCGAATCGCCAGAACGTGATGGTGCTTTGTCACGAAAAGAACAGGGGGATGGGTGCAGCGCTTAAGACAGGATTCGCATACACCGCCGCCGACCTTATCATAACCATGGACGCCGATCTCACCTTCCGACCGGAAGATATACCGGCCCTCCTCGATGCATACTTTCGTGAACAGCCAGAATGCGTAGCCGGCTCACCATATCTCCAGAGTGGACTCATGGAGGAGGTAGCACCAATGCGCCTTTTTTTAAGCAAAAGTGTCAATTTCATGTATCGTATGTTGCTGCGCCAGCCCATCACCTGCGTAAGCCCGATCTTTCGACTGTATAGGGCAGAGACACTGAAAAAACTGGACCTGGAGAGTGAAAACTTCGAGATCAACGCTGAAATTATCTCAAAGTACCTCATCTCCGGCTACCGCGTGATAGAAGTCCCCGTTGAACTTCATAAACGACGGTATGGCGAATCAAAGATCAACATTCGCAGAGAGGTTCTCAACAACCTGAAGATTATGAGAAAGATCGTCCGGACGAAGTACTTTCACCGGCAATGGCGCTCGTAACAGGAAGCATATGACTGAAATAGAACAGGGCGCGGAACTCTGGGACAAGATCTGGAGCAAAAACCAGATCACAAGCGACTATAGTATCAGGTACCTCGATTTTATGAGAGATATTGAGCGGAGTCTCCCGGCAGGTTCAACGGTCTGTGAAGCAGGATGCGGCACAGGACAGACACTCCTGATCTTCTCCCCCCGACACAGGACCATCGGACTTGATATCTCTGCAAACGCCCTCAGTATCGCAAAACATAACTGCGATACCCCACTACAGGGTGATATCTTCCAGATCCCTATCCGGAGCGAGACCTGCGACCTGGTATACAACTCTGGCGTGATCGAGCACTTTCCCTACCCCGCAAACGTTAGAGCGCTATCAGAGATGGCAAGAATCACCCGAAGGGGTGGACAGATAATCGTGATAGTCCCAAACACCCTCTGTCTCTGGTACAAACTCGGAAAAGAGGTTGCTTATCGGGTTAACAGGTTTGAATTTGGATATGAGGAGGATTACTCCCCAGGACGACTTAGACGAACGTTTGGAGAGGCGGAAATAAAGGTCAAACGGTGTTTTGGACTTCAGGCAACACCGGTTCTTGCAACGAACGAGAAAGAGTTCATTCCGCTTCCAATCCGAAGGAAATTCGCAAAGATCGAGAGGTTCCTACCATTCAAGGAGTATTACAGCTATGCGGTGGGCATCGTGGGTTGCAAAGAGTAAGAGGTGATGAGCCCTGCTCACGGCATGGCCGGATGAGCACTCAGATGTCGCTCTGCGTTTCTGTTGCTTCTTCTTTGAGCATCTCTAGCGGGACGGGATAGAGGAACCAGAAGAGCAATCCTACAAGGGCGATAAACCAGTAACTGAAGACCAGGTACAGGATTGAAAAGGCAACGACCGTCTCTGGAGCGATTCCGATAATTCCAAATAGATAGAGCAGCGTGGCGTCCCTTGTTCCAATGCCTGAGATGCTGATCGGAAGTAGATCCACAACGCTGATAATCGGGATCACAAGGAACATGTAGTATCCTACATCGATGCCAATGGACATTCCAAGTAGAACTGCATAGACCACCGCCAGTAGCCAAGATGAGATCCCTGCCACAAGACATCTTATCACCTTACCGGGAGAAGCCAGAAATTGTTCAAGCCCGGAATAGAAGTCGTTGAAGTAGCCTGAAACCTGGTTACGATAACGTGTCGGGACAAAGACACTGAAGAATGGCCTGAGGATTTTTTCCATGTAATTTTTGCGAGAGATCGTATATATCCCGAAGATTATAGCCCCTGCGAGAACCAGCAACAGACCGCCGGATAGGATCTCCACGCCTCTGATGATAGAGAAGGCGATCATAGCGATGATCCCGAATGCAAAGAGGAGAACCAGATCGATTATCCTGTCGATAACAACGGTTGAGAGAGCCATCCCTGTGGTGCAGGACTCATTTCGAGCATACAGGAACCTGGCGGCATCACCTACCTTTGCCGGCGTCAGGGTGGAGAGAGAGAAACCAACTAAAAAACCAATGACACTTTGCCACAGAGAGAAACCCGAACGAATGGAATCTACGATGATTTTCCACTTTTTTGCTTTAATGACAACGATCAACCCATTGACCAGTAGAGCTGCGATCAGGTAACAATAATTGACAGATAGCAGAGCGGTGAGGATCGCCCGGGTATCGAGGTTGACAAGGATCACCACGAAAACAGCAATGCCGATGATACCTATAAGTCGTATTGGCCGTTTTGAAGGCATTTAAAAGAATTGTTGCTTTTGGAAATGATTAAAGATGTCGATCTGTCGCGCAAATGCGCAGAAGATAAAGTTAGATCCGATTTTTGAAGGGAGGGGAGATTATTTTAGCCGATGGGTAATTTTAGACCCCCCTGCAGGTTGACAAAGACTGGTGCTACCGTCATGGCAGGAGATGTGGCGCATCCAGCAACTCCTGGGAGGGAGATAAATTCTGTCTCTCTCCCTTCGGTAGGGGGTGGCCAATGCCCTGCCTGATGCAAAGAGACATTCTCTTATAGTGCATAAACAAACATTAACTCATGAGGAAAGGGAAGAAACGCTCTGCTCCGTCCTGCTCCGTTTGCGGACTGACAATACCCAATATCGAACGTTCTGATCTGATCCGCAATCTCTTCCTTCTTGGGTGCGTCTCAATCTTCACAAAATTGATGGTTCTTTTCCTTACGACCTCGGTGTTTCATTCGTTCGTTGATCTGTTTGACATCTCGGTATATTTTGGCTACGCAATGAACGTGTTGAATGGTCAGATGCCTTACATTGACTTTTCCGTTGAATACCCGTTCATGTTTCTGATCCCGGTTCTGATACCGCTCATTCCTGCCATGATTGCCAATGACGCCAACGTATATGTGGCAGGGTTTCAGGTGCTCATGGCCTTCTTTGACATTCTCACACTTTTCCTCGTGTACTTAATTGGACTGCGCATCTTCGACAGTAAACGCGCTTTCAGAGCCGCACTCCTCTATGCAACGGCTTTTGCGGCGTCATACTTCATCCTGACAAAGTATGACTCTTTCCCCACGTTCCTGCTGGTTCTCGGCACGTTCGCTGCAGTTTATGGCATGCCGGCAAGGAGTTACATCTCAACGATCCTTGGTTTCTTCACAAAGGTGTTCCCTGCCATTGCAATACCGTATCTTGTACCGTTCAATGCCAGCAGAACATCACTAAAAACAGAAATCACTACAGTGCTGAAGGTAGTCGCTGTCTGCGGCGCAATCTTCCTGATCCCCATGATCCTTCTTGTTCAGGACTGGTATAGACCGTTCCTCTTTGCCACTGGAACGGGTGTTGGGGTATATGCCAATACCGTGACGTATACACTTTATAATCTCATCAATGTGGTTCTGCACATACCAATTTCAGAGGGGGTAATCTCACTTGTAATGTATATTCTCATGATAGGGATAATCCTCCTGCTGATCCTCGTATCATGGGTCAAAGGTGTTGAGAATCCACGAAGACTGCTCGTTCTCATCGCCGTCACACTATTTATGGTGATCTTCTGCACAAAATTCCATAGTCCACAATATCTCGTCTGGCTGACACCATTTTACGCCCTGCTGCTGATCGATTCGCTCAGGAACATTCTTATGTTCTACCTGTTACAGGCCGTAGTTTACATCGAGTTCCCGATTGCCTGGGGAGTCCTTTACGTAAACAGGGGTTACGTTAATGAAATAGGGACAGTCGGCTGGTACGGTTCGCTCGCGTTCTTTATAGTCCATGCTGCAGTATATCTGGCATCGATCCTTCTTATCTTAAAGTCAGATCCAACCCTCTATGATGACACCAGATCTGCAGTCAGACAGGTAATATCAAGGATCAGGGGGATTACAAGATAGTCCAAAACAGGGTGAAGAAACGATCAACAGATGGCAGGTCGTGTTTGAGTGATCACCCAAAAGAATGAGGCAGTGTTACTGAAATGTATCGGAAGATCCATTTATGGCAATCATATACTCGCCAGAATGACGCACATTCAGTGTGCGCTCCCCCTGGCAGTCCCCACTCTGACCACCAATAACCACCTGCACCGCTGTCAACCCCTCACCACGAGTATGCCCGGATGACCCCACGGTAGATATCCACCGCTCGCCCAAGTTGTTCTATGGACACTCGCTCGTCCACCGCATGCAGGGTCGGGATCTCCCCCGGGCCGTACTCCACGACATCAAACCCCTCATCCCTGAGGTACTTAGCGTCGCTTGCAGCCCACTGGAGGAACGGCGCCACCGTCCCATAAACTCTTTCCACCTCGGCGCAGACCGTCCTGACAACCCTGGCGTCGGGGGGCGTAAACGTAGGTTCCGCCACGTCTACCTCGCGTATCACGGCATCGGGAGCATGGTCGGCTATACCGCGCCGGAGGTCATCGAGAGGGCATCCCCACGGCACGCGGATATCGAGGTCCATCCGGCACTGCTCCGCCACGATGTTTGCTTTCTCACCCCCCTCGATCCTCCCGGGGTTGAACATCACCCGTGTCAGCACGCTATCCCCTCCCTCGATTCCGAAGATCTCGCGAAAGAGGCGGGCTGACTGCCCGACAAGCGGCTGCAGGTCTTCATCGACCGGAAACTGATGGGCGTGAACTTCCCGCATGTAGGCAAGTAGATCGAACGCTGCCATAACGGCACTCTTCCCGACAAGAGGGTAAAGAGAACTGTGACCGGGTGTGCCACGAAACGAGATATCAAGCCGGTAGAGGCCTTTCTGACCGACCGCCGGGCTGGTATGTGGTGTCGGTTCTGCGATCAGACATTCACGGGGCTTGAGCAGACCCTGCGCAAGCAGCGACCGGATACCGTGCTCGCCGCCGGTCTCCTCATCGCAGACAAAGGCAAACTGGACCTTTGGCTCCAGCCCGCTCTCGATAAGATCCCGGCAGGCGACGAGGAGTGCGGCACATCCCCCCTTCATATCAGTGGCGCCCCTCCCCCAGACATAGCCACCGGCGTTCGTGCCACTGAAAGGATCGTAGATCCACTCATCCGGGATGGCCGGAACCACATCTACGTGACCGCAGAGGAGGAGTTCTGGATCGGGTTCAGTAGTGACCAGGTTGTCGCGACCATCAGGGTTGGAGACAATGCGACTCTTCACTCCGAGCGAATCAAGGAAATCCCCAATAAATGCGACGATCTCGGTTGTGTTCCCCGGCGGGTTCTCGCTCCGGATGCGGATCAGCGATGAGGCGAGTTGGGCGACATCCATGCAGTGCTCCCCTTACACTGACCTGGCTGCCGCATATTCGTCGAAGAGCCTCGCCAGCGACGAGTTCTTATAGAGCTGTTTGATAAACGCCGGTTCGAAGAATTCGTCGATAAACATCGAGAGATACTCAGCCTGAATCGGCCCTCTCTCATCGGGGTTAAGCACGATCCGGAAGCTCCTGTACTGGGCAGGATCATCCGTATCATAGATGCCTGTCCAGAGCATCGGGAGCTCTTCGTAGATCTCGGGATGCTCGGCCTTAAGCCAGTTGATGAAACCCGGGAAATGTACCCGGTCACCGACCCTCTCCTGGTCCAGACGCCACCGCATGTATTCCATGCTCATGATGTTCCTTGGCGACATCGGGTTGTAAGCGAGAATTGTTGCAGTGAAGTCGATGTGAGCGAGGGCATCGGTAAAATAGAAGTACAGAACCGGATGAAAATCGCTGGGGCTCTCCAGGATCAACGATTTGTTGTAGAGTCTCTGCGTTACGCGGGCATACTCGTTCATTTCCAGCATACGTTCTCCTGTTGGCGAGCGTGGTTCAAATAATATTCCTTTGATGCAGCAAAGAGCAGGGTGGATTAAGGGCAACGACGCCACGCATCTGCCTGGACATGGTATATCGCACCTACGTGAAATATGGCCTGCGGCGACTGACCGCTTCACGAAAGGCATCTTCAAGTTCCTTGCCGTGCTTGCCCCGAATATCGACCAGGTTATCCGTCCGGAGGAGGCAGGGCTTGAGGTTGCCATCAGAGGTCACCCGCAGCCTGTTACAGAAGGCGCAGAACTCTGTGTTATGGAGGGGCCTGACCACCTCGACCTCGGCGCCGTCGAGACAGTATTTCTTCCGGTGGTGCATCCTCCTGGTGACGACCCGTGTTGCCCGCTCGTTTAACTCCTGTTCGATGCTGTCGACATCCCCGTGGAACCTGCACTCGTTGAACTCCATCAGTTCAATAACCTGCAGGACCAGATCATGTTTTCCGCGGACAAACGCCATAAAGTCGTCTAACTCATCCTCGTTGATCCCGTCAAGCAGGACCATGTTGATCTTGACCGGGGTCAGCCCAACATGGATCGCCGCATAGATCCCTTCCAGGGCGTCGTTCAGGCAATCCTTCCCCGTGATCTGACGGTAGCGGTCGGGCCGGAGCGTATCCAGACTGACGTTCACCCGTGCAAGCCCGGCCTCCTTGAGATCCGCGGCCTTTGAAGCAAGCAGCGTCCCATTAGTTGTCAGGGATGACTCGATATCCGGCGGCACCGAACGGATGATATCGACAAGATCCTGGCGCAGGAGAGGTTCTCCCCCGGTGAACTTGACACTCCTGATGCCGAACTGCGCACCAACCTTCATCAGTTCAGCAATCTCGTCTGCGCTCATCTGCTCCTTCGGGTTTACCTCGCCTTCGGCATGGCAGTAGATGCACCGCAGATTACACCGCGATGTAAGGCTGATCCGGAGGTTGGTCACGGTTCGGTTATAAGGGTCTTTCAGCATCGTCGCATGTTCCTTTGAAGTTCTTTGCAATGATATAGGTCTCAGCACTCCCCTTCCGTGATGCTTTCGTCCTGTAACTCCTTACGGAATAGAAATGCTTCCTGACTTTGGCCACCAGATCTCCGAATAGTTCTCCCTGGAACGACTTCAAAACCAGATTTCCACCGGGCTTCAAGATTGTGCAGGCGAACGCAAGTGCATCTTCACCAAGCCCAACCGCACGCGCCTGATCATAACTCTTCTGGCCAGAGAGTTTTGGCGATGCGTCAGAGACCACAACATTGACCATTCCACCTGATTCTTGCCGGATACGCTCCTGAACAAGAGGATCGGTGAAGTCGCCGACGATGGTGATGACACCCTCCATGGGTGCGATGGGGTTTAGATCAACGCCTATTATCCTGCCGTCGGTCAGATCGCGAAGCACCTGCAACCAGCTTCCAGGCGCCGCCCCCAGGTCAACAACGTTATCATCGACCCTGATAACACCATTGCGCTGCTGGATCTCCAGCAGTTTGTAGGCGGCCCGAGCCCTGTAGCCTGACTGCATAGCCTTGCGATAGACGCTGTCCTTCGTCCACTGTGAACCCATTGATAGACCCCCACCTGATTACGACGGTCGGTTGATTGCACCGTGTGCATCATCAAGGAGATTATGTATAATGTTTGGTGCAGTTAACTATGAATGATGCGGTAATAGAATTACGGAGTGTGGAGCCCATCGAATACAATGCCCCCTGGGTTGATAAACCCCTCCCCCGGGGGGGTTTGTGGAACATGTCTCGCCTCAGACCGCCCTTTTATCTATCCCTCTTCTTATCTGCGACTCTCCATAGAGACCGGGGGTGTGAGGAGGCTTGTGATCTTCAATATTTACTGTAACTTTGCCATGAAATCCCGTTTTGCACCCCCGATGTGGCTTCCAACCACCAATCGCCACTCACTGCCACCCAGGAGGAGGGGTTGGCCGGCGAAATGTTTGCCAGGGGCGAGTTGATGTTTCTCGCGAATACTGCCGGGAAAAAGTGGCGGATTTGTTGATCAGAATCGCTGGATCACGGGCCAGGTATCGGATCACGAAAGTCTCGCTGACGCCCATGTCCTGGGCCCCACACAGATTTTGATCGTAAAGGACTATTATGAGTAAAGGAGACTATATACTCTCAACGAGTGTTGTAAGGGGTCATAATGTTAAAGGCAACGATTGATGCAGAAATATTCCGGGAGTCTATCGACGCTATCGCCGCGCTGGTGACAGAGTGCCGGTTGCACACGGAAGAAGACAGGATCTGGACGCGCTCCGTCGATACCGCAAACGTGGCCATGATCTCCATGGAACTCCAGAGCACCGCATTCGCATCGTTCTCAGCGACAGGCGGGGAACTTGGCCTGGATGTCGCGAAGTTGAAGAACATCCTGGCGATGGTTGGTAAGGGCGATGCGCTGACCCTCCAATCGCGTGACGACGATAGGAAACTGGAACTTATCTTCGGCGGTTACCGATACTCTCTCACACTTCTGGATATCAACACCCTCCGGAAAGACCCAAACTCTCCGGCGGTCGAACTCCCGGGGAGGGTCGTGATCCCTGGAGAGACGCTCAACAATGCCATCAAGGCCGCAAGCGTCATCTCCGACAAGATCGCGCTCGGGATCGACCCCGAATCCATGACCTTCTACATGGAAGCCGAGGGGGACACCGACCACATCAAACTTGCGCTCAGCGAGGATGAGTTAATCGCCTTAAACCCGGTCAGATCCCGCTCCCTCTTCTCGATCGATTATTTAAAGGATATGGGCAGGGTTATGGCGCGCGCAGAGGAGGTCGAGATCCACCTGGGCATCAATCACCCCGTCCGGTTTGTCTTTGAGATCGCGGACGGTAGCGGCCGTGTCGAGTACCTCCTTGCCCCCAGGGTCGAGGCCGATTGATGGATATTCTACTCGATCGAAAAGAACTAACCAAATATCCATTTTTAAAAGAATCACAGCAGTTGGCCCGGCAGCACGTTGAATCACTTGAGGCGTTCCTCGCAAGCAGTGCGGGTGCTGTGGCACTTGAAAGAGCGAAGGAACGGATCATCACTGCGCTAAGGTTCGGGCGAGAGTTTCAGGATGACGCCGCACGGAGCCTCAGCCCGGAACTCGAGATCGCAAGTTATGCCCTTGCCCGTATAATTGTCTCGTGCATAGGCGACCGATCGCTTATCGACCGCCTTGCACGCTACGAAGCTGACCGGTCATCATTCTTCCTGGCATCCGAAGAAGCGGAGGTGCGTCGTTTCGTTGCCCTGCGGCTACAGATCGACCCCGACGCCAGAAGCATGCCGGTCACCGACTACGTGGGACTGACCGCCCGTCTGCGGGATAAGCGCTGGAGGCTCGTCAACAGGGATGTCCAACGGGGGTTTGTAGGTATAGAGCCTGGCGAGATCGACGAACTGATCAGGGAACGGATCCGGGCGATCGTCGCCGATAACCTCCCGCTCAGGATACCTGCCGGGATATGCGAAACCCTGGCGGCGGTGGCTGGCGAGATCACCGCACTCCAACAGCAACAGATACTCGAAGAGTTCGGGGAGATCCAGGAGGAGGCGTTTCCGCCATGCATTGGCACTCTCCTCCAGGCGCTCACAGCAGGAACTAACCTGACGCACATGGGACGGTTTGCCATTACATCGTTCCTCCACACTATCGGTATGAACATAGCCCAGATAGCGGAAATTTTCGCGCAGGCACCCGACTTTGACCCGGATATGACCATGTACCAGGTAGAGCACATCTCCGGCCGTGGCGGTACCGAGTACACCCCGCCATCCTGCGCCACGATGCGCACCTTCGGCCTTTGTGTCAACCGGGATAAGGACTGCGAGCGGGTCAGCCACCCCTTAAGTTACTACCGACTCAAGAAGAGTGGTGCAAAAAAACAGTTTTAACATGCGGGGGTGAAGGGGGTGGAGCAGGAAGCACCGCCCGCGAGGCGCGGCGTTGTTCACACGATCATTCGGTCGATCAGGTAACCTGCTATACCGAGTGAACTTATGAAGACCACCAGCGCAGCAACGTAGGCAAGCCCCTCCATCCCCGCCATAAGATCGGGTAGCATTACCAGCAGCAGGACAAAGATCACAAAGCACACCAATGCCGCCAGCACTTCAAGAACCCGTATATTCATGTATTGATGTGGAACAGATGCATGTATATCTCTATCCCTGCGGCTGGATGCGACCCACATCCTTATCCAGGGCGACCGACAACTTCTCACGCATGGAGAGAGAGGAGGCCATTGACCTGCTTCAGCGCTACGTGACGTCGCAGTCGCACATCGTGCACAGTCACGCCACAGCGGCCATCATGAAGAAGGTCGCGGGGTACCTCGGTGAAGATGCGGATACGTGGGAGATCATCGGTCTCCTGCATGACATCGACTACGATCTTGTTGGTGGGAAGATGGACCGCCATGGTATCGAAGGTCACCGGATCCTGATCGAGAACGGCGTCCCGGAGGACATAGCGGAGATTGTAAGGCGCCACAACCACATACTCACATCAGGTTACGAGCGCCCTGTCGAGGTTGCGCTCCAGGCTGCTGATAGTGTTTCGGGCCTCATCATTGCCTGCGCCCTTGTAAAGGGCGGGGCGATCGACGATGTCACACCGAGAACCGTTAAGAAGAAGTTCAAAGAAAAGTCTTTTGCCGCCGGTTGCGAGCGCGAACGGATCCTGCTGATCGAGTCGCTCATAGACATTGAGACCTTCTATCTCCTAGCGATCGAGGGGCTCAAGGAGGCGCGTGCGGATCTCGGGCTTGCATGAATGCAGTCGAGGTAAGATTCATACAGGTGATCTCGATATGACACAGGAAGATCGCGAAAGGATCATCGGGGTGCTGAGGGAATCTGTACAGTTGCTCGTCGAGCATATGGACGCGCGACTCATCCCCGAGGTTGGGATGAATATAGTCTACGCCCTGCCAGATGCGCGGAGCAGAGAGGATGTGGCAGGTGTTATGGGACGAATCGTCAGGCTTGGTGACCATGTTCACCCCGTCGGGGAGATCGCGTTCGGCGCAAGCGACCATATGGCAAGGGTTGTCCTGACTGCCATGCGCTTCGATCCGAGTATACGTAGCGCGACAAACATCCGTTTCTCGGAGGATATTCTTTCCATACTCGATACACTTCTCTTAGAGGTCTGCTCTTTTGAGCGGGGGAAGGAACCACCTGGCGTTCAGACGATGGACTGGGGTGTAGCCTCCTGCTGCAGGGAGGGTGTACCTGATGTCATATATGACCGCGGGGCCGTCGGGAAAGAGCCAATGATCAGGCTACTAGGAGAGGATCCGGTCGCGGTAGCACAAAATATTCTTAAACTGTCGAATCGCATAAAATATGCACAATTATAAAGGGAGATCCATATGGGTATAAAACCGTCATATATCAAGAACCTCGGCGAAGAACTCCTCGTCAAGCACCAGGGAAGGTTCAGCAAGGATTTTGAAGAGAATAAGCAGGCTGTAGCAGGGGTTGCCGTGATCGAGAGCAAGAGGGTCAGGAACCAGGTTGCCGGGTACATCACACGAAAAATAAATAGAAGGAAGCGGTAAATCTCACACATGTTTGAGGGAGTCCTTCCGGCAATCATAACCCCATTTTTCCGTGACTCAAATATGAGTCTCGATCTTGAGGGGCTTGAGTCCAACATAGAGTCGCTTCTGCAACGTGGCGTCCACGGCATAGTGCCCTGTGGTTCAACCGGCGAGTCAGCAACACTCACGTTCGAGGAGCACGAGACTGTTATCGCAAAGACGGTTGAGGTTGTTGACGGCAGGGTGCCCGTGCTTGCGGGAACAGGATCTAACAGCACGGCTGAGGCCATACGCCTGACCAGGTCAGCAAATGACGTCGGCGCAGATGGCGCGCTTATAATCAGCCCCTATTACAACAAGCCAAACCGTTCAGGGCTGATCAAGCATTTCACAAAACTCGCTGACATCGATCTACCGGTCGTCATGTACAACGTTCCGGGCCGGACAGCGCAGAACCTTCAACCAGACCTTGTAGCAGAGCTTGCAGAACATCCAAACATCGTCGGGATCAAAGAGGCAAGTGGGGATATCACCCAGATCTCCCGCATCATCGAAGAGACACAGGACGATGACTTCAGTGTTCTCTCAGGAGATGATGCAATGACCCTCCCAATCCTTGCCCTTGGAGGTGCAGGTGTGATATCAGTCGTCGCGAACGTTGAACCCGGGCTGATGGTGGAGATGTACGAGTCGTTCAGCGCCGGTGACCTTGCCCGCGCGCAGGACCTGCACTACAACCTCTCACCACTCATGCGCGCAATGTTCATCGACACAAACCCAATCCCGGTAAAAAAGGCTGTGGAACTCCTCGGGATGGCTGGAGGACCCCTTCGACTACCACTGGATGACCTGGATGCGCCCAGGACGGAACTCCTGAAGGGGGTGCTTGCAGCCTATGGTCATTAAGGTGGCTATATCCGGCGCACTCGGGCGCATGGGCGGCACTGTCGGTCGGATAGTCAACGAGGCCCAAGACCTCGCTCTGGTCGGCGGGATAGATGTCAAGAAGGGAAACCTTTTCGGGACAGAGGTTGTCCCGGCAACGGAGATTGATGCGTTCCTCAAGGAGAAGAAGCCCGACGTTCTCATCGACTTCTCCGTTGCGGCTGCTGCGGTTGAGAACATCAAAGCGGCAGCAAGAAACAATGTGGCACTGGTAGTTGGGACGACAGGTTTCTCGCCCGTCCAGCGGAAGGAGATCGAGAGCGCCGTCGAAGGAAGCGTCCCGGCGGTGATATCGAGCAACTTCTCGGTCGGTGTCAACATCTTCTGGAAACTTGTGGGGGAAGCCGCCCGACAGCTGGGTGATTACGATATCGAGGTCACGGAGGCACATCACCGCTACAAGAAGGACGCACCGAGTGGTACAGCCAAGACTATCCTCGAGATCCTGGACCACGAACTCGGGGAACGCGAGAAGGTCTACGGTCGCGTCGGTGCAACCGAGCGAAAAGATGAGATCGGCGTTCATGTGATCCGTGGCGGGGATATAGTCGGCGACCATTCCGTTCTCTTCGCAGGCAACTTTGAGTGTATCGAAGTCTCACACAGGGCATACGATCGTGCGGTATTCGCACAGGGCGCCCTCCGAGCAGCACGCTGGATCGTCGGCAGGGAACCGCGCATCTACACCATGCAGGATGTCCTTGGGTTGTGACTGGTGAGTGAAGTTTATTTTGGGTGGCATCGTAAAAATTAAGTACATTTGGAGGAACAAAATTGCCAGCAGTAGTTGATACCGAGAAGTGCACCGCCTGTGAGACCTGTGTGGATGTCTGTCCTTCTGCTGCCATAACCATGGTAGACGGGAAGGCAAAAGTCGATCCGGATCTCTGTGTTGAGTGTGAGACCTGCATCGACGAGTGTCCGTCCGAAGCGATCTCCATGGAATAAAAACCAACTCTTTTAATACCACCTGCACAAGAGATACTCCTATCCATGATTAATGTAGGAGTGCTTGGTGCCACAGGGGCAGTAGGACAGCGTTTCGTTCAGTTGCTGGCGGATCATCCCTGGTTTAACCTTCAGACCCTTACAGCATCCGAACGGAGTGCGGGAAAACCTTATGGCAAGGTGGTCAACTGGAGGCTTGATGCGCCGTACCCGGATAAAGTCAGCGATATCATCGTCACTCCAACAACCGTCGAGAGCCTGAAAGACTGTGATCTTGTCTTCTCAGCGCTGCCGCCAGAGGTGGCGACACAGCTCGAGACCGAGATCGCCGACGCCGGTATCGCTGTCTGCAGCAATGCCAGATCACATCGAATGGATCCCGATGTCCCACTGGTGATACCGGAGGTCAACCCGGACCATCTTGGGCTGATCGATCTTCAGCGCGATCGGGGGCGTGATGGATTTATTGTGACCAATCCGAACTGCTCGACGATTATCCTTGTGCTGGCTCTTGCACCCCTGAGGGCGTTCGAGTTTCATGATGTGCGTGTGGCGACCATGCAGGCTATCTCGGGAGCCGGGTTTGCCGGCATCCCTGCCATGGAGATCTATGACAACGTTGTCCCATACATCGGTTCTGAAGAGGAGAAGATGGAAACCGAGACGTTGAAGATCATGGGTACGTTCGATGGCGCCGAGGTCAAACCGGCTCCTTTCAGGGTGAGTGCCAGTTGCCACAGGGTTCCTGTGATCGATGGCCACACGATGGCTGTCTGGGTCGACATCAATGAACCTGTTGCTGAGGTGAAGAAAGCCTATGCAACATTCAAGCCACCCTTTAGTGACCTGCCGCTACAGCCAGCAAAGACGATCGAACTTCTCGATCAGCCTGACCGTCCACAACCACGACTTGATCGCAACCGTGGGCGAGGTATGACAGTCTCCGTTGGTAGGGTTCGCGAAGGGTTGCGTTTTGTGGCGCACGGCCACAACACCATCCGTGGGGCTGCAGGCGCATCCGTCCTCAACGCAGAGTTGATACATTCAAGGAATTACCTTTGATGAGGTGTGCTCAATGATAAAAGACAACACAGTATTCGTTGGAAACAAACCGGTCATGAACTACGTGCTTGCTGTGGTCACCCAGTTCAACAATGGTGCGGAAGAAGTTGCTATTAAGGCTCGCGGAAAGGCTATATCACGCGCCGTCGATACAGCGGAGATTGCGCTCAACCGGTTCCTTGCAAACGTGGTCAAGAAAGAGATCCTTACATCGACCGAGATGATCGACACCGATACCGGCAAGACAAATGTCTCCAGCATCGAGATAATCCTCGCTCAGCAGAAGTGAGTCCCGGAAACATTTTTTTTGCACGCCATCGACGTATGGTATGCAGACTGAGGTTAGATCCGTCGGGAACCTGGTTGTGGTTGAGAAGGTGAACAAGTAACATCCCTGATTCTTGCGGGCTTGGGCCAGCATGCCCATCTGCCAATGTTTCACCGTGAACCAGGTCAGGCTAACAGACCTGTGGTGGCGGATCATGAGAGAATCGCCAGAGTTTGAGGAATTACCCCAAAGTTTCATTCTCTCTTTGGGGTGGGCAAGGATCGAACCAGGCTCTTTCCGGGGCACTTGATATCGGTTGGATCCATCCGGAAAGCTGAAACCGCATAAATACACAGCAGCAGGACCTGGAGAAATCACTGCTGGCTGAGGATTCTCTGCCATCAGCCCCGCTGGCCGTCGATCTGGGATAGGGGTGCCCTGGCAGGCTTCGACCATAAAGGATTTAAGAAACACCATATAGACAACTATACAATGAAGTATGTGGCCGTAGGCGTAGTCTTGATGCTGGTGCTTGCCCTCATCACCCCCTCGATGGCAGCAGACGAGGGACGCTACAGTTACATAACGGTTCAAGACATCACCATTCGGCTGGAGAAGGCAGATGCCGTTGTTAGCATGAACTACACGGTAGATAATAGTATCGGCTTTCTTGTCCTCCTACTTGGGAAGTCTGACCTGGAACAGAAGGTCCTTAACATACTGAACTTTGACAGTGTGAGCGTTCAGTATCTAGGTCTTGATCATGCGGAGATCCGCGTGAATGGCGTATCAAATGATTACGGAGATGGGACATACTGGTTCCCGGAGCACAGTTTTGGAGTGGTCGTGCCCTCTCTTACCATCATAACACCGCAGAGCGTCAGGCAGTATGAAAACATCAGCGAGATTCCTGGCGGATTTGGCTATTTTGCGTAAGTTCCACGGATCGATCAGATATCAAGTGCTTATACTACTTTATACCGCATTCCACTGAGTTATCATCAGGGTGACGGCAAAACTCAACCCTTTACCATACCACACCCACCATACCGGGAGATTGAGGCATGATGGCCCAGATCTCAGTAAGGCAGGTATCGATCGGTTCAGGCCCTGAACCCCCCTCTAGAATCAAACCGGCCTCTATCTCCTTCTCATATCCTGTCTTTGAGGTTTTATCGTGCCGTAAATCCCGGACAAATGAGCAAGTAACTCCCTCCAGAACTACCTGGATCTTCAGCCTTAGTTGCCGTTAGATCCGCACTTCAAGGCTCAAAGATCGCTCTCCTTGTAAAATTACACTCGCTCTGTGGCCTGATATTAGATACTGATAGGTTAAAGCCAGAAACACGGGGAGAGACTCGGGAGAAGACCCATGCGTGGCCTTCCAGGGTGGTGGGGGTAGTCAGTGAATACTTTCCCGGTGACACGTCAAGACAGGGGAAGGGGACGTGTCCCGTCCCCTCTCCCCGTCAGCCCCTCCCCAAAAGGGCGATACTCCATGGATACAGTGTAAGGGTGGGCCTCTCCAGCATCTGGGTGAAACCCTCCCTGGCACGGCCTTTCCTGCTATCGCCGTTCACTGCCCGCCCCCCCCCCCGAAGGGGTGGCGGTCAGCGAAGGTGGTTCGACCTGAGATGTAGGAGACAGGGGCGATTCTCCATCGATAAACTGCCCTGGAAGTTCTCCTGTGTCAACACAACCCCATCGCCGAGATCCTGTTTCTGCCCCCGCCCCACAGGGGGGTGGAGAAAGAGATCCTTCGCTTTATGTGGAGTTACTGAACCGTGGTGTTCCGGGAGCAGAATATCTGTCGCAATGCCCGGGTAGCTGAGGGTAGGGTTTCGCAAAGTGAGTTTAAACAGCCTATTTACGAGAATTGTGCTATTATTTCTGAATAATTGTAAAAATACCGCTGTTGTGAATGTACTTCTAGTAGGGGGTGACCATTACACCTGCCCTTAACCAGAAGACGAAGACTCAGAAGGTGGCTGATTGGTGAAATCTGGAGGTGGCTAATTGATTTTATCAGATCCCTTCAAGCAGCGTGGCAGAGCAGAGGGTCGTTCTATTTGCTTTGGCCTCGGAGCACCCCGGGCCAGGGGATGCCAAGACCCTCTGCCAGGTCCTTCAGTTCATCATGGATGCCCCGGTCAAGTTTGAGAATAACCACCATATATACCAGCCCACCGAGTGCGATCGCGCCCAGAAGAACGAGGACGTTCGTGAGCGGGATGATATATGAAAAGACTGCAACAGCAGCGCTCATGGCAAGTGCGGCAAGGACGATGTTTACGACAGGCCCGGACTCCACCCTCACTTGAATACACCGTGAGAGTTTACGGCTGGCAAGAGTCGCGTTCAGCACCATTGTTATGAGCGTCGCCATCGCAGCCCCCATGATGCCGTATAACGGGATGAGGACCAGGTTCAGGAGAATGTTTGCGCCGACGGCGATAGCAGTCACCCGGAACGAATCCTGTGGTCGGTTGAGAGCGTTCAGACACATCGTCTGGAGAAACATAAAGACATGGGCTATCTGAACCGGCAGGAGTATGGCAAGAGTTCCTGCCCCGAGCGAGAACGCTGCCCCGTAGAAGAAGTAAAGGAGTCGTTCACCGAGGATCCAGCCCCCAAAAACCACCGGTACCGCGAGCAGGAGCGAGTAGGTGAACCCTCTGCCGAGGGCATGTTCCACCAAAGAGAGTTCACCATGTTTCCCCCAGTAACTGATCTTCGGAAAAAGGGTGGTATGGAGCGCAAGCGTGACAAACGTTGCGATCGAGGTTAACTGGAGAGCCACACGGTATATCCCTACATCGACATCGGTCAGGAAGTAACCTACCATGATCGTATCCGCATACGAGAAGACAAGGTAGCCGCTCGAACTGAGGAACGTCCAGACAGAGAAGGAGAAGAGGCTGCGGAGGTGTGGGAGGCCAAAGGGCGCCAGGGAGAGGTCCAGGAACCGGAAGGTGAATAGCCCACACGCAATAAGCCCGGCAACAAACCCGCCGGCGAGACCTGCAATCCCGTAACCGAGGATGACCGCAGCGACCTGGACGATTATCCTGACCAGGGTGTCGATCAGGTTACCGATCTGGTTGATGCCGACCTTCCCCCGCCCGTACACGCCGTTTGAGGCGATGTTACTGAAGACGCTGACGACCAGCGCGACAAGAAGCCAGGGAAATGCCCCAGATACACTGAGATCGACAAGGATCGGGCGCAACAGAAGGAGGAGACCCACCGAAGCGAAGAGGAGCATCGCTCGGAGGAACACAAACGCGGTGAAGTAAGCGTTCTGGTCCACGCCCTCACTGATCCGTTTGACCGCGGCACCCCCGAACCCTCCGTCCCCGATCAGGTTGAAGACACTGTAGTAAGCGACGAACAAGAAGTAAGCGCCAAGGATAGCGGGGCCCACAGTATGGGCGAAGAACATCGTGGAGAGGAACCCGATCGCGGTCAGCCCGAGTGTCGAGCCAAGACTGATCACGCTCTGGCGCCTCACGGGGTCGATGCGCATGACGCGACCAACATAACCGGAGGAGCGAAACACAAGACGGGTTTGGGCGTAAAAAACCATATCTCTTTTGAACCGAACCTGCGCAGAGGGGGTGCGAATCTGCCGGTTCATGGTAATGTTTTACCCCCTGCACCCCCGCCCTCCGGGGATGCGCTGGGAGTCCGTTGTGATACGCCGCCCCCATCCCGTTCAGGGTGTCCGGGGGCCCATCATTCATACCGGGACAACACAAACGGTATAGTAATACCTTACGACGCTCAAACACTGAGCGCAAACTCATGCTACTGGCGGTGAGATATTGGATGCGGGGGTAATCGGTGTTGGAATGATGGGCAGGAACCATGCCCGTGTATACTCAGAACTGAAAGCGGTGGACTCGCTCTACCTCTATGATCTCAACGAGAAGGCTGCAGGTGACCTTGCCGGGGTATTCGGGGCAACCGTCTCGACTGGTGTTGAAGACCTGCTCGCAAATGTGGACGCTGTGAGCATCTGCGTCCCGACACCATTCCATTTCTCTGTTGCAAAGCAGGCGATCGATGCCAGAGTGCCGTTCCTGATCGAGAAGCCCATCTGCGCGACGGCAGAAGAGAGCCGCCATCTTGTCAGGATTATACCTGAAGATCTTGTCGTCGGTGTCGGGCACATCGAAAGGTTCAACCCCATCGTCCCTGAGATCAAGAAGATTGTCCGTGACCCGCTTTATGTCGAGATGAAACGACATAATCCTGCCTCCTCCCGCGTGAGCGGGTCGTCAGTGGTTGAAGACCTGATGATCCACGATATTGATATTATGCGAAACGTCCTCCTCCCGGATGGGTTATATCGGCTTGCCGGGAGCGGTAACCAGGACGTATGCAGCGCCCTCTTCTCTTTTAATGAAACCCCCGTCTACCTCTCCGCGAGCAGGAAGTCCTCAAAGAAGATCCGGATGATCTACATCGAGGAGGAGGAGTTCACCATCGAGGGCGATTTCATGGCCCAGGAGATCTACATCCACCGCAAACCCGGACAGTATGCCGTCGAGGACGAGCGCTATGTCCAGGAGAACATCATAGAGAAGGTGCTTGTGAACAAACAGGAACCCTTGAAACTCGAACTCTCAACATTCCTTGAGTGCGTTGCCAGGGGACGTGATTTCCCGGTCACCCCACGGCAGGCGCTGATAAACATGGAGATCTGCGAAGAGATCAGCCAATGCTTTTCGGTATAAGGATGGTTTTTGTATGAGCAGGTTAGAGTCAATCATCAATGCCCGTGGACCTATCAGAAAGGTAGGTGTGGTCGGCATGGGGTATGTCGGCATCCCGGCCGCAGTGCTCTTTGCCGACACGCCAGAGTTTGAGTTTGTCTATGGGTTTCAGCGCGATTCGCCGTCTTCCGGCTACAAGATCGCCATGCTCAACCGTGGCGAATCCCCGCTTCGCGGCGAGGAACCAGAGCTTGAAGAACTGCTCTCGAAGGTTCTCGATGCGGGTAAGTTCCGGTGCACATCAGACTTCTCCCGGATAGTTGAGTGCGATGCGGTGACCCTCGCAATCCAGACCCCCTTCAAGAACCCGAAGGACCTGATCCCCGACTTTTCCGCTCTGATAGAAGGGCTCAGGCAGGTGGGAAAGCACCTTACAAAAGGAGTGCTTGTGGTGCTTGAGTCGACCGTCACTCCCGGCACAACCGCAGGGATGGCCCGCGAGATCCTGGAGGAGGAGTCAGGCATGATCGCCGGCGAGGATTTTGCGCTTGCTCATGCCCCGGAACGGGTGATGGTCGGACGGTTGATCAGGAACATCCGCGAACACGACCGGATTGTCGGTGGGATAAACGAGGTGAGCACAGCGCGGGCGACTGAACTCTACCGACCTGTCCTTACGACCGGCAGGATAATCCCTATGACCGCAACCGCGGCCGAGGTTACTAAGACCGCCGAGAACGCCTTCCGCGATCTTCAGATCGCCGCCGTGAACCAGCTTGCCCTCCACTGTGAGGCGATGGGCGTCAACGTCTACGACGTTCGGAGGGGGATCGACTCGCTCAAGGGCGAGGGGATCACACGTGCGATCCTCTGGCCGGGTGCGGGTGTTGGCGGTCACTGCCTGACAAAAGATACCTGGCACCTTGAGCGGGGCGCTGTCATCCTCGGCGGCGACCTGTGGTATCCGCACGGGGCGGAGTCGATCTTTGGTGTCGCCCGCAGGATAAACGAGTTCATGCCCCGCCACATGGTGCACCTGACAGTCGAGGGGCTCAAACGCGCCGGTAAGTCGGCGGATGGCGCGAACGTGGCGCTTCTTGGCTGGGCGTTCATCCAGAACTCCGATGATACACGAAACACCCCTGCAGAGCCATACCTTGAGGCGATGAAAGAGGCGGGTGCGAACGTCCGCGTTCACGACCCATATGTGGATGAATATCCGGGGATCGAGGTCTCACACGACCTTGATGCAACCCTCGCTGGTGCGGATGTGATCACAATCTTCACCGGTCATCGGCAGTATTTCTCTCTTGAACCTGCACGAACAAAAGAACTCTCTGGCAGCGAGCATCCGGTGATCGTGGACGGCAGGAACGTTATCGACCCGGACACGTTTATCGAGGCGGGGTTCATCTACAAGGGCATCGGCCGGGGCGACAAGAACAGTCATCCGATCCGGCGGTAGTACATGAAGATTGCATCGATCGTCGGCGCAAGGCCGCAGTTCATCAAGTGTGCACCGGTCTCCAGGGAGATCCGGAAGGACTACCAGGAGGTCCTCATCCATACGGGGCAACACTATGACCACGGGATGTCGGAGATCTTCTTTGAGGAACTCGGCATCCCGAAACCCGACTACAACCTGGGGATTGGATCGGGGACGCACGGCCACCAGACCGGGGCGATGCTCGCAGCGATCGAGGACGTCCTGGAGAGAGAGGGGCCGGATGCGGTTATTGTCTACGGTGACACCAACTCTACCCTGGCGGGAGCGCTTGCGGCGGCAAAACTTCACATACCGGTGGCGCACGTGGAGGCCGGACTCAGGAGTTTTGACCGCCGGATGCCAGAGGAAGTGAACCGGGTGCTCACCGACCACTGCTCGGAGATCCTGTTCTGTCCAACAAAGACCGCGGTATCTAACCTTGCGGCCGAGGGGATCAGGAAGGGTGTATTTCTGGTGGGAGACGTCATGGTCGATGCCATGAACTACAACCGCGGGGTCGCGGAAGAACGTTCCAGGATCCTGGAGAACGTGGGGGTCGAACCGGGGGACTATCTGGTGGTCACCGTCCACCGGCCATCAAACACCGACAGAAGGGATAGTATGGCCGCCATACTCGGTGCGCTGGGGGATGTCGAGAGACCTGTTGTCTTCCCGGTCCACCCCCGGACACGGAAGTTCCTGGATGAATACGGTCTCCTCGCGAAGATACCCGCGAACGTCATTCTGACCGAACCGCTCGGTTACCTTGATATGATCAGGCTGATGGCCCATGCGGAGAAGATCCTGACCGACTCCGGCGGCATCCAGAAGGAGGCCTACCTGCTCGGCGTACCCTGCATCACCCTCCGGGAGAATACCGAATGGGTTGAGACGGTCGAGAGCGGATGGAACGTGCTTGTCGGTGCCGAACGGGATCGGGTTTTGGATGCTGTTTTGCATTTCTCACCGACGGTGCGACAGAAAAACCTCTTTGGCGAGGGGAATGCCAGCCTTCTGATCAGGAAGTTTCTCGGCAGGTACCTGGACACCAACCAGCGCCGGTTGTGAGTGGTAAGTTACTGCTCCCCTCTCGTCGGGGTATCCCGGGATACTACCCCTGGGATTGCAGCCCAAATCCCATAATATTGATCGCCGCGTATCTCTGTCCCGATCCATAGATAACCCACGGTGCGGGCAGGAGTGGACACGGTTAGAGAGCGTATTGGCGACGATCATGTCACATCTGGAAACACTGCCATGATGTATTCCCTGGGTTCACGAGGATCAGACGAGAACCAGCCTCTTTTGCTCTGGTCTCTGCGATCGTGATGAACAGATTCCAGGCGACATCGACAATGTTTTTTGCCAGATGATGGTTTTTATGCATGTTTTTGATCTTCAGATCCTCAAACACGATCGTGCCGAACCGATCCACCAACTGCCGGGAGATCTGATGAGCAAAATCGAACTTACGGCTCGCGATCCGTTCGTGGACGCGTGCGACAACCTCTCTGGCTTTCTTACGTTCAGGAGTTTGCCGATCTTCCTTCTTTTCTTTCGTATGAAAATGACCCCCGATTTTCATCCGGTGTGCCTGTAGCTCTAACGGGCATCATGTAGTTTTTTGTCTGGAAGAGAGCACGAATGTTACTCCAGGGTGTATAGTTGACCATCTGGAGAACTTTAAATTACACATCCTTAACAGCGGGATTCTGATCCTTCAGCGTGACGATCCGCGCCTGTGTTCCCCGCATCGTCGGAGTGGGGCATTTATCCCGCGCAGTGTGACACTCTTCAAGGGGTTTCCTACAGAGCCACACACGGGTATCGAGTGCGGTATTCAACCGCCCCTCTGTGATTGCATCAGGATAAGGACGATACGTGTAGGAAGCGATCATCCAATTCTCTTCTCTTGAGAATCGACATACTATTTGAGGGCATCAAGAACCCCTCCACCTGTGGGGGGGACTTCCAGATCCGCCCTCTTCACCCCCGTGAGTTAAAAAAGCAGATTGCAGGAGCGGAAAATTTAATCCTCCGACTCCCTGGCCTCGTCAGCCTCAGCGGTCCCGATCTCTTCCGTCTCCTGTTGTGATTCAGTCGAGGGCTGGCGAGTAAACGTCTCCTTCATGACGACTTCGTTGACCTCAGGGTAGTATTCGAAGATCTGGCTGATCAGACTTCCCCGCCACATCATCCAGCGCCGATCATAGATGATATCCTGAGGCAGCGCGAGCTCGACCGTTCCATCGGTGATCCTGACATTGATATCGCTCCGGCGGGCGAAGATCTTGATGAGACCCCTGATCTGCTCCAGCTGATCGTCGACCTTCTCGAGGATGCTGTAGGTGTAGTGCACGCTCTTTCCTGCGAAGGGGTGGTTAAAGTCGACGACCGCGCGCCTCCCTATGACGTTGGTGACAATACCCTCGCGGCCTTCGATGCTGACCCGCATCCCGGGTTCGGGCTTCTCGCGGAACTGCGTGATCGGGAAAGAGGCCACCTCGCTCTCGTCGTGCTCTCCGAACGCCTTCTCGGGCGGGATCTCAACCTCTCCTTCCGTGCCAACCTCCTTTCCGATCAGTTCCTCTTCAAGACCGCTAAGGATGTGGTGGCTTCCAAGGCGGATGGTTATCGGGCCGTATTCCGCCATTTGATTGTAGATACCCTCTTCCTTTGCAATCTCCTCATCTGTGGTATCAAAAACGTCCCCACCGATACGGCCGGTGTAGCTGATCCTGACAAAATCTCCTTCCTGAAGTGCCATTTTCCATTCACCATGGTTAGTTAGTGCACAGCAATCTCCTGTACGGCGTTTGCGCACAGGTTCACCGAGCACCTCTATCAAGTTGTTCCATTTCATTAGGATGGAATGGTATATATACTGTCTACCAGCCTGCCCGTGGTCATAAGCACCCGGAATAACAGGATCTAGCCCCCTCCAGAACTACCTGGATCTTCAGCCTATTTTGCCGTTAGATCCGCACTTAAAGGCTCAAAGATCGCTCCCCTTGCAAAAGTAAACTCGCTCTGAGGCCTGATACCAGATCCTGGTAGTTTAAAACCAGAAACACGAGAGAGGCGCTGGAGAAGACACATGCACGGCCATCCCTGCTATCGCCACGCACTGCCCGCCCCTCGGAAGGGGGCGGGAGGAGGCGCGGAACGCGCCGGGAGGTGTGGGTGATCTGCATGCCGGAAAAGAGTGCCCGGTAACAAGTCAAGACATGGGAAAGAGGCGTTCCGCCCCACCGTCAGCCCCTCCCCACGGGGGCGATTCTCCATTGATACAGTGTCCCGGTGTGCATCCAGAGTATCACGGCGAGACCATCCATGGCACGGCCTTCCCTGGCAATCACCCCGTAATCCCCTCACCCCCGAGGAGGTGGAGAAAGCGAACCTTTGCTTATGTGAAGTTACTGAACCGTGGGGCTCCGGGAGCAGAATATCTGTCGCGATGCTCAGGCAGGTGAGGCTAAGGTCTCGCAAAGTGAGTTTAAACAGCCTATTTACGAGGATTGTGCTATTATTTCTGAACAATTGTAAAAATACCGCTATTGTGGATGTACTTCTGGTAGGGGGACCATTACAACTGGCGTTAACCAGAATACGGAGACTCAAAAAGTGGCTGAATAGTGAGATCTGGAGGAGGCTAAACAGTATGAAATCGTTCTTAGAACCACCGGCCAGCAGGGTGAGGATGGGTGTGGAGATAGCACCGTGGAAACCATTCATGGTGATGTGAGAAGCCAGATGAACCCGGCAAGGCGATTTGTTTTGTAGCAGTGTACCGTGGGAGAAGGTAATTCCCCATTCCTCTCGCTGCATGGTTCCAGTGACCGGGTTATCCATCGTATGGTGGAAGAACCCCGCCCCCAGGCCCGCCGGCGCGTCCCCCCTTCCGCCCTTTCCGCCAGGGGCAAATGGAGTTCTTGCTTTTAAGGAGTCTTTCATCCTGAATCGGAGAGAGACGCTCCCATTTCTCGCATTGGACGGCCTGGAGAATTGTCCGGCCATTCAGGGTGCGCCTTCGCCAGGGTTCAATCGCCAGGAACACCCCATCGGCAGGGGTTTATCACCGATCCAGATAGACGATCTGATGCGAGAGTTATGCTCGAGGTGGAGGCAAAGTTTGCGGTCAGGGATCTTGATACAATCAGATCCAGGCTGGAAGCGATGGGAGTGCGGAAGGGCAGGAGACAAAAGGAACTGGACGTCTACTACAACGCCCCACACCGCGATTTTGGTGAGACGGACGAGGCGTTGCGGGTCAGGTATGATGATACCGGGATCACACTCACCTACAAAGGCCCGAAAATCCATGTAGGCAGCGCAAAGGCCAGGGAAGAACAGAACCTGGGTGTGAGCTCCGGGGAGACCCTTGAGGCGATACTCACCAGCCTGGGGTTCCGACGTGCTGCCACGGTCTCCAAGGTGCGCGAGTTCTATGAGGCAGCAGGTGTGACCATAACACTCGACGCCGTCGAGGGACTCGGGACATTCATCGAGATCGAGATCCTGACCGGAGACGATAGAGATGACGCCGCCACAAGGATTGGCGCGATTGCAAAAGAACTGGGTGTAGAGGGTCCACCGATCTACACCTCATATCTTGAGATGTTGTTGTTCAAACAGTGATCAGATCAATACGGATCTCTTTCGGTTCATCCCCGAAATGGATGAGAGCACCGAATCCATCCGATGCAGGCCCGGGGTTGACGATTCTGACGCCGTCTACCTCGGTGACGCCCCGTGCTTCATGGATATGGGCGCAGCAAACCAGGTCGAAACCGGCCATGTGCTTTCTTATGCTCTGGCTCCCGACGTGATTCGCGCCGACGACGTCCAGTGTCTTGTAAGGCGGGGCATGACTTATCAGGACGTTGTGAACGTTCCGCTCCATGTACCTGACGATCCTGCCGAGTTCTTTATCGATCTCTTCTTCCGTCAGTTCAAACGGTGTGTCAAATGGAGTCTTGTTCGAGCCCCCAAGCCCGGCGAATGTTACCTTGCCAAGGGAGATCCAAGAGTTATGCAGACAGACCGCATCCGAACGCTCGAGCACGTCGACGATCTCGCGGGGATCGCAGTTGCCTGGTATTGCAAAACATGGCACCTCGAAGGAGGAGACTACTGACTCTACAGGTTCAAGTGGACCGAAATTGGTTATGTCACCAGCGATTATGACCGCATCGTAGTCGTAGCCGAGAAAAGCGTCTACTTTTCCGTAGTTTCCGTGCAGATCTGCTAGGAGGAGCACATCCATCATGCTCTATAGATGAGGGGTGTGTCTAAAAAACCTTATCTCATGATCCATCCACGAGCCGGTTATTCTGCCGTTGAGCGCCAGTTTTCCAAGGACGTTCTCGGTCTCCGGAAGGAGCGAACGGGGGCTGGCTTTTGAGAGCGGTGTCCCCGGGAGTGGCATGAAGTAGTGGATATGTGCCCTCCCCACCCGCGTGACCTCCCTCACCAGGTCGAGCGTTGCGCGCTGGTCATCATCGCTCTCAAATGGCAGCCCGAGGATAAAATCGACGACCGGAACGAGCCCGTATTCATAACAGAGGTCGACAGCACAAAGGACGTCCTGGACCGTATGCCCCCGGTGCAGACGGCGTAACACCGCATCGCTCCCCGACTGCGCCCCAAAGTGCAGACGGGTGTTGGCGCAGTGGTCGGTCACAAGTTCCAGGAACTGTTCTGAGACGCACTCCGGGCGCACCTCGCCCGGGAAGGTGCCGAAGAAGACCCGTCGCCCATCCAGTCTCTTGAGGAGGCGCTCTACCCTGTCAGGTCGCAGATGGACGCCATCAGAGCCGTAGGCGAAGGCGTTCGGGGTGACGAACCTGACATCCAGGTAGCGCGAGGCGTGGAGGACGATCTCGTCAATGGACCTGTGGCGCATACATCGCCCAAACAGGCGCGGCGTCTGGCAGTAATCACAGGAGAAGGGGCATCCCCGCGTGATCTCGACAAAACCCTTGATCTGCGAGAAGGGCGGGTAACCGTCCAGGAGAACGGTGTGGTGGGCAGGGGTGTAGCCAGTAGCGGTAGCAACACCGGGCGGCGGGTCACGCCCCTCCTCGATAGCGGCAAGAAGCGCCGGGAGGGTGTACTCGCCCTCCCCGACGACAACGTAATCGGCGTATTCAGCCACCTCACGGTAGCAGGCAGAGGCATGAGGGCCGCCTACGATCGTTATGCAGTCTGTGCCGGCGATCTCGTCACGATAGACGCATTCGTTTATAGAGTTCAGGCTGTAGATGGTGACATCCGGTCGAGGGCCGTCCGTCACCTCGATCTCGTAACCGTGCACCTCGCACGCAGCAGCAAGTGCGGCAAAGGTGTTCTTTGCCTGAGGGATGTATCGCCAGTATACCCTCATGTCACGGGTTTTGCGGGCGTGCCTGATGCTTAAAGCGTTCAGATTGATTTCTCCCAGCCCTGGCCCATATCGACGATTGGACGGACCTCAGTGACCTCAAATGTCAGCGTGGCGTGCATCATCTTCGCCGCATCTTCGCCAAGTGCCGCAGCAACCTCTCTCTTGTATGCTTCCAGCTTCTCGCCTGAGGTCGCGTAGTCCTTCAGTTTCATGTAGACACGGATACCCTTCCAGTCCATGAGCGTCTTCCCCTGCTCAAGGATTGTATAGACGGCATAGGGGTTCTCCTGCAGGTACTCGAGTGTGCGGTTCTTTCCTAGCCCCATGACAATGGTCTTCTCATCGACCATCCTCGGTGACCCAAAGACAGCCGCGTTTACCTTACCCTCTCTGTTTGCGGTGCTCAGTATGCCAACTCTTGGCTGTTTGTTGAAGTAGTCCATAAGTCTGGATGACATGATTCTCTCCTCCTATCGATCCGGAAATTGTCATTTCTGACTAAAAGGGTTATGGGTAAGTGCAATTCCAGCACAAAAATAAGCGTTTCCAGCCCCGACCGCCAGATTTCAGTAGCCTGTGGCGTAGTAGTAACCATCTTCTCTGTGGATGTGTACCGGGACGCGGAAAAGTTCACCGATATTCCTCTCTGTCAGCACTGTAGGCTTTTCGCCGTCCATCGCGATCGCGCCATCCCGCATCAGAACCACCCGCGCGATCTCCGGGATTATATCATGAAGGTTGTGCGTCACCAGGATGATTCCTGTCCCCGATCCGGCAATCTTTCTAAGGGTTTTTCGGAGGGTGTGGAGCGCGTGCAGGTCGAGACTGTTTGTGGGTTCATCGAGGACCAGGGTGCCTGGGTCGTGGACGAGCGCTCTCCCGATCAGAAGTCTGCGGGCCTCACCCGACGAGACCTCTGTCATCGGGCGGTCGGCGAGGTGGGCGACACCCAGGAACTCCAGGATCTCGTCGACCTTCTCCTCCATCGCCGGGGTCACCTCATGGGAGAACAGCCCGATGCTCGAGAAGAAACCCGAGAGCAGAACCTCCCGTCCCGATATTCCGCGGGTGAAGATGTACTGGAGGTCGCCGGAGACAACGCCGAGGCGGGATCGCAGGTCAAAGGCGTCCCACGTATCCTGCCCACAGAACCGGAACGTCACCTCCGGGCCGGGAGCGGAAGGGTAGTATTCCCGGGTGATCGCCTTGATGAGCGACGATTTCCCGGCACCATTCGGTCCAAGAATGGCAATATGTTCCCCCTCCTGGATCGTGAGTGAGACCGAGTCGAGGAGAACTCTCCCATCCCGGACGATACTGAGGTTTTGAAACTCGACAAACGGGTCTGGAGAACGCTGATCTTCAGCCGTCATCTCAGCCACTCCGTCGCGTGGGTGTTATGGTAGGGGATTCCATCAGGCGTCGCCGCTCTGTACATTTGGCAGTTCTCTTCAAAAGGTATGCTTCTTGTCAACGGCAATGTGGGGCGGTCGGTCACGAAAGACGTTCAACGGCCGGGAGGCGGGGGTCATCGAGGGATCTTCACCGGGGGCTATTTGATTGCCCCATGCATAATACCGGGAAAGAGGGGGGAGATAAGGTCTTGATCGTTGATCTCATGGCCTCTACACACCCATGGTACAGATCATAAAATTAATCCGCCCTGCCCCGAAACAGAGCCCTATGGACACAGAACTGCGCGACACCTACATCCGGCTTCACGAGACCTACTTCCCGGGAGCCGAACTCCCGATCGCCTTTGAGGTCGGGGGAGTTACGGAGGGTTTGGAAAGGATTCCTGCCCCGAAAGGCTGGAGGTGCTTTGTCTGCGACGTTGCCAGGGTGCGGAAGGGCCAGAGCCTCGTCTTCTCTGAAGAATCGATTGGCTGTCGTGGTGGGAGGTTTTACCTCGGTTACGACGCCGAAAGGGCTCCAGACTTCCGCTACTTCCTATCCTACGGCAAACCAGGCATCGTTGAGGGGGAACGATACCGGCAGACACCCGAACTTGTCGACGAACTCGACCGGAAGACCGTCCGAATACCGACAAAAGGTAAAGAGATCGTCTTCAAGCGCTGGGACAACCTGACCGCTGCAGACAATCCTGATGCCGTGGTCTTCTTCACCAGGCCCGAAGTGATCTCCGGGCTCTTTACACTTGCAAACTTCGATCGGCCAGACCCCTGCGGGGTTATCTGCCCGTTCGGCGCCGGGTGCAGCTCGGTCTTTCACTACCCCTGGCTTGAGCAGCAGAACGATGACCCAAAAGCCGTTCTCGGGCTGTTTGACCCCTCGGCACGGCCCTGCGTGCCGGTGGATGTCCTGACGATGGCATTCCCAATGAAGAAGTTTGAGAGGGTCATCGGGTTCATGGAGGAGAGTTTCCTGATCACGGGCACCTGGGAGAAAGTCGTGAAGAAGATCGCACGGAGCAATGCGTTGCATTCACCCTGAAAAGGGGTAAAAGGGCGAGTAACATGCAATCTTCGGAACCAAGACGATGCTGTTGATGTAGTTTGGCCCTGCTCTGCCAGGGGAGCGGTATTCCTCAACCAGATAGGGCCAGAGCCAGTAGTTGTAACCCTGTTCATCGATTGCCGCTCTCGGTGGGCGGTCATGGGATCGTTTGAATTAGGGAAGGTCGGAGTGCCTGCCAGGTTGTAACACACCCCATAACTCGGCCATGCCGGCGATCTCTTCCTCCAGCAGGGATGCTCCCACTCCGGCATTGGAATGTGAGGGATCACCTCTGGCGGCCACGAGAGCCAGTAAGAACAGCAGGTGACCGCCGCTACCCGCCGCTCAGGTCACGTTTGCTTCGGCCATCTTCTCCTTATAAGACTCAAGGATCTGGGTGACGAAACGCTGGTGCTCCTCGAGCGCCTGCTCGTCATTGGGTGATGTCTCTATCCCGACAGCGTAGAGCAGGATTAGAGCGTTGTCCAGGTCAAGCGCAGCGGGGTCGTCGACGAGATCTTTCGGGAGACGTATGGCGAGATACTCGTTGTCCTCATCTTTGAAGACGTGTTCGGGGTTTGTAACCACCATTGAGTCAGCGAGACCGGCCGCACGCTCACGGAGGATCAGGAGTGCGCGCTCCAGCACGCCGGGGTACGGTTTGATCGCTTTGAGCAGGTCAAGTGCTTTTGTACAGTTATCAATCGCGGACTCATAGAGTCCGAACTTAAACCTCAACAACGCCTGTGCAACAAGGTGCCCTGTCTCCTCGTCGATCGGAGCAAAGAGAGGCTCGATCCGCATGATATACTCATTCAACATCTGTTTCATGGTCTTCTTCTCCACTTTTTTGACCCCAAACAACTTCTCCACCCGGACGGCAAGAAGACTGATCGTCGCCGCAAAGAGCACCTGGACGATCATCATCGATCCGATATCGTTAGGGACGAGAAAGATGAGGACGGCGTAGAGTGGTGTGAAGAGCGAGACGAGATCTCGCCGTGGTCTCGTGTAAGCCTGATAACAGAGGATGCAGGAGGCGATCACGCAACCGGCGATCCCCACCCAGAAACTATAGGAGAGACCGGCAACCGTCCTCAGCAGCAGACCGACCAGTATACCCCCAAACGATACCGCGGGAACCGCCATCCAGAGACGGGACGCGGGTCCGGGTGTTGTTGTTTTTGTGGTCATCGACTCTTCTCACAGGTCATTTCGCCGCCAGAGATAAACATGGTTTCTATTCTCGACCGGGGGACCACACCCTCCCGGTCAGGATTGAGGCGGCGTGAGGTCAGGGATCGTGACACTCACCCCTGTGCCGGCGAGACTGTTCAGACCTGACCGCAGGTTCTCGCACTCCTGCGCATACTCGGCCCGCAGCCCCTCCAGACGGTTCTCCGCCCGCGCCTTCGCCGCGACAGCAGCCTCGCGCCTCCGTTGCAGGTCAGGGAGCGCCGCACTGAGACGCTCCTCCTCAACCACGACCGTTAACGCCGCCAGGGCCGCCTCCTGCACTTTCTGCTCCTTTTCAAGGGCACGTTTGCGCGAAACAGCGTCCCTAAACGCGGCGGACAGCGTCTCCGGGTCGGAGAAGAGACGGATCTCCTCCTGGTTCTTGAGAGCGAGGTCGCCCCGCCGGACCATGTCGAGGACCGACGGCATCGCCGCCTCGATCGCATCCTCATCCTCAACCGCTATCGAGATCGCCGCAACAGCGGCACGGTCTCCGCTCCTCTCTGCCACCTTCCCGGCCTTCCGGAGGACGTGGAGAGCAGTGACCCGGAGCGACCCGATCTCTCTTTCAACCCCCGCCTCCGCAGCCTTGATCTCGCGGATCGTCTCCTCAATCTCTCTCTTCCGGGCCTGGTCGGGGTGGTCTTTCAGGGTGGCAAGTCCCTCTTCCGCCTTCCGGATCGAGGTCTCCAGTTCTTCAATCGCCGTGGAATGATCCCGGACATGGGCGCTTACGGCAGCATACTCATCCCGTATCCGGAGAACAGCCTCATACGACCCGCGCACCACCTCCACCTGCTCCCGGCGTTCACGCGCCCGCCCGATCGCCTCTGTCATAGTGTTGACCTCGCGTCCCAGGTCGCGCACAGCATCTCTAACCTCCTTGACCTCGTCGGGGTAAGCGGATGAGAGGTACTTCCCCTGTCCTTTCATCGCCTTGAGCACACCTTTCAGGATCTCAGCAGCCGTCGCATAGAAGGCCTCCGGGTCGCCGGATGGCTCACGGGAGAGGAACTGGGACATCGACCTTGTGAACGCAGGGAGTGTCTTTCGCGATATATCCCTGAGCCGGGGGTGAGCGTCCTCATCGGTCTCCGCCGTCTCCATCCGGGCGACCGCCTCCCGCAGGGTGACCAGCGTGGTGGAGATGGCGTCCTGTGACGATGCCGTCGCAGCGGCAAGGTCGCGGGCGATCTCCTCCTCGCGGGAATCCAGCCAGGACGAAAGACCGTCAAACGAGAGTTCCAGGTGCTCCTCCGCCGGTCGAAATAGGTCGCGCAGTTGTTTGAACATGCCTTTCTCAGACTATGATCCCGGTCACCATCATTCTTTTCTTCAATCGCTCCCTGCGATCCGCCGGAGGCGTTCAACACCATGGATCTCCCGGATAACCTCCACAACCGCAGGAGGGACCAGGTGCTCCCAGGGTTCACCACCAAGCATCCGCCGCCGTATGGCGGTGCCCGAGTGCGTCAACCGTTCATACATATCCGGCGACTGAACCGCCACCCCCGCCTCGGCAAAGAGCTGCATGACCAGCGGATTGCTAGAGTAGACCGTTTCAAACGGCGGTGTCATCGACCGGACGTGGGCCACCCAGAGGGCGTTACGCTGGATATCCTCGATCGGAATTACGTAGAAGGGGCAATCGAGATCCGTGAGCGAACCTGTCAGCATTAACACCCGTTCGCCGGCAGTAAACGGGTTGTCCATGGTATGGGAGAGCTGGGCGCTCCCCACACCTATGACAATCTCGTCCACAGACCGTGCGATCCTCTCCAGCACCGACTGGTGACCGTTGTGATAGGGCTGGAACCGACCGATGTAGAACCCGCGACTCATTCACGGCACCCCCCACGTGCGACCTGAGCGGCAAAAGCCCCCGCCGTGAACCCGGCATCGATGTTCACGACCGCCAGAACCGAGCAGGCCTGGAGCATGCTTGCAAGGGCCGCCTCCCCTCCGCCCATGTAGCCATAACCGGTGCTCACAGGAAGACCGATCACCGGGCGGTCAACCAGACCCGCCACGATCGCCGGGAGCGTGCCCTCACGACCGGCGGCCACGACGAAGACGTCCGCGGGTATCATGTCCCTAAGAGCCGAGAAGAGACGGTGGATCCCCGCTACCCCGACGTCGTAGGCGGTCTTGACCCTGCATCCCATCTCCTCGGCCATCAGCCTTGCCTCCTCTGCGACAGGGATATCGGACGTCCCTGCCGTGAGGATGGCGACCGTACCTCCCCTGGGGGCGGGGTCCTCCCCCGTAGAGAGGATGACGCCCCTTGCCGCTTCCCGATACTCCAGCAGGACACCCGGCGGCAGCCGGCTGCGTAGCGCCTCAAGGTGTGCCGGCGAGACCCTTGTCGCGATGCATCGGCCCGCCGCCCTCACCTGCGCAAGCATTATCTCCGCAAACGCTTCCGGCTCCTTGCCCTCGGCGAGCACAACCTCGGGCATTCCGCAACGCACACTCCGGCCGGTGTCGAACCGGGCAATGCCGTCGATCATCTCGATCCGGAGCCCTTCGATAGCGCCTGCTGCTTCGTCCTCGGACACCTCGCCGTCACGATACATCCGGAGGATCTCCCTGATTGTGGCATTAGGCAGCATAATTCGATAACAAAAATAGGGGGTGGAGGTATAATATTACTTCATATCATGTCCTACCTTGCCTACATCGCAGGGTTCGGCGTTGCCGCCACCGCTTTCCTCTGGCTGCGCGACCTGCGGATATTTTATCGCACAGGCCTTCCTGGATACCGGAAGGCGGCGTATCACGGGGTTCCATACACGGCGCTTGCGCTCCTCGGGGCGTTCATCACGATGTATGCAGAATCGTGGGACCTTCTCGGTCTTGCGCTGATCCTGCTTGCCCTCTACCTCCAGGACAGGGTTGAGCGGGAGAACATATGGCATGGCAAAAGTGCCATCGAGCGGTTCTTTGGCAGAGCGGAACGCAGAAATGTTAAGAGTTCGCAGAAGAGACCATAAGCGGAGAGAATGCTGAATGCTTCAGAAACCACGGGGTACACGGGACTTTTTACCCGAAGAGATGGAACAGCGACGGTCGATCGAGCAGCGGATGCGGGAGGTGGCCCGACGGTGGGGATACCGGGAGGTCTGTACCCCTGATTTTGAGCACCTTGAACTATTCACGATGAAGTCCGGCGAAGGGATCATCCAGGAGATGTATGTCTTTGAGGACAAGAGCGGCAGGAAGATGACACTCCGGCCCGAGGTCACCGCGGCGGTGCTGCGGATGTACGTCAACGAGGGCAGGGTAATTCCAAAACCTATCCGCTGGTGTTACTTTGCCGACTGTTTCCGCTACGAGCGCCCCCAGAAAGGCCGATACAGACAGTTCTGGCAGTTCGGCGTCGAGTTGATCGGCGCGGACACCGCGCTTGCCGACGCCGAGGTGATCATGCTTGCAGACGACATGCTCCGGTCGACAGGGGTCACGTTCGACCTCCATGTCGGGCACCTCGCACCGATGAAGCACATCCTCTCCGGTCTCGATCCCGGTGACCAGGGGCTGATCATGGCCTGTCTCGATAAGCACGACCTGGAGGGTCTCGAGGCGGTGCTCGCTGCCCGGGGTCTCAGCCACCTTGCCGAACCGCTTGCCGCCCTCTCTGGTTGCCGCAGCGTGGACGAGGTCTTTGAGGTCACCGGGGACGTTCCTGAACGCACCAGGATCGAGGAGACGTTTGGGATACTGGACTCCCAGGGGGTCTCATACAGACCGGACTTCGGGATCGCCCGCGGGCTTGACTACTATACCGGAACAGTCTTTGAGGGTTTTGCAAGGAACCTGGGCGCGGAGAACCAGATCCTTGGCGGCGGCGCCTACAGGCTTGCCCACCTCTTCGGCGGCGAAGACGTCGCCTCATGTGGTTTTGCGATAGGGTTCGACCGTGTTATGGTCTCGCTCGGTGAGGTTGAACTCCCCCACGAGTCCGTCGTCGGAGTTGTCTGCACGCCTGAGGCCCGCACCCGGGCGCTTCAGGTCGCCCGCGCCTTCCGGGAGGCCGGGATCAGGGCCGAGGTCGACCTGATGCAGAGAGGTCTCTCCGCCCAGGTCGCTCATGCCGCAAAGACCGCGGAGTTTGTCGTGATCGTCGGTAAACGCGAGGTTGAGGCCGGCACGGTGACCCTGAAGAACCTCAGCACCGGGGAGCAGAAGGAGATGGGACTCGAGGACGCCATCGCCGGGGTAGCAGGGCATGGTCATCGCTGAGGACCTGGCAAGAGAGCAACGGAGCATAAGCGTTGCGGAGTTCTTCGAGAAGAACAAACACCTGCTGGGTTTTGACTCCCCCACACGCGGGATCGTCACAACCGTCAAGGAGGCGGTAGACAACGCCCTTGACGCCTGCGAGGAGGCAGAAGTCCTCCCGGACATCTTTGTCGGGGTAAGAAGGGTTGAAAACGAGGTCTACCGTATAATCGTCGAGGACAACGGCCCTGGCATCGTCCCGGAGAACGTACCTCCGGTCTTTGGAAAACTCCTCTACGGTTCCCGGTTCCACCAGATCCGGCAGAGTCGGGGGCAGCAGGGTATCGGGATATCGGCGGCAGTGCTGTATGCGCAGCTCACAACCGGCACACCGGCCCGGATCACCTCGAGGACGGGTGTAAACAGACCCGCCCACCGGTTCGAGATTATGATCCGGACGGAGACCAACGAACCGGAGGTGATCAGCCACGAAGAGATCGAGTGGGACCGGACACACGGGACAAGGATCGAGATCCAGTTCAGGAGCACGCTTACCGCCAAGAAACGGTTGCTTGACTACCTCAGGTTGACAGCGATCGTCAACCCGCATGCAAGGATCACCGCGGATATCGATGGTGAGATCACAGTCTTTGAGCGGGCAAGCAACGACGTCCCGCCGTGCCCAAAACCGATCCTCCCCCACCCGCACGGGATCGAATTCGGTGCGCTGAAAAGGCTTGCGGCCGCGAGCACCGAAACAGTCGAGGAGTTCCTGATCGGCAGTTTCTCACGTGTTGGAAAGAAGACCGCGGAGGAGATGATCAACCTCGCCGGGCTCAAACCCTCCCGGAAGGTAAACAAACTCGACTCAAACGAACTCAAGCGTCTCCTGGAGGCGATGCAGGCCGTGAGGGTTCCGGCCCCGCCGGCACAGCAGTGCCTCTCACCCATCGGGGAAGACCTGATCTGCAGGGGACTTGAGAAGGAGATCCAGCTTGACTTCATCAAGGCCCGGACGCGGCCGAGCGCGGTCTACGGTGGGCACTCGTTCATAGTCGAGGCGGCGATAGGCTACGGAGGCAAGATCCCGCCGGAAGGAAACGCCATGATCCTCCGGTTTGCAAACCGCGTTCCCCTCCTATATCAGCAGGGCGCCTGCGCCATCACGGACTGTGTCTCGCAGGTGAACTGGAAGAACTACGGGCTCGCACAGCAGGGTCTCCCGATGGGGCCGGTGCTGATCATGGTTCATGTGGCCTCCACAAACGTCCCCTTCACGAGCGAGAGCAAGGACGCGATCGCGTCCATCCCGGAGATCGAACGTGAGATAATCCTTGTCCTCCAGGAACTCGGCCGCGAGGTCAAGCGATATCTTGCCCGGCGGGAGAAGAAGAAACAGCAGGACGACCGTGCCCGGGCGATATGCTCGATCATCCCGGAGATAGCAGCAAAGGTAAGCGAGATCGTTGAACTCCCGCCGGTGGACACCACCCCGATTGAGGGAAAGATCATGCGAAAAGTCGTTGCAAAGAAACGGACGGTCGATGGGAAGGTCTCTATCGAGGTGAACAACTACACCGGAAAGGAGGTGGACCTCGTAATCTACAACCTCTCCAGCGATAAGGCGGAGGACGCGGTGCCCCTACCGGATTTTGTTGAGAGCATCGACGGTGAATACACCAGGGTCTGGAGGTGCACCCTCGGTGCAGGCGAGGCCTGGCGCGCCATCTACACCGGGACGGGGGAGGGGACGCTTGATCTGCGAGGGGTTGATGACGGGATGAAAGTGGTGGTGGATCTCGATGTCTAGGGAAGAGATGGACGCACGTGCGAAGGAGCGGCTTATCGGTATCGCCCGCGACTGGTATGAACAGATGAAGGACGGCGTTGTGCCATATATCCGGTTGCCGACGCGGACGAAGCGGAATATTGAGTACGATGATGATAGCGAGGTCTGGAAGTACGGTGACCTGGAGAGCACACGCTCAGCGACAACGGAGAAGAGTGCCATCCATCTCCTGAAGATGGCATACGTAATCGGGTTCCTGAAACAGCAACTCGTGGAGAACCGGTCGTCAACCCTGAGAGAACTCTATTACATCTCCGAAGGCTGGAAAAAGGCGAAGTTTGCCGCCCAGGACGAGAGCAACCTCCTGATCGAGGACCTGGAGATCATCACAGAGATGCAGCGGGAGGCTTTTCACCTCCGTCCGGAGGAGGATGGGGCCTCTATATTCGGGCCGCTCCGGATCCGGGAGACCACCCGCAGGGGGGTGAAGGAGATCCATTGTCAGGAGGATGTCGGGGAGGCTGGATACCCCATCCCGAACAACGTCGACAACCTTGAGTTCATCGATCACGATGCGAAGTTTGTCATCGCAATAGAGACCGGTGGTATGTATGCCCGCTTGATGGAGAACGGGTTTGACGAGGACTATGGGGCGATCCTTGTCCACCTCAAGGGCCAACCGGCGCGCTCGACGCGAAGGGTGCTGCGGCGACTCAACGACTCGCTCGGTCTACCGGTGGTGGTCTTCACCGACGGCGATCCGTGGTCATACCGGATATATGCAAGCGTTGCCTACGGTTCGATCAAGAGCGCCCACATCTCGGAACTCCTGGCGACACCTCAGGCGCAGTTTGTCGGGGTGCAGCCATCGGATATCTCGGACTACAACCTCCCCGCCGACAGGCTCACAGAGCAGGATATCAATGCCCTGAAAGCGGAACTCACCGATCCGAGGTTTGCGACCGATTACTGGCATAACCAGATCAACCTGCAGCTCAATATGAAGCTGAAGTCGGAACAGCAGGCGTTTGCAAGCAGGGGGCTTGACTTTGTGACGAAGGATTACCTGCCGACAAGGTTGTCGGAGATGGGGGTTATCTGAGGGAGTGGCCCTGATCCCCGCCCTCAGTCAGGGAGGAACGCTCTCAACGCCCTCACCTTGTTCCGGATCGATGCTCGTTCAAAGCCTAAGAAATAACTGATCTCATCTTCAAGGAAAAAAGGCACCTTTTCCCGTCCGGATCAGGTTCTCATCCTGACAGGCTGCATACACGATTGCCGCACTCCAGAGAACCGCGTCACCCCGCGAGAGTGGTGCGGCCGGATGCTCGAAGAGGTCCTTGAGGATCTTCCGGCAACGCTCAAGGACGGTATCGTCATTAAACCGTTTGCAGAAGTCCTCGCACCGGATAAAGATCATGGTGGTACGCAGACCTTCTATGTCCAGTTCAGACGCTCCGGTATCAAGCAGAACGGAGAATTCTTGCTGGACTTCTTCGTTCTCAACGTCCAACCCGACCATCTCGGCGAACTCTCTCATCGCGAAATTGAAGAACGCGTTTATGTCGTTCGTGTTGACGCCTGCTTTCTCCGCTTTCTTCAGGATGTACTTGAAGTAAGCCAGACCCTTCTCCGGGCTCGTGGTTTCTTTCTGAAAGTGGGGTTCCGCTTTCGTATGAAAATGACCCCCGATTTGCATCCGGTATGCCTGTAGCCCTGACGGGCATCATGTGGTTTCTTGAGAGCAGCGATGAGTTCAGAAGCGTTTGTGAGGTGGCCGGATGCTTCCATGTGTGTGAGGAAACGGCAGAGGATCGGGACGGCTTTATTCGGCCAGTCTTTTGGGTAGATCGGGTTCTGCGACATATGCTCTACCAGGCACTCCTGCACAGATGGGGCATCCCATGCATCGATCTTCAATCTGCGGTTAAGAAGCATTAAAGTGCAGAAGGTTATGACGGTATTCCCGGCCATCGCGCCGGCCTCTTCTCCGTCTTTTGCCTTCTCCGCCTCGACAAACGCGTCGATATCGAGTCCGATATCCTGGATGATGGTATATTTTGCGGCCTCCACCGTTTGTTCGTCATCGAACGCGGTCAGGTTCGGGATCTCGGTCGGTTCTTCAGGAACGATCTCATCCGCGCTCCATCCGGGTGGATACCATTGAAGTGCGGTGGTGGCGTCCTCGATATAGCCACAGATGCCGTTTCGCGGAGAGTTGGAGATGATCTCCACACAAAAGGGATCGTGATCGATCGTAGAGAGGCATTCACGGCAGTAATAGTGCGGGTTCTCCCCGTAGGTATTGCACAGCGCAAAAGCGGCCTCGCCGCCACAGTGGTTGCACGGGATAGGTGGCCGGTTGTTCCGTGCGATCAGGCAGAGCGGACCTTTCGGTGGGGCGATGGGTGTCTCTCCGATCACCTTCAATTCCAGCGAGGTGGTGGAACCGAAGTCGTAGTCATAGGTGAATGTGCTGCCCGGCGAGACGATATCCGAAAGGGGGACTTCCATGGCGCCTGTGGAACACATATCATCGTCTGAGTCGTACAAGACATCTTCGATCTCGAAGGAACTGAGATGCCCGCAACACTCCACCCAAACGTCGCGGATCAACCGGTCTAGATCTCCAAGCCGGGCGTCGTGTCGTGCGAGAACTACCAGCCAGTATTTATTTTTGCGGAGTCCCTCTATCATGATTAGGAGCGAGGGCTTCTCTTCGGTGGGCCAGCCCGACGCCTGAAGGCATTCTGTGGCGTGTTTAAGCGCCTTTCGTTTCGTCAGGGGAGCCCTGCAGACGAGGCAGGTAGCGGTTGAGACCTTTGGTGTCATTCACCACAGAGGTATGATTGTAATGGGATAATGAATGATCGTGGTCTGCTGCCCTCTCCGGGAACGCGATCAGGGCGCTCCTCCGCATGCCCGGACTATGGGGCATGTCACCATATCGTGTGGGTCCAGGTGCATGGGAGTGATCACTACCTCACGCAGAAGTGCGCGAAGACGAAGCGGTCCACAACGGATCTTCCGCGCGTCTGCATGACCGCTCCGGGGGCCCCGGTAACTACCCCTTATGGGTGGGGCCCTTTCGTCAGGATTACTTTCGCCCCGCACGGCACACCTTAATGCCTGACCGGGGCGATAGCAAATCCATGCTACGAACCAGGATTGTGATCGACAGGGTCCGGAAAGATGGACTTGTTTTCGCCTCTGACTACTCGGACTGCGACCATTCGATGGAGGGCTTCAAGAAAGTCATGTTCCGGGCGAAGGGGGTGGCTCCCCTCAAAACCGGGGCGGCGTACTCGCTTGAGTACGAGACGGAGGATATCCTCAAACCCTTCGCGCAGAAAAGCCGGAGCGGGAAGACAACCTACAGTTATCCCCAGAGGTTCTACCACCGGATAACAAACGTCACTCTTGTATCAACCGATCCCGACCCGGAACTCCTGCTGGACCTCTGACCTCCCAAAAAAATCGTATCCTCGCGTACGGTCTATCGGAACGACGCAGCATCCCGAATCCGGAGGAGTGGTGCTGCGAGCGGCCGGCAACCCTGTAGCGGCCCGGCAGCTTACACACCGGTTCCAGAAAAGCGTCACAGTTCTTCCAGCCATTCTGCGGTCGGGACAATGTGGACGGCCCGCCCGTCGATGGTCGTCTCCGCCGATTCCGACGCAGTGACGATCGTTCCTTCGTCAAGGCCGCGCATCTCCCGCTGCCTCGTGGCGTCGTCCTGCAGGGACTGCATCACCTGGACGGCCTGGACAATCGTCCGGCCTGACCTGACCTGACCTGGAAGTCGCACTCGTAGCGGTCCCGGTTAGGAGGAGATACACGGACTTCGCGAAGGATGGCGTAACTATCCCACGGGCGTCAAGGCTGGTATGAAAACCAATCTATGGGTATATGGAGAGCGCCCGCCCGAAGAGGCGGCTATAACCAATACGGGCCGGCCATAGCCGGTTTTCATGCCTCATCTATGAGCTGAAGGCTCATAGCACGCTTCGCGCGAGAGCATGAGAGGTGATGGGAGGCCACGTGAAATATTAGATGAAATGGCCCACTAGAAGTGAACACGATACGTGCAGATGTGGATCAGCGCCGCTTGAACCTGTGGACCTGTTGGGGGTGATTACCCAAAGCCCTGTCCGTGAGGGCGGGGTAGTTCACAGCATGCAATCGTGGCAGTCCTGTGCACCGCATGCCAGATTCTCTATCTTCCATCTCAGCGCCCAGCGTTTGATCTCTTTTATCACCTCCACAATATCAACCCCACTCTCGGTGAGGGTGTAGTCGCTCCTCCCGGGGACAGAGGTGGCATCTATCCTCTTTTCGATGAGACCCTCCTCCTCGAGTTCCTTCAACCGGGCTGAGAGGACTTTTGCCGTGATTCCCGGGAGTCGTTCCTTTATCTCGGTGAACCGCCGGGTGTAGCCCTCCCCCTTGTAGAGTTCGAGGATGATCAGGAGCATCCACTTCTTTCCAAGGTATTTGAGGGTCTGGTTGACCGTGCAACCGCTCTGCATGGTATAGTATGAGAAACCTTCTCCTACTTATATAGTATCAAAAAGATACTATAGAGTGAGCATGAATGTTCTGCAACCAGTGTGAAGAGACTTCAAAAGGCGTTGGCTGCACCGTGCGCGGTGTATGCGGAAAAGATGATGATACCGCGGGGCTCCAGGATGTCCTGATCTACCTTCTCAAGGGACTCTCGGTCAGGAACCTGGCGGCGATGGAGAGGGGTGGCGGGAACCCGGAGGCAGGGAGGTTTATCGCAGAACACCTCTTTGTCACCCTCACAAACGTGAACTTCGACCAGGAGCGCCTCAAGCATATGATCCAGCAGGCGGCCAGGCTCCGTGACGCCCTCCCACCCGCCGGGAAGAGTGAACCCGATGCATGCACCTGGGCACCATCAGGCCCGGAAGCGGTTACGGCAAAGGCACAGGAGATTGTTGCCGCGCGTGAGAGCGTGGATCAGGATCTCAAGTCGCTCCGCGACCTCCTTCACCTATGGCCTCAAAGGGGTTGGTGCCTACTCATACCATGCCGCGGCCCTCGGGCATGAGGATGAGGAGGTCATGCGGTTTCTTCAGGAAGGGCTTGCCGCCACACTGAAAGACCTCAGCGTCGACGAGATGGTCGGCTACGTCCTGAAATGTGGCAAGATCGGCGTGAAGGTTCTCGCCCTGCTTGATGCGGCAAACACTGACGCCTACGGGACGCCGGCGATAACGACGGTCAGCACAGCGGCGGGCAACCGTCCGGGAATACTTGTCACCGGCCACGACCTCAAAGACCTCTTTGACCTTCTCGAGCAGACCAGAGAGACCGGCGTTGACGTCTACACCCACGGCGAGATGCTCCCGGCGCACGCCTACCCGGAGATCGCGAAGTATGACCACCTGGTCGGGAACTACGGTGGCTCCTGGCCGTTCCAGCGCGGTGATTTTGAGCGGTTCAACGGCCCGATCCTGGTCACAACGAACTGTCTCGTTACACCGAGGGACTCATACCGCGACCGGATCTACACAACCGGGCCTGTGGGGTATCCGGGGCTGAAGCATATCGACGCCAAGCCTGATGGTAAGAAAGACTTCTCGGCGCTGATCGAGCACGCAAAACGCTGTAAACCCCCGGAGGATATCTCCCGCGGCGACCTTGTGACGGGCTGCGCCCACACCCCTGTACTCGCAATCGCGGATAAGGTGATCGATGCGGTGAAGTCCGGTGCCATCCGGCGGTTTGTTGTGATGGCAGGCTGCGATGGTCGGCACCCTGAGCGAAACTACTACACATGGTTTGCGGAGGCACTTCCGGAGGATACGGTCATCCTTACGGCAGGCTGTGCGAAGTACCGCTATAACAGCCTGGGTCTTGGTGATATCGGCGGGATACCGCGTGTCCTGGACGCCGGGCAGTGCAATGACTGCTACTCACTGGTGGTGATCGCCCAGGCGCTTGCGGAGGCCTTCGGGGTCGGGATAAACGAACTCCCGGTCTCATACAACATCGCCTGGTACGAGCAGAAGGCTGTGCTCGTCCTCCTGAGCCTTCTATCGCTCGGTGTGCGGGATATCACCCTTGGTCCCCGCCTGCCTGGCTTCGTCTCACCAGGCATCCTTAAAGTGCTCGTGGAGAACTTCGGGATCCGGGGTATCTCGACGTTCAAGGAGGATCTCGCACGGATGGTGCCGGAGAACTGAATTCTCCTTTTTTGGAAGGAGCGCGGTTCCACGGGCTCTGAGGGGAGCCTCCTTTCAATTTGAGGATGCAGATCCGGTGCATGCTGATTCTGGTGTGGATCTCTATGCCCCTCAAGCCTGGCAACAACTTCCATTACTCACAAGCGGGGCCTGGGAGGGATAAGAAAACCCATAACTGGGTAGATTGAGGAAAAGATACAGGAGAGGGACCAGGGGATGGGATCGAAGACGGGCCTACGAAAGCCTGAAGCACAACCCGAAGAATGTGCGGTTCGACGACCTCCGCCGTGCAGCGGAGACATTCGGTTTCTTTTTAAGGGGTGGAAAAGGCAGTCACAGGGTTTATGTGCGGCAGGGCATCACGGAGATACTGAACTTCCAGAACGTGGGTAGGAAGGCAAAGCCCTATTAGCCCTATCAGGTTCGCCAACTGCTTAAAGTTATTGAGAGTTATAACCTCTTGGAGGATGACGTTGCCGCATAAATACGCAATCGAGATCATCTACAGCGATGAGGATGAGGGGTTCATCGCCGTGGTCCCGGAACTTCCGGGGTGCTCTGCCTTCGGCGTGACCGAGGAGGAGGCGCTCCGGGATGTGAAGGTTGCCGTCTCCCTCTGGCTTGAGGCCGCCCGGGAGGAGGGGAGTGTTATCCCGGAACCTGCCGGCAGGAGCGGCTCCGGGATATCTTGCCGGGAAAAAGGCACCGCGTCATGACCGTGAGCAGCCCCATATAATACGCAGGCGATCTCCAGAAATCAGGTGATTGCAGGGCCAGCGCACGGTATTTCAACCTTCGGTAGGGGCGCTATACGATACCTGCTTCTGCCAGGGGAAGGGTTAATGAAGTGGGAGGGAGCAATCCTCGTTGCTGGCAGATCAGATTACGCGTGAAAATGAACCCTTGTGGAGGCCAGGAGGTGGAAAGAGAGATGGGTGATATCGAGAGAGAGCGGATTATCGGCCAGCTCCGCCGATGCCTCGCCGACAAGGAGGATGTATTGCTCGGGTACCTCTATGGCTCTTTTCTCTGCCGTGATGAGTTCCATGATATCGATGTAGGGTTGCTCTCGTCTCGGGGGAGAGAGAGCCATATGAACTCTACAAGTATGCCATGGGTATCGCATCCGACCTCGAGCGGTGTATTACGCCGCGGTATGAGATCGATCTCCGCATTCTGAATGATGCTCCAGTTGAGTTTCAGTATGAGGTGGTGAAGACCGGGCGCCTCCTTGTCGCCCGGGACGAGGACACGCGCGTCGCTTTCGAGGCTGGTGTGATAACGAAGTTCCTTGATCTGAAATACCTCTACGACAGGATTGACAGGGCTCTCCTTGCGAGGGTGGGAGAATGAGGCTCTTCTATCATATGCGGGAGCTAAGTGCTGGAAGATGTAATCCGGATCTGAACCTTCCTCTGCAAAGGACCTTTGGGAGGTGATCGTAACCGGGTCAGGGGGTAGGAGATCGGGATGAGCGTAGCCTCCCACGCAGGTAGTCGCGGAGTTCGTGGAGATCCTCCACGATAACCTCCACCCCCGGGCGGCCGGCAAACCGGTTCGTATCGCCGGGTCGGACGCGGGCCACAAACCGCACCCCGGTCTCGCAGGCTGCTTGCCAGTCGTTCGGGGCGTCGCCGACGAAGAGCGCCTCGCCGGGCGACGCTCCGGTCTCGTCAAGGATCTCACGGATGCAATCTGCCTTTCTCTTCGGCGAGCCGTATATCCGCCTGAAGTATCCTGTGAGCCCTCTGCGGCGGGCGATCTCCTGCATCTCGGGCTCGGGGGTTGCGGAGACGACGTAGAGCGGGAGCACGCGGGAGCAGTCCCGCAGGAATTCCTCTGCCCCGGGGACATAGGGGACGGTGAGCATTGCATCAAAGATCAGCCCGGCGTATTCGGCTGCGAGTCGCTCCTCCTGCTCGGGGGTGAGGGGCTCGCGGAGGATGTTTGCGTAGATGTAGCGGAACTTGTCGTAGCGGGACATGCCGCCGTTATCGAGGTGAAATGCGATGATCTCGTCGAGGTGCTCGGGGGGTGCAAAGGAGAAGACCTTCCTGAACGCCGCGGTCTTCATGGGGATGGACTCGACGATGACGCCGTCGAAGTCGAGGATGAGGGTGGTGAGGTGGTCAGCGCGATCCATTGTTGTTACATGTATTTCCAGACAGGATTGAGATAATTTTCAGTTCATACCCACGGTCAAATTTGCTCCTCTCGCCCTTAAGTATCGTATCGATGATGGCTAAGGTCGACTCCAGGAAGAGAACCGCTTTAATAATGGCCTTTTTGAATCGATTTTGTGATGTGTAGTTCTCCAGGTAGTAAAGTTCGCTCTTGATCGACCAGTATCTTGCCCAGCTCTTCAAGTTCAGGTTCTTTATGCAGGATTCACCCTTGTGAATGACCTCGGCATCTGGACGTAACAGCGACTTCCAGCCACGACTGGCAAGTTTACATCCGATGATAAACTCCTCCCAGTAAAGGAAGGTACTCTCATCAAAGAGACCGACCTCAGTAATGGCCTGACTCCTGAAGAGAATGCATGAACCTGCCAGAACGCCGAACTCAGCTGGTCGATCGAAAGGATAGTCGTAGTTGAAGTGTCGCTTCCAGATCTGGTTCTCCTTCATCAACCGCTGACCGATAAACGTGTAGACAAATATAAAATCAAGAAATCCCGGCAAATTCCTTGTACACGCCCTCTGCACCTCGCCATTTGTGGACCTGAGCATCGGACTCACGGCCCCGATACGGCCATCTTTACTCATAGTATCGAGGAGTTTGTTGAGCATCTCTGTGTCTTCAATGATCACATCGTTGTTCAGGACGAGGATATAATCGGATTTGAGGGCGTTCAGGGCAAATCGAATACCGATGTTGTTACCCCGAGCATAACCATAATTCTCATGGTTTTTAATCAGGATCATCCTCCGCCCCGGATCCACTCCATAGTAAGACGAAAGATCCAATCCGATCTGGTTTGTCACGTCTTCGAAGACCTCAAATAGATAGATTGGATTATTCCCAGACCTGCCCGCCCCCTCGCAATAGCGTCGGATATTCTCGATCGAACTGTCGCTCGAGTTGTTATCGACTACTATTATATCGTAGTTGGAGGCGGATAACCGGTGAATGGATTCAATGCATTGAATCGTATCCGGCCATCCGTTCCAATTCAAAACCACGATTGCAACGCGAGGCATTATGCTCATTGATATCGATTATACCTCTCATTATAGATTTGGATCTGCTGGCAGGTCAATGCGCAGCAAAAGTTTTCGGGAGGTACGTAGGTTTTGGTAGACACTCGATGTTAAAAACGCGATACAACTGCGTATCAGGGTAACGCTGCACTGTTCCCCCTGATAGCCCTGACAAGATACTGGACAGTCAGGAACGATGCACCGGGCAGGAATTTACCCAGTGAGTTATTCATGCGCCTGTCAAGATTGCCGAGGTACCCGCTCCCAAATCCGGATTGTATCGATACGATGTCCAAACCAGCCTGGTTAAACAGGTTATGTATCTCTCTTCGCGTGAAAAAGCGAAGGTGTGAACGATCCAGTATCCCACCATCGGCATACTCAAACTTGTCGTGCAACACCAGATCCAACAGCACCCGGTAGTTCTTAACATTGGGTATACTGGCAACTACATATCCTGTCTCCTTTAGATAGGGGGCGTATCGTTTCAGAACGGTTGCAGGGTTCACAAGGTGCTCCAGAACATCAGCAAAGATAATGTAATCAAAATAATCCTCTTCGAACGTTGGTTCAATCTCTTCTACGTCCCCGATCAGAACAGCATCAAGCCTGTTAAAATTATCCTGTAAGGTCTCTTCGTTTATCTCTATCCCCACGATCTCTCCAGCTTTCTGTAGTTCCCGCAGTTTGATCAGTGTGTTTCCCGTCCCGCACCCCACTTCGAGAATTCTGTGTTCGCCCTTCGGGATTAAAGAGATGATATCCCAGCGTACATAGGAGAAATAACCCTCTCCCTTATCCACATATAACTCTTTTTTAGACAAGAATCTCACCTGGTGATGTTGTTCCGAACAAATCCTGAGAAGGCCTGGATCAGCTGGTCCTACCTTCCTCAAATGTCTCGCAGGGGGTCGACTCCTGACTCAGGACCAGGTACTCCGGCAGTACCCTGACAGATACCATATCTCTGAACCAGCACGCTCGCCCGCAGTAGACTCTCAAACGTACCGGCATCGCTCCAGAACCCCTCCAGCACCGAGAACTCCATCGCCCTCCGCCGGATGTAGGCGTTATTCACGTCCGTGATCTCGAGTTCACCCCGCCCGGACGGCTTGAGGGTCTTAATGATCTCAAACACCCCGGCGTCGTAGATGTAGAGCCCGGTCACCGCCAGGTTCGATCTTGGAACCTTCGGCTTCTCCTCGATCCCGAGCACCCTGCTCCCTTTCACCTCGGCTACACCGAAGCGCTGGGCATCGGGGACCTCTTTCAAGAAGATCTTTGCCCCCGACTCAAATGACTCAACATCCTTCCTGACATTGTCCTGGAAGATGTTGTCACCAAGAATCACCGTGACGTTCTCCGCCCCGGCCCAATCCGCCGCAAGTCCGAGCGCCTCGGCGATCCCGCCGGCGCCCTCCTGGATCTCGTAGGCAAACCGGACACCAAACTCCTTTCCCGAGCCCAGAAGTTCAAGGAAGTGACCAACATGCCCACGCCCCGAGACTATCATGATATCCTTGATCCCGGCGGAGATGAGCGTATTGAGGGGGTAATAGATCATCGGCCTGTCATAGACCGGGAGCAGGTGTTTGTTCGTTACCTTCGTTAATGGGTAGAGGCGGGAGCCGGTCCCGCCTGCAAGTATGATGCCTTTCATGGGACGTTCACCGTAGTATTCAGGTATTCTTCCAGCGCTTCTTTCCAGTGGCGCAGGGGGCTCGTCTTTGTGTTCACGAGCACCGAGTAGGCTGGGCGCTTCGCTTTCCGCGGAAACTCGGCGCTCGTGCAGGGGATCACGTTCGGGGCAAATGCCCTGGCAAACTCATACCAGGAACAGACGCCTTCGTTTGTCAGATGATAGATCCCGGGCGGATAACTGGCGATCTCTGCCGTCTTACGTGCGAGGTCCACCGTGTAGGTGGGTTTACCCACCTGGTCGGTCACCACCCGAACGGTCTCGTTCGTCCGCGAGAGGTGCCGGATCGTATCGACAAAGTTCTTTCCGTGCCGCCCAAAGAGCCAGGAAGTCCGGATGATAAGGTAGTCATCCGTGTTCTTTGCGATATTCTGCTCGCCGCGGAGCTTCGAGGCGCCGTAGACGTTGATGGGATTCGGCTCGTCGGACTCGACGTACTCCGTCGTTGAGCCGTCAAAGACGTAATCGGTGCTGTAGTGGACGAGCCGGGCGCCAACCTCACGACATGCAGCGGCGATGTAGCCCGGCGCCTCGCCGTTGACGGCAAAAGCCGTGCCGGGGTTGTCCTCGCAGCCGTCAACATCGGTGTATGCGGCGGCGTTGATGACGAGATCTGGTTTTGCTGCAAGGATGTAGGCACGCACAGCAGCCTCATCGGTGATCTCGAGGTCCTGGTGACCGCAGAGCCTGGCGCCGGGAAAGACAGCAGCAAGGTCGTGTCCGAGCATCCCACGGGCACCGAGGATCAGGACGTTCATCTCTCTTTTCCAGGTATTGAGCGCACTCATTCTATCCTCCTCATCCAGAAACTACCTGGCCGAACATATTCGCGGTCGTATGTCCTGAACGCTTTCTCCAGGAGTTCGGGGTGGTTCCTGTGCATATAGTGGCCAGCCCAAACCACTTTGAACGCAAAGTTGTAGGTCAGAAATGCCTGTAGGAGATATTGTTCCGTCCAGAAGAGGTGTTCCTGACAGATCCATTTTCTGGGGTATTCACACGGCAAAAAGATGTCATGAATGTGGATCAGCACACCCCTGTTCAATCTCGGCAGGATCTCATTATACTCATACTGAACATCACTACCTACCTTGAGGACGTGGCTTGAATCGATAAACAGGATATCGTTCTCTCCCAATTTCTCAAAGGTTGACAGCGGAACGTTCTGTACAGGCTCTTTAATCAGATTCGACAAATTAGGGGAGCCATCCTGTAATACTTTATTCGGATAGGGTTCAATGGCAGTAAATTCACAGGTATAATCCGGATCCTGTTCCTTGTTTTTCTGGATTGCTAACGCCGATAGGTATGTAGAGTTCCCGGATCCAATTTCAATAATCCGGTTGGGTTTAAAATGCCGGATGATACAGTATAAGATCTCGCCATCAACACTCTCGAAACCTCCATTATTCACATAGTAGTCATACGGTCTGCCGGTTTTGCTGGTTGGAAACTGATCATATTCGTGTTTATACGCATCAGCAAACTGAGAGAGCAATGTTATCTGGGATTGCCCATCCAGATCTATACCAACCAGTGCTGACGGTGTTTCCCATAGTCGGTCGGGCAGACTCCGAAGATTTGGTATTGGCTGATAGAAATGATCTGGCACAACATGGATTCCTAATCGCTCCCACAGCCCGAATGACTTACTCAGAACATAGCGGATAAACCGTTGATAGTATCTGGTTAATTCGGAAATGAAGATCACCCACGTAGTTTTTATCTATTGATCAGCGGCCGCCACCACCAGTCGTTCTCCACGTACCACGCAACCGTCGCCGCGAGGGCATCATCGAAACGATACGCCGGCCTCCAGCCGAGTTTACGGAGTTTCCAGAAGTCAAGAGAGTAGCGGAAGTCGTGGCCTTTCCGGTCAGGGACATACTCGATCATCGACTCGTCTTTCCCGAGGAGTTCGAGGATCTTTTGAGTGATCTCGAGGTTCGTCTTCTCGGCACCGCCGCCGATGTTGTAGATCTCCCCCGGTTCACCGTGCTGGAGGATGAAGTCGATGGCACGGCAGTGGTCGATGACGTAGAGCCAGTCACGAACGTTTCTGCCGGTGCCGTAGACCGGGACTTTCTTGCCCTCGAGTAAGTTGGTCGTAAAGAATGGGATCAACTTTTCAGGGAACTGATAGGGGCCATAGTTGTTGGTGCAGCGGGTGACAATAACCGGGAGACCGTGAGTGATGAAGAACGACCGAGCAAGGAGGTCGGATGCGGCCTTGCTCGATGAGTAGGGGCTTGATGGGTTCAGGTTGTCGGTCTCGACGAACGAGCCCTCGCGAGTGCTCCCGTAGACCTCGTCAGTTGAGATGTGGATGAACCGCCGGACGCCGTGTTTGCGCGCACAGTCGAGCAGGGTGAATGTCCCGAGGACGTTTGTCCGGACAAAAGCAGAACCATCCGAGATCGAGCGGTCAACGTGGCTCTCTGCGGCGAAGTGGACGACGGTATCGATTGGGTGGTCGCGGAAGACGGCAGCCACCGTCTCCGGCTCGCAGATATCACCCCTGACAAAGGTGTAGTTCGGGTTATCGGCAACATCCCGGAGATTCTCCAGGTTTCCAGCGTAGGTCAGGGCGTCAAGGTTGACGATCCTTGTGTCGGGGTGCTCCGTGAGCATGTGGCGGATGAAGTTGCTGCCGATGAAACCCGCGCCGCCAGTGACGAGCATCACCATTTCCCATCGCCCCTTCATCCGTGTTTCAGTCCCGGGGCAAGCCCCCAGTCGTAGGGGATCTCGGGGGTGTCCGGGGGCAACCGGAACTCGTCTGGCTCCTTGTAGTTGTAGGGTAGGGTCGGGATGCTCACGAAGAACGCCGTCTCTGTGCCGATGGCCTTGAACCCGTGGTAGACTCCGGGAGGGACCCTGATCAGGATCGGGTTCTTTTCGCCGACGAAGAACTCCATGAGGGCCTTATGGGTTGGGGAGTCCTCGCGGGCATCGTAGATCGCGACTTTCATCATCCCGTGAACACAGGTGAAGTTGTCGGTCTGTTTCTTGTGGTAGTGCCAGGCCTTGACGACGCCAGGGTAGGCGGTCGTGCAGTAGACCTGGCCGAACCGCTCAAAGATCTCGTCGTCGCAGCGGAGGATCTCCATCAGCCAGCCGCGCTCGTCGGGGATGATCTTGAGGTTCTTGATTCTGACACCATCGATCTGATCTTTCATGTTGTCACCGCACCGGGTTTCTTCGGGAGATTATGTCAGGAGGAGTTACTCTCTTGGGGGCAGAGTCTGCTACCTGGTAGAGATTGTTTCTTGACCCACTATATATGAGGTTTTTGATGAAACCCTATACCAGGTCACAAAAGTTTTATCTTGCGGTAGCGAAGGGGAAATACCCCGACCAACAGATGCGAGGATGAAAGCGGAACCGTCCTAACCTCCAAGATAAGCACGTCTTGAGGAGCGCAGACATTCGCAGGAAGCCCTGCGCAAGCGAGGGGTAGTTTTACCACGATCGCAAAGAGCAAGGCGAAAGATGCTGGGAAACCCATAAAACGGATCTAAGCAGTGTTCCAAAGATGGTATGATCAACTGATCGGGTTTATCCCTGTCCCTATTGTGGTTTGATGATTGACCGTGATCAGAACGTGCCTAAACAGCGCACCTATGATCACTAGGTTTCTCGAACATTCGTTCCGAAGATGCCCCTCATCCCGATTCTCTCCAGAACTGCCTGCGTCTTCTTCTGAAGCCCCGTATACCAGATCTCCCGTTCAGTATCTTTCTGGAGATCCACTCTATGGACCCGACCAAGTTTCTTCAGCAATTCCTCAGCACTCATCTCCTTCTTCCCTTCAGTCTCCAGCATCACCCGTAACGCCGTCTTCAACCGGAGCGCAAGCGTGCAGACAAAGATAACCCCCAGAACCCTGGACTCGCGCCGGTGTCGTATCGGTGCAACCTCCTCAAACGTCTTGAGATCCCGGAACACCTTCTCGACGTAATCCTTCTCAAAGTAGATCCGAACAACATCGGCCGCAGAGAGAGATGGATCCGAGGCATACAGCAGATACTTGCCATCCAGCCGTTCAGCCTCGACTCTGGCCACATCGTTCACTTCCCAGACAAGAGATACACCCTTCTCACCGTCATCCACAGAGATCCGGAAGAATTTCCGGTATGCTTTCGGCACGATCCGGTCAACCTTCTCGATGACAGTATCCCGGCCAAGTCTGCTACAGGTTTTCTGAAGTTCAGCCAGTTCCTGCTGGATCTTGAAGATAATACCGTTTCGAGCCTCCATCTCCCGAAACCGTCGTTCAGCATTCAGGTAGACCACAACCGACCCCTTCCTCCCGAACAGCGGGGTATCGACCTTCTGCGCGTAGATATGCATACACTGGGTCGGGACCAGATGATACGGGTCCACCGGAGGTTCTGTTACAGAGAGAAGATCTCGAACCTCCTTTGTTCGTTTAGCAACACCACAGATGAGTTTCCAGCCCTCATCCTCGACACACCCGATCTCGGCGTTGCTGGTGTAGCCCCGGTCCCAGACGATCGTTCCCGGGGCAGTCATCAGGTCGTTCAACCGGATCATCAGATCCGGGACAGTGGTGATCGAGTGGAAACTCCCAGGATGAACAAAGTGTGAGATGGGGTAGGAATCAAAGAACGAAGTCATCACCGAGAGATTTAGCTGGTTTAGGTGTGTCTCATGGGTCTCACTTCCAGGCTCTATCAGAGGACACTCTGTGCCGTAAGTTGGAATTGGGGTGAGATCAAAGGCGATGGTTTCCGGGTTCTGGACAGGGAGAGGATGGAGTTGACGCCAGCGCTGGTATAGTTCCACCTCGATCGTCGGGATGTGGCTCTGGATCCGTCCTGTTTTATGGGATTGAGAACAGATGGCGTCAAGCGAACGAAGATAGGCGTCTTTTGTGAAGTCAGTTGGTTCCATTCCAAGGATGTCCGGGAGGACGGTTGAGCGCACCCATGCATCCAGTTGGGTTGCACTCTCAGGGTCAAGAATACGGTTGATCGCCCAGCTCAGCAGATACTTGCCGGGGGAAGGTCCTTCGATGTCCTCCAGACCCATGACGTAACGGTCAATTGTGTTGATGATGTTGAGCGACTCTGCAATCTGCCAGAGGAGCATGACATCTCCTGCTACCAGGCTCTGAAGTGGGTAAATGCGTTCGGGGTGCATCCGCTTGGTCTTGGGTTTTGGAACCTTCTCCTGGTCGCTCTCGACGCCGAGATACTGGATCATTTTCTGTTTTGGTCGACCGTCTTCCCATATGCTGGTAACCTCATAGAGGTAGACCTGGTTTCCACGCTTGATTCGCCGGATCCAACTCATAGTGATCAGTTGATCACTATGTGAGATAAAAGTGTCGGTTTGATTCTAAACGGCAATCAAGAATAGGAAGCAGGAGTGACGAGATCGTAAAATGGCGGACGGGACCTAGTGATCAAAATAAGTCTGTTTAGGAACGTGGCAATCAACATTATGAGATTGGGGCTGTAAACTCTGGGATGAATTACCTTGAATGCCCCGATGAGAGGATGGAGCGATGAAGCACAATCTCCTGATTATCACGCCAGATTACCCCGATTCGACAGACACGTACATCGGCGGCATCTTCATAAAGGATTTTGTCGATACGGTGAAAGATTCTTTTCACGAGATCGTTGTTGTGGCACCCGTCCTCTTTTCCGGCAGGGTCATGCCAAACGACCGATACTGCACCGACTATAACTACGATAACGTCTCAGTGTTCTACCCTCGCTGCCTCTTTATTCCACGGAGCCTTCATATCCCCGGGATCACGAACCGATTGAAGTTATCCTTTGATACAAGACCCTATATAGTAAAACGCCTGGTTAAGAAGCTTGGAAAAAGGTTTGACCTCATCCATGCCAACTTTACGTGGCCGTCGGCCTACATCGGCGTAATACTTAAGGAAGAGTTGAAGATCCCGCTCATAACAACAGTCCATGAAGACCCGGCCTGGCTTTCTGAGGAGAACGCTATGGCCCACCCCCTGATCCAGAAAGCCTGGGTAAACTCTGACGCGATACTGAGACCAAACTCCCTCGATATACCGGTGTTGAAGAACTATAACAAGAAGGTCTTCCGGGTCTCAAACGGGTTTGCAAAAATCTTCCGACCGATGGGAAGTATGGGCTGCAGGGCAACCCTTGGATTGCCGGCAGACCGGCGCATCCTTCTCTCAGTCGGGAACCTGGAGGTCATCAAAGGCCACCGTTATCTCATCTCGGCAATGCGGAATGTTGTTTCAGAGCATCCTGACCTGCTCTGTGTCATCATTGGCGGCGGACCACAACGAGGAGCGCTGGAGAAACAGATCGCCAGAGATGGTATGGCGGAACACGTGATGCTGGTGGGAAATAGACCCCGTAACGAGATCCCGCTCTGGATGAATGCCTGCGACCTGTTTGTCCTCCCCAGTTTGAACGAGAGTTTCGGGATTGTTCAGATTGAGGCCATGGCCTGCGGAAAACCTATCGTCGCAACAAACACCCCTGGAAGCAGGGAGATCATAGCCTCAGAGAAATACGGTTTACTCTGCCAACCGGGAAACCCAGAAGATCTTGCGGATAAGATCCTTGTCGGTTTGGAGAAAGATTGGAACCAGCAGGAGATCCTGCAATTTGCAGATAGTTTTTCATGGGAGAAGATAGCCGGGGACTTCCTCAGGATCTACGATACATTACTATAATGAGTCGGTGAGGAGAGTTTTGCAAGGCGTGAGGGGGTTCCAACAAATTTGGCAGATGAGATCTCAACTGTCAGGGGGTCTCCTGCTCCTGGCGCGCTGATACCGTTACCACCCCATTAAAATGCGAGGGGTGGGATTCGAACCCACGAACTCCTGCGAGAACGGATCTTAAGTCCGTCGGTTTTGGCCAGGCTTACCTACCCTCGCCCCCAGAAACGTCCATATGGTATTGAAGAGGAAGACTATTAAGCCCGCCGCCATCCTCACGTCAACCGGTGCATCACCCGTGCCAGCCGGTGCATCCCCTCAACGATCTCATCCTTTCCCACCGCCGAGAAGTTCAGCCGGATCGTCTCTTTGCCACCGCCGTCGACGTAGAACGGCACACCTGGCAGAACCGCAACACCCTCCCGCACCCCCTCGTGGAAGACATCCATCGATGAGACGCCGCGAGGCAGGGTGGCGGTCAGGAACATCCCGCCCTCCGGGGTGGTGTGCGTCATCCCAGCCGGCATCAGGTCGTCGAGTAGATCGCACATCAAGCGGCAGTGCTCCCCGTAGACCGCTGCAACCCTGCGGACGTGGGCGTCCAGGTCGTGGGTTCTCAGGTAACGATCGAGTATCATCTGGCAGAGGAAGTTTGAGTGGAGATCGGCAGCCTGTTTCGCCACGTTGAACTCACGAAGGATCGGTGCCGGGGCGTATATCCAGCCTACCCGCATCCCCGGGGCGATGATCTTTGAGAACGAGCCCGAGATCAGCGTCTGCTCGGGAAGGTAGCGTTTCACCGGCATCCGTGGCTTACCGTCGAAGAAGAGTTCCCCGAAGGCATCGTCCTCGTAGAAGATCGTTTCCGTCTCCTCAAGGATCTCCGCAATTGCCCGGCGTTTCCGGTCAGAGTATGTCGTCCCGGAGGGGTTCTGCGAGTTCGGGATGCCGTAGAAGAACCGTGGTGCGTGATCGCGGATGACCGACTCGAATGTAGCGAGGTCCGGCCCGTCCGCCTCCAGGGGAACCGCGTGAAAGACCGGTTCGTAGAACGAGAAGGCCTCGATTGCGCCGAGGTAGCCTGGGCGCTCCATCCCGACGGCATCGCCGGGATCAAGGAAGATCTTTGCGACCAGGTCAAGAGACTGCTGCGAACCGTTCACGATCTGGATCTCGTCTGCGGTTGCCGGGAGGCCGAACCTTCTGCGGTAGCGGTCGGCGATGAACTTCCGGAGCGGGAGGTATCCGTCCGTCGTGCTGTACTGGAGCGCCGTCCGTCCTTCTTCGGCGAAGACCTGGCGGGCGGCCTCCGCGATCCCCTCGACGTCGATGCAGTCCGAAGCCGGGAGACCTCCGGCAAACGATATCACGCCGGGGACGGCCGAGACCCGGAAGAGTTCACCCAGGAACGACTCCGGGACGCGTTTCATCCGAGCAGCGAACCGATAGTTCATGACAATTCCTGGACGTGCAGACAGAAAAACCCACCCGATGACCGGAAGAAGCAGCACGGCGGGCGGCGGGCTGGAAGATGGGGTATCCGGCCACGAAAGATGTTCCGGGTGACGTGCCGAGACAGGGGCGGGGGAAGTTTCGCCCCCCTCCTCGTCAGCCCTTCCCCCGGTGGTGATTCACTATGGATGTACAGTGCCAGGGAGGACAACTCTCTGACGTCTCCGTTCCCATTCCCCCACACGGCTCCCGGGGCTATCACCTTCACCGCCCGCCCCCTTGAGAGGGCGGAGGAAGGGGGCGCCAGCGGCGGGGTGGTGGGGGAGATCTTCTCTCAGGGAAGAGAGTGCCTGATTGAAACTCAGAGATAGAGTGGGGTAAACTCCCCATGGAAAGACGTTCCCGCTGACACGCAAGAGACAGGAAGACCACCCGCATGAGTATAAACTCACTGCAGCACGATGTAGGCCAGGAACGAAAGCAGGAACGCCAGGACAAGTATCATGAAACTCAGCGGTGCTATGTACGAGAGCATCGCGTTCACCGTGCTTGCAAGCTGCGAGACCCGCTGAGACCCAAAGACCGTGACCCCCTCGCACCATGCCGTCGCCGCCCCCACGCGGGCGGGCGCAAGATCAGAGACCGCCTCCAGCACCGCCTGCTCGATATAAGGGACTATCTCCTCCACAGGCACCGCGTAGCCGACCGGGTTCTTCCCGCTGACCGTGTTCACCGTGTGCGTATCCGTCGTCATGATCTCCGCATCATCCACATGCAGAAGGGCCACATCGCGCAGGCGCTCCCTGACGCCCTGTGCCACATTGTTCCCGTCGATCAGGACGTAGGCCGCCCGCGTCCCCCCAACCTCCGTCACCAGCGCCTGCACCCCGAGCGACCCGAACCCCTGCTCCCGTGTAAACGGAACCCGGATGTGTGAGACCCCCACCGCAAACTGCTCCAGGGGCAGGTCCCGCGCCGCCCTGAAACCCTCGCGGGCGGCATCGAGATACTCCGTCGCAATCCTGGTTGCCGGCAGGACAGGCGACCCAACGCCGGTCATACAGTTGTGGGCGTCGACGAACGCAACCTCTGAGAACCCGCAACGCCCCTCCGCCATGATAATCATCCCTATCGCGCAGTCAAGGTCCTCCGTTCGCTCCGGCGACCTTGTGCTCACCATCAGTAGAGCGTCCCCGAACCGCTGACAGAGGATCGAGACCGAACCCGCTGCAACCCGGATAGGACGGCTCGCTGTATCGGAGAACGAAAGCCCCTTCCGCGACTCCTCCACAGCGCGGGCAATCTTTTCGATCTCGGTCTCCGAGACCAGGTTAAAATCATGGGTGGCGCAACCGTGAGCAACCAGCGTCTCCTCCGGAAACGAGTCGTGCAGGATCCGGGGGAGATTCCCGCCACCGACATCACCCATCGGCCCGGGGTGAACGTTCGGGACGGTAAATAGGACATCCTCCGCCTCGTTGCGTGAGAAGAAGAGCGAGACCTCCGGGACGTAGACCTCCTCGCCGATCTCGCGGAAGAAGTCCTCCATCCTCTTCGAACCGTCGGTGAGGTGCGCAATGAATGTGTTGAGGAAGTTTAACCCGCTGACATGGAACCCCCGTTTCAACGGGCGCTCGATCAACCAGATCAGAAGGATGGCAACCAGCCCGAAGACCACCTGGAGCACTATAACGTAGAGGGCGAACCCCGGGTTGAAGAGCCATGCCCCGATCGCTATGCCAGCAGCACTCTGTGTGAACGCAGGAACGACCATCCGGCTCTGCCGGTAATCAGCCACGGCAACAAGGACGAGCAATCGGATGCAGAAGGTCAGCCCGAGTGCTATCGCATACAGCGTCGGAAAGAGTGAGCGCCCGGCAACCAGTGTCGGCGAAAGGCTCACGATCACCCCAAGAACCGTGCAGGCAAGTGCCAGAAGGGCCGACCGGTTCCAGGTGATCTGCCTGCCAGAGACCCGCACCAGCGGCGGCGTCAGCAGGAAAGCTACCAGCGCCGGAATCGTGAACCCCAGGGTGCCAACAGGGAAGAACCCGCTACCAGCGCGATAGGCCGCCCCGTCGATAAGGAGCCCGAGCACCACGGTGATGGCAAGCGACCGCGGCCACGATGGAGCTGAGAAGAGGTAGCGAGTGAGCCCCTCAAACCGCACATACTGACTGGACTCCATCAGGAGACACCTCCAGGTGCCGCTCTCGGAGCACAGTTTAAAGCAGACAACCCTATGTCGGCAATCTGCAGAGCGTTTCCCATATTTCAGACAGGAATCTCTCCCGGTTCACCAAAGACCTTCCGGTAGCGCGCAAGCATCCGATCCCGGTCAGGAAGGTTTGTCTGGGTGCCAGGCCGCTCAACGACAAAGGATGCAACCACCGCCCCCACACGGCAACACTCCAGCGGGGTGCAACCCATCCGGAACGCCGTGAGGAAACCTGCCCGGTAACCGTCACCGGCGCCTGTGGGGTCGAGAGCCTCCACCAGTACGGCCGGGACGTGATACTCCTCGCCGTTCATGCAGAGGGTGCTCCCCTCAACTCCACTGGTTATGACAGTCATTGGAACCGATGCAATAAGATCCTCACGTTCCAGCCCCAGCATACCGCACATCCGGTCCATCTCGTGGTTGTTTGAGAATAGGATATTGATATTTGCAAGGATTATCTCAAGTTGTTCCGGCGTGTAGCGGAGGAGATCCTGTCCCGGGTCGAACGAGGCGAACCTGCTCCTCTGCGCCACCCGAACATTAAAGTCCGGGTCAGCGGTTGCCATGTGGACAAAATCGAGGGCTGGAGCTTCAAGGCTGCTGAACGCGGTTGACGCACCCCACTCAAAGAAGGTCTCCTGGTCACCCTCATCGTCGGTGAAGACATAGGCAGTCGCCGTCCTGGTGCCCTTTATCAGAGTTATATCTTGTACGACACCGAGGCGCTGTAACCAGAGGTCGTAATCACTGCCCGGAAAGTCGTCACCGACTACGGAGACCAGCCTAGACCGCTCCCCGAGCATCGCAATCCCTGCCGCTATGTTTGCCGCTCCGCCACCGAAGTAGACAGAGTGTTCGGTTATGTAGGTTGAGTTGTGCCGCCCCGGGAGTTTCGGCACCCGGAAGAGGTGATCGATGGCGGTATGCCCGACAACTGCGATCATATCTCCTGCACTTCCACGACCTGGAGGGGCACATCGTGAAGTGCCTTCCCGACGACCGACTTTGCTATCCTGGCCGCGTGTTCTTCCGACTCCGCACGAAAGACCTTCATCTCCAGCACAAGCCCTACAAGCGCGGTACCGGCAACTACAAGCGCTGTGTTCAACTCCCCCTCGCAGAAGGGACACTCGGTCAGCCCGGCCTCGATCTCCACGAACTTTGCCGAGGGGTTAAGTCGCTTCCCCGCCTCGCTGATCGCGATGCCAACAGCATCGTCCATGGACTTGACATCCTTAATTATCCAGGCAGATTCAAGCGTAACCAAATAATCAGGCATAATCTCTCCCAAAATGTGATATTTAACCTACCAGGTCTCGCGGTGCAGGTGCTCTTCCACCGGCATCCGCTCCATCGGTTCAAGCGGCGGTCTCCCCTTGCCAACAGTGAGTAGCGCGATTGGACGGAGGTGCTGCGGGAGGTCGAGGATCTCGTGCACCTCGTCCTCCTCAAACGCCCCCGTCCAGCACGAGTGAAGGCCCAGCGCGTGGGCTGCAAGCATCATGTAGGTGCAGGCGATCGTCGCGTCCTGGACGGCGTAGAGGATCCCACGCTCCCCATAGCGCGAGATCGAGCGGACGTAGTTTGCGCAGACCACAAACACCGCCGGAGACTCCCGGACATGCGCCTGGTTGAGAGCCGCTGATGAAAGTTCCAGCCTGATATCATCGTCGGTGACGACGACAACGTCCCAGGCCTCACGGTTGCCGGCGCTCGGCGCGGTGCTTGCGCAGGCGAGGATGTAATCGATATCCTCCTCCTCAAGCGGCTGCCCATAGTACTCCCGCACCGAAGAGCGCGTTCTCAGAAAACGGAGAAACTCAGAGGAGTCCATGCTCTTTGAGTGTATCCCATGCTTCCTGGGCAGCGGTCGTTGCGGCACTGATCGCCCTGCCGATCCGCTCCGCAGCTGAGCCAAGGTCCATGCTCTCGACCAGACTGATCGCCTCGTTGAGGTGATCGATGGCCCTCTTAAACTCCTTATGTCCGGTGTCCCGCTGTGCGAACTCAAGTTCTGTGCGGATAGCCTCAAGCATCATCAGAAGCATCCGTTTTCCGCCGGGCTTCTCCTGGATCGGGAACTCTACCAGTGCCGTAGTCAGGTGTGACCCCATGATCAGTTCGGACTTTGCCCGCTCGGCAAACTGGTATGTCCTGATGGCGGTTTTAAGATCCATACCAATACTGGCACTCACAGTTATAAAAAGTATTGAAAGGAGAGATCTCAGGGCTTACCTTGACTTCTGTTTGGTTCCAAGCACCGAGACCTTTGAGCGGCGGATTGCCCGGCGGACCCGCACATCTGCCGTGGGACCGCTCACACCACGACCGCCACGGCCGCCTCGTCCACCACGACCGCCACGGGCGCCGCGCCTTGTGTCCTGTCCTTCCCTGCTCGCTCGCTTCTGGATAACCGCTGCCGACTTGAACCTCTGGTTCGGGCCGGGTTTCTTCACGGTGGCTTCACTTGCAGGGACGAGCCGGATCTGCCCCTTCACGCCCTTGACCTGAGCCCACTGAACGCTTCCTGTCTTTCCCATGATAAAACTCCTTTATATTTATGACCCGATCCGCTGATAAAAGTAACCCGCAGGATCAGGAGAGCAACCGCTCCAACTCGCGCCGGAGTGCCTCGCTGACCACTTTCCCATCGACGCTCCCGCGCAGTTCCTTCATGACCACGCCCATCAGAGGCCCGAGCGCGGCCATACCCCGCTCACGGGTGAACCCCTCGCGTTCGGCCACAACCCTGCGGACGATAGCCTCAACATCGGCCTTTGATACTGAGGGCGCAACCTTCTGTATGGCCGCGTCCACCCGCTCTTCAGGTGCCAGACTGCTCTCCTGCGGTCTTCGTGCAAGTTCTGTGAGGATCTCCGGGATCGCCTCTTTTGCGGCCCGGCCAGCCTCCACCGCCGAGAGCAAAGCCAGTATCTCGTCCCCGGTGACGTGGTCGACCTCGACGCCGTCACGTGAGAGTTCCCGGCAGGTGGCAAGGAGCGTTCGTGCAGCAAGGGTAGGCCGGACGCCGGCGGCTACGGCCCTCTCAAAGAGCGGGAGTTGCTCGGAGAACGCCACCTGGCGTGCCAGCCCTTCGTCCAGTCCAAACTCACGGACGAACCGCTCCGCCCGGTCGGTGAGGAGTTCCGGGACCGTGACACTCTCCCAGAAGGCCGGATCGATCGTAACAGGGAAGACATCGGTCTCGGGGTACATCCTGGCGGCGCCGGGGAGCGGGCGCATGTAGGCGGTGCTCCCGCCCTCAAGCATCTTCCGGGTCTCCTCGGGTACCCCCTCCATAGCCATAACGGCGCGGGTCATAACCTGCTCGATCGCACACGTGGCACGCTCCTTTCCGGCGGCCACTATGACGATACAGTCCTCATCTGCGGCGCCGAGACGTTCGCGCAACCGCGCCACCTCTTCTGCGGTTACACCGTAGGCCGGGAGTTCGTCGGTGTGGAAGATCCCGCCGACACCGCACTTCTTTGCGTAGTCGGAAAACTCGCTTCCAAGCCGTCGGTCGGGCTGGATCTCCCGGCCGACAAGCCCGGCAAACCCGCAGAGTCGGAGGGCGAGGATAGATCTCGCCTTCTTCAGGATAGAGGAGTTCGTGCCGGAGAAGAGGTCTGTCACATCTACAACGTTCGGGTCAACCCGGGCACCCCGTTCCCGCAGGGCGTCGCGGATTGAAAGAAGGTTTACCTGCCGCTCAACCTCTCGCCGCACCACCTCGGCGATGAGATCGAGATCCTGGACTCCCTTGATCTCCACCCGGGCGCCCTCCGCGATGGAGACGTTGATATCCTGTCTTATCGTCCCGAGACCGCGTTTCACCCTGCCGGTTGAGCGAAGGACCATCCCTATGTATGCCGCAACCTTCGCAACCTCTTCAGGGCTGTGCATGCAAGGGGCGGTGGTGATCTCAACGAGCGGGATCCCCAGACGGTCGAGGGAGAAGGTGTCCCCTTCCACCCGCTGCGCTGCTTCCTCTTCCAGACATATCGTCTCGACCCTGCAACCGCCGGGAAGCGCGCCGGAGAGCGCAACCAGCGCCGTTCTCTGGAACCCGCTGGTGTTTGAACCGTCGATGACGACCTTTCGCATCGTATGCACCTCCTCGACGGGGATCATGCCGAGCATCTTTGCGATCGTAAGGGTGATATCGAGCGCTTCAGGGTTCATCGGGGCGGGGGGCTCTTCGTCGTGCTCTACGAGGCAGACCGTATCGTATGTGTAGTAGCAGAACTTCCGGACGAGTCTCATCTCCTCACGCGCCGCACGGTCGATCTCGCCAAGTTCGCTCTCAGTTGCACGGAGGTAGCGCTGAAACTCGCCCGTCCGCTCAGAGACGTCCCTGAGAACCGTAGGGCAGTGGCAGAAGAGTTTCCTGGTGGTGTCGAGCTGCTGGTGGATCTCGATCCCGGCCTTGAGACCGAGGGCTTCGTAGTCCATCATGGGATCGACCTCCGCCGTATCTCGCCGGCAAGGTCGGTCTGCATTAGCCTCCTCACGCGGTCGGGGTCAGACTCGTTCCCGAGCACCCACATCAGTTTCACAAGCGCAACCTCGGGGAGCATATCCTCACCCTCTATGATCCCGGCCGCAAGGAGGTCTCTTCCGGTGTTGTAGACACGGTCGCAGACCCGGCCGTGCAGACACTGGGATGTCATGACGACGGTCGTCCCCTCCTCTATCATCTGCCGGAGTTCCGGGACGAGGTTGGTTGAGACGTGACCGAGTCCCGTCCCGGAGATGACAAGACCAGCGTAGCCCTCGAAGGCCTCGAAGACCGATGGTGGCATACCGGGGTAGAACTGGAGGAGGGCGCATCGTTCCTCGAGTTTATCCTGGAGTTCTGGCTCTTCCGTCCCCCTCCGGACCGCTTCCTCAGAGAGGCTGACGGAGAGGGATGGGTAGTCTACGTAGCCGAGCGGTTCTGTCCCAATACTCTGAAAAGCGTCGCGCCGGGAGGTATGCATCTTCCTGACCCCGGTTGCCCGGTGTATGGCACAGCGGTCGTCGTTTGTGGTAGCGTGCATCACCACCGCCACCTCACCAAGGTCGCTTGTGGCGGCGGCGGCACTGCAGAGGGCGTTCATGGCGTTATCGGAGCTTGGGCGGTCGGCCGACCGCTGTGACCCCACAAAGACGACCGGTACCGGCGTCTTCAACATAAACCTGACCGCGGCGGCCGAATAGGCCATGGTGTCGGTACCGTGGGTGACGATCACCCCTTCAACCCCGGCCCTGATCTCGTCGTATATCGCCCGGGCAAGTTTCTGCCAGAGCACCGGTTGCATATCCTCAGAGAGGATGCTTGCGATCTGGCGGTCGCGGTAGCGGGCGATCTCTCCAAGTTCGGGGATAGCGCGCAGGATGTCGCTTGCAGAGAACTGGCTCATCACAGCGCCGGTCCGGTAGTCCACCCTGCTTGCAATCGTCCCGCCGGTGGAGAGGATGGCAAGTTCGGGGAGATCGGGGTTCTGCGCGACTTTCCCGGCGGTTGCCTGTGGCCGGGGGGCGGGGCGCTCGACAAACTCGATCTTTTCAGGCGACGCTCCTATGTTGTAGCCGCTATCCAGTTTTATGACAACCATTTCGTCCCGTTCGGTGATGTAGGTGCCGGTGAGCGTGGTTTTGCCGTTCGTATACCGAACAAGGTCTCCGGCCATGAGGGTATCGATCATTCTGTAAACCTCCGTGCCTCAAGGATGAGGGTTTCAAAAGCACGCGATAATGCCATCTCTCTCTCCTCCAACCATGCTGTGTCGCCGGCCAAGGTCTCACGCTGCACGTCTATCTGGGAAGCGACGGTCTCAGACGCCGGGCCACCGATGATCCTTCTGGTTGCAACGGCGTGACGGGGGTCAAGGACGGTCTCGATCTTCTCCTGCGTGAGTCCCAGGTCCAGAACCGATATCCCGGCCGCTTCCCGTGCAGCGGCCTCAAGCGTCTCGAGGTCGAGCGAACCGTGCCTGACCGCCCGCCCAACGATCCGGTGGGCGGTCCGAAACGGGAGGCCGTAGTCCCTGACAAGGGCGTCGGCAAGGTCTGTGGCGGTGGAGAAACCTCTCCCCGCCTCCGCTGCCATACGCTCCGTGTCAAAGACTGCGGTGGCTATCATCCCGGAGAGGAGAGGGACGCTCTGCCTGGCTGCCTCAAGGCCGTGCCAGAGGTGTGGAGTCACCTCCTGGAGGTCGCGGTTGTAACTCATCGGGAGGGCCTTTGTGATCGTGATCGCCGCTGTAAGCGAACCCGCGACCGTTCCGGCCTTCGCTCGCATGATCTCGGCGACGTCCGGGTTCTTCTTCTGGGGCATGATCGATGAGGAGGAACAGTAGGCGTCGTCAAGCCGGACGAATCCAAAGAACGAGGTGCTCCAGAGGACGAGATCCTCGCATAGCCGGCTTACCGTCGTCATGCAGGTGGCGGCGTCGGCGAGAACCTCGATCACGAAGTCGCGGGAGGCGACAGCGTCCATGCTGTTTGGCGCAGGGCGCGAGAACCCCAGGAGTCTGGCGGTGTATTCGCGGTCAAGGGGATAACCGGTCGAGGCGAACGCCGCCGAACCGAGCGGCGAGACGTCCAGGCGGACATACGCCTCCCGGAGCCTGGCGGTGTCCCTGGAGAAACTCTGTTCGTAGCCGAGGAGGTGGTGGGCGAGGGTGGTGGGCTGGGCGTGCTGGAGGTGGGTGAAACCCGGCATCACGCTCTCCCTGTGAGCGGCGGCAAGATCGAGCAGAGTTCGCCGCAGGTCGGTGAGAGAGTGTATGAGGCCCAGGACCTCCTCTTTGAGACGGATCCTTATGCAGGTGGCGACCTCGTCGTTTCGCGACCGGCCGATGTGAAGACGCCCGCCTACCTCCTCACCAAGGCGCTCGAGGAGACAGGCCTCTTTACCGGCGTGGACGTCTTCGAACCGTTCGCTGAACGCCTCCGGTGGGAGACCGTGGTCATAGAAATCCAGGAGCGCTGCCATCAGCGCACACGCGGGGGCATCCTCGATGATCCCCTGTCGCCGCAACCCCAGGAGGTGCGCCATATCCACGAGGAGGTCTGCTCTTGCTATCCAGCGGTCGGCGTCCATCGATGCAAGGAAGTGCTCGATATCGTGCGACCGTTCACCTGCAAGACGCCCCTCTCGAATCTGATCCGTCCGCATCCTATCAACAGTCCTGTCTGTAGCGTTTGGTTACGCTAAAAGATTAAGACCACGTTTCTGCTGTCAGGGTCGTGCAAGGCCATCGAGCCAGTGACCTCGAGTTGTGTGCCGGCCCCCCGGGTCTGGCGAACCTCTTCCGGGACGGATTTGAGGGGTGTGGGTGGGGAGGGGAGATGTGCGATCAAGACAGAGGGGTGGTGAGAAAGTTTCACGGGGGGGGCGCCTTGTGGCATGCATGGACAGGGGAGGGGGAGGGTTCCGCCCCCCCCATCAGCCCTACCCTATGAGGGGTGATTCACCACGGTTACAATACCAGGGAGGACAACTCTGGCGTCAACTTTTGTTTCCTGTCGCGTGCACGACCCGCCAGGCCTATCGCCACTCACTGCCCGTCCCCCGGGAAGGGGGGCGGGAGGAGGCGCGAAAGCGGCCTGGAGGTGGGGGTGGTCGACCTGCGAGAAAAGAGAGTGTCCCGGTGAAACTCCTCTCTCAAATCCTGCTTCCGTCGCCGCGTAGAGAGACATTCATCAGCGGCGATCTGATCTTCTCCCGCGCTCTCCCCGCCAGGACCTCCTTTTGGTGACACCCCGGAGAGGGCACCGCCCCACGATATACCTACGAGAGCAGAAATTACAGATTACTTATCTTATATGGTTAGTATAATGATAGTAACGTCTACTAAAGTAGAGGAATTTACGCTATTTTCGACAATACTATATAGAGACAGCGTGAAGAATTACCTATCCAGTGTAACGGATGGATGTAAAGATGAGATCGCGTATCACAATTCTTCTGGCCGTGGCTCTGGTTGCAGCGTTCGCGCTTGCCGCAGGCTGCACAGAGACCGGCACCGCTGATGTAACGCACCTTCGGATAGGTTACCAGCCGAGCACCCACCAGATCGCCCACGTCACCGCGATGGAGAAGGGATGGTGGCAGGAAGACCTGGCACCACTCGGCATCACAAAGGTGACTGACTACGAGTTCGGGACAGGTGCACCCGAGATGCAGGCGATGCTTGCCGGTGACCTGGATATCGCATATGTCGGTGCCGCCCCGTTCGTCGCCGCCGTCAACAGTGGACTTGACGCAAAGATCATTGCCGCTGTCCAGACCCAGGGATCTGACCTCGTGCTCAGGAACGAGATACCCTACTCCGGCCCCACCGACCTCGTCGGTAAGAAGATCGCCACCTTCCCGCCAGGAACAATCCAGGACACCCTTCTGCGAACCTGGCTTGAAGAGAACGGCGTCGACCCCCAGAGTGTCCAGATAATCCCCATGGACCCAGGTCCTGCCACCACTGCCATCTCCGCCGGTCAGGTCGACGGCGTCTTCCTGCCCCACCCCTCCCCTGCCATCATCGCAGCGAGCGGCGCAGGGAGGACCGTGGTGAAGTCTGGTGAGATGCGAAAGGACCATGCCTGCTGTGTTCTGGTTGCAAGCGGCTGGCTGATCCGGGAACACCCCGAGATCGTTGAGCAGGTCGTAAAGACCCACATCAAGGCAACGGAATACAACCTCGAACACCAGAACGAGGCTGCAGAAATCTACGCAGCAAGGAGCGGACAGAACGTCGAGACCGTGAAGGCATCCTTCAGGGACTGGGACGGCACCTGGACGGCAGACCCACACCTGATCGCGTCCTCGGTTGTCGAGTACACTGAACTCCAGTATGAGCTCGGCTACATCAAGAGACCGTTCACAGAGGAGGACCTCTTCGACTTCACGTTCTATGATGAGGCCATGGCATAAATCGGCCTCATCCCCATTTTCCTTCCAAAAGTATCTTCTATCAACGTGTCGATAGGATCAGGGATAAAGACGCCAGAGGGTAACCCCATTTACGGCCCCCTCCGGTAGGACCATCTCTGCGAGGCAGAACAGAGCCATGAAACGACAGAAACAGAAACAACTCCTTGGTATCGCAGCGCTCATCATTGCTGCGGCGATCTGGCAGTTTGTCGCCGAATACGTCGTAGGGCGATCATTCATCCTCCCAAGCGTCACCGATGTCGCAGTGGCGTTTGTAAACCTCCTCGCCTCCGGGACGCTACTCATTGACATCGGGGTGAGTTTTAAGCATTTTGGGATAGGCATCCTTGCGGCGATCTTCCTTGGCGTTCCCGTCGGGATTCTCATGGGATGGTTCCGGGTGGCAGACTCTCTGCTCGACCCGATCATCGAGATTCTCCGTCCAATACCACCACTTGCCTGGATCCCGTTTGCAATCATATGGTTCGGGCTTACCGCGGCGGCAGCAGGTTTTGTCATCTTTGTGGGGGCGTTCTTCCCGATCCTGACAGCAACCTACACAGCGTTCCGATCGGTCCCGAAGATCTATGTTGAGGCGGGCAAGGTGCTCGGTTGCGACACATCGTTTGAGTTGATCCGTCACGTCGCCCTACCATCGGCGATTCCCTCAATAGCCTCCGGGATCAGGATATCGATGGGGGTTGGCTGGATGTGTCTTGTGGCAGCGGAGATGTTTGGGGTCTCCAGAAACGGCCTCGGCTACCAGCTCTGGCACAACTACTACCTCCACCAGATGCCGGAGGTAGTGGTTTACATGCTGATCCTCGGGTTTGCAGGGCTTATCATAGACCACATCTTCCGGCACTACGTCGACCAGCGACTCCTGCGATGGCATGAGGGGGAGGTGGCCTCATGAGCGGAGTCATCGTAGAGAACCTCAGCAAGGCCTTCCCTAAGGAGGATGGCGACGTCATATGGGCTCTGAAGGATATCAACCTCGAGATCCGGGATGAGGAGTTCGTCTGCCTGGTGGGGCCGTCCGGTTGCGGGAAGACGACGCTCCTTCGGATCATCGCCGGGCTCGAGAGCCCGACCACCGGCAGGGTGATCGTCGACGGTAACGTGGTCACCGGCCCTGACCCCCGGCGGGGCATGGTCTTTCAGGAGTACTCGCTCTTCCCCTGGCAGAAGGTCATCGATAACATCGCTTTTGGCCTTGAGATGAGGGGTGTGGGTAAGGAGGAACGAAGGAAGATAGGAGAGCGCTACCTTGAGATGGTCGGGCTTTCCCAGTTCCGGGACGCCTACCCATACGAACTCTCAGGCGGGATGCGGCAACGCGTGGCGATAGCACGAGCGCTTGCAAATGACCCCGATGTCCTCCTGATGGACGAGCCGTTCGGGGCGCTGGACGCTCAGACCCGGAACCGGATGCAGGGAGAACTCCTCTCCATCTGGGAGCAGACAAAGAAGACGATCCTCTTTGTCACCCACAGTGTGGATGAGGCGGTATACCTCTCTGACCGGATCGTTGTCCTCACACCGCGCCCGGGATCAGTCCGGGAGATCGTCGAGATACCCTGGCCGCGACCTCGCGACCGCACCAGTATCGAGTTTGCCGATGTTCGTCGGAAGGTGCTCAGGATGATCGAGGATACAGAAAACAGCCGATGAGGGTATCAACCCGGTATCCGGAGGCTGTGCCCTGGTCTGGTAAAACCAGTTGGAGACGGATCCGCCGGTTGTGCAATCGCCGCAGACTGCCTGCCTGTCTGCAGGTTCGGATGGCTGTGGTTTTGGCGGGACGACGCTCAGGGGAAGAATTTGGGATGGACAATTCTTCCCTCCTCCCCAGAAGATGATTATTCTCACGACACAATATCCGGAAGGGAACGGGAAGAGGCGGCGTAAGCAGCCGGTAGGTGGGCGGTTTTTTGATTCCACTTCTGGAGAGAGGCCTCCCGCTGACATGCCAGGACAGGGGAGGGGAACCTTCTGCCCCCCGCGGGGCGACTCTCCATCGGTAGAGTGCCTGGAGAGAGCCTCTTTGCGGTGTCACGGTGAAACCCCTCCTGACCTTCCATTGGGCAATCATCACACCCCCTGCCACCCCCGCATCGTCGATGAAAGAGAGGCGCCGGCCATACCCATACCACAACGCCGCGAGAGTGGAAGGTTTACATCCCGGATCGTTGAATTGATGAGTTTCCCGTAAGGTTTATAGGAAGAGATCTCCATTTTATAGAGCACCCAGAGATCGGCAGGAGTTTTTAGCTATGGTACGAAAACCAGCGAGGATGTATCGGAATCTCGCAAAGAAAGCATATACACGCAGGGAATACATGGGCGGTGTGCCGGGCAGCAAGGTAGTGCAGTTCGATATGGGTAACCTCAGCGAGATCTATCCGGTCGAACTCTCCATCGTCGTCGACGAAGCCTGCCAGATCCGGCATACGGCGCTCGAAGCAGCCCGTATCAGCATTAACCGGCGTTTGATCAAGGATGTCGGAAGGGCGAACTTCCATCTTAAACTGCGGACATATCCACACCACGTGCTGCGCGAGAACAAGCAGGCAACCGGTGCAGGAGCCGACCGTGTCTCGGAGGGAATGCGTCTTGCCTTCGGCAAACCCGTCGGGACAGCGGCACGGGTTAGAGCGGGTCAGAAGATCTTCTCCGTCTGGACAAACCCCCAGTATGTGGAGAAGGCCAAGGCCTCACTCAGGGGCGGAACCTACAAACTCCCGGCCCCGGCAAGGATCGTCGAAGAGCGGGTTCAGACAGTATGAACCCACATTCACATCCAACATTTTCTGAGGTTCTCCCTGCAGGTTCCAGATCCGTTATCTGCTGGGAATATAGGTTTTTATAGTCTCTTCCCACCAGTATAGATGATGGTCAATCAGGCAGATCCGGGGCTTGTAGCCGCGCTGGCAGACGCAACAGAACAGGCCTTCCGTGAGGCTGAGACCAGACTCCCCCCCGACGTGCTTGCCGCACTCCGGCGGGCTGCAGCGGTCGAGACAAACCGGATCGCGAAACAGGAGTTTGATAACATCCTGGAGAACATCGCGCTTGCCGGGGAGCGCGGTGTGCCTATATGCCAGGACACCGGTGTGCCGGTGGTCTACCTGAGTCTCCCCCCAGACGTTCCCTTCTCGTCCGCGCTCTTTGAAGGGGTGCGAGAAGGGGTGCGCCGGGCTACTTCCAGCATCCCGCTCCGTCCAAACGTTGTCGATCCCATCACCCGGCAAAACACCGGCGACAACACCGGTCTCGGGATGCCCGCCGTCCACGTGGTCCCCGGCGACCGACTCACGGTGACGGTGCTCCCGAAGGGTGCCGGTTCTGAGAACGTCTCCAGGATCGGGATGCTCCTTCCCTCGCAAGTGAGCGGGATCCAGGAGTTTGTTGCCGAGACGATGCTCATTGCCGGGGGACGACCCTGCCCCCCGGTTATCCTTGGCGTCGGTATCGGGGGGACGTTTGATATGGCGGCAGCGCTTGCAAAGGAGGCCCTCCTCCTCCCGGTCGACATCATGGACAACTACGAGCAGGAACTCTGTGAAGCCGTCAACGCGCTCGGGATCGGGCCGATGGGGCTTGGCGGCGACGTGACGGCACTTGCGGTGAAGGTGAAACGTGCCTCCTGCCACACCGCGTCGCTCCCGGTGGCGGTGAACGTCCAGTGCTGGGCATCTCGACGGGCGAGCGTGGAGGTGATACGGTGAACCTGACGACACCCCTCGGCGATGAGGTGCTCGACCTCCGGGCGGGCGACCGGGTAAGCCTCTCGGGAACGATCTACACCGCGCGCGACGAGGCACACCTCCGTATGATGGATGTGGGTATACCATTCGACCCCGAGGGTGCCGTGGTCTACCACTGCGGGCCTGTGGTGAAGGACGGTCGTCTCCTCGTTGCCGGTCCCACCACTTCCGCCCGGATGAATGCGCTCACCGGGTTCCTGATCGATGCTGGCGTCCGCGGCCTGATCGGCAAGGGTGGGATGGAGCAGGAGGTGGTCGGGCGTCTGCGGGGCCGCGGTGTCTACCTCGCGTTCACCGGCGGGTGCGCAGTGCTTGCCGCAGCCCGTATGCAGGTTACAGGCGTCTATTTTGAGGATCTCGGTATGGCCGAAGCGGTCTGGGTGATCGAGGCCGATCACCTGCCGCTGACCGTCGGGATCGACGCCCACGGCGGCGACCTCTTCGCGGCCACACAGGAGAAAGCGAAAACACAATTTCACCAGCGATTCAATATAAAGCAGGATACCTTCTCATGAAACTTGTCATCGATGAAATCCGCTGCAAAGGGTGTAACCTCTGCGTGCTGGTCTGCCCCTACAGGATATTCCAGGAGGGGACAGAACTCAACGACCGCGGGATCGTCACTCCTGTCCTGGACCGCCCGGAACGCTGCACAAACTGCAGGCTACAGCCCCTCTACGGCCGGCTACTCTGTGGTGTATGTCAGATGATCTGCCCTGACCAGGCGATCACCTGGGTCGATGAAAGACCGTTTGAACCGCATAAGGTGGAGGTGGAGTTTTGAGCAGAACCGAGTTTATGCAGGGGAACGTCGCCTGTGCAGAGGGGGCGCTCGCCGCCGGGTGCCGGTTCTTCGGTGGCTACCCGATCACGCCGTCGACCGAGATAGCCGAGACGATGGCACGAAGGCTCCCGAAGGCCGGGGGGGTCTTCATCTCGATGGAGGACGAGCTCGGGAGCATCGCCGCGGTTATCGGCGCAGCATGGACGGGTGCCAGGGCGATGACCGCTACGAGCGGCCCCGGTTTCTCGCTGATGATGGAGAACATCGGTTACGCAGCCATGACCGAGACACCCTGCGTCATCGTCAACGTCCAGCGCGGCGGCCCGAGCACCGGGCAACCGACGCGGGCGGCGCAGGGCGACATGCTTCAGTGCCGGTTCGGCTCTCACGGCGACTACAGCACCATCGCGCTTGCACCAAACTCCGTCCAGGAGATGTTTGACCTGACCGTAAAGGCCTTCAACCTGGCCGACCGGTTCAGGGTCCCCACATTTCTGATGGCCGATGAGATCATCGGCCACATGCGCGAGCGTATTACCATCCCCGACAGGGTCGAGATCACCCGCCCGGCCCCCCTCCTGGAGGGCAAACTCCCGTTTGAGGCCGGGGACGACCGGGTGCCCGGCTTTGCACCGTTCGGCTCCGGCAGGGCCATACATGTGACGGGGCTCACCCACGATGAGCGGGGATACCCGGACACAACCGATCCTGAAGCACACGAGCGGCTTGTGCGGAGACTGGTCGCAAAGGTCGAGTCGGCGCGCCGGGAGATCGCCGACTACGAGGTCGTGAACCCTGATGCCGGCATGGTCTTTGTCACCTACGGTGCGCCGTCGCGGACGGTGCAGCAGGTGATCCACGATCACCCAGATGAGGAGATCGGGCACCTGCGTCTCCGGGCTGTCTGGCCGTTTCCGGAGTTTGCACTGGATGAGTTTCCAGACGCCACGGTCTTCCTCATGCCTGAAATGAACATGGGCCAGATCTCGCGGGAGGTCGAGCGTCACGTCGGACAACCGGTCGTCCCGATCCCGAAACTCGGTGGTGACCTCCACACCCCTGCCGAACTCCTTCGCGCGATGGAGGCATACCGATGAGCACAACCGAATGGCGCCGGGAAGACCGGTTGCCGCACATATACTGCAGCGGTTGCGGGAACGGAACGGTCATCAACTGCACCCTGGCTGCGGTAGATGAGATGGGGTGGAAACGTGAGGAGACGGTATTCCTCTCCGGGATCGGCTGTTCCTCCCGTGCACCAGGCTACATCAACACCGACTCGCTTCATACCACGCACGGCAGAGCGCTTGCGTTTGCCACCGGGGTGAAACTGGCGCGCCCGGACCTGCACGTTGTCGTCTTTACGGGGGACGGCGACCTTGCCGCCATCGGTGGGAACCACTTCATCCACGCCTGTCGCCGGAACCTGGATGTCACCGTTGTCTGCATGAACAACCAGATCTACGGGATGACAGGGGGACAGGGGAGCCCGACGACGCCGCCGGGAGCGATCTCGACAACAACACCATACGGTTCGAGCGAACCGGCGTTCGATCTTACTGAACTTGCCATCGCCGCCGGCGCAAACTATGTCGCCCGCTGGACGTCCTACCACGTCAAGGAACTCACAAAGGCCATCGTCGAAGGCCTCCAGACACCGGGGCTTGCGTTCATCGAGGTGCGAACACAGTGCCCGACGAACTACGGCCGCTCCAACAAGATGAGAGAGGTTTCCGATATGATCGAGTACCTCCGGAGCCACGCGATGCTCGTCCCGAAGTACAACCGGTTGATCGCCGAGGGTAAACCTATCCCGGAGGGGACGTTCACCGTCGGGGAACTGATCCGGCGGAACCGGCCAGCGATGGGGGTGCGACCATGAGGCACGAGATCAGGTTCTCGGGATACGGCGGGCAGGGGATAATCCTCTCCTCGGTCATCCTGGGGCGGGCCGCAGCGCTCTACGACAACAAATACGCCGTCCAGACACAGGTCTACGGTCCCGAGGCCCGTGGCGGGGCATCGATGGGGCAGGTTGTGATCGATGATGAACCTATCCTCTTTCCCGAGGTGACCGACCCCGATATCTACGTCATCATGTCCCGACAGGGATTTGAGAAGTACGGTATACGTGCACGGGAGGACGCGTTCATGCTGATCGATGCCGACCTTGTCAGGTCGCGTCCTGCTTGCCGCTACTGTGAGATCCCGGCGACGTCGGAGGCGAAGAACACCCTGGGCCGGGAGATCGTGGCAAACATCGTTATGATAGGTGCTCTTGTGGCCACAACTGGCGTCGTGAGCAGAGATGCAATAGAGCGTGCAGTGCTTGACAGCGTGCCAAAGGGTACCGAGGGTCTGAACCAGCGGGCTATGAAACGTGGATTTGAACTTGGAGAGCGAGCGTGTAATCAATGAAGTTACTGGAATACGAGGCAAAAGGGGTCTTTTCGGACTACGGGATACCCATTCCGAAGGGGTTTGTCATACGCGAACCAGAAGAGATCACAGCGCACCTGCAAGAGGTCGGGGATGCCGTGGTGCTGAAAGCAGAGGTGGACGTCGGCGGCCGGGGGAAGGCCGGTGGCGTCCTGATGGTCGATTCGGCGTCGGCGGTCGAGAAAGCGCGTGAACTCTTCTCCCGGGAGATCCGGGGAGTTCCGGTGAGGGAGATCCTGGTAGAGGAGCGACTTGAGATTGAGCACGAGTACTACCTCAGCATCGCCATCGACCGCTCGAGCAAACAACCGGTTGTGCTCTTCGGGGATACCGGGGGGGTCGAGATCGAGAGGGCTGCAAAGGAGGAGGAGTCCGCCATACGGAGGGCTTTAGTCTCTCCCCTCCTCCGGGAGGTACCGGCGTTTCTGATGCGGGAACTCCTGGCCGGGGCGCCCGCAGATATAGCCCCGGTCATCAACAACCTCTACCGGATCTTTCAGGAAAAGGACGCCATGCTCGCTGAGATCAACCCGCTTGTGACTACCCCTGCCGGAGTGTATGCTGCCGATGCAAAACTTATCATCGACGACAACGCCCTCGCACGCCAGGGGATCGAGGTCAACCGCGACCTCTCCGAGCGCGAACGCGAGGCCGAGAGGCACGGGTTCTCCTACGTGGAACTCGATGGGACGATCGGGGTCATCGGGAACGGTGCCGGGCTAACCATGTCGACAATCGACCTCATCGACTACTACAGAGGCCGTGCGGCAAACTTCCTGGACGTCGGTGGCGGTGCCGACCAGGAACGGGTGATGCATGCTGTACGACTTGTCGCAAGCCTCCCATCAGTGAAGGTGATCCTTGTAAACCTGCTCGGCGGCATCACCCGGTGCGACGAGGTCGCGCGGGGGATCATCACCGCCGGGGTAGATGTGCCCGTGATCGTCCGGATGGCCGGGACTAACGAGGAACAGGGCCGGCGGTTGCTCGCAGAGCACGGTTACCGGATGGTCGATAGCATGGAAGCGGCCGTGAGGGTGGCGCTGGAGGTTGGAGAATGATCTACGGTGACCGTAACCTGGGTGTGATAGTTCAGAACATCACAGGGAGACAGGGGCGGTTCCACACGGAACTCATGAACGCTTACGCCCGTGAGGTTGGCTGGAGAGGGATTGTTGCCGGAGTAGCCCCCGGTAAGGCCGGGATGGAGGTTGACGGTGTCCCGGTCTACAACACCGTGAAAGATGCGCTCGCAGAGCACGATGCAACCGCAAGCGTCATATTTGTCCCGGCACCTGCCGCCGGGGATGCTATCATGGAGGCGGCATATGCGGGGATAGAACTTGCCGTCGTGATAACCGAGCACATCCCCGTCCATGACACCATGAAGGCGATCGCCTATGCGAAACTCCATGACTGCACCGTCATCGGCCCGAATTGTCCGGGCCTCCTCTCGCCGGGCGAGTGCAAACTCGGGATCATGCCGGCCCACCTTGCCACCCGCGGAGAGGTTGGAGTGGTCTCCCGGAGCGGCACCCTGACATACGAGGTGGTCGATGAACTCAGTCGCGCCGGTATCGGCCAGAGCACGGTTGTCGGGATAGGCGGCGACCCGGTGATCGGGCAGACGTTTGTGGACGCGCTTGCCCGTTTTGAAGAGGATCCGCACACAAAGGCCGTTGTTGTCATCGGCGAGGTTGGCGGGAACCTTGAGGAGGAGGGCGTCCGGTCGACCGATCTGCCGGTCGTCGCCTACATCGCAGGCGTGAGCGCCCCTCCCGAAAAGCGGATGGGTCACGCCGGTGCGATCATCGAGGGCGGCGAGGGCGACGCGCGGTCAAAGGTCAGACGGCTCTCTGAGGTGGGAGTTCCGGTCGCGGCCAGGCCGTCGGAGATACCAGGGCTGGTCCTGGAGTTGTTATGAACGGCGAACTGATGCTTGCAACCGCCTGCGAGGTTGCGAAGAAGATTGGTGCCAAGGCGGTTGTATCGTTCATCGAGCCGATCACGATCGTGGCAGAACCGCCCCAGATCCCGATCATACAGGTGCAGGAACTCCAGCTCGATGTCCTCAAAGACCTCACGATGCACGATATTCTGGAAGTGAGCGAACGCCATCTGCTCGATGCTGCGGTTCATATCTACCTCCAGCGCAACTTTGAGACCGGGCTTGTCGTCGGGGTCTTCCCCTACGCCGTCGTCATATACGATATCGAGGAGGGGAAGAACTTCATAAGCCTCAAGGAATTCTCCGATATCGTCCCCCGCGAGGTTCTCCACGCCGTTCTCACGCTGGCCCTTGAGATCGCGGTCGAGGGTAGAGAGGGGCGCGCCATAGGCACGGCGTTCATCATCGGCGACCCGGAGGAGATCTTCCTCCACTCTCACCAGGCGATCCTGAACCCCTACCAGGGCCATCACGCCTCCCTTCGGGACATCAAGAACCGGGATAACTGGGAGAGTGTGAAAGAGTTCGCCCAGCTCGACGGCGTCTTTGTCATAGACAGGAGCGGTGAGGTCCATGCGGCCGGCAGGTATCTGGACGTCACTGGACGGGACATTGACCTACCTGGCGGTCTTGGCGGTCGGCACCGCGCCACCGCGTCCATCACACGGGAGATCCCGGCCGTCGGCGTCACGGTCTCCGAGAGCGGGGGCGTGGTGCGCGTCTTCAGGAACGGGGAGTGCAAGATCAGTATCCGTTCCGATATCCGCCTTCGATGTAAGGGTTAGAAACGGTTATATGAATTGCAATCATTTCTCTTATCATACTTTAGAACTACGGTGGATTTGATGACCAGGAACATCAGCGTAGAGGGGCTTGAGCAGATCCCAATCGAGAAGCAGCGGATAGAACTGGTGGAGCGCAAGTGCCTGGGGCACCCGGACAGTCTGGCGGACGGTATCGCAGAGTCGATCAGCCGCGCACTCAGCAGGTCTTACATGGAGGAGTGCGGGAACGTCCTGCACCACAACACCGACCAGGGGGAGGTCGTTGCGGGCGAGTCGCTCCCGAAGTTTGGCGGCGGTATCATTACAAGACCGATCTACTTCCTCATCTCGGGGCGGGCGACAAAGACCTTCAACGGTGTGAACATCCCGGCGGACGCGATCGCCGTCGAGGCAGCACGGGGCTACATCAGGAAGGTACTTCCCCTGCTCAACATGGAGCGCGATGTCATCGTTGACTGCCGGATGGGAAGGGGGTCGACAGACCTTCAGGACGTCTTCCGGTCGTGCTCGGGGAAGGCCCCGCGGGCGAACGACACCTCGTTTGGTGTGGGGCATGCACCGTTCAGTGAGGCGGAGAGCATCGTTCTTGGTGTTTCTACGTTCATAGACGAGACGCTCCGGCCGAAATACCCGGTCATCGGCCAGGACTGCAAGATCATGTGCCTTCGTGACGGTGATACCATCAACCTCACCATCGCGATGGCGTTTGTTGACCGCTACTGTTCGGGCATCGCCGACTATATCGAGCAGAAGAACTTCCTGACGGAGCAGATAGCGACGGTTGCAGGGCAGTTCACCAGCAGGAGGGTCAACGTTGCCATAAACACCGCTGATGACCTGGACAATGGTAGCATCTTCCTGACTGTCTCCGGCACCTCGGCCGAGATGGGGGATGACGGTTCGGTCGGTCGGGGGAACCGCGCGAACGGCCTGATCACCCCGAACCGCCCGATGAGCATGGAGGCGACGAGCGGAAAGAACCCGATCAACCATATTGGAAAGATCTACAACCTCCTGGCAACAGAGATCGCGAAGGACTGTGTTGCAAGGGTCGAGGGTATAGAGGAGATCTACGTCCGCCTCCTCTCGCAGATCGGCCACCCGATCGACCAGCCACATATCGCAAGTGCCCAGATCCTACCGAAACGCGGTTTTGAGGTGAGCACCCTCAGGCGGGAGGTCGAGGGGATAATCGATGAATGGCTGGAGAGGACCAACACCATCACCGAGAAGGTTATCAGGGGAGAACTCTCTACCTTTTGATCTTTCACACCCTACAATTTCTGGAGTCTGCAATCCATGAGTAAACCTGTATCCAGGAGCCCCGATCCAGGGCTTATCCGTCTTGCCATCCCGAACAAGGGCCGGATCGCCGCTCCGGTCAACGAGTTGATCGAGAAGAGCGGGCTACACCTGGCAGACGGCGGGGGTGAGCGCAGGCTTATCGCCCGGACGCGCGACCCGCATGTGGAGATCCTCTTTGCCCGGCCGATCGATATACCGGAGTACGTGGCAAGCGGTGTTGCTGACCTTGGAATTACCGGGAAGGATATGGTTCTGGAGAGAGGTTCGGTTGTCGAGGAGTTGCTCGACCTTCAGATCGGCGGGGCGACGCTGGTTGTAGCCGTGCCGGAAGAGTCCGCAGTCGAGACGATCGCCGATCTCGATGGAGCGCGGGTGGCGACCGAGTTTCCGGCGATCACCCGCGCGTTCTTCGCGGAGCACGGGGTCAGTGTGACGGTGGTGACGGTGGGCGGCGCGTGCGAGGCGACGCCGCACCTCGGGATAGCCGATGCCATAGTCGATCTCACATCGTCGGGGACGACGCTCCGGACAAACCATCTCCGCGTCGTTCAGGAGATCCTGACCTCCACCACGATCCTTGTTGCAAACCCAACATCGCTGAAGGCCCGGCGCGAGAAGATCGACGAGGTTGTCCTGGCGCTTGATAGCGTCCTCAAGGCAAAGGGGCAGTGTTATCTGATGATGAACGTCCACAGGAGCGCTCTTGCAGACGTGAGGGACGTCCTGCCTGGCCTCTCGGGGCCGACGGTGATGGATGTCGCATCTGACGAAAATCTGGTCGCTGTTCACGCTGTTGTAAACGAAGAAAGGGTCTATCAGCTGATCAACCAGTTAAAACGCGCCGGCGCAAAAGACATATTAGTCATGCCCATCGAACGGATCATACGCTGAGAGCATGGAGATCTATCCTGCTGTAGATATCCTTGAGGGGCGGTGCGTGCAGCTTGTGCAAGGGCGCCGGGATGCGGCTACTGTCTATGGAGACCCGCTCGTCTGGGCGCGCCGGTGGCTGGATCAGGGGGCGGACGGTATCCACGTTGTCAACCTGGACGGGGCGTTCGGAAAGGCACAGAGGAACGCCGATCTGATCCGGCGGCTTGCCTCTGAGACAGAGACGTTCATCGAACTTGGTGGTGGTATACGGAGCCTGGAGGACGCGGCAGGGTGGCTCGATGCCGGTGTCGACCGGGTGATTGTCTCGACCCTGGCCATCCGGGAACCGGAGGTTGTCCGGAACCTTGCTGATGAGTTCGGAAGCGAGCGTGTGATGGTCGGGATCGATGCCCGTGGAGGCGAGGTGGTGATCGAGGGCTGGGAGCGGCCGGCAGGTAACTACCTCGCCTGGGCGGAGCGGTTCGAGTCTCTAGGTGCGGGGTCTCTTCTGTATACGAATGTGGATGTGGAGGGGCTCCAGCGCGGGATCGACATAGTCCCGATCGAGGCTCTACTTGCCCGGGTGAGCGTTCCGGTGGTGGTCTCCGGTGGTATATCGAGCGTCAGGGACGTCTGTGCGCTCAGGGAGGCTGGAGCGGCTGGAGCGGTGCTGGGCTCGGCGCTCTACTCCGGCAGGATCCGGCTCTCTGAAGCGATGGAGGCGGCACATGCGAAGAACTGACGTTCACCGTGTAACGCGGGAGACCGATATCAGGCTCTCTCTCGACCTTGACGGCGCAGGAAAGACGACGATCAAGACAGGTATACCCTTCTTTGACCACATGCTGGATTCATTTGCCCGTCACGGTCGGTTTGATCTGAGCATTGAGGTTACAGGTGACCTTGCTGTGGATGTGCACCACACCATCGAAGATCTCGGGATAGTCCTCGGGACGGCGCTGGCGGCGGCGGTCGGTGAGGGAGAGGGGATAAACCGGTTCGCTGACGCTGCCGTTCCAATGGACGAAGCGCTTGCACGGGTGGCGCTGGATCTGGGTGGGCGGGGCTACCTGGTCTTTGAGGGCGGTTTCTCGCCGGCGGGGCCGGGCGGTATCCCTGGTGACCTTATCGAGCACTTCTTCTACAGTCTCTGCATAAACGCAGGGCTAACCGCGCATATCAGCCTTACCGGGAGGAACGATCACCATATCTGTGAGGCGGGGTTCAAGGCGTTTGGGCGGGCGCTCCGGGCGGCGGTGGCGATCGATCCGGCGATGGGCGGCGAGGTGCCGAGCACAAAAGGGACACTCTGAGACGTCGCAAGAGGCCTGTATCGGCCAATAAATCACTCCTCCCGAGATCACCCGATGAAAACCACAAGATAGTGTGAAACCGGGCTGAGATTGCAAATATGAGCGTCTGACACCATAGGGAGATCTCCCACCAACGTCTCTTTTCAGGAAAGAAGGTGAGGATGAGGTTTGTGGGAGCAAAAATCCGTGGTGGGTAATTGGGGTGATGGTGTTTGCTGACAACATTACATGCCCTTTTCTATCACTTCACCCGGGAACGTCTTTCCATGTGAGAAGACCTCAAACACCTCGCGGCCGGGAGGCAAAGCAGTAAGTGGTGATAGAAACTGGGTGGTGCCAGGGACGGAAATGAGACATCAGCGGGATGCCTCAGTGGCACTGTATCGATGGAGAATCACCCCGCCGGCGAGGGGCTGACGGGGAGGGGGCGGAACGCGCCCCTCCACTGTCTCACAGTGTCGCCCAGGCACTTTCGTGGGACACCCTCACCGCCCCCCGTCTCCTGCGTGTCAACCGGGATGTCTTTCATGCTAGCATCCCCACCACCCACTCCCCGGACCCAGAACCCCGGTGTGAACCAGACAACCGACGATCTCAACACTCCTGACGGTCCCCCGTGACCTAGAAAGCCCGGAACCTTCTCGGCATGCAGGCTGACCGATCGGATCAGAAAATGGGGCCCCGCTGGGACCCCGATAAGGAGAAAGGTGAAAAACAGTCGTTTTACGCGGACTTGACCGCGAGTTCGACGTCTTCTGCCTTGATCGTCTTGCGTCCCGCGTGCTGGGCCAGCCTGTTGGCTTCCCGGGTCAGTTCAGCGATGTAGGCCTCTGCTTTGGCAACAAGTGCAGCAGCGGCATCGCTGCCAACCCTCTCAGCACCATTCTTCTTTGCGATACGTACAACCGCAGCAATGGGTAGATCTGCCATAGTCTTACTCCACCGTTAAAGAGGTGTATTAGTTAATATTTAAACGTTTCGGGATAATCTCTGAAATTCAGGTCCCTCTTCCATTTTTAAGGTGCATCCAGAGAGGTGACACAAATAAGAGAGAGGTAATCGTGCCGATTGAAAAAACCAATAACAAGCCATCCAATCTAAAAATAGAGAGAAATTTCAGATTTTTTCCGAGAGCACCAGCGATTTAGCAAGCATTACGGCATTGGTGTAATCTGCTGAGGCGCGCGACGTGTCCACGAATATTCTATCGATGTTTACCACCGGGGCACCATGTCCTCTCCCACCGCCAAGGAGAGCAAGCGTGCGAAAGATCAGGTTCCCGGTTATCCCGTCCGGGGCGATGACCAGGCCGTATCGCCCGGGCACCTCCTCGACCAGGATCTCTATGTGCTCTGCACCGCTCAGACGGGCGACAAGTTCGGCATCCGCCATCGTCCGGTCGACTGCAGGGTGACGCCCCACATCGCCGAGTCTTCCTCCCGAGAGGACAGCCACACTCTCCGGCAGCCCGAACCGCCTGGCGATATCCCTGCCGGCCCTGACAAACCGAACCTTCTCCCCGACAGTCCAGCCCTCATCGACCCCCACAGGTGCGAGGAGGAAGAGATGGCCATCAGGACTCTCGAGGAGGGCGATCCGCTCCAGGCGATCGGCGCCTGCAGCCCGCTTGAGGGCCTTCAGGGTGGCGGATGCAGGAAGCGTCCCCCTGATCGCGGCATCGATCCTGCCGGCGTAGAGAGCCTCGACCAGGGCAACCTCGGGTTCCACGGCTTCGACGACAGTGGCCACATCGTCAAACGAGTCGGCAGTCCCCGGTGGCGCAAATAAAAACAGGTCGACCTCGCCTCTAACAGCCCTGGCGGTCGAGAGGATCTTCGCCTCCGCTGAGGCCGCACCCAGCCCTATCGTTACCGGCATCCCCCGCCACCTGCAAAGATCCGCATGATACCGTCGCGGTCCAGGTCAAAGACCTGCGTCTCCCTGCCAAGATAGCGGACGGTCAAACGCCGATCGCCGTTCACCACCCCGATGGCGGCTGCCGTCATACTGACATCGGCAAACCTGCGGCAGACCTCATCCATCTTCTCCGGTTTGACCGTGAGTATGAATCCCATCCCGGGGTACATGCGCACCCAGTGCTCGAATGAGAGGCCGAGTGCGGCGAGGTCGGGCCGGGGTATCGACTCCAGGTCGACCACCGCACCCTTCCCGCTCACCTCAAGGAGCATGCCGAGCGTCCCGATGATGCCGGGGTTACTGATATCTTTCCCGGCCGTCACCAGGTGCTCCTTGCCCAGGTCTTCCATCACCCGGATCTGCGCCCGCACAACCTCCGCCGGTTTCATCGTGACCGAGTCCCAGTTGAAACAGCTGGATGGGTGAACCCGGCCATCCAGGTCTATAGCGGCGACTACGATGTCCCCTTCCTTTGCCGTGTCGGAGAAGATGATCTGGTCCATCCTGGCCGTCCCCAGGATCGCCACATCCACGACGCTGTAGGGGGTATCCGGGTGTAGATGCCCGCCAACGATGGGAACGCCAAACTGTGAAGATGCGGTGACCATGCCCCGCACCACCTCGTCACGGATCCGATCGTTCACAACAGAGAGGATATCGACCATCGCCACCGGTCTACCCCCCATCGCAGCGATATCGTGGATGTTAACGAGCACTGCACAGTAACCCGCCCAGAATGGGTCAGCCTCCATCAACCTGCTCCAGATACCATCTGCCGCAAGCAGCAGCGCGTCCTCTGCGTTGTGCCGGATGACCGCGGCGTCCTCACCGAACGATGCGACAACATCGGGGCTGTCCACCCGGAGAGCCCGGATCATATCGCCTATCTCCCTCTTCCGGGTAACGCCCTCATATTCCCTGACGGCCTGTGCTACCGTATCGGTGGAGCAATCCTTCACCACAAGAACACCAACATCTCCGGTTTCTCTATGGTATTCTGCCTCATAAGAGATAATCTATTTCATATGCAGCGTTATACATCCCTGACCACTGAACCGATCATGGCTGGAGGTTACGGTAGGCACCCGGTCAGGAGAGGATAAGTGTGCTCGGATGCACCGTCCCTCTCTTACTGTAACCAGGGTGGCATTTTTGGTTCACCAGAACCCAATAGATCGACATGGACTGGGCGGAGAAGTACAGGCCGCAGCACCTCAATGAGATCGTGGGTAACTCGAGTGCCATCCAGCAGATGTATGAGTGGGCACGGGACTGGTCGCGGGAGAAAAAACCGCTCATACTCTATGGTAAACCCGGGACAGGCAAGACCTCGAGCGCCTACGCCCTTGCAAACGACATGAACTGGGAGGTGGTGGAACTGAACGCCTCCGACCAGCGTACGAAATCAACCCTTGAGCGGATAGCGGGTTCGAGTTCCACCACAGCCAGTCTCACCGGCGCTAGCCGGAAACTTATCCTGCTCGACGAGGCTGACAACCTCCACGGCCAGGCCGACCGTGGGGGCGCAAAGGCGATTATAGATATCATAGCGGCTTCGCAGCAGCCGATAATCCTTATAGCAAACGACTACTACGCCCTCCCAAAAGAACTCAAGGCGATCACCGAACCCCTCCAGTTCAGGGCGCTCCAGGCCCGGTCGATCGTCCCCCGTCTTCGCCAGATCTGCGCCGCAGAGGGAGTGGAATGCGACCCCGCCGCGCTGGAGGAGATCGCAAACCGCGCCGATGGAGATATGCGGGCGGCGGTGAACATGCTCTACGCCGCGGCGATAGGGAGGGATCGTCTCCTTGCAAGCGATATCCACACCTCAACAAAGGATGAACGTTCAACCATATTCGAACTCGTTGGCGCGGTCTTTGCCAGCCGGAAGGACTCCGACCTGCTCCGGATGGTGATGGAGGTGGAGGATACTCCTGATACCGTCGAACAGTGGCTGGAAGGGAATATGGACCATGTACCGGATCTGCCGTCCAGGACAAGGGGCTACGCATATCTCGCGAGGGCGGATGAGTACATAGGCCGTACCTACCAGCGGCAGTACTACACCCTCTGGCGCTACGCAAACGCGGTCATGCTCCTCGGTGTCGCCGAGGCCGCGGGGGGGCGCGGAGTTCGCGGTCGTATCATGCCACCGTCGCGCTGGCAGAAGATGGGTGCGTCAAAGAAACAGAAGGCCGTCCGTGCCGGTCTATACCAGAGACTCAACAGGATCTTGAATATCCCTGAAGAGGCGTTGCGGGAGAGTTTCTTCACGGCGATCAGCATACTTGTCGAGAGAGACCCTGCGAGATACGTCCGCGAGTTAGGACTCGATGCCGATGAACTGAACCTCTTCATCCACGATAAGTCCAGGGCTGCCAAGGTGGTCAGAGAGGTGGCAAAGGAGGAGAAAGAGAAGGTGGCGAAAGAGACACCCCCCGCAAAGAAGGGAGGGAACAAGGCGAAGAAACCTGCAGGGGAAGCCCCGAAGGACGATCCGCGACACGGCCCACCACCGGGCCAGGCGACGCTCTTTTAGGACCGGTGACGGTAGTAGAGATGGAGTTGCACCCCGCCAGCGTCCACGACCTCGCCACCGTCTCCGTAGATCTCACACCCCAGATGGTAGACCAGGAGATCGCAGTTGACCCTGGCGGCAAGCGAGATCAGAGGAGGAACCACCTCCACCCCTGGCCTCACGGAGTAGATCACGTCTGCGCTCTGGTAGAGTCGGATATCGGGCTCGAATATGTCGTCGGTCACCACGGTGAGCCCTTCGTGCTGTATACCCGGTCTTATATCGGTGCAGAGCATCAGGGCGCCGGCAGCCGCAACCAGCCTTGCGGCCACCGGGTTGTTCCCGATCCCCACCTCGACCGCCCTACGGTAGCGGCTGGCGATGTAATCCCCTATACTCCGTTCAATATGTTTATACTGGCTCATCACGAAGAGTTTAGGTAATGGGCATCCATATTCTTTGGGACTCAGAGGCACCGGCGGGTATAGAGCTCCCGGTCATCCGGATGATCGCGATGATCCTTGGAGAAGAGCCGCAGATTGTCGAATACCCGCTCCTCATCGATGGTTATGACAGGGATCGTGATCAGCACGATGCCCAGAAGATCCTGGACCGTCTGCAGGATACGCTGACGCGCAGGTATGATCTCGATGGTCCCCTGTTGCTTGTAACCTCACGCGACCTCTACATCGAGGGGTGCGACTTCGTCTTCGGGCTTGCCCGCCCGAGAGCCGGTGTCGCCGTCGTCTCGACCGCTCGCTTCGATAACGACTACTACGGCAGGGTGCCGGACGACACCGATCTCATCGACCGGACCGCAAAGGAAGGAGCGCACGAATTTGGGCACCTGCTTGGACTCGACCACTGTTCAAATCCAGAATGCGTCATGTTCCGACCCCAGAGTCTTGACGAACTCGATAGGAAGAAGAAGATGCTCTGCCCGGCCTGCAGAGAGGCGCTTACATCACGGCTGGAGGAGTGAGGTGGAAGCGGCCTCACTCCACCCGACCAAGGTCTTCTGAGAGGTCTCCTGTGAGGTCTACTGTCAGGAAATCACCGCTGGATGGGAGCACAACGCTGAAGTTCTTTGTGGTGTCGACCCCTATGGTGCCCTCCGCGAGGGTCATATCGAGGACGTGACCGCCGGCGTTGCGATCGGTGGTGATGAAGTGCAGGTGGTAACCGGGGACGTTGAGACCTTTTGCCAGTCCCGGCGACCAGAAACCGACGGCTGTCCCGGTGACGTTCTTGAGGGAGAAGACAGTCTGGTTTGCTGTTACCAGAGCGAGGTGCGGGTAGGGTTTCTCCTGGGCGGGAACGCTCCGGGTCACCACCTCTGAGAAGGTGCCATCCACCCTGATCGCGTAGAAGTAGTTCTCCGAGGGAAACTCGTCTCGCACCCGGTTCTCAAGATCGGTAAGGGCCATTGGCTTCCCGACCGCGATCTCGATCTCGGGGTCGAAGAAGGTCGTGGCTGCAAACGGCGTTGTCGCGGTTCCGGCGACCGGGTAAGCACGACCATCGACCCTGATCAGGTACCACCTGCCGTCGATGCCGAGCAGTTCCCCGTCGAGTCTGTCGCCGCACCCGATCCCGTGGTCGCCGTGAGACGCGAGTTCGTCAAACCTCATGCTGCCATCGTATATGCCCTGCAGAAGTGCATCGATGGTCGAGACTTGAAAGAGGGTCTCCCGGTCCGTTTCTACCGCTGGCTGGATAGAAACTGCCGCAAACCCGATACAGGCACCGAGAATGAGTAAGACGGCGGCAAAGAGGATGGAACGCAACTGTCTGTCATTGGTCATGCACCACCTCAGATTCCCCCTATGTCTTCATACCAGAGGTCTGGACGCTCCCTTATGAACGCGGCCATCATCTCCTTGCAGACCACCAGGTCAAGGTCGAGCACCTCGACGGCGTGCGACTCCAGGAACTCCCTTGCTCCTGCAAAGTTCGCTGACTCTCCGGCCACAACCTTCCCGATCCCGAACTGGACTACCGCCCCCGCACAGAGGTAGCAGGGCATCAGTGTGGAGTAAAGTGTACATTCTGTGTAGTCCCGGATCCTGCCGGCGTTTATCAGACAGTCGATCTCGGCGTGGAGGATGGGGTTGTTCTCCTGGACGCGGCGGTTGCGCCCTTTGCCGATGATCTGACCATTACGAACCAGGACGGAGCCGATCGGTATTCCGCCTTCCTGCAGTCCCGCCTCCGCCTCCTCGATAGAGCATTTCATAAATAGGTCCATACAACACCCCACGGGGCGCCAGAGCCAGCGTATGACAACTCAAAAACACCTGATAAACTATGAAGACGCTCCGGCTTTATAAACACATACGAAACGATAACAGCCGGTTCTGGCGTGATACGCTGGATGCTGAGATCCTCAGACGGTTGAGACCTCTCCTATGGTTCCTATCTCGGAGAGAGCCTGCCGGGCTGCCTCTCTGACATCGTGGTCGGGGTCATCCAGAAGACGCAGCAGGGCGTCCCTGGCCAGCGGGTTGCCGATCCGCCCGAGCGCCAGGGCCACTTCCCTCCTGACCCGTGGTTTTTCGTCGTCAAGCAACCTGATCAGAGGTTCGACAGCCCTGGGGTCGCCGATCTGCCCGAGCGATCTGGCCGCAGCCATCCTGACCCAGGAACTCTCGTCATCCAGGCATCGTATCAACGGGGGGACCGCCTCCCGGCCGTCCAGGATCCCGAGCGCTGTCGCTGCTCTCCACCGGACATCGGCGTAGTCGTCGTCCAGCGCCTCGATGAGCGGCTCCACGGCACGTTCGTTAGCGAATTCCGCAAGTGCATCTGCGGCCCGCCAGCGTTCGTTGAGCCCTCCCCACTTCAGCATCGAGATGTGTCGGTTGAACGCCTTCTCAACGCTCTTCTCACCGGTCTCCTCCTCCTCCGGCACAGCTGGTTCCACCTCACGCTCATCTGGGAGCCAGCCGGGTATATGTTTTTTGCCCTGTTGCCGGGGAGAGAGCCAGCGGCCATAAAGTCAGTTTCCTCATTGGCTGTGCCGTGACCGGACTTCCAGGGTATCTGCATCGCCGCAGACCGCCTACTTCATCAGGATGCAAGGACGGGCAGGTTTTTGGCGAGACGCTATGCCGGAGAGAAAGAGCACGGGGTTTTCTTTGTTCTTTCCCGCTCAGGCCCACAGAAATCTCAACCACCTCCCTGCACGGCCTCCACCGGGGAAGCGCTGGAAGCGGCCAGGGAGGTATTCTCCTCTCAGGGAAGAGAGTGTCTGGGCGACACGCCAAGACAGGGGAGGGGAGCGTCCCGCCGTCAATCCCACCAATCGGGGCGATTCTCCAGTGATACGGTGCCCGGGGGTGGAACCATCTCTTAGCGGTCTCGCCGAACACTTTTCGTATGAAAATAACCCCTGATTTTCATCCGGTATGCCTGTAGCCCTGACGGGCATCATGTGGTTTTTATCCAGTGTCTGTCCCTGGAGGCGGGATCCAGGGCAACGAAAGAGGTTCATCGACGACGATTTGATGGGTGCATTTTTCCCTTCTCCCCTCCTTCTTCATATGTATGGGTAGTCCGAGGACGGTTAAACCAGAGGTTACGGCGTTTCCTCCGGAACTGGAACGCGTGGGCATTGCTAACGGAGCAAGGATCGACATAAGAGACCTGGATGCACTCTCAAAGCGGCACAAATTCCAGGCCTACCTCTACTTTGAGGAAGACCTTGCCAGGGACTCAACGCTTGGCAAAGACCTGGATGACTATCGCCACGTTCCGGAACTGGAGCGCCCGTTCGTCAACCTTGATGAGTTCCTCCAGTTCGCCACCAGGTCGGACCCTCTCTTCTACAGTTATCTTGACGAACTTCCTCTGGTCATCGAGATCCTGGCATATGGAGAGTTTCAGACAGAGGATGGGGAGGTCGTGTCATACGTCAAAGGGCTGATGCCTTTTATTGACGAACTCGATATGGATGATGCACTTCCAGGCGCTGCCTGAAAAACTCAATCAAAACGTATCTCCTGTAATGAAGGTCCTCAAGTGAGGAGGGTTCTCCCTTCCCTATCTTATGTGGTTGATCCCATTATGATCCTGATAAAGTTAGCAGGAGACGGATCTCATCTCCGCTTTATGTCCCCGAACACGGTTTTTCTCTGTGGAGATCGCCAGGAGCTGCCTGCCACCGCTGCAGCAACTGGAGTGTGGTGTGTTCTGAAGGGGAATAAACCGTTTCGGAGCATGTTGAGAAAGGGGTGCTGGCTTTCCGGCCCCTGGCAACGGTTTCCAGGGTGTCATCGCCCTCTCTGATGTGGCCTGGCGGACAGCGGGATTGCCTGCAAAAGAGAGCGGGGGGGTTTCCTCACTGAATCCATCAATCAGGGGGAAACCTGTGAAAATCCAGCTCTCTTCACTCGAGTCTGACGGTAAAAACACCCTTCAGGACATCCAGGCTCAGATCGAAGTTCCTGACCGTGTGCGTGAGTGCGCCCATGCTGATGGTATCGACCCCGGTCGCGGCATACGAGGCGAGTTCGGCGCCGGCAACACCCCCCGAGACCTCCAGGGTCACCCGCTCCCGCAGCCCGTGCTGTGTGAGTGTCTCGACCGCCCTTATCACATCCTCCGGCGTCATGTTGTCGAGCATGATGATCCCGGCTCCGGCCTCCGCCGCTGTGACGGCGTCTTCCACCGTCTCAACCTCAACTTCGATCATCAGGTAGCGACTCCGTGCCTTTGCCCGACGCATCGCTTCTGGGAGCGAGACGAGCGCCAGGTGGTTGTCCTTGATCAGGATCATATCCGAGAGGGTGTAGCGGTGCGGGTCGCCACCGCCAAGGATCACTGCCTTCTTATCAAGCACCCGCAGTCCTGGCGCAGTCTTGCGGGTTGCGGCAACCCGCACCCGGGTAGAGACCTTCCGGACGGTCTCAACCGCTTCTCGAGTCCCTGTTGCAATCCCGCTCATACGGCCGATGATGTTCAGTGTCGTTCGTTCCAGAAGGAGGATCGCCCTCGCAGACCCCTCGAGATCCATCAGTGCGGTTCCCGCCGTAACCACACTCCCATCGCTTACATGCGGGTAAACCGTGACCCCGAAGTGCTCAAAGAGCGCCCGCGCCTCTTCAATCCCAGCAATAACCCCGGAACCTTTCGCCCGGATCACCGCCCGGCAGACAACGTCCGGGACGACCGTCTCGGAGGTGAGATCCCCCCAGGGCGCGTCCTCCCGGACGAACCGGAGCAGATCGTCTATCGGTATCACACGCATCACACTCCGACGGCGAGCATCCGCTCGATGGCCTGCCGTGCGCCCTCCATCACCGCCGGCGGGAGGACGATCTCGTGCTCCTCGCGGTCGAGTGCACGGAGGAGGTCGGCAAGCTTTATCTTCTTCATATCCTTGCAGACGGCGTCCGGTTTCTCGTAAAAGACCCTTCCCGGGTAGAGATACCTGAGACGGGAGACCATCTCCCGCTCTGTGAAGACCCACCAGGGTTCGTTCCCGCCGTCTGCTGCGCCCCTCACCATACCACCCGTGGATGCTATCCTGTCGGCCTGTTCCTGAACCTCTGGCAGGCATTCCGGGTGGCAGACGATGATGCCACCCCTCTTTCGCGCCGCTTCCACATCTGCCAGCGAAAAACCGGTATGAACGTAACAGTGCCCCTCCGGTGGGAGCGGGATGATCTTTTTATCGGGGAGTTCGCGCTGGACGTATGCCGCAAGGTTGGCGTCAGGTCCAAAGAGTATCTCTTCGTTCTGGAGCGACGCGACCACCCTGACAGCGTTTGCCGATGTGCACGTTACATCGGCGAGCGCCTTACACTCCGCGCTGCTGTTGACATAGACCACCACGGCCGCATCCGTGTGCTGCCGGCGTGCCTCCAGGATCATCTCCGGGGTCAGGTAGTCGGCAAGCGGACAAACGGCATCCTCCACCGGGATTACCACCTTTCGGCCGGGGTTCAGGATCTTCGCCGTCTCTGCCATGAACCGGACACCGCAGACGACGATCAGGTCTGCCCCCGTCTCTTTTGCCTTCACCGCAAGATCCAGACTGTCGCCGACCACGTCGGCAAGCGCCTGTATCTCCATGGGCTGGTAGTTATGGGCCAGGATGACCGCGTTCTTCCTGGCTTTGAGCGCACGGATCTCGTCTTCCATGAGTTAAGTTCCCACCACCAGAGGATTCTCAAGATTCTGCAGGAGCACCAGGATCGAGAGGGCTGCCATATAACTCGTCGCAGGGTTATCGGGGCTCGGGACGTTGCTGACCCGGATATATATATCCCCGAACTCCCCATCGACGAACACCTCGTGGATGTTCCTCTCCACCGCAGGGTCAACCCAGAGTTCCACCTCGGCGTCCCTGCCGGCGGCAAGTCCCAGCGCTACCGCGACGTTGATGTTCTTTGGAAACTGTCGTATACAATCGTGCGCCAGTCCTTTAAATAACTCTGTCCTGGCCGCAACATCCATCCCGAGCGACGCCGGGGGTTTGGTTGTCCGCAGAAGGAGTTGACGCGGCGGCGAGACCTGGCCAATCTTGAGGTTATCGAGCCCCAGAATTGCGCCGCTCGGGATCCGGATCTTCTTTCCCTCCTCCCGTGCCACCTCGATAAGATGCTCGCGAAAATCTTCCTCTGCCAGGGCTCCCACGGAGAGGATGATGATATCACGGCCCGACCGGAGGACCGCCTCGCCGTAGGTTCTGACAGCGTTGATCGAGGCGGCTTCAACGACGATCGAGAACTCATCGTGCATGAAGGCCTCGAAATCGGTGTATGGTCTGGCATCGCAGAGCGCCGCCACTTTCTCCGCCCGTTCCTGGATGATATCATAGACGGCGGCGATCTGGATGCCCCCGGCGTGTGTGGCGATGATATGCCCGACGTTGCCGCAACCGAGCAACCCTATTTTTATCATCGAATAAAGAAGTTGTAATGTCAGCGGTTAAGGGTTGTGCCCGGCACGAAACCGGCAAGCGGTTGCTTAAACCAATCCGTCTGCATCACACCACCGCGTTTTCTGGCCGGCAACCGACCGCGCAGAAAGGAGCGTTGAGCGGCCATCACGCTGGATGAGTTACGGGGAAGACGGGTCTACATCGAGACCTATGGTTGCACCTATAATCAGGCCGACACGCAGAGGCTGGAACGGATACTGGAGGGGCTCGACTGCACCATAACCGGGCGGCCGGAGGAGGCGGATGCCGTTGTCATCAACACATGCACGGTGATCGGCAGAACCGGGCGAAAGATGCTCCGGCGGATGGAAGCGTTCGCTGACCGCGACCTCTACGTGACGGGGTGTATGCCCCTCGTCCAGATGGATGAGATCCGGTCGGTCTGCAATCCCCGTGTCATCCACCCTGACGAGATCCACGAGCGTTCCGGGAGCGTCGGCACCCGGGGCCCTGGGGCGACCGGCGTCGTCCAGGTGGCATCCGGTTGCGTTGGTCGGTGCAGTTACTGCATCACCAGGCTTGCACGCGGGCGGTTGCGGAGCGCGCCGGCAGAGGCAGTCCTCGATGCAGTCAGGGGTCTTGTGGCATCAGGAGTATACGAGATCCAGGTGACCGGGCAGGATGTTGCCGCCTGGGGCCTCGACCGCGGCGAGTCGTTCCCCGACCTGCTGCGCGCGATAGTGGGTATCCCGGGACGGTTTGCCGTCCGGGTGGGGATGATGCACCCCGCGTCGGTCATCGGTGTCCTGGACGACCTTATTGAGGTGTTCCACAGCGAGAAGGTCTTCCAGTTCCTCCATCTCCCCGTTCAGTCAGGGTCGGACACCGTACTTGAGCGGATGCAGCGGGGCTACACGGCGGCAGATGCCATCCGGATTGTGGATGCGTTCCGGGAGGAGTTCCCGGATATGATGATCTCTTCTGACTTTATCACCGGCTTCCCGGGGGAGACGGATGAAGAGTTTCAGGAGACGCTCGAACTCCTCCGGCGGTGCGAGTTTGTGAAGGTCAATGTCACCCAGTACTCCCGGCGGCCAGGCACCCCCGCTGCCGCCTTGAAAGACCTCCCGGAGAGGGTGAGGAAGGAGCGGTCGCGGGCGCTGCTCGCTGAGGCGAACCGGATCTACGACCGCTACAACGAGCGCTGGATGGGGCGGGTGACACCTGTAGTCGCGACAGAGAAGAAGATGCCAGGCTCGACCATCTGCCGTAACCCCTGTTACCTGAACGTCATCATCAGAGACGACCTGCCGCCGGGGTTCTCCGGGAAAGCGCTCATAACCGGGAACCACCGCCACTACGTCATGGGGGAACTGGTTTGAGGGGCATAAAACGGTACCTTCAGGCTGTGCCCTGGTTTGATGAACCTCTCGCGGGTTGGATGTGCAATCGCTGCAGGCACCGCCTGCCAGCCTGGAACTCTGGTGGCCGGGTTTTTTGCGAGGGTTAGCAGAGGGTGCTCTGATCTCAAGAAGGTGCTGTCTGGTTGAAACGCAGGCAACAGGAACGGTGATTCTCCATCGATGCAGTGCCTGAGGAGAACGGCCCCGGGGATCCTGCTTTCCGTCCCTGTCACGGCCTTCCGGGTCTATCATCATCACTGCCCGCCCCCTTGAAGGGGGCGGGAGGTGGCCCTGGTGAGCGACCGGGTGGTGGAGGATTTCGATTCCATGCCTGGAGAGGGGTCTCACGGTGACAACACCAAGACAGGGGAGGGGGAACGTCCCCCTCCCCGTCAGCCCCTCCCCACAGGGTGATTAGCCATAGATACAGTGCCAGTGAGGCATCCTTCTGACGTCTCATTAACCCTCTCTGCCACGGCCCCACCCCACGACCTTCATGAAACTATCATCACCACACACCCCGCCGGTCGATCCTGTGTGGTCGATGAGGGACGTTCAACGCGAGCAACTCGCTTAGATCGGTGAACCCGGTTTGAAGTGCCCACGCGCATACCGTCTGGAAAGTGCGGCGAGTCCATATCTCAGAATCGTTGATCCGGTGCCCCTGGTTTAGCCACACGGAAACTTTTTCTCATGCCTCGAATAGATATTCTCCAATGCAGGCGTTCACCGGCCAGGAACTCTCCTCAAAGAAAGTCAGCTACCTGAAGTATATATACATGCGAGGTGATCTCGTGAAGACGACCGAGATAGCCGCCCGGTTTGACGTTGCTCCGTCGACCGTCACAAAGGCCTTAGGGGAGATCGCAAAGGCGGGATACATCGAGCACACACCCTACCACGGCGTGAAACTCACCCCTCTCGGTACCGAGTATGCCCGGTTCCTTGTCCGCCGTCACCGGATCGTTGCGCTGGTTCTCAGCCATTTCGGGCTTACGCCCGAGGAGGCCTGCAGCGAGGCAGAGAAGATTGAGCAGTCTTTCTCAAAGGATCTGGTCGACAGGATCTGCAGGTCTCTCGGACACCCGATCATGAGCGTCTGCGGCGAGATCGAGCACGATCACGGTTGTTGCTCCGCCGGCGGGCACCCGGTGTGAGTATAGAATTTAGATATATACCAAATTATGGAGATGAGTATAATGCAGGACATCACCGGCTTCAAACCGCTATACCTCGTTCTCGTCGCGTGCCTCCTCCTCGGTCTTATGTCAACCATGGCAGGGTGCACCGACACCAATGGCGAGGTGGAGGACGACGACCGGATTGTTGTGGTTGTCAGCATCCCCCCGCAGCAGGAGTTTGTTGAAAGGGTTGGCGGGGATCATGTGAGAGTGATCCTGCTCGTGCCTCCCGGTGCTGACCCCCACACCTACGAACCCGCGCCGCGTGTCCTGGCCGGGGTTGCGGAGGCGGATATGTACGCGATGGTTGGCTCGGGGATCGAGTTTGAGATCGCCTGGGGTGAGAAGATCGCCGCCATGAACCCCGATATGCTTGTGGTGAACTGCTCCAGGGGGGTCGAGCCGATCGCGGCCGATCGCATGACCGACCCCCATATCTGGACGTCACCCCGGAACGCAAAGGTCATGGTCGAGAATATCCGCGACGGACTTATCGAGGTCGACCCGGAGAACGCCGAAGACTACCACCGGAACGCCGCGGCATACCTGGACGACCTCGATGCCCTGGATGCCGAGATCTCCGCTGCGATCGCCGGGTCAGGGGTGAGGCTGGTGCTGGTCGACCACCCCTCGTGGGCCTACCTTGCCCGGGACTATGGGTTTGAGGAGGTAGCGATCGAGAGCGAGGGAAAAGAACCCTCGCCAAAGAGGATAGAATACCTCATCCAGCTGGCAGAGGAGGAGGGTATCCGTGTTGTCTTCGCCTCACCAGAACACTCCACAAGGAGCGCTCAGGTGATCGCGGAGGCGATCGGTGGCAGCGTCGTGACGGTGAGCCCGCTCAAGAAGGATTATCTGGATAACATGCAACAGGTGGCCGCGGCCTTCGCAGGGAGCGTCAGCAGATGAACGAACCTCTGATCGAGGTCAGGGATGTCTGGGTCACGATGCGCGGGCATACCGTGCTCGAGGGGGTGAACCTCAGCATCTACCCAGACGACTTCTACGCTATCATCGGCCCCAACGGCGGCGGGAAGACGACGCTTCTCCGCGTGATCCTGGGTCTTCTGCGTCCCTGTAGTGGGGAGGTCAGGTTTTCCAGCGGTATGGGGACGGGGAGGGAGAGCGAGATCGGCTATGTCCCGCAGTTCCGGACGTTTGACTTCGATTATCCGATCACCGTGCGAGATATGGTCCTCTCCGGTCGCCTTGGCCGGATCAACCGTCTCCCCCGGCGGTATGGGAACCTGGACCGCGAACGGGCGGATGAGGCGCTCGACACCATGGGCATCTCAGACCTCGCCGACCGCCAGATCCGCGACCTCTCTGGTGGGGAACAGCAGCGCGCGATCATCGCCCGGGCGCTTGTCGGCGAACCGAAGGTTCTCCTCCTGGACGAACCGACGGTCTACGTTGATACCCCGACAACATTGCAGTTCTACGAGATCCTCGATCGACTACGCGAAAGGATGGCGATCGTTCTCGTCACCCACGATATAGGGGTGATCCCGGATCGGATCACCAGGGTCGCCTGCCTGAACCGGCGCCTCTACACCCACGACTCAAACGAGATCACACCGGATATGCTCGAGGCCGCATACCACTGCCCTGTTGACCTGATAGCCCACGGTGTTCCGCACCGGGTCTTATCAGACCACCCGGAGGAGGGACGAGAGGATGCTTGAGGTGCTCGGGTTCGAGTTCTTCAAAAACGCCCTTCTTGCAGGGGTGCTCGCAAGCATCGCCTGCGGGATCATCGGGACGTATGTCGTGGTGCGACGGATGGTCTCTGTCAGCGGCGGTATATCGCACGCGGCGTTCGGCGGGGTGGGGCTTGGCTACTACCTCGGGATCGACCCCCTCCTCGGCGCGACCGTCTTTACTGTGGCAACGGCGCTGGGGATGGGGGCGCTGGAGGTCCGCGGTCGGCAACAGATGGACACCATCATCGGCGCGGTCTGGGCTGCGGGGATGGCGCTAGGCATCCTCTTTGTCTACCTGACACCAGGATTTGCGCCGGATCTATTCTCCTACCTCTTCGGGAACATCCTGCTGGTGCCGCGGGGCGATATCCTGCTCATGGGGGTGCTGGTAGCGATCATCGTGGGGATCGTGGGTCTCTTCTACCTTGAGTTTCAGGCGGTGACATTCGATCCGGACTACGCGCGGGTCATGAACCTCCCGGTGGAACGGTTCTCGCTCCTCCTCCTGGTTCTGGTCGCACTCACGGTGGTGATGCTGATCCGGGTGGTCGGGATCATCCTTGTGATCGCTCTCCTGACCATCCCGGCGGCGATCAGCCGGATCTACACCGGCAGGTTGTGGAGCATGATGCTCCTTGCCGTTGTCCTGGGCGCCCTCTTCACCGTAATAGGGATCGGCCTCTCCTACGTCCTGAACGTCCCCTCGGGCGCGACGATCATCCTGGTGAGCACGGCGGCCTACGCGGTCGCCCTCGGGATCCGTGGAGGCAGATCGGTGCGCTTATGGAGATATACGCAAAACGGTGGATGAAGAATGGATCCAATTATCGAAGAGGGGTATACCCGGCTCCTGGAGACCCTGGAGGCGCTGGAGGCGGAGAAGGAAGAGGCTGCCTCGAAGATCAGGGAGAACGCAGCCGCTCTCCTTGCCAGGATGGCCGCCGATGCAGCGCCGGTAGTAAAGAAGGTCGGGCTTGAGATGCTCCGGCGGGCAAGGAGGGAGGCCTCAGGGCAACTCTACGACCAGGATTTCTACGAGAAGAGGATGATAGTTCTCGGGAAGGGAGAGCCGCTCCCCTACCGCCCCGACGATACCGCAAAGCCGGTCCATGTGCAGATCTGCGTCCTCGACGAGGACGGGGTCTTCCACGAACTGATGTACACCAACACCGAGATCCGGACAGACTCCTACCTCTCTCTGTTGACGCCGGAAGAGGCGTTTGAGATCTACGGTTACGAGATCTTATTCATGCTCTACCGGGCGCTCTATGAGTATGCAGAGAAGGAAGAGGAACTGCTGGAGGCCCTCGCACGGACGCTGGAGTATATCGGCTATTGAAAAGAGCAATTTTCGGGGGGGGAGAGGCCCCTCAGCGTTTTCCAAAGATCGGGAACATGGGTTCGGTGGGGTCGTATCCGGCACCGAGCGCCGTAAGCGGGTAGGAGCGCTGGGACCGCTGTCCGCCGGCGTTCTCGTAGGTAACGACCGCTTTTGCCTCTGAGACCATTGACTCGAGATCGAATCCTGACTCCTCGTCCGGGCCGAGCGAAGGGAGATCGAACTCGATATTCAGGGGTACCAGGGCAAGATGGATGTTTTTCGCCACGGCGGTGCCGGTGTTGGTGAGGATAACCCTGCGTGCGTCTTCTGAGAGGTCGGCGGTGACAAGCGGAAAGTCTGCGGTCTCCTTCATGATATGGAGACTCATCAGGAGGGTGAGCCAGCAGACCAGCGCGATCAGGGCGAAGAAGCGGTCGATGAAGAATAGCCCGAGCGTGATAAGCCCGCCAGCCACCAGAACGATCTTCTGGTTCCTGTCCATGATTATGGGTTGAACCGCCAGAGGATTATAAGAGTAGGTTTCGGTGTGGTCGGCGTAGGTGCAACATGACCATATACCGTCGCGCCGAAGTAAGTAGAGAGAAAGAATATGCTTGATCTGAAGTTCGTTCGCGAACACCCCGAGATCGTCAGGGCCGACCTCATCAAGAGAGGGGATACCGATAAACTGCCCTGGGTCGACGAGGTATTGGAGATGGACCGGCGGGTCCGTGAACTCACGGTGGAGATCGGGAACCTGCGCAACCGCAGGAACGTTGTATCCCGCGATATCAGCCGGGCAAGGAGCGCCGGGAAGGATATATCGTCGCTCCTTGCCGAGGCGGCGGGTCTACCGGAGCGGATCAGGGAGGCAGAGGCGGAGCGCGACCGTCTCTCCGAAGCGGTGCGCTACCGGCTGATGCGTCTCCCGAACATCCTCCACGAGAGCGTGCCGGTCGGGAGCGACGAAACCGGGAACGTCGAGATCCGGCGCTGGGGAGAGCCGAAAATCCCGGAGTTTGACCTGGTGAACCACGGGGCGCTTGCCGTCGAGCATGACTGGGCGGACTTCGAACGCGCGGCAAAGATCGCGGGTGCCGGGTTCTACTTCCTGAAAGGAAGGCTTGCCCTCCTCGATATGGCGCTCCAGCATTTCGCGATAGATCTCCTTGTCCGGCGCGGTTACACCCCGATCATTCCGCCCTACATGATGAACCGGGCCTCATACGAGGGGGTGACCGACCTTGCGGACTTTGAGAACGTGATGTATAGGATCGACGGCGAGGACGAGTACCTGATCGCGACGAGCGAGCACCCCATGGCCGCGATGTACAGCGGCGAGATCTTCGAGGAGAAAGACCTCCCGCTCAGGCTTGCGGGTATCAGCCCCTGTTTCCGGCGCGAGATCGGGGCGCACGGGATCGATACAAAAGGGCTCTTCCGCGTCCACCAGTTCCACAAGGTAGAACAGTTCATCTACTCCACCCCGGAACAGTCCTGGGACCTTCATGAGGAACTGATAGCAAACGCCGAGGAGGTCTTCCAGCGACTCGGTCTTCCCTACAGGGTTGTCCTGATCTGTACCGGGGATATCGGGACGGTCGCTGCAAAGAAATATGACCTGGAGGTCTGGATGCCGCGGGAGGGGCGTTACCGCGAGGCGGTCTCGTGTTCGAACTGCACGACATACCAGGCGGTCAGGTTAAACATCAAGGTGCGCGACCCTGTCGAGTTTACAAGGAAACGCTACCTCCACACCCTGAACAGCACCGCGATAGCGACGACAAGGGCTATCCGGGCGATCCTGGAGAACTACCAGAACCCGGACGGGTCGGTCACGGTCCCGGAGGTTCTCAGACCCTACCTCTACGACGAGGAGACGCTGTAGGCGCGGAGGGGTCTCCCCCCCTCACGGGATCGTCATAACGATCCGCTCTTTTGATACCTTTCCGGCGATGAAACGGGCAAGACCGAGGAGTGCAATCCCTGTCACCGCGAGTGCCACCTCGGCCGTTGCCGAGATAGCCGACCCTCCAGGGATGACGCTCTGAAGCCCGCCGATAAGGAAGAAGAACCCGAATATGAAGAGGAAACCCAGGATCTGGTTCTCCCGCATCCCGAGCGCGAGCTGGGCGGCGCCGACGAACCCTGCGGCGGTGAGGATCCAGACCGGGACGACGATCAGCATGTGGGGGATGAGCAGGAGATCGAGGGTGGGGAAAGCGTTCAGCATGGTTGAGGCCGCCGCGAACGCCACGACGGCCGCGAGCAGGGTTGTCAGATAGGCCGGGATGGCAACCCCGGCGGTCTTTCCCGCCCAGAGGTGCCGGAGCGAGACCGGGGCGCAGAGGAGCGTCTCGATGGTGCCGTCCCGCTTCTCCCGGAGGAAGGCGTCGGCGCAGAAGATGTAGCCCATGAAGATAGCGATGGGGAGGGTGACCGCGGCAACGACGCCAGAGACGGGGTCGGTGCTCGCGCCGGAGGTCGCCACTATCCCGACGGCCGATAAGGCCGGGAACCATACAGCGAAGATGAGGGCGGTGATGATGATGCTCCGGTTCCGCAGCGCGAGATGGATCTCCCGGCCGGCTATTACGGTAAACGTGCTCATGCCCCGTCCCCCGACTGGCCGACGTGTTCGAGGTAGATCTCTTCAAGCGACCGGGAAGACCGGCGGACCTCAAGGAGTCGGAACCCGGCAGCGACGAGCGCCGCGATGAAGTCAGGGATGACGCCCGGGTCGGTGAGGGTGCAGCGCAACACCTCACCCTCATCCTCGCAGTCGCTGACATACGGGAGCGCTATTGCGGTTTCGCAGGCGCGGGCACGTTCGCCAGGCTCGGCGAGGACGACCGTCATCTCGGGGCGGTCGGAAGCGGCGATGAGGTTCCGTACCGAGTCGAACGCCTGGATCCTGCCCCCGGCCAGGATCGCGACGGTGGAGCAGATCCGCTGGACCTCGTCGAGGTGGTGGGAGTTTAAGAAGACGGTCATATCCTCGCGCCGGGATAGGTCGACTATGAGGTCGCGGACCATCCGCTGCGCACCGGGGTCAAGCCCGGACGAGGGTTCATCCAGGAAGACGACCTCGGGACGGTGGAGGATCGCCCGGGCGATCCCGAGTCTTCGTTTCATGCCGGTCGAGAACGTCCCGACGGGGTCGTTTCGCCGGTCTTCGAGATCTACGAGCGCCAGGAGTTCGTCGATCCTGTCGCGGGGGTCGTCGAGACCGTAGAGCCCGGCGTAGTAGGCCAGGTTGTCTGCGGCGCTCAGCCGGTCGGCAAGACCATTGTTCTCGAAGAGGACGCCGACCTTTGCGCGGGCACCGTCCTCGAGGGTGAGGTCCTGCCCGAGAACCCGGCACTCCCCGGCATCGGGGGTGAGGAGTCCAAGCAGGATCCGGACGGTTGTGGTCTTTCCGGCGCCGTTCGGGCCGAGATAGCCGAAGATCTCACCGTGGTCGACGGAGAAGGTGACGTCACGGAGGATCTCCCGGCCGTCAAACGAACGCGAGAGCCCACGGACGTCGACGGCGTTCATGAGCGCCATCTCCGGTGGCCAGGCGTTCTGGCCGCAATAGAGAGTGGATGCATTGTATGACAGTTTTCGGGTTGAGACGTAAAATAACTGACTTTTTGGGTCGGGGAAGGGCTATATTCGTGAGAGCGCCCATACACTCCCTGGAGTGGAATGGAGTTTTCCTGCGGTATTGACGAGCGGCCACGACCGGGGTTGCTCCTGGTCTTCGGGCTGCAGTGGCTGGCGGTGAGCATCCCTGCTATCCTGATCGTCGGCAGGGTGGTGGCCGGTCTTCAGGCGGAGGGTGCGGCGATCCCCTACCTCCAGAGGTTATTCCTCCTGATCGCGGTGTTGCTGGTTGTGCAGGTCTACCTGGGTCACAGGCTCCCGCTCGTCCTCGGCCCGGCGACGGTGCTCCTTGTCGGTATCCTGGCAAGTCTGGATGCGGGCTCAGCCGCCATCAATACCTCGCTTCTGATCGGGGGGCTTTTGCTCAGCGCGATCGCGCTGACGGGGTTTGTGGGACACCTCAAACGACTCTTCACGCCACGTGTGATCGTGGTCGTCCTGATGCTCATTGCGTTCACCCTTGCGCCGGTCATCCTGGGTCTTGTCACGGAGGGTGGCAATGGGGTTACGGCGACAGCGACCTTCCTATTTGCCGCAGGGTTTGCTCTCGTCCTCTTTGCGGCGCACGGCCTTCTTGGGGGGTTCTGGCGGTCGACGCTGGCGGTATGGGCGCTCATCTTCGGCACCGCGGCCTACATCGCTCTTTTCGGGAGCGTCTCCCCTCTCACCGTCGATACGGCGCTGTTTGCTCTGCCCGGGGATCTGGTTGCACCGCTTGCCGTCCCCGATCCGGGGGTGCTTGTGGCCTTTCTGATCTGTTACCTTGCGCTTGCCACGAACGATCTGGGGTCGATCCAGTCGGTCGGCAGCCTTCTTGCGGCCGACGGGATGGACGACCGGATCAACCGCGGGGTTGGTGTCACCGGTCTTGGTAACGTTATTGCGGGGCTGACGGGGGTTATAGGGCCGGTGAACTTCTCGCTGAGTCCAGGGGTCATCGCGGCCACGGGTTGCGCTTCGCGGTTTGCGCTCGTGCCTGCGGCCGTGGGGCTCGGACTGATGGCGCTTTCGCCGCGCGCTATCGGCTACATGGAGTGCATCCCGGGCCCCGTCATAGGAGTTGTCCTGGCCTATGTTATGGCCACCCAGATTGCGGCAGGGCTGGTCTTTGGCCAGGAGAGTGGGGCGTTAGAGACGTTTGATGGCGGACTTATCATCGGTATACCGCTTCTGCTCGGGACGCTGGTGGCGTTCCTGCCGGCGGAGGTTGTCACGGGTCTCCCTGCGGTGCTCCGACCGGTGCTTGCAAACGGGTTTGTGGTGGGTATCGTCACGGTGCTCGGACTTGAGCACATTGTCTACAGGCGGCGGTCGGAGGGGGAGGGGTGATGGAGGGCGGTCTGGTGCCATAGAACGGATTCGCTTTTCCTGTTCCGGCGAAACCGCAAAACGACAGTGGTTGTGGGGGAAGACAGACCTGATATAACTTGAACGGACGGTCTCCCGGCGACCTGCCGGGTGCACCACCAGTAAAAACAAACTCTGAAAATAGCGTAAATGAGAATCAGTGGGCCCGATGCGGTTCGAACGCACGACCTCCCGGTTATCAGCCGGGTGCACCACCAGCTATGCTACGGGCCCGGTGGGATTTACCTTACATAATCTGCCATTCTGACACTTAATTGTTTTGGGTTGGCGGTCAATCTGCGGCGGTCTGGGGGAGCGGGGGTGGAGGGTCAGGGTAGTTCACGTTGTGGCGTAGGTCAGGCCGCCGATTACCGGAGATCGAGGCAGGGATTAAGCGCACATTCCGCATGTCCTCCGTCAGATGTAATAATTTTCGGATTCTCTTCACACCAGCCTCAAGATCTTCCACAATGTCGAAGGTCTGATGGTGAACTACCCCGCCCAGAAGGGCGGGGCTTCCCGGCTATCATGGACAACACTTGCATCACAGAGATATGATGTAGAGGCATCGTCTCCACAGGCTCAAAGGGCTGTTCCATCCCCACGCGATGAATATTCACCGCAGCATTGTAATCTCTATCGGCAACGAACCCGCAATATGGGCATTCGTGAACTCTCACCGAGAGATCCTTCTTCACAATACTCCCGCAGTTTGAGCACAGTTGCGTCGTATCCCGGGGATCGACTTGAATGAAGTTCGTACCAGCACTTTCAGCCCTGTACGAGAGGTAAGAATAGAATCGCCCCCACGACGCACTGTGGATACTTCTCCGGAGCCCGCGAGATTTGCCGTTCTCTTTCAGATACTTGATATTCAGGTCTTCGACACAGATCGTTGCATAGGTATCAACGTACCGACGGGAAAGTTTGTGCAGGAAATCGTTCTTCTGGTTCGTGACATGATCATATGCCTTCTCCAGTTTCCCTTTCGCCTTCTTCCAATTTTTCGAGAACCGTTGTTTCCGGGCAACGCTCCGCTGCAACTTCTTGATCCGGTCACGTGAGTGCTCATAGAACCGGGGGTTCTCGATTACGGCACCGTCGCTATCGACCGCAAACGAATCCAATCCGACATCGATCCCAACGGATCGCCCCTCCCTCTTCGGTTCGGAAACTTCCTGTTCCGCCTGGATGATGACATACCATTTGTCACCGGAACGGGTGATCAGGACACCTTTCACGACTCCCGAGTACGGTCGATGCATGGTGAACGGGATTGTTCCGATCTTCGAGAACGTGACCGTGCTGTGTTCCCGGTCGATCTTGAACCCGGACTGATTGTAATTGAGCGTCCGGTGCTTCCAAGCTACCCCACCTCAACATCCACCCGGAAATCCCCTCAAAACAGTATGCTGCTATGGGGATTTGAACCCCAGTCGTCGGCGTGAAAGGCCGACATGATTGGCCCCTACACTATAGCAGCCCGCGCAATGTGCCATACAACTTGGGTAACAGGAGATAAAAATGTTGTGCCGCATCGATCCAGGGCCGGATTTCAAAGCCGCTCCCCCTCTACCCGCACCCGCCGCCGTGACACGGTTTTTCTCTCGTCAGCGCCTCGACAAGATGCTTTGCGCCAGCAAACCCGAGCGTCCTCTGACTACCGTGCATCATGTCCAGGTGCTCGATCCCGAGCGAGGCGGCCAGTGGCCGCTCAAGCATACCCCCAAGGATGAGATCGACCCTCCCGGCCTCGAGTCTCTCCTGGATCAACTCCTGTTCTGGTTCGACCAGGATCTCACACTCCGGCCCGGCCAGGTCACTCAACCGCTCCAGGTTACCCGGGTCAAAGTCCACAACGATGAGCGACGGAGCGAGCCCCAGGTCCACCAGGAACCGTGTCACCCCGATCGCCCGTGTAGGCCCGCTGACTATCGCCACCCTCCTCCCGGCCAGGGCCTCACGGCAGAGATCGTCGCTCCCCTCATCCCGCCCAGAGTAACGCGCAACCCCCAGAGCGTCGGCAACGCTGTCCAGGAACCGGATCGTGGCAGCGTGACCCACAGGGATATCGGCGACGATAAACGGCGTGGCGCAGACCCGCTCAAGCAACTTCGCCGCCTCAAGCCCGGCCGGTTCGCAGAGAACGATGTTCAGCGCCGCCTCACCCAGGCGCTCAAGGTCATCGACCGTTGCGTTCGCGGTCAGTGTCGCGTTGACCCGGACGCCGATAAGACCCAGCGTCCGCACAAGTTCCCGTAGATCTGGCCCGCCCCTGAGAAGACCGATCAGGTTGACCGACCGATCCCCAACCTCGCCAGGTCCCCGGACAAACTCCTCGACCAGCCGGCAGAGGGTCTCGCTGTAACCATCCCTGAAATCCCCCTCAAACCCGCCGGCCTCTATCCCGACAACCCGTGCAGACGTCGAGGCGGCCCTCGCCGCCGCGTTCAGATCCTCGCCGATGATGCTTGAGACGCAGCAGGAGAGAACGGCGATGAGGTCAGGGTGCAGACCTGCATCAAGTTCCTCAATAGCCTCCCGGAGTTTCTCCTCGGCGCCGAAGATGACATCGTGCTCATCAAGACAGGTCGAGTATACCTCCGAGGGCCGATCGCCCCGCATTCCGAGGATATAGTTGATATGATAGACGCAACCCTTCGGGCCGTGAACCAGCACAACACATCCTCTCACAGTAGAAAGCGCCTTTATCGCGCCAAAAACCTTGCACGTCGCCCTCGGGATCTTAACAGCGCTACCGGTCATAATAGGGGGCACACCTCCAGTAATCATCCGCACCACCAGTCGCCGGACGATCAACTCCAGTCTTGCCCCGTCCAGATACTTATACCTGTAACCCCGGGGAAAAAGGTGGAACCTACCCCTCGATCGGGGTACCTTCCCTCTGGGTGACCGTCCTGAAGGCGGCCATCAACTGTCGGGTGATTGGTCCTGGCTTCCCGTTCCCGATCACCCTCCCATCGATCTCGCGTATCGGCGCAACCTCCGCCGCCGTTCCAGTGACAAAGACCTCGTCAGCCGTATACAGGTCGAAATACCCGAGATCGCGTTCAAGAACCGTGATCCCCATCGACGCCGCGATCTCCAGCACGACCATCCGCGTGATCCCGCGCAGGTTGTTCAGCGTTGGAGGAGTGATGATCGCGCCGTCCTTGACGACAAATATGTTGTCCCCGGACCCCTCAGAGACATGACCCTTAGTATCGAAGAAGATCGCCTCGTCGACCCCGCGGTAGTTCGCCTCGATCTTTGCCAGGATGTTGTTCAGGTAGTTGAGGCTCTTCACGTTCGGTGGCATCGACTCCGGCGGCGTGCGCCTGACCGAGACGCAGATCGCCCGGAGGCCCTTCTCGTAGAGGTCACCGTACATCGCCCCCCAGGTGACAGCGATGACAATGACGGTCGGCTTTCCGCATTTCAGCGGGTCGAGCCCGAGATCGCCCTTACCCCGCGTCACGATCGGGCGGATGTAGGCGTCCCGCAGATTGTTCCTTCGTAGCGTCTCCTTGATGACCTCCGCCATCTCCTCCTTTTTGAGCGGGACGGCGAGATCGATCGCCTTTGCCGAGTCGTAGAGCCGTGAGAGATGCTCGTCAAGACGGAAAATTTTACCGTTGTAGGCGCGTATCCCCTCGAAAACACCGTCACCATAGAGGAGCCCATGGTCAAAGACAGAGACCCTGGCCTCCTCCACCGGGACGAATCTGCCGTCAAGGTAAATTATCATGGGAGTAGTGTGGTATCGAGTTCTTTGTATGTCTTGCGTTTCGTGCACCACGGCGCACTCTTCAGTCACGGCAGGTATCAACGAAGTGTGCAAACATCCCTCGACTTGCAACCGGGTGGAGATGAGTGTAACTAGCGATCGTCCGGTCGCAGACCGCGCCGTCAAGCCCGTTGCGGATCCCGCTTCCCCTGCTCAGCCTGTAGGCGTAACGCGTCCCCGGCGCCAGGTCAACACTGCTGTAGTGGAACTCGTGGCCGCGGAACGCCGCCTCGCCCATCGGGCTCTCCGCAACGCTCTTTCCGACCACATACCCGAGCATCCGTTTCGCGGGCATCCGGGTCTCGCCCTGGAACACCCCGACAAGGTCGCAGGCCACTTCCCCCTCCCGGCCCGCAAACCCGGCCTCGAGCACCATCCGCCCGGTCAGATATATTAGACCCCCACACTCTGCGTAGATCGGCGTCCCGTTCCTGGAGACCTCGAGGAGCCCCTCCCTCATCGCGGTGTTCGACTCGAGCTCCGCGCCGAAGACCTCCGGATAACCCCCGCCGATGACGTAGCCGTCCGCCTCCGGCAGACGGTCGTGGATCGGGGAGAACGGGACAACCTCCGCCCCGAGTGATGCCAGGACGTCGAAGAGGTCGGCGTAGTAGAAGTTGAACGCCTCATCGAGCGCAACCCCGATCCTCACATTAACCTCCTCCGGAACCGCAAAGACCCTCTCATCCTCTGCCGGAGGCTCAACCTCCCTGGCAATCGAGAGCAGCGCATCAAGGTCGACGTTTCCGGCGACCACCCGTTTCACTGCCTCGATCCGTGCCATGAACTCTCCCTGTTCCTGGCCCTCGCGGTACGGGACAAGCCCCAGGTGTCGCATCGAGAGTTCCATTTCCAGCGCACGTGGGATTGTGCCTACAACCGGGATGCCGCAGTAGTGCTCGATCGCAGATATGACCTTCTCCCGGTGCCTGCTCCCCGTTATGTTGTTCGCGATGACCCCCCGGATATCTATATCGGGGTCAAACCCCTGGAACCCTCTCACGATCGCCGCGGCGCTCCGGGTAATGCTCCTGGCGTTTACCACCAGCACCACGGGGAGGTCGAGCAGTTTTGCGATCGCCGCCGTGCTTCCGAGGTCTGAGAGTGCCTCTGCCCCCTCAAACAGCCCCCGCACCCCCTCGACCACGGCGATGTCCGCTCCCCGACAACCGTGGGCAAAGACCGCCAGGTTCTCCGCCGGGCTCATCACGTAACCGTCCAGGTTCCGGCAGGGCCGCCCGGTCACCCCGGCAAGGTACGAGGGGTCGATGTAGTCCATCCCCACCTTGAATGTCTGGACGGTCCTCCCGGTGGAGAGGAGCGCCGATAGCGCCAGGGTGATGCTCGTCTTGCCGCTCCCCGAGCGGTCACCGGCAACAAGGAATGCCTTCATCGCATGCTCCGCAGAACCGCCCCGAACTCGCTCTCGACGATCTCACGGACGCCCAGGGTTTTTGGGTGGAGGTCGATCTCGACCATAACGTGGCGATGACCCATCTCCCGGAGCGGTTCGACCTGTCGGGGGCCGTTCGTGATCGAGAATACCTCTATCCCCTCAGTGTATTCCGGCGGGACGGCGTGTGGAACCCCTACCAGGAGCGCGAAATCCGGGTTGACCTCACGGATCCGTCCCCCGATCGCCTGGCCGTTTGCCCCGTACTCGTCCAGCGCCCCAATGAGTTCGGGCTCGAGCCCGCGCCCTCTCATCCCGGCGAGTATGCGGGCGGCGTCCTCCCTGACCTTCGGGAGCCCGCGGTCTTCCAGGTTTGCGATGTAGGTGACCGCGGCCTCCGGGCAGGCATCATGTAGCGCTATCAGTTCGTCGGCGAAGATGTAGGCGGTCTCTTTCTTTGCGTTCATGACCGCAACACCGGTGGCACCGTTCCCAGCAAGTTCAAGGAGTCGCTCTGCTGCGATATGTTTGAGGTCTCCACGGGATGGCTCGATGTAGGCCCTGGAAGCCGCTCCCCTCAGTCTTTCCACCTCGTTTGCCTTAAGGAGGAGTGAACGCTGCCGTTCCAGTTCGTCGGCGCTGATCCAGCCTGCCGATGCAGCCGGTTCCAGGGTCGCAAGCACCCCCTCGATGTTCTCCCGGAACCCGGCATGGATGTCCACCGCGATCGTCGGTGTGGTTATCCCGGCGTCCAGGATCGCCGACTGGAGATCCTCACCGATGATCATCGCAACACACGTCCCGACAACCGCCATACGCCGTGGCGCAAACATCTCATCCGCGTGGCGGAGCACCCGCACAAGGAGGTCGTGGCCACCGAAGATGAACTCGTTGTCTGCAAGCGATGTCGTCAGGACGCGCATACCATCCTCCTCAAGGAGCCGGGCGTGTTTGAACGAGCAGCCCGACGGGCCGTGGAGGATGGCCACGTCCACGCCGAGGTCCCGGGCGGTGTAAAGCGCCGCAACGATGGAACTCGGTCTTGGTTGAATGTAGTCCATGATCTTATCTCCAGGTCTTTACCGCGAGCACTATCGCACCCACCGGCGTGATCTCACGGGCGGCGGCAAGCCCTGCCTCAAGCGTTGCCGCTTTCTCTCCCTCCCCAACGTACACGGTTGCGTTGGGGCGGACGGCCGCAACCGTCCGGCTGATCTCGGTTGCAGGGAAACCCTCACAGACGGCGTGAGCCTCCTCCCCGATAACGAGGGTCAGTGGGGCGTCGCCGACGATGTCCCTTGCGTAGCGGGCGGCCTCAACCGTGGTCGCCATGTTCGTGCCGCTGTTTGCGTTGTCGACGATCAGGAGACCTCCATCCCGGTGGGCGGCCATCCTTCCAGGGAGGGCGGAGAACCGTCCGAGGGGCGAGGGATCGACTCCGAGCACGCAGGCGGCCGCGGTCGCAAGGGAGAGAGCCATCCGGTAGCCTACAAGGCCCAAGAGCGGGTTTCGAAACGACCCGGCGATCCCGTAACCCGAGTAGTGGCAGGTCTCCCCCTCGACAGAGGCCACCTTCCCGGCAGGTACGCAGCCGGGGAGGTCAAGCCCCTGGGGGAGCACGACCCTCGGTGCACGGGCAAGCAACCGGAGTTTCGCAGCAAGGGCCCGCCTCTTCCCCGCCGCGATGGGATAATCCTCCACAGATGTCAGGACAGCCAGATCCCCGGCACCGGTGACCCCGAGCGACTCTTCGGCGACCAGCCAGCCGCCGATCCGCTCCGCCTCGCGTGCCGCCGGTATCAGGGAGGCCGGGGTGATGCTCTTCTTCCAGAGGAGCTCCCGTTCGGGGTAGCGGTAGGTGCCGCTCGAGGTGTGCAGCACGCCCGGCCCGGGCATCAGCGCGGCGATGGCGTGGGCGGTGGTGGTCTTCCCCCTAGCTCCGGTGATCTCAATGAACGGCCGCCCCGCCCCGCCTGCGATGAGAAGTTCCACAACCTCGTGGTGCGAGAGCGCGGGGCCGTGCTTCTGGAGGAGCGGGTGATCAGGGTCGAGGTGGACCGGCGCAGTGACAAGGTCGTATGTACGGACGAGCGCCTCCTCTACAGGAATACCGGTCTCTCTTCGGTAGACGTCCACCTCATCCACCTGGTGACCGGCATCCCGGAGCGCCACGGCAAGGTCAGCCCCGCCGTGGATGGTGTCCAGCACCAAGATGCGCATTCCGGGTCAGCGTTCCAGTTCGGCTATTGCCTCGGCTGCGTTCTTCAGCATCAGCTCGGCCAGCAGAGGGTCGCTCCCTATGGGGCTGGCGTAGACCAGGGGGACGTTCTTTCCGTTCATATGAAAGGTGCCGACCCGGGCACCCTCAGGCAGCCCCAGGATCTCGGGGATGTCCTTCTCGATGTGGACGCCCCTTGCAAGGAAGAGTGGGACGACGACCAGCATCTCGATATCCTCCTTCCGGAACGCCTCAAGTTGTTCCTGCACCGTTGGGGTGTTAAGGCTCATGAACCCGGTCCTGACGATGTACTCGTCCGTCTTCATGGCGATGAGTTTTGCGGTGGTCTCTACGAGGTCCTTGTTGTATGGGAGTTTGCTCCCGTGGCCGACCAGTAGCATGCCCTTTTTAGCCATATATTAAAAGGTACTACGATACTCAATTAAAATAATTACTGATCCTTCTTACACAGGGTTTTCCCGCTGCCCGCCCGCATCCCGGGTTGAAGACGCCCTTCCTGTGACGCAACGCAAATCAATATCCTCTATCACCACCAACGGATGGAAAGGTATGAGAGAAGCTTATGATCGTTTTGAACTAACCATAAACGATCGGATCGTCAAGACCCCTGTAGCAATAGCCTCCATGGCCGGGATCGTGGATGCAGCCTACGTTCTTGAGCGGGCGGAGCATGTTGGCGCGGCTTTCATCGGCGGTTATTCGATCGACCGCCCAACGATGGAGGCAAGCCGGCAGATGGCCGATGCCGGCCGAAAAGAGTTTCTATATGATGACCCCATTGAAGCGCTGGGTCGCGAGATCTCCGCTCTCCGGAGTAGCGACGTTGTCGTCGGGATCAACCTCCGCGGGAGCAGCCCAGAGTCATACGCCCGGGTTGCCGGGGCGTTTGAGGACGGTGTGATCTATGAGATCGATGCCCATTGCCGGCAAGAACCGATGATTGAGGCCGGTTGCGGCGAGTATCTTCTTGAGCACCGGGCAAAACTGCTTGAGATCATCCGCGCCCTGAAGGCTGAGGACGTCACGGTCTCGGTGAAGATGAGGGCGGGCGTCGCTGCGGACGATGCCGCACTTGCCCGCAGCATATGGAAGGCAGGGGCGGATATAATACACGTTGATCTGATGGACTTCGAGCACTCGAAAGTCCGCCAGATCAGAAACGCCTCCCCACTGACGCTTATCGCAAACAACTCCATGACCACCTTCGAGCGGGCGATGGATGCCTTCTCCCACGGTGCGGATATGGTCTCTGTTGCCCGGAAGTCTGATCCCTGGACGCTTGCGGGTCTGGATGCCGCGATCACCCGGGCGGCCGAGGAGGGGGGCTGGTACAACGCCCCGAAACAGATCTGCCGGGGCGGGGATATCAGAGGGCTTACCTTCTGTTGCATGCCGGTGAAACCCTGTCCGCTCATCCCGACCCTCCGGAAGGTTGGGCTTTCCCCGGAGGACTACCTTAACCTTAAACAGGAGGCCGTGAAGGGAACGCCTCTTGAGGGCGGGGCGACAACCTGTTTTGGGAGTCTTGCATGGTGCTGCAAGATCAGTTCTCCCTGCATGTTCCGGAACATGACCCTGGAGAGTATGAACCTTTCTCCGCAGGACTACATGCGCTGCAAGCGCCGTCTCTCGGAGACGATCATGCAAAGGATATTCGATGAAGCAGAATCTGGTGATGAGTCGGGCTGAACGCGCGCAGATGGCGATGATGCTCGAGGTCTGCGCCTACCCGAAACCCGGTAACGTCGACCGCTGCCATGACTACCCGGATACCCGGCTTGAACACTTCCTGGCCTCAGCCATCATGGCCCGTCCGGTCTTTGATGAGGCAGAGAGGAACGGCGGCCGCGTCGGGAGGCTGATCCACGATGCGGTTATGCGGACGAACGGTCACTCGGGAGGGAACACACATTTCGGTGCGTTCATACTCCTCGTCCCTCTGGTTCTCGGCGGGGATATCAAGGGTACAAGACGGGTAATTGCCGGGACGGATGTTCAGGACGCTGTCGATTTTTACGCGGCGTTTGCTCTCACGAGTGTCAGGGTGTTGAAGAGCGATGAACTGGATGTGAACGATCCGGCCTCGGTCGCCGCCATACGGGAGAGGGGGATGACCCTTGCTGACGTCATGGCCTACTCGGCACCGCGGGATATGGTTGCCCGGGAGTGGACGAACGGGTTTGCGCTGACACGCCGGTGTGCCGACCTGCTCCACGCCCACGGTTGTGGGAGGGGGGCGATCGTGGCGGCGTTCATGGACATTCTGGCATCGGAGCCGGATACTTTCATCGCGAAGAAACACGGGATGGCTGTTGCAGAGAGGACTATGCGGCAGGCGGCCGAGGTGCTTGCTGGCAGACGCGATCTGGTCACTTTTGACGTCGACTGTGTCTCTGCCGGGATCAACCCGGGGTCGATCGCTGATATCACCATAGCCGGGATCTACGTGGCCCTGGGGGAGGGATGGCAGTGGGACTGCTGAGCGAGGGAATAAACGAGGTGATCGCGACCACCTGCCGTAACGCTGCGCCCATAGGGATCATCAACCGTGGCGGTTCGATGCACATGGTCCTCTTCCGTGGTAGCCATACCGCCCGGAACGTCGCCCGGGACAGACGGGTGGTGGCAAACTTCGTCTTTGACCCGGTGATCTACGTCCGGACGGCGTTTGACGACCTCCCGGACGATGATTTTGTCATCGAGAAGGTGGAGGGAGATCTCTTCTGCCGTCTTCGCGATCTGGAGGCCTGGGTTGCGTTCACCGCCGAGGTGGAGCGGTCGAACACCGAGGCACTTGTTGTCCGGCTCACACCGGTTAAGGAGGAGGTTCTAGAACTCCGGCTGCATCCTGTGAACCGCGGGTTTTCAAGTATTATTGAGGCCACCGTCCATGCAACACGTTACGTCAGGACGAAGGACGTCTGGCTCTTGCGGCTGATCGAGCACCACGCCGCCCTTGCCCGGAGGTGCGGCGGTGAGAGGGAGCACGAAGCGCTCAGGCTGCTTGAAGACTATATCACCGGGAAGACGGGGAAGTGAGAGATTCTTCCCTGTAAAACTCCGGGGCAATCGTTCTTTCCAGGCTCCAGAACCAGAGCGATTTCTTTATAGGTACGGTGTCAGGGGTGGGTGTCCTGCACGAAAGATACTGTTCCGGAGCATGTCGAGACAGAGGCGAGGATGTTCCATCCCCCTCCCGCCAGCCCCACATTTGAGGGGCGATTCTCCATCGATACACTGCCAGGGCGGAGATCTCTTCACCCGTGTTCCCGGCGAGGAAACTCCCCTTAAATTTTATCCTCTTCCTCGTGCACCTTTGCCCCCCGCACGTCTTAGCGGCCCTGGATATCCTATTTTCCATATTGCGAGAGCACCTGGCTATCGCCGGAGATCGTGTCACAGGTCATAAGCCTCTGTCCCTCCACCTCGCTCGGTCTCGTTCTAGTGATTACTCCCGGGAAGACCTAGCAGGTTTTTGCATTACTGAAGGTATATATGTCCTCACGGTGACTCAGGGTTATCCATGAAGAGTATCGTTGAGACTGCAGTCGAGGATGAGCAGTTGAGCATCTCCGTTGAGATGCTGCGGGCAGGGGGGATGGAGAGGATACTCCTTGGGCCGGGGGAGTACACCGCGTTGTTCCCGACGAACGATGCGTATTCCGTCTTTTCAAAAGAGTTGCTGGACGCTGTCAGGGCTGACCCTCCGCGTCTTGCAAGCCTGGTCAGGTTCCACGTCCTGCAGGGCAAACTCACAACATACGAACTGGCGGGGATGGAGGCGATCAGGACGCTGGAAGGCGAGCACCTGGGGATCTCCGGGACGCCTCCTGGAATACGGCTGAATGGGGCCACCATCATAAAGCCCGACATCGAGTGCACAAACGGTATATACCATGTCATCGACCGCGTTCTCCTGCCGCGCGCCGTAGAGGCACGGTTGAAGCAGCAGAGCGTCGGGAGCGGTGATTGAGCACCGACCGACCCCCATATTTCAGTCTCTGACCAACCCTCGTTTTCCGAACATCGTCCGGGTTGCAAGACAGACCACCCCAACCGCCACATTGATCACCCCGAGACCCCAAACCAGGTTACTTTCCTGCAAGGAAGACCAGAACCAGGCCAGCGCTGTTGATAAGGGCGGATGCGGAACCGGTGTCCTCCCTCTGCTGATCGAGCATCAGGAACGCACCCTCCGGCCGCACCGAACTCCCCATGAGAGAGGCGGGCAAGAGGGCAAGTGCAAATCTCAGTGGCCCCGCAACCCCGAAGAGGCAGACAAGCAGACCGCTGACCGCCATGACGGCAAACCCGGCAGCGACGATCTTCCTGCGGCTCACGCGCCTTGTGAGCCAGAGGTAGAGGAACGGCCCCCATATTAGAGCAACGGCGTTCAGGGCGAAGTAGAGACTGTACCACTGTTCAGAGAGCCCGAAGCCCTCCGGATAGATATAGGACGACGCCAGGACAAAAGCAAGCGATGCTGTGCTTACAAGCGAGAAGATAACACGAAGGTATGTGAACCGCGGGTTCGAGAGAACAACCCCAAGTCTGCGTACCGCCTCTGTCACGCTACCGGTCGATCGCGATGGGGCAGTCTCCTCGAGCAACCGGCCGCCAATGAACGGTACAACACCGATGAAGGCGAGCGTCAGAAAGAGACCGCGCCATGAGGTGTAGGGGAGCATGGATGCCCCGAGAATCGGAGCGACCGCCGGGGTTATGACGACCATCGACTGGACGATAGCGAGCACAGACTCCTGTCTCCTCCCTTCGTAGAGATCCTTGACCATCGCCATCGAGACCGCGGACGCGGCGCTACCTCCCGCAGCCTGGAGGATCCGGAACACGATCAGAGGCCAGATGCCCCACGATGCGGCGCACCCAAAACTTGCTATGATGTAAACCACAAGCCCGAGAAGGAGGACCGGACGACGACCGTACATGTCAGAGAAGGGTCCCCAGAAGAGGAGGCCGAGGCTGAAGAAGAGGAAGAAGAGGATCAGGGTCAGGTTCGTCAGGCTGGCGGGGACGCCAAAGAGATCTGCCATCCCTGGCAGGGGGGAAGGTAGAGATCGGTTGAGAGCGGAAAGAACGCAGAGAGTAACGCGATAAGGAATATTAGCCCCCTCCAAAGCCATCAGGATCTCCAGCCTTATTTTACCGTTGGATTCGCGCTCTGAGGGGCAAAGATCGCTCCCCTTGCAAAAGTACACTCACCATTAAGCCCGATCTCTGATTCCGGCAGATTAAAACCGTAAAATTGATCGTACTAGAAGGAGAACCCTTCTTTTAGTGATAGGAGAATGAAGTCTCCACTAATAATAGATCCTGAAGACAAAAAGTGGTTACTACTAGAACGTGTTCTTTCGGTGACGACCTCCCGCCGGGCCAGGCAAGAGATGGCAAAAGCCGGACTAACGCCGGTCGCGAATACAGGTTCCATACTAAGACTGATGCTCATGGCACTCTTCTTCTCCGTGGATATCACCTACATGGTGGACGAACTTCGGAACCGGGCGGAACTACGTCGGTTTGCAAACATCGTCCATATTCCTTCAGCCGACACGGTCTATCGGTTTATCAGCAGTATCAACGAAGACCAGTTTGT